>NZ_CAKLBO010000001.1:0-839011 GCF_920984695.1 Pedobacter sp. Leaf132 | reverse complement strand
TGTAAGAAAGCTCTACTGCCATCTTCCTGAAGGATTCATCAAACATTCGTCTGCTCATATAATCAAATTTAAAAGTTTCTTTCTAAATCTGACGACTAAATTCCTCCAGTCAAATGTAGCAACTCCACTAACTCGTTTTGTTCTCTTTCATCAATAACTATTTCATTTATGTCTTCAACAATAGATTGCATAAGTAAGTCACTATATTTTTGGACGATTTTTCTCAACTTTACTTTTGAATCACCTTTCGTTTGGATATAATCTATATGCTGTTTTAATGCACTAACGGCTATTTCCAATTTCTCGGTTCCGTAGTTTCTTAGTAAAAGGAAAAGTAGGTCATCGAAAAGCTGTGCACTCAGTGTTCTTGTAAATACCTCACCAAAAAAGAGCTTTGGGAAAATTTGCCCTAAAATCATCTGAGCTGATCCCTTATTAATATTTGTCTTTTTTATTAATAGTTCTATTCCATCTGATTTAGATATTTCCTTATTTGCTATAGCAATTCCTATGTTGAAAATTTCTTGGTGGGTATAATTCATTATTACGAATTTATATGTTTATGTATTTCATAATTATTTTTCACCAATTCTTGAAGTAAACCGATCAAGTTGTATATTTTACACATGCCATCTTGCGATTATTATTTTATTTCAATTATTTTTTCCGTGTCAAATAAGTAAACTTTGACCCTATCTCTGTATTCATTTCTGTAAGTGTTCATTTGATTTTCCATAAATATTTTTGCACTGTCAAATAGTTCAGTTGTCCTAGCAGATGCAATAATGAAACAATCATTTTTTGGGGCTTTAATCAATAGTCGCATTTTGCTAAAGTCTCCAGCGATTTCTTCAATGTCTGCCTTATATCTAAAGTATTTGAGTTCAATTGCTAAAGCTTCATCATCGTATTTATATCCTTTTCTGTTCGTTGATGGATCATAAGTTATTTTAAGTTTCTCCCTGTCAAAAGCAGTTATATCAACAAAGTAGGTTGAGTTGGTTTCGTAGGTGTCGTACCAAGGGCTTTCTGTATTAACCGTGATATTGTCACTGAGTTTCTCACTTATTTTATTTGATAATGAAGTTTTCAAGTCGCTTTCGGTTAGGAGAATTAGTTGTCCTATCTTAAAACTCTCAGCAATTTCTTTAGTTGATTCTATTACTTGGGTTGTCCACATAATCTCTATTTTTTGTACTCAGTTTGATGTTTGCACGGACACACATAAAATGAGCGCTAACTTCTAAATGTACGCAACAAATTCTTTGCGAAATTTTTGATTACGATTCGTCAAAGAGTTTTTAGTTAGTTTAACAACTACATATTTTGAGTGCTTTTTATCCGTTTTTAAACCGATTATAAGCATTTAGATTGGAAAAATTGAAGATGAGCATGTTTATTAATTTAGTTCAGCAAGATATCAAATTTCATTTAACATTGCGTATCCAAAAAAATAATCAATTTGTATATTTAAGGGGGGGATTAAATTCTGGATATTTCAACGGCATCTGTTCAGATATTAGCCCTTATAGAGATAGTAACATTTACCTCTACTTTAAGAGGGCTGCTTCTTATTAACTACTATTTGAGCTGCAATATTTAAATAGTTTTCTGATCATTTATTTTTAAAAGAAATTCTGCAATTTGTTGTGTTTCATCTTTTGAAAACACTGGTTTAAAATAGTTTACATAGCTGAGTAATTCATTCAATTTGACAACTTTAACATATTGGAATTCGCCTTGCGGTCTGGTACTAATCAGAACGATTACATTTTTAATTGAAATTTTTTTTTCACCCCAGTGATGTTTACCTAAATTTAGATGAAAATTTCCGATGTCATTATTAAGAAACTTAAATAAAATAAAACTTACCCTTCTGATCTGATTAACTGGTGACCGCAGGTTTAAATTTTCAATTGATTTTTCGCTCCAATTTTTTGTTTCAATAATAAATATTCCTGATGGCCCTACAAGTATATGATCAATTTGCACTGACTTAATATATTCGTTATCTCTTTTGTTATAGATTGCATCAAAAAAGGTAATGTCAAAATCATTAATCAAATAATAATCGTCAGATAGGGCTTCTAATGTTTTTACAACTTTCTGTTCACCCAATGCACCATAGATGTAATTGCTTGATTCATCAATCACTGATTTCTTTCTATCAATTTCTGATAAATCAGTTTGGGCACTTTCGTTGACAGCTTGATTAAATTTTGTTTCTATAAACTCTAAACGATTCTTTTTGACTTGTTGAATCTCGACAAGATTTTTAATTGATTTAATAATCTCCTTATCAAAATCTCGCTCTTTGTTTTGAAGTATTTTTTTGTTACTCCATCCTATAACGTTCTTTTTTAGTTTCGCAAATAGGTTTTCTGGTTCTTCATTTTTTGAAAGGGCTACTTGTTGTTTAAGATTTTCAATTTCAACAATTAATCTTTGCTCCGCTAATTTCTTTTCAGTTTCTATCGTCTTGTTTAAATGCTGCAAATCTGTATTTAGCAAATTTTTCTCATCCTCAATAAGTTTTTCATGTATTGAGATTAATTGTTTTCGGATAGTGGTATATGAACTTTGAAAAGTCATGACTTCTTTTAGGGATTTGAAATCACGAATGTTGTTCTCCTCTAAATGTGATTTTAAAGTAGCAAGCGAACCAATCATATTATATGTTCTACACATTTAGTCTGCCCGTTGCTAAAAGAGAGGATTATTATTAAATATCACATCAAATTGAATCATGCGTTATAGGCTGCCGATATGTAGTTCAATTAATTCTTCTATTTTGTTAAACGGCACACAAATAGAGAAACCGGAATTTGCAACTTCAATATTTTTAATGCGTTCTCTACTGTTATACCACGTAGTCTCATAAGGTATATACTGCGAAACCAATCCAATAACTCTAAAATATCCATCCTCTCCTTGTTCAATTATAGGTCCACCTGAATTACCTTGATATGATGGACAATCGATAATAAAAGTTTCTTCAAAGATGTTTACACCAGAAATGATACCTTTTCTGATAAGGGGTTTTCTGCTGTCAAAATATTTATTATTTGCCAATCCTAATGATGTGGGATAGCCCATGAGATACACTTCATTTGCAATACCGATTTCAGTAATTCCTCGCGTTGCTTCAATATCAACCGAAGTAATATGTTTAGTACTTTCTTCAATTATAGTTACATAATTCTCCAATTTTAGCGTCGCAGGTCTTTTATGATCACCTGTTTCATGTTTCAAATGAACTTCGGACTTAGTAAGATGTTGGTTTTTACCTAACAAGAGAACACATACGTCCGCATTTTCAGACTTAAATATTTTTGCTTCCGTCAAGTCAACTTCAAAAGTAATTGTTCCATTGCCTAACGGTGACGATGGACAAGTTGCAACTACTCTTTCTCCATATAAATTATCGTTTTCGTCATAAAAAACGTGCTTTGCAGATACGAGTAAATTAAGGCCTTTATATTTCAGTCGAAATCCTGAACCTTTTGATTTCCCCTGATCAACAGAAAGTAGAATTGAATAAGAAAAATTATCTTGATTTATTTTCATTTATGTACTATCTTATTATTATTTTATAATTTATCACCCTATGAAATAATGAATTGAAAAATATTCAATTAATCAGCCATGTTGTCATAATTGTATGTGTTTAAAATGTTTATAATCTATGTTTTAGCATTTCGTAGCATTTAATTCACAGCTTATTGCTAGATTAAAAGGATTGTTAATTTATTTCAACAAGATATTAATTTCTTTAAAATTGAATCAATTTATATATTAAAAGGGAAGTTTCCTATTTTGGATATTAAAAAATATGGAGAGATGTTTAAAAGTTAATTCTCATAAAAATGAAGGAGCAATGTTCTTTTCTTTTGCGAGGGGCATTTTTTAAGAAAAATTAAAATTAGCCTGGGTGATTAACCCAAGCTAATAAATTTACATCATGCATTCATCGGCAAAACTGTAGTAACCGTAATTGCTAATTATAATATGGTCGCAAACTTCTATATCTAATAATTTCCCACCATCCTTTAATCTCTTTGTTAAAACTATATCTGCATTACTAGGTTGTAAGTTTCCACTAGGGTGGTTATGACTTAGAATTATTTTGCTGCTGTTAGTTTTCAGTGCTATCGCAAAGACTATTTTTGGGTCAATTAAAGTTCCACTTACACCACCTCTAGAAATATCGGCAATTCCTAAAACTCTATTGCTAGTATTTAACAAAATGATTTTAAATTCTTCTACTAGTTCGATTCTATTAGAATCCCATTGTTGCTTTAAGAGGGCATAACCCTCTGAAGATTGGCTAATCTTAGGCCTATCTGTAATTTTGTAATCTGCTTTATAGCTTACTTTTACTTCAGCTACTTTAAATTGAGTTTCTTGTGCCATAAAAATATTTAATTAATTATGGTACTTGAGCAAGCTTTCAACTCAACTAAATCAAGAAGCAACGGAATAAATAGATGGTGTGGGAGGTGGTGTGTTTATGCCGGAATTTCTTGAAATGTATTGAGTTGAAAACTTATATTTGTGTAATATTTAATAGAAGATTGACTTTAAAGTAATGATTCAAGCTCTTATTCTAAATCTTTTAAGTTTCTAGTTGGAATAATGTTATCGGAAACTTTTGAGACGGTATCAAAACCAGGTTTGGGACTACCAGTATGATGTTTAGCCCAGCAAGCCTTAATCAAATATTCCGTATCTCTCAATTCACTTCCATTCATAAATAGCGATGAATAATTGTTAATTAGGTTTTGACATAGGTCTCCTAAATAAAAGGAATTTTTGTCGATTTGTTCGATATAATTTAAAATAGAATCCTTCCAACCTTTTGGATGGGTAGAGCATTCCAATAAGGCAATTATATGTTGAATATTCGGATCAGGGAATTCTAGCATGTACTTTCTTATCAAGAGTATTAGTTTGTCGGAAAATATATCGTCTTTATACCAAAGGTTGAGATTATATGGCATAGAGGTAATAACCGTTTTTAAACACTCATTGTATTCTTTTGGAAAGTCTTCAGTTAGTTTAAATCTTGCACCACCCACTCCGCCAAAGCCGTTCTTAGCTAGCATCGGAGCTATCAAGAACAAAACCCTCATGGTTTCCTGCCAACCTGAAAATATCTTTTCAATCAAATCCTCCTTTAATTTGCTTGAAATAAACTCGCTATTTCTTAAAGCCCGCGAAGCTGACTTTGTTAAATCCATTAAGTTTTTAACTTCATATTCTTCAAGAAAATTGTTTAGTGTTTGACTATAAGGTTTTACTGTATTATAATTTTTATCTGCAACTACATCTTTTATCTCATCAGGTAGTTTGGAATTCTGAACATTTTCAATCAACTGTTCTTGAGTGACCCCTATCTTTGTTTCATTCAAAGACCACTTGATATCCTCAAACGGATTATAGTCTTCATTTACACCAACTTTTGCATGAACTGTTTTGGATAATGTGTCAAGATCTTTTATCAGCATTCTAGCTACATCCTCCCTTGCACCATCAATTCCCGTATAAAATTCTATTATTTCAGGAAAATATAAAGAGTGTTTTTTTTTAAACATATACTCCGAAAACGATTGTGAAATTTTCATTCTAAGTGCTGCAAAGTAGTATATCCAATATGAAAATCTAAACCTTAGGTTTCCATTTAATTGAACCAAGATTTGGTTATTTTTTAGAACACTTAATAAATCATAAGTATTAGTGGTATTGTAATTCTCTTTGCAAAAAGGGGCGCAAATGTCATGAAATTGAGATTCTGTGAAATAATCTTTATTATTTGTTAAGAGATGCTCGCAGAAAAAACCAATTATAAATCTGCAGTTTTCTTCATCTAAAGTATTGCCATAGAATAAGTTACCAGGATTGTCGAAAATTACCTTTAAAACATGATTGAATACTTTAGATCGATTAATTGGACGTTCTTCAAAATTATCCAAAAATGCAATAAGAATTTGAAGACAGTTTATTGGTGTTCTATGAATATTTAAATCAATTAGGTCTACATCCAATCTGTCAACAACACGGTTTTCCTCACCTATTTGATTATCAATGTTTAAGTTTCTAACAATGCTCCGTATCCCATGTCTTTTTAATTCACATAAATATAATTGTTCAAAACCCTCATGACTTTCTTCGGAATCAAGTCCTTCTAAGATTATGTTGTCATGAAAATTCGAGAAAATTATTATATTGGAATCAGGAAATTTTCTCTTAATGTTTTCAAGTATTTTATGAGATTCTTTTAAGGTGTTTTGCCAGTTGTCTAATAGTAAACAGCTGATTGAATCAAGTTCATATCCAAAATCAGTCAGAGCATCATCTAGATCTGAATGATATTTACTATATGTCCAGTTATTAGCATCAAGATATAACCATTTTTCTTTTTTGATTTCCCACGCTTTTAGGGATAAGTACTTAGCATAACATGTTAGTCCAAATTGTGGTGCAGCAATAATCTGATAATTCTTTGGCCTATTGATTAAATTGATGTAATCAAGACTTTCTAAATCCTTTTTCTTTCCAGAACTAGGAGAATTTAATTTAAGTGTTCTCTCAACCCAGTTTGGAGTGATTGAATAAGACTTCATCGATTTTTGCAACTTATTATGAAGTTTTTGAAGTATGATGTCTTGCGTTGATGTTTCAATTTTAGTAAAATTCCGAACACCATTTTCTGAACTTGAAAATTCTTGGCCAGACATAAATTTCCTTTGCCTTTTTACCCATTGTCGATATTCAATGGAGTCTATTTTTCCATCCTCAAAACTTAAAATAGAATAGCCATTTAGATCAGTTTTATCTGAAAATAATTGTGGTGAGCCTAATTTTATAAGTCCATGGTTTTCGGAGATATAGTTGTGATCAAGTTCTTGCTCATGAATGTGACCAGAAATTAATATATCAATGTCATTTATCAACATTGATTTAATCTCTGACTTTGCGAACGTTGATAAATGTTCAAGTGGATGGTGCATTACAAGAATTTTCGTTCTGCCAGAATTTTCTTGAATCCAACTATTTAGACCTGACGTCTCAATTTTTAATAAGCCCTTATCTTCAATCCCATTAAATCCTCCATAACAAAAAAGAGAACAGTTCAAAAAGTAAATAGATATCTCAGGAATAGGGTTTTGATAATATCCTAATAGATTAAAATTTGGTAGATGAAGTTTTTCTCTACAGAAATTAGCATAGTAGGAAAATTTCTTAACTATGAGATTTTCTTCGGTTTTAATGAAGTTGTTAAATTCAGTTTCACTGATCTCTTTAGATACTATTTTGTTATGTTCATCAAAATTCTCCTGAACTATTTTTCGATTCAAATCATGATTCCCTGGCGAAGCATAGATATTTCTTATTGGTACAACCTTCGTTAACTTAATTATAAAATTGTCGTAGAAGTCATTAAAAATTTGGTCTGAATTTCCTTTATTTACCAAATCTCCAGAGATTATACAATAGGTATTTTCTCTATCTTTCGTGTCGATTTTATTATATAAATCTGTAAAGAAACTCGAAATTACTAATCCTTGGTTTTCTGGTTCATTTTTTTCGAAGTGAATATCCGAAATATGAATTATTTTAATTTTATTCATAAAAGAGAGCTATGCAACATCTGATCCTTAGCTTTGGAAGAAACATAATGAATGCGTTTATTTGAGATTTTAGTGGAAACCAAATATAGAAATACTGGCGAGAAAAACTTGTTATAAATGAATGTAATTTGTGATTACTGATCTAATTATTTTTGAGTTCGAGTGATCCTTGCTAGTTTTTTCAGTATAGCAGTTTTCGGCTTCACTGTTACATTTGGTGAATTTAACCTATTACTATTGATGGGAAGTACGGGAAACCGTAGTAGGATTTATTGCTCTAGAGATTTGTCAAGCATTATCCAAAAATTTGATTAATTCTTTTATTTAAGGAGTAGGTTATAATTCTGGATATTTACGGATAGAAAAATTTTAAACTTTTGCCCATTTAAATCTATTGGAAAACTTCCCTCTACCTTTACGAGGGGTAATTACCAATCCAATTCCTGAACAAAAGTCTGAATCGCAGCACTATTACGAATCCTATTTTCAAAACCAATATTTAATGGACTTCGTATTTAATCACGTATATCTGGAAATAACTGATGTATAATTTAGGTTACCACGAGTAAATTACTTGTGATTTTGACGTTAACTCAATTACTTTTCCAAAGTGAAAAAATAAGCAGATGCATTAACATGTATCTGCTTATTAATAATATCCAGAGTTTTTGATTTTTCCTTAATTTAAGAGGCTGATTCTAATTTTGGATACTTGAAAAGTCAAGCATCAGTTGGACCTTACAAAGATGAGGGGAATTATTTCTCGATAATTTTAGGAGAGCCAAATTTCTAAATTTTAAGCCTCATAACTTTTACAAAACTGATTTTGGGAAGTGTTATTCTTTGGTTTTAGAGGTAATAATTGGAGCAAGTTCTTTTTTTAATTTTTCAAAATCTTCTTTACTCATCATATCAATTTCAGTTAATTCTTTGGCTTGTTTTAATTTAGCAATAGCTTCATCTCTAGTCATTTTTCTATTTTTCAACAAAAGTTCACCAGACTCAATAGCTAACTCTGTATCCATTGCACTTAAATACTTATTTATACCAAAAGCTCTACCATTTATTTCACCTAAAACGATAACGACATACAAAGGCTTATTTTTACTACCTCTATGATATGTTTTTATTTCATTGACAACAACAATAGTATTTTTTAGACTATTATCTGCCATACTTTGCGCATCCCCATTCATAGCAGACATTATACTTCCAAACCCAGCAGGTCTTCCCATTTGTATGAACTCGTAAGTTTTTTTAGAAGTACTTCTAGATTGTGCTACACCTCCTCTTGCTCTAGCACCATAACTGCCCGAGTAAGTCCTTGTGCTCATTTCTTCAGAAGTGGGCGTTCCTAATGTCAAAGTATCACCCAACTTTACACTATTCTTGCTAACCGTTACATACTCTTTTACTTGAACACCATTTTTAATTGAGCTGAAAAAATTAATGTCTTGGGTGTTTTCGTATGTTAATAAATCTATATTTTCTTGGGCATAAATGTTGATGCCAGACAAAAGAATAATAAAGAGCGTAATTGTTTTTTTCATAATCGTTGTTTAAGAGAATTAGTTTTTTGATAATTAAAATTTAGACGCTAAACTATAGCGCAAATTTGCCCAGGAGTGGGTAGATTGGCGATTGAGAGGAGCGTATTATTTATTAAGTTTAAAAGTATATAAAATTCTATAAATCATCAAATTGACTTCCACTTTTTATGATATTTCAATTTTGCTTTGATTTATGCGCCTAAAATTATGCTCACCGTCTGCGAACTGAGAAAATGTGTGAGAACTGGTAATTGCGTAGCAATGAGGTTCGATCTATGTCTTAACACAAGAGATTGGCGAGATATTTAAATAAATATCATGACAGTCGTGAAGCATTTTCGATTACGCAGGTGAGCTGAAAAGTGAAAAGCGATTAGATTTATCCAGGATGAAATGAAGTAAAATCCTAGATAAATATAGAGAAAGCTTTTATGAAGCAACCGCTTGCTCAAAAGAAAAACCATGACAGAATGAAATGATGGCGTGTTTGTTTTTCGTGAGCTTAGTCTTGCTGAATGCCTATCTTCCTACCTTAACCAACAACCTTAACCCAAGAACCACTTACAGAAAAGTTAAGCACTGCCCCTTATAAATGTGAAGTACAGAATCCACAGCACTACATAAAGACTAAACCCTCCCTTTCTCGCTGTAAGCCACTAAATGAGAGAGGGAGGAATTTAGGATGGGATTAACTTATTCTTTTTGCCCAATTATTTACCAAAATATTACTGCTTCCATCCTCAGAATAGATTTTTACATTTTCTTCTTCTCTGATGCCAACATAAACCACATTCTTCTTAAAATCTACAACGATTATAAAATTGGTGTTGCTACAATTATGTTGTTGACAACCCCAAGCTGAAAACATACTATTTTTGATCTCTATTGGTGTTTCAACTGCCCAAGTCTTTACTAAAAAACTATATCTATCTTTTATTAAATTTTTAAGTCGCTTAGTAAGTAGATTATTCCCAAGCAACTTTACTTTATTTGGGTATAGACCATTATAATTTTTCATATAATCGAGCTCGTTTCTCAAGTTATCCTCATAATCATTTTTCCTAGGCTTGTAATCTGATGGATTGAAGATCGTAGTACTCACAACCTCAATCACTGATAAAATGTAAATTGAAATCATAATGATTTATTTTTTCCATAATGTCCGATTAGTGCAGCTATCGTTGAAATAGAAAAAACGCAGCCAAAAATCAGGCAAAGCCAAAACATAAATGAATCAGAGAAGTCTTTAAAATAGTAAGCACCGTATAAACCGACAGTAGCTAAAAGGAATTGCGAGCCAAAAATTAACATAGATGGTATCATCTCAAAAATCATGTCTTGTTTCTGATCATTGATTCTACTATGTAGACCGTTAATATTCTTAATAAAACTCGGTTGTATTTTTTCTGTGCTGTGAGCTTTCTCTTGATATGGCGATTTATCCCTTAGGATCCCATCAAGCCTAGAAAATCTAAATGTTGTATGTTTCTCAATCTCCTCTTCAAGTACTAGGATAATCATCTGAAATAGTTGGTTTGAGGGCATCGAACTACCTGCCCAAGATATTTGATGATGAGATGCTTCAAACTTTTCAGCTAGATGATGTAAGTTCAGTATTTTATCTTCAATCTTGTCTCCAAGATTTTTTGCTTGAAGTGTAATAATTCCCCCAGTTTTATCAATCAGTTCTGTAAACTGATTAATTGATTCATAAAGAGCGTAGGACGCATTGTCCAATTCTTTTTGTTTGTCAGAGTAACTACTCATGATAATTTGCGTTGAGATTAGTATTCGAATAGTCCCTAATCGATGCCTTTAAACACAATAAGCGCAGGACTGAACTTGAATGCGCTTTAGAGGTTCGGCAAAAAACCCTACACAACAAACAAGACAACCCCACGCTTATCGCGTAGGCGTTGCACTCATCTGTCCCTGTGTATTTGAATTTTGCCGATTCCTAAAGCAGGACATTTAAGCTAACGCTTATATTTTAAATGAATTAATTTCTCTTTCTTATATCTTTAATTTTGATTGATGTAAAGATAATAAGCGGAATTAAATAAAGCATATTGCTATGCCTTATTTATTTTTAAGATGGTTGCTGTTCAACTACGAAAATGCTTACATAGTCTGTTTCTCCCTCAGCAATTCTGCGATAAAAGAAGTTATGAAGTTGTTCAGCTGGAAGAAAGTTTATTCTAATAGCGTATTCAATACCACTGGTATTATCATTTGATTGTGTTACCTCATAACAATACCTTAGAAGTTGATTTGTTAGATTACTTCCAAACTTCTCTAGTGCTTCCTGTCCTAAATCAATAAAGATGTAAAATTTACCATCCTTTGGACTCATGCTTAATGTGATATTAAAGAAGTAGCACAGAAACTCTTTTACCAAATTGGTGTTTTGCTCGTTTTTAGTATGTTCAATCTCACAATAAGTACGAAATTTATTCACATCAAATTTAGTAAGTAGACTTGTGGCTTTCTGAGCCATTAATGTGTAAGCCTTTTCAACTTCCTGATTAGTCAACTGAACGTCGTTAGTGATTGCAACGAATTGTGTTTTTGTTTGCGTCTTACGCTTTGTTTGTGTTTTCATTTTTTAAAGTATAAAGTGATTAAAAAGAAAATTACCCCGACTGAGGTAATTGTTGATTGTGCGATGAGAACCATCGTAGAACTGGGTTTTTTGAGCTTTACCTTTACCAGAGTTACTCCCTGTCATTAACTGCTTTCATTAAGGAATCATGTTCCAAATAACGTAATGCGTGTTTCAGCATGTTACGTATCAGTCATTCTACGATGGTTTATTAGTTCATTTCATATTTTTGAGCATAAAAAAACCACGATTTTTTGTCGTGGTGTACTTATTTTTAAGCCGAAGTCTGAATTGGTTTTTCTAGCAGGCTATAGCGCTATAGTATAATATATGTATGCCTAAAATTTAGGTTTTGAAAAGTGTATGGAAATTTGGCGTCAATAACCTAACCTCCTGATTAGCTCACTGATTTAAAATTGTTGGAAATTGTGCCCTCATAAAAAGTCAGGGTAAAACATTTTCCTCAAATAAAAGGAAGGGGGTGATTTTCTATACTGGGGGTGTCTTTAATTCACACTTTCAAAATTTTTTACAATTATTTTTTTTTTGCACCACCTTACTTTTTAGGAGGGGCAATAATAAAAAAAAGCACCAATGTTAATTGGTGCCCTTCAGAAATATCCAAAATGAAAACTTAGGGTGTAATAATAGGAACCTTGCTAACTTTTGGATATCTCTTATTTGATGGCTAGAATTCCCCACTTATGTTTTTTCCCTTGTGTAGTGTTCATTGTTGAATCAGTAACTTCATAGTATTTTTGGATTTCTGTAGATTTAATCGATTTATGATGCCCAAATTCTGAGTATATTTCTCCGATTGATTTTCTACATTCAGCTTTAAGAACGTTATCGCCCACTTTGTACAAAGATTTAACTGCTTTTATCAACAAAGGATTGCTAAGAATATTCTCATTATTAAGCATATTTACTTCATTACTCATTTTTGCATCATTGAACTCTAGAGCCTTCATTTTTGCATAACCAAGCTTATCGAAATATTTAGCCTGAACGGGGTAATCCAATCGCAATTTATTAGCTAGTTCTTCGTCAACACACGGGATTTGTATTGCATTATTTCTATTAGCATAATATAATAAAAGTGTTGCAACTGCCTCATTTAACTTTGCTCTGCTAATATCTTCCGTTTCTAAGATGTCAATTAATGCATCATCTGCATCATATAATCTGTTTAAAACTTTTGGAATGAAATAATTTGTTTCAATATATGCTTCTGCAAGAATGGTGATGTTTCTATACTGTGATTTGATTTTTTGATGTAAGTGAAAACTGTCGCAAGCAAAATAACTAAGTGAGCCCGTCTCTTCGGTGAATTTGAAAAAATCATTGCGTTCTATTGCCTGTTTTGCAGTTATTAATCCATACTCTGTGTGAGAATCACCTTTAACTTCAAGTAATTTTTTAAAACATTCATAAGACTCTGAGATTTGTTTATCTGCTTGGAGGGGAGTCTTAAACTCTATATCTGGTTTTGTATTTGTTATATGTATAATATTTTCAACTCCATCACGAAACCTTCCCACTATTTGAATTGAGTCACTAAAAGCGTCTAGCAATGAGAAAGGCGCTCTGTGTAAGTCTGTAATCATAATCACAGTAGGCTTAGCAATTTCTCCTAGCTTTATATCAAGGGCACTAAAGAATCTAGAAGTTAGAAAATTGTATTTTTTCAAATCTTTAAGTTCTGACTTTGCATTACGAATACCCATTTTTTTCTTAAGTTCTCTCACTTTCTCTTCAGAACAATAAATATTCGCTTTCTTTTCAATGCCTAACTTCTTGATTAATTTAGCACTCAATTTTGTTGAATTCAAAAAGATAAAAATTTGCTGCTCTGGATTTTGACTTAAGGTGTGTTTAAGTGAAGCAGCAATGTTATTTGTGTGTATTATATCAATATGCTTTTTATATGCAAATTGTGGAACAACTTTTAAAACTTTAAATTTGTGCTGTTCAAATCTTGGATCTGAAGGTATGATGGGTGTTGCTGAAATCATCGCCTTTTTATCAAATTGGAAGAAGTCTGTAAGTGGAGAAACAATTTTACCACGAAAGAATACCGTCTTAACTAATGAATCGCATTCGTCAATAAGCATAAAAAAGTCTTTGAACAAATCATACTTCTCATTTTTTATAATCGTTTCTCTCACTTTGTGCTTATAGGCTTCTGGTGTACAAAGAATCTTCTTGAATTCAATAGAATCGTCATTTAAGTATGTTTTAAGTTCCTCAGCCTTAACATCTTCATAAACAATGAAAATGTTAGGATAACTCAGACTTCCATCAGGTTCTCTGGCAGTCTTTTTCCCAATAAGAACTGGTGTATTTGGTAATAAAATTATACTGTGACGTTTATAAATCAGAGCTTCACCATGAGTTGCTCCAAGTCCACATAGCGTTTTATAGATAATGCGGTTAGATGGAGTACCATTTTTAAAATGAGGATGGTCGGTAATCCATCTAGTAGTTAGAGACAAGTTATAGGTTACCATATTCACCCTCCTTTCCTTTCTCTATAAATACTGATGGAAGTTCATCGAAATCGTCAAGATTTACATTTAAAGAATTTTCGTTCAAAAATTTATTTACCTCTTCAATGCTTATCTTACCAAGTGGCAATAATTCCCAACTAATGGCAAATACTAATTTGGGAAACCAAGTAGCTTTGGTAATCTCAATTTCTCTACCAATGATATTCTCAGTATTTAATGGCTGTAGTGTAGTCTTGAAAGACTCTAACTGAATAGTGAAAACCTGTGAGGTGTAGGCATCATCTGTTTCCAATTTCCAATAAGCTGTTGCCATTGTTGCTGGTTTATTTAGACAGTTGCCCTGATAAACAGAAATGATTTTGTAAGTCCCTTTTCTTGGACAGAATTCACTTCTACCTTCCACTTTATTAGCTTGATAGATGTGTAAAATTTTATCTTCATTTTGCATTTTTATGTAGCGTTAATTTGATAACGCAATGCAAAATTGTCGAGGTTTTAAAGGGTGGAAGGAAATAGAAAATGAAGAGTTTTTAGTGTTTTTATTTCCTTTATAGTCAGCAATTTATCTTTCGGAATTCCTGAACATTTGACTAATATAGTCCTTTGGTTCAGATGTTATTTTCTCAGAACTCAAATAATCCAAAACACTGAGAACATCAAAATAAAATTTAGCTTGTTCATCAGAGATTTTCACATTTTCTGGAGTTTTGAGAGATGTAAATTCTTCCAAAAAACTTTTAATTTCATAACAGAATTCCACATATCGTTTTCGCCTGTAAACAGAAAATTTCTTATTCTCTAGATTTGCTCCTCTTTCGAGATTTTCAATTTTAATTGGTGCTTGATTACCATAGTAAGCTGAACCAAATATGTTTTCAGTTGATTGTTCGTCTACAAGACCGTAAGGTAGATTTCCTGCTTCAATTGCATCCCAAATTAACTGACACATCCAAGTAGATATTTGAGCACTCTTAATAAAGTGTGTTTTGTTAATGGGCATTAGATGAGTGCCAACATTTTCTTTCACTCCAATTTGAAAACTAGGATTATCTCCAGAATTCTTGAAAGCTAATAGAAACTTTGATACTTCAATTGTATTTTCAAGATAATCATGACGCTGCTGATCATTTCGAAGATTGTCTCCTAATGTCTCATCCTCTCTGAAAATTATATAAAGTAGCTCCTCTTGAAAATCACTTAAATTGTATTTAGCAATTACCCCTTTTAAGCCATCATAGTATCTCTGATACTGCTTTTCATCAAGTGCTAATTCAAGCTGAGCATAACCTCTTTCAATGGAGGTATTAAGTTCCCAGCCTGCTATATACCGTTTTAATAATTCGAGATTGGGAGTAAACTGAGCTTTGATTAATGACATAACTTTTATTTTGATTGCTCGAATATATTGAAGAAATCTTTACGGGGCCATTTATAAGGGCAGAAGTTTTGAAATATCCAGAATTTAGATTAATTCCTTATTTTAAGGGGAGTGTTTAGGAATTGGATATTGTAGTATATGTTGATTTCTATTTGAGAAGATTAACTAGTGTATTATTATATTTGAACTTATAATCACAAATATTCATCAATTATGAATTTGCCGAACTTTTTACAGAGCACTAAAACTAACGCAAACAATTGATAAACAGAAATTTAAAACACTTATTTATGGCAACAAAAAAGTAATCAAAATCAATCGGAAAAAGTAATCAAAAGTGTACTATTTGGTTACAAAACAATTATATTTTTCTAGTAAAACAGCGCATTACTGACATTTTGATAGTTTACCGTATGAATTTCGGTTTGAGGATTTTCATCAATGTAAACTTTTATTTGAAGACGGTAGATAACTTTTCGAGACCTTGCATCTATTGATCTTTTCAGAATTTCGAAGCCATGAATGCGCTTTTGTGGTATTTTTAAGGCTTCTTCGAGCTTTTGATTGATGGCCTCAACTTGCTCAACCTGATGTGGGAGCAGGGTAATTTCGATATCTTTTTGCATACAACCTGTCAGGTTTTTATCCTGAATTGTAACAAAGGTACAGATTTTGATATCTAATTTGTAAATTGAAGAAAATTCGATTAAATCAAAAACAAAAACCATAAAAATGAAAAGATTAGTATTTGGAATTTTAGCTGCTTTTATTGCAGTAACCACTTTAAGTTCATGCGGTTATAACAGCATGGTTAAGCTTGATGAAAATGTAAAATCTAAATGGGGAACTGTTCAAACCCAATATCAAAGAAGAGCAGATTTAATTCCGAATTTAGTAAACACGGTAAAAGGTGCAGCAAAATTTGAACAAGGTACTCTAACTGCTGTTGTAGAAGCTCGTGCAAAAGCTACTCAAATGACTGTTAACGCTGATGATTTAACGCCAGAAAATATACAAAAATATCAGGCAGCACAAGGGCAGTTAAGCCAGGCTTTAGGTAAATTATTATCTATTACTGAGGCTTACCCTGAATTGAGAGCCACACAACAGTTTAGTGATTTATCTGCACAGCTAGAAAGTACTGAAAACAGAATTACTGTAGCCCGCAAAGATTTTAATGATGCGGTACAGGAATACAACGCCAAGGTTAGATCTTTCCCTAATAACTTAACTGCAGGTATGTTTGGGTTTAAGGCAAAAGGTTATTTTGAAGCTGATGCAACAGCAAAAGATGCACCTAAAGTAGAATTTTAATATTCTTTAAATACATTTAAGGGTAATGGGTGTTTATTTAATTAAATATCTGTTACCCTTTTTAATTAACCCTAAAATAAAATCATGTCGTTATTTTCTGATATTGAACAAGATAAAATTGCACATGCAATAGCTGAGGCTGAAAAAGCCACTTCAGGAGAAATAAGAATTGCTATCGATAAACATTGCGAGGGTGATGTATATCAAAAAGCTATTGAATATTTTACCAAGATGGAAATGGATAAAACCGCACAACATAATGGGGTTTTAATCTATCTGGCTCATGCCGACCATAAATTTGCCATTATCGGTGATAGCGGAATTAATCGGGTTGTGCCTGAAAATTTTTGGGAAACTACTCAAATTGCAATGAAAGCACATTTTGCTAAAGGAAATTTAGCAGATGGTATTATTGCCGGCGTTGCGCTTGCAGGCGAAAAATTAGCTTTGTTTTTTCCTTACCAAACTGGCGATATTAATGAGTTGCCAAACGATATTTATTACGGTGATAAACAAGAAAACATATAAACGATGAAAAAAATATTTCTATTATCTGTTTTCTGCTTACTTTATGTATTCGCTTTTGCACAGGATTTTCCGGCGAAACCAAATACACTTGTAAATGATTATTCAGGAGTTTTATCTGCAGAACAGAAAAATAACTTAGAACGAAAACTGGTTGCTTTTGATGATTCATCATCAACTCAAATTGCAATAGCTGTTTTAAAATCGGTTGGTGATTACGATATTAATGAATATGCTGTAGAATTAGGAAGAAAATGGGGTGTTGGACAAAGCGGTAAAAACAATGGAATTATGATTGTTGTAGCCGTTGGCGATAGAAAAATCTCTATTCAAACCGGCTATGGCGTTGAAGGTGCTCTACCTGATATTTATGCAAAACGCATTATCGAAAATGATATTAAGCCAAATTTTAGAGCGGGTAATTATTACACCGGGCTTGATGAAGCTACAACCTCGATTATAAAATATACCAAAGGAGAATATAAAAACGATAAACCTAAAGCATCAAAAGGTGGTGGAGTTGGAAGTATAGCAGTCATTCTGATTATCATTGTTGTAATTATTATCATCATGCGAAAAGGCGGTGGTGGTAATGGCGGCGAAATCATTGGAAGTCGTGGTGCTTCGAATGCATTATTCTGGGCAATGCTGTTTGGCGGTCGCGGAGGCGGAGGTAGCAATTGGGGTGGTGGTAGCAGCTGGGGCGGCGGTGGCTCATCCGGCGGTGGTGGCGGATTTGGAGGATTTGGCGGCGGAAGCTTCGGCGGAGGTGGCTCTAGCGGAAGCTGGTAGTCAATCTGGTTTTTTGGCTGTTTAGTTTGTTACTCATTTGCTAATTGCTCCATTGGAAATTGGTTAATTGATAATTGGTCTTGGACTCCGCTCAGACTGACAACTATTCGACTTTGTCCAGAAGAAAACATCTTAATTAATTATTTTATAATGTACCGTAAAGATTTAATTACAGCAGAAATACAGAAGCTAGCAGAGGTTTTAGCTAAAATAATGGGACTTAAACTAGACGGCAAATTTGCTGAGGCACAAGTTATTTTTGATGAAACATTAACCAACTCCTTTAATTTACCTAAAGATATTCTGGAAACCGAAGATAATACAGCTTTTAATGATTGGTTAGACCATAATGAATTATCTGCAGAGAAATTAGATTCGCTTAGTGAGTTTTTATATTACGAGCTTGGTTTAAGCCTGGAACGGAATAGGATAATTGCACCAAAACTTAACCTTATCTATAAAATTCTTTCTGATAAACATAAAATCGTTCATCTGGTAAATTTCCATCGCCAAAATAACATTCAACAATATATTTGATTTACAAATTACGATTTTAGAGTTATGATAGAAATTGAGAAGTGGCGTAAAATTGCCTCGAAATATTTAGTTCGAGAGAAATGGGCAACCTTACGGGTTGATACTTGTGAACTACAAACCGGTGTTGTTAAAGATGATTATTATGTTTTAGAATACCCGAATTGGGTAAATGCAATTGCGTTAACAGAAGCAGGAAAAATAATTATGGTTCGCCAATATCGCCATGCTGCAGATATTATTTCATTAGAAATTCCTGGCGGTGTAATTGATGGCGATGAAGAACCTGAAACTGCAATTAAACGTGAACTTTTAGAAGAAACCGGTTATAGCTTCAAAACCTGTAAATTTATTGTAGAACTTTATCCAAATCCGGCAACATCTACCAATAAAACTTTCACCTACTTTTTAACTGGCGGCGTTAAAACCCACGAACAACATTTAGATGAGCACGAGATTTTAAATGTTGAAGAATACAAAGTTGAAGAAGTAAAGCAGTTACTTGCAGATAATCAAATTGCGCAAGCATTGCATGTTGCGGCTTTGCATTACGGTTTAGCAGAAATTTAGAAATTGTAAAGTCAATTTCCTACAATAAAAATGAAATATTTATTTTTTTGAAGAGCAATGTACTGTATTCTTCGGTTCCGCTAATCCCGCCAATCGCTGCAAGTCCTCATTGCGCTTCGCTACATTGTGGTCTTTACGCTTTTGTCGGGTCTATTTTACTTAGGTTCACCTAATAAATCAAAACCAGTATCCATACATAGTTTAAAAATTTACATCGCACCTATAAAAACAAAAAGTCCTGATTTGAATTCAAATCAGGACTTTTTCATATTCAAAAAATTGCCTTTTAAACTAGCTCATTTTTAATTTTTTCTGAATGTCGTGTACGTAAGCTTTAAATTTCTTATCTGTATCAATTAAATCTTCTACCGTTTGGCAGGCATAAATTACTGTACTATGATCACGACCGCCAAAGAAAGCGCCAATTGTTTTTAATGATGATTTTGTATGGCTTTTTGATAAGTACATAGAAATTTGACGAGCCTGAACAATTTCACGTTTACGCGTTTGCGATTTAACCATATCAACCGGAACTTCAAAATACTCGCAAACCAATTTCTGAATGTATTCCATTGAGATCTCTTTTGAAGTATTCTTGATAAAATTCTTCAGCATTTGCTTCGCAAGATTTAAATCAATTTCCTTCTTGTTTAAAGTAGCCTGCGCCAATAAAGAAACCATTGCGCCTTCTAACTCACGTACGTTATTATCAATGTTATGCGCAACATATTCTACAACTTCGCCGGGCAATTCAATACCATCTGCATACATTTTCTTTCTTAAAATCGCAATACGCGTTTCTAAATCCGGAATTTGTAAATCGGCAGATAAGCCCCATTTAAAACGACTTAACAAACGTTCTTCTAAACCAGCTAAATCTTTTGGTGCTTTATCTGATGTTAAAATAACCTGTTTGCCCGATTGATGTAAATGATTAAAGATGTGGAAGAAAATATCCTGTGTTTTTTCTTTACCTGCAAAGTTGTGTACATCATCCATAATGATTACATCCATAGCCTGGTAAAAATTAACGAAATCGTTAATGGTGTTGTTTTTTAATGAATCTACAAACTGCTGGCAAAATTTCTCGCAGCTTACATAAATAACAAGCTTATCTGGCATACTGCGTTTAATCTCGTTACCAATGGCTTGCGCAAGGTGTGTTTTACCTAAACCTACACCACCATAAATCATTAAAGGATTAAATGATGTGCCTCCAGGTTTAGCGGCTACAGCATAACCGGCAGAACGAGCTAAACGGTTACAATCTCCTTCAATATAATTTTCGAAAGTATAATTAGAGTTTAATTGCGGGTCAACATTTAACTTTTTTAAACCCGGTATAATAAAAGGGTTTTTAATGTCTTTATTTATCGATACAGGAATTGGCATCGATTGTACTTTTGCTTCTGCCCCATTTCCGTTTGAAGGCATATTTGTTGTGTAAGGACTTCCGCTATTGGATGATTTATCTACAACGATGTTATATTCTAACCTACCATCTTCCCCGAGTTGTTTTTTAACAGTCTTTCGAAGTAAGCCTACGTAGTGTTCTTCAAGCCATTCGTAAAAGAACAAACTCGGCACTTGTATGGTTAAAACCTTACCTTCCAACTTAAGGGCTGTTATAGGCTCGAACCAAGTTTTAAAACTTTGATTCGGGATATTATCCTTAATGATTTGAAGACAGTTCTTCCACACTTCTGTACAAGTTTTTTCCATTGCGATTTCTATAATTTATTGGTTTACAGTTCCGATTCGAATTTACGGGGTGGTCCGTTTCGGGACTACGAATATTGAGAAAATTATCAACATTTGAAACAAAAATTTCAATTATTTCGTAACCTATTCATAAGCAGGTAGCTATCCTACTTAACCTAAATTTTTAATGTGGATAACTATTTATTAACATAGGTTTTCCACATCTAAAATCGATTTACAGGCTATTTTACTCAATTAATCAAATCAGCATCGAAAAAGCAAATTCCAAGCCATAAGTTATTAAAGAAGGGGATTTATGTTAGAGAATTATGTAAATCCGCTGATTATCAACACATACCAAAGCAGGTTATTTCCCTTTCATAAAAACCTATTTTTAAATGGCGAAATGTTGTAATTAATATCGTTCCTTCAATTCCCCAATCTGGGAAATATTTGTACAATCTATTAATATTCGCCAAAGGTTTTTCGAAATACATCAGCAATTTCACCTAATGTAGCATAATGTTCAACAGCATCAATTATAAAAGGCATAAGGTTTAAATTGCTTCGTGCTGCACCTTCTAAATTAATTAACGCCATTTCTACTGCTTTGTTATCTCTTTCGGCTTTCAACTGGTTTAACTTTTCAGTTTGAAGCTTCCTTATCGAATCATCTATATTAAAAACTTCTGTAATGCCTTCTTCTTGCTGTACAAATCTATTTACACCAACTGAGATGCGTTCTGCAGATTCTATTTCCTTTTGATATTGATAAGCTGCTCCAGCAATTTCATTTTGCATGTAATCGTTTTCTATTGCATTAACAGAACCGCCCATCGCATCAATTTTATCAATGTATTTCCAGGCGGCTGCTTCAACCTCGTCAGTTAAATTCTCTACAAAAAACGAACCTGCTAATGGGTCTACAGTATCTGTAACCCCGCTTTCAAAGCCAATTATTTGTTGAGTACGCAAAGCGATTTTTGCAGCAGATTCTGTTGGCAGGGAAAGCGCTTCATCATAACCATTGGTATGCAAAGATTGTGTACCACCTAAAACTGCAGCCATAGCCTGATTAGTAACCCTTATTACATTATTAAGTGGCTGCTGTGCGGTTAAAGTAGAGCCACCGGTTTGTGTATGAAACCGAAGCATTTGTGCTTTTTCGGCTGTTGCTCCAAGTTCTTTTGTAATTTTTGCCCACATCCTTCTGGCAGCTCTAAATTTGGCAATTTCTTCAAAAAAATTATTGTGGCAGTTAAAAAAGAACGATAATCTTTTAGCAAAGATATTTATGTCCAAACCCTTATCAATTGCCGCTTTAAGATAAGTTTTTCCATTGGCCAAGGTAAAAGCCAGCTCTTGTACTGCTGTTGAGCCGGCTTCCCGAATGTGATAACCTGATATGGAAATGGTATTCCATTTAGGAACCTCGATGCTACAAAATTCAAAAATATCAGTTATTAACCGCATTGATGGCTTAGGCGGATAAATATATGTTCCTCTGGCAGCATATTCTTTTAATATATCGTTTTGTATTGTACCCGAAATTTGCTTTAAATCTGCACCTTGTTTTTTAGCCAGCGCGATATACATCGCTAATAAGATTGAAGCCGTTGCATTAATTGTCATCGAAGTTGTGATGTCTTTTAACTGTATCCCTTCAAATAAAATCTCAATGTCTTTCAGAGAATCTATCGCGACACCAACTTTTCCCACTTCACCATCAGCCATTTCATGGTCTGAATCATAGCCAATTTGAGTTGGTAAATCAAAAGCAACAGATAAACCTGTAGTACCTTGATTTAACAGATAATGATACCTTTTATTTGATTCTTCTGCGGTTGAAAATCCTGCATATTGCCGCATGGTCCACAATCTGCCACGATACATATCCTTTTGAATCCCCCGGGTAAAAGGAAATTCGCCTGGTTTTTCCTCCATCGGTTTAGCAGTGGTGTAAAGCTCCTTTATTTCGATTCCGGATGTTGTAGTATGTTTTATATCGCTCATATTTGGTTATGTATATGGTTAACCGTTGAAATTGTTTCAATTGGTTAGTTGTTCGAGTCGGTTTCGAATGATTCAAATTACGATTAACCAGTTTAAACAACTAACTAACTTCCTAAAACAATTGCTGAATATCTTTCTTAATCAATTCGATTGTTAAATCGTAAGGGTTTTCATCAATAGTTGCCATGTGTTGCAAAATTGCCTTACTCAACTCTATTCCATTAGCATCCTTTGGTAAACCTTGCACAGCGTTATTAATCATTCCAAGTGTATCATCTTTTAGTTTGCGCACAACATTCCATGTTGTACTGTTAACATATAACTGCTGGGTAATGTTATGCTGGTATTCAGTACGAATTTCATTTAAAACGCCAGCCTGAAGCGTAGCAATATCAATTCCTTGTTGATGCAAGCGTACCAATAAGTTGGCCGGATTAATTCTATCAATAAAAATAATTAAACGTTCGTGTGCTTGCAGCCTTAGTGGTAAAATTTGGGCACGATTTTCTTTATTTAGTTCGATGTTTTTTAAATTAAAGAATCGTTGAATATCAGTTTTAACGAAAAAATAAATGACTATAAAAGCCAGAGAAATACCCAAAAATAAAGTCAGAATATCTATTATGATTTGTTGTGCAGTCATATCTATTGTTTAATTACGGTAATATTAACATCCCGCCAAAAGCAAAAATGTACATTATTATTTATATTTGTAAAAGATAAAATTTAAATAACATGAGTACTACAGTTGATACAGCATTTGCACCAGTTTCTTTTTCGGAGGGAGCAACTAAAGAGTTATTAAAATTAAGAGATCAGCAGGAGATTAGTGAGGATTACGGCTTACGCGTAGGTGTTGAAGGCGGTGGTTGCGCAGGGATGAATTATATTTTAGGCTTCGACCAGAAAAAAGATGGCGACCAGGAGTTTTTTATTGAAGGCATTAAAGTTTTTATGAATAAAGCTCATCAAATGTATTTAATGGGCATGATGATTGACTGGCAAGACGGTTTAAATTCGAGAGGATTTACATTTGTTAATCCAAATGCAACAAGTACATGCGGTTGCGGTACAAGTTTTTCTGCATAAAAAAATAATATTGTAACATATTGCACAGTCCCCTTGTCTAAACATCGGGACTTTTTTATTTTTATAGATATTTGTCTGCCCAATAATAACTGCAACCACTCCATCAAACTAAATGAATTACAGAGAAAATATCAGGCTCGCACTGCAATCAATTAAAAGTAACAGATTACGCACCATGCTTACTGCATTAATTATTGCTATAGGTTTAAGTGCATTAGTTGGTATTTTGACAACTTTAGATGCCGTAAAAGCGAGTATGACCAGTGCCTTTAGTAGCATGGGTGCCAATTCATTTACCATAAGAAACCGTGGCACAGGAATTAGAATTGGCGGACAAGGCAAAAGACCAAAGCCTTTCAAGGCGATTAGGTATGAAGATGCAGTTAAATTTAAGGATAGTTTAAAAACACCAGCCACTGTAGCTGTAAGCGTATTTGCCAGTGGCGGTTCTACCGTAAAAAACGGAAGCCTGAAAACAAATCCAAACATTAATGTTCAAGGTATTGATGAAAATGGTTTAGCGGCCCAAGGTTTAGGCTTATCTGATGGACGGAATTTTAGTCAATCAGAAGTTCAGCTTGGTAGTAATGTATGTATTGTTGGTAGCGAAGTTGTAGATAAATTATTTAAAGATACCGAGCCGATAGATAAGATGATTAATGTAGGCAATAATCGTTTTAAAATTATAGGCGTTTTAGAAAAAAAAGGTTCGAGTATGGGCTTTAGTGGAGATAGAGCTGTGTATGTGCCCTTATCAAAAGCTAAGCAGATTAATGCAAATGCGAATCCATCTTATACCATTACGGTTATGGTTCCAACTAATGAAATGCAGGAAGCCATAATTGGAGAATCTACCTCATTATTTAGAAACATACGTAAGGTGAAGGTTAACGATCCTAATAATTTTGAAATTACTAAAAGTGATGCGATTGCTCAAACGTTGTTCGAAAATTTAGCTTTTGTAGCTATTGGTGGCGTGGCTATTGGGATTATTACATTAATAGGTGCATCTATAGGATTGATGAATATTATGTTGGTTTCGGTAACAGAACGAACAAGAGAAATTGGTATACGTAAAGCTATCGGTGCAAATCCTAAAGTAATCCGCAGGCAATTCTTAATAGAAGCCGTGGTAATTTGTTTAATGGGCGGCACCTTTGGTATATTTTTAGGCATCGTTATCGGGAACCTGATTTCTTTGGCCATGGGTGGTTCATTTATAATCCCCTGGGCATTTATTATTGGTGGCTTTGGTATCTGCGTAGGTGTGGGAATTTTATCAGGTTACTATCCAGCTAAGAAAGCTTCGAGATTAGACCCTGTAGAGGCACTTCGCTATGAGTAAAAAACGCGTTAAGAAAATTAAAGCGTTTTATTAAGAAGTTGATGTTGCGTTAATAAAGTGTTCATCCCGCTGGTTAATAAGGAATTTTCTAATGCGGAAGCATGTTTCAAATGATGCATATCACTACCAATAAAATCTACCAAATGATGTTCAACCATTTCATCAGCAACCTTTTTTGCGCCAGAACCGTAATAACCCGTTAATGCAATAGAGTTTAATTGAAGCAAACATCCAGATGCTTTTATCTTATGAAGATTTTCTATTGAGGCATAATAATAAGGGTACCTTTCGGGATGTGCCAAAACCGGTGTGTATCCAGAATCCTGAATCAGTTTGATAACTTCAAAGAGATTTTGAGGTGCGTTGATAAAAGATAATTCAAATAAAACATACTGAGCACCAAAAGTTAAAACCTGCTTTTGTTTTATTTTTTTTTCGAGTGTTTCATCAAGATAATATTCAGCGGCAGCATCTACTTCTAAATCAATTTGTGCCTCAGCTAAACCATTTCTTAATATTTCCAACCCTCTTTTTATGGTATCGGGCGTATTTCTGAAATAATCGGCCATTACGTGTGGCGTAGCAATCAATTTATTAAAACCAAGCGACTTAAATTTTTGCGCCAGCAACAAGGAATCTTTTAAACTTTGTGCACCATCATCAATACCTGGAATAATATGAGAGTGCATATCCGTTCCGATAGTAGAAAAATCAAAATCAGGGCTTACTTTTTTCTTCTTAAATAATCCAAACATCTTAAACGATTACAGCGAATTAAATCTCTTTTGGCAAATCTGATGACTCAGCCAATGGCGCTAATTTAGAAGAATATATTTTACTTAGCAATTGATTCAGGTTTTCTGCCAAATCAAACTGTAAATCTTCGTGAAGCTTTTTATATTTATTTATAGTTACCTGGGTGGTTTTGATGTAAAAACTCGAAAAAAGGATTCCAAAATCACGATAACCAAAAAAAGATTTCTTGTACTCAACAGGGATTACACTTAATACGAAGATTTTCAGTTCTACTTCGCCTATGGAATCTTTGGTAACTTTGTAGAAATGATTAACGAGCGTTATCATTTTTCTCACTTTAGCCAAAGCTTCTTTTGCATTTAACTTTTTAAGTTCTGCAAGCTGGCTTTCAATATTATGCCTGATGTTTTCTTTGCGATAATCTAAATCGCTTTCATCTTCCAATAACTTAAAGTGAAGATGTTCGGTAAGCACTTTATCTTTTGCAATTAATCGCAATAACAATTTATCCTTTTCTTTTATCGGTAAATCAGTTATTGCGATTTTTAAATTTTTGTGCTCAGCAAGCTTCATTAAAATGGGTTTGCTTTAATATATTTTTCCCACTCCCATGCCGAACGCATCATCTCGTTTAAATCGAGTTCTGTTTGCCATTTCAACACTTCTTTGGATTTAGTTACATCGCCATATATCTGTTCAATATCACCTTCGCGTCTTGGACCGATTTGGTAATTCAGTTTTTCACCTGTAGAACTTTCAAAAGCATTAATAATTTCTAAAACTGTAGAACCTTTACCCGTACCTAAATTAAATACTTCATAATTGCTTTCGGCTTCGCCGGATGCTAAACGCTTAACCGCAGCCACATGTGCTTTTGCTAAATCTACCACATGGATATAATCGCGAATTGCACTACCGTCTGGCGTGTTGTAATCGTTACCATGAACCACAATCGGGCCACGTTTGCCTATTGCAGATTGTGTTATAAACGGCACTAAATTAGCAGGAACACCGTTTGGTAATTCGCCAAGTAAGGCCGTTTTATGTGCACCAACCGGGTTAAAATAACGCAAAGCGATAACATTTAAATCTGGTGTAACGGCAGCAGTTTCCACTAAAATTTCTTCTGCAATTTGTTTAGTATTACCATAAGGCGATTCTGCCCTTTTAACCGCAGCAGATTCTGTTACCGGTAAACTATCTGGTTGCCCGTAAACAGTACAAGATGACGAGAAAACAAAATTTGTTTTATTGAAAGAATTTAACAGATTAATTAAGCTGAAAAAATTGTTTCGGTAATACTTTAATGGATTTTGAACAGATTCGCCAACCGCTTTTGATGCCGCAAAGTGAATAATACCCGAAATATCTGTTTGTTCGGCTGCAAAAGACTTTACTTTTGCTTCATCGCATAAATCAAACTGATGAAACTCTGGCTTTGAACCAATAATTTTCTCAATCTGATCTAGAATTTTGATGTCTGAATTGGATAAATCATCAACAATTACAACTTTAAAACCTGCATTATGCAGCTCTACTACTGTATGGGAACCAATGTAACCCGTACCGCCGGTAACTAAAATTTTAGACATTCTTATCTATTATATTTTTGGAAATCTTTATGCTCAATTTTTGCCAAAGCCTCTTCTGGTAGAGATTTGAAATAGTCGTAGGTAATTTTTAAACCTTCTGCTCTGCCAACTTTAGGTTCCCAACCAAGCAAAGCTTTAGCTTTTGTAATGTCTGGCCTGCGTTGTTTTGGATCATCTTGTGGTAGTTCTCTATAAACAATCTTTTGTGATGTTCCGGTTAGCTTGATAATTTCTTCGCAAAATTGTTTAATGGTAATCTCATCAGGGTTTCCAATGTTTACCGGCTGAGCATAATCACTCATCAACAAACGGTAAATTCCTTCAATTAAATCATCAACGTAACAGAAAGAACGGGTTTGGGTTCCATCCCCAAAAACGGTTAAATCTTCTCCTCTTAAAGCCTGGCCAATAAAAGCCGGCAAAACACGACCGTCATTAAGTCGCATTCTTGGTCCATAAGTATTAAAAATTCTTACAATTCTGGTTTCTACACCATGGAAAGTATGGTAAGCCATGGTTATCGCTTCCTGAAAACGTTTAGCTTCATCATAAACACCTCGTGGCCCTACCGGATTTACATTACCCCAATATTCTTCTGGTTGCGGGTTAACACTTGGGTCGCCATATACTTCAGAAGTTGAAGCAATTAACATTCTGGCACCTTTTGCTCTTGCTAAACCTAATAGATTATGTGTACCCAAAGAACCAACCTTTAAAGTTTGGATTGGAATTTTTAAATAATCAATCGGGCTTGCAGGCGATGCAAAATGAAGGATATAATCTAAACTGCCTGGAATGTGAACGAATTTTGAAACGTCATGATTATAAAACTCGAAGTTCTCCAGATGGAAAAGGTGTTCGATATTAGATAAATCACCGGTTATCAAATTATCCATTCCAATAACATGATAACCTTCTTTTATAAAGCGATCGCAAAGGTGTGAACCTAAAAAGCCTGCCGCTCCTGTAATTAATATTCTTTTTGTGCTCATCTTAATCAATCAGTTTACGGCCAATGCTGTTATAATAATATCCTAAATCAATCATTTTATCTAAATCGTATAAGTTACGACCATCAAAAATTACTTTATTTTTTAATACTGATTCGATTTTATCGAAATCAGGATTTCTAAATACCGACCATTCTGTTGCAATTAAAAGTGCATCTGCATTTTCTAAAGCTTCATATTGGTTTGTAGCATATTTAACTTTATCACCAATTAAATTTCTCACATTTTCAACACCTTCCGGATCAAAAACCGTAACTGTTGCACCATGTTTTACCAAAGCATCAATAATGTACAAAGCCGGCGCTTCGCGGATATCGTCAGTTTCTGGTTTAAAAGCTAAACCCCAAAGTGCAAAGTGTTTGCCATTGATGTCGTTTTTGTAGTATTTTAAAAGTTTATCAACCAAAATTGTTTTCTGGCGTTCGTTAACCTCCATTACAGATTTCAGAATTTGAAAATCATAAACATTTTCATCGGCAGCCTTAACTAAGGCCTGAACATCTTTAGGAAAACATGAACCACCGTAACCAATTCCCGGGAATAAGAAACGTTTACCAATTCTATCATCAGAACCAATTCCACGTCTTACCGCATCTACATCTGCACCAACCAATTCGCAAAGGTTAGCAATCTCGTTCATAAAAGTAATTTTTGTTGCCAGGAAAGAGTTTGCAGCATATTTTGTTAATTCAGATGAGCGCTCATCCATAAACAAAATTGGGTTACCTTGACGAACGTATGGACCGTAAAGGTCTGTCATTAGTTTTTTAGCACGCTCGCTTTTTGTACCGAGTACAACACGGTCAGGCTTCATAAAATCTTCAACTGCTACGCCTTCACGTAAGAATTCTGGATTTGAAACCACATCAACCACAACGTCTGTATTTTCAGCAAATACGGCTCTAACTTTATCAGCTGTACCAACTGGTACTGTTGATTTATTTACAATTACTTTGTAGTCTGTAATAATTTTAGAGATATCTTTTGCAGCGCCTAAAATATAAGAAAGGTCTGCGGCACCATCTCCACCCGGAGGCGTTGGCAGAGCCATGAAAATAATCTGCGCCTCGGCAATAGCATCAGCAAGATTAGTTGTAAAATGTAACCTGCCTTGCTCAATATTTCTATGAAAAAGCAAATCCAAACCAGGTTCGTAAATTGGAACCTGACCCTCTTGCATTTTCTTAACCTTGGCCTCATTTATATCTACGCAGATAACATTATTTCCAGTTTCTGCTAAACATGTTCCGGTAACTAAACCTACATATCCTGTACCTACTACAGCTATTTTCATATTATATTTATAGGGGAATTTAAGTAATTTCGTTTTATCTTGCCACGAAGATAATAAAATCCAACAAATGCTTTTACTTTATATATTAGGAATTAAAATTTATAGCTTATTAATTTGGATTTTTTCATCTTTTAACCAAAAAGCAGCGTTATTTATACGCGGTAGAAAACAGATTTTCAGAAAGATAGCCGAAAAAACTAACCCAGCAGATGAAAATATCTGGTTTCATTTTGCCTCATTAGGCGAATTTGAACAAGGCAGACCAGTTCTTGAAAAAATCAGATCGAATCATCCCAAAAAGAAAATGATTATCACGTTTTTTTCTCCTTCGGGATATGAAATAAGAAAAGATTATGCACTGGCCGATGCAGTTTTTTATCTACCGATTGATACCAAAAAAAACGCTCAAAAATTTATTGAATTGGTAAAACCAGAAATGGCAATCTTTACCAAATATGAATTCTGGTATTTTTATTTTACTGAACTTAAAAAAAGCAACATTCCATTATATTTAATTTCGGGAATTTTTAGGCCAAATCAAGTTTTCTTTAAAAAGTATGGTGCATTTTATCGCAATATTCTAAAATCGGTAACTCATTTTTTTGTTCAGAATAAAGAAAGTGAGCAGCTTCTTAATTCAATCAATATAAAATCAACAACTGTAAGTGGAGATACCAGGTTTGACCGCGTTTATGAAAACGCCATTAACCCTAAACAACTACCTATTATTGAAAATTTTTGTGGAGATACAAACACGATAATATGCGGCAGTACCTGGCCGGAAGATGAAAAACTAATCGCTAAACTCTCTTCCAAACATCCAGGCTGGAAATTTATTATTGCTCCACACGAAGTAAACGACAATCATATTGAAGCTATAGAAAGATTGTTTATAAATTCTATTCGTTTCTCCAAGCTTAACAGTAGCGGGTTAAAGCCATCAAATATTTTAATCATTGATAATATTGGTATGCTTTCTTTTCTATATCAATATGGAAAACTGGCCTATATTGGCGGAGGTTTTGGTGCAGGAATTCATAATACTTTGGAAGCCGCAGCATTTGGATTACCCGTTATTTTTGGCCCGAAGTATCATAAATTTCAAGAAGCTAAAGATTTGATTGCGATTGATGCAGCAAAAAGCATCTCCAATTACGAGGAACTTTTAGTTGCTTTTGATTATTTAAAAGCAAACAAAAAATCTTCGGCTGCTGCCGAAGATTATGTTTTACAAAATAAAGGTGCTACTGATTTAATTTTAGCAGAATTTTTTGCAAATTAATGTATCATCCCAGCCAAAGCATCAATAAATTTTGGGTTATCGTTTAAGCTTTCGACTAACTGAACATGTTCACCACCCAATTCTTTAAATTCTTCGTGATATTCGACCGTTATTTCGTATAAAGTTTCTAAACAATCGGCAACAAAGGCCGGACTAAAAACCAACAATCTTTTCTTGCCTTCGGATGCGAGCTTCTTCAAAACATCAGTTGTGTATGGTTGTACCCAAGGCTCTTTTCCTAAACGAGACTGAAAACAAACGGTATATCTATCTTTTGAAATACCAAGTTCCTGGGCAATTAATCTTGCCGTATCATGTCCTTGTGCCGAATAGCAAAATTTATTGGTGTCGTTTAATGTTTGACAGCAATCTTTATTCTTTAGGCAATAATTTCCGGTATGGTCACATTTTAAAAGTTGCCTTTCGGGTAAACCATGGAAACTGAATAAGATATGATCGTATGTTTCCGGATTGTGTTTTCTAGCATTTTCTGCAAAAACCTCAATCATCAACTTATTATCGTGGAAAGAGTTTACAAAAGAAATGGGCGGCACCGTTGGCCATTTGCTAACCAATTCCATTACCAGCTGAATTACTGAGCCAGAACTTGCCGATGCGTATTGAGGAAAAAGTGGAATAACTTGTATACTTTCTACCAGGCCTGCTTTTAAATTTGCCAATGCAGTTTCAATTGATGGGCTTTGATAACGCATCGCTAATTCTACATGGTAGGCTTCGCCCAATTTTTCCTGAAGCATTTTAGCCTGAATTCTACTGTAATGTAAAAGCGGTGAGCCATTTTCATTCCAGATTTCTTTATATAATTTTGATGTTTTCGGGCTTCTAAAAGGCACAATGATACCTTTAACCAATAGAGTTCTGTTAAATTTTGGGATGTCAATCACCCGTTCATCCATTAAAAACTGATCTAAATATTTTCTCACATCAGCAGTTACAGGGCTATCTGGAGTTCCTAAATTAACTAATAAAATTCCTTTTTTGCTCATCTTTAAAAATCAAGTATTATGCCTAATGTTGGCAAGATATTGCCTCCACTATTGTTTAAAAGTTTCGTTTTAAAACGTGATGGGTCGCCTGCTAAATCCTGTGGATTACCACTGGCATCTCTATCAAGTACTAAAGCCGGTTGAAGTTGATATTTGTTATATGTTACATTCTGTATATCTAAATACAGGTTAAAGTTAAATTTCTTAAAAGGAAATTTTTTATCTACCCTAACATCCAGTTGGTAAAAGTTTGCCAGGCGTAAAGAATTTAGTTGGTCGAAATCTCTAACGCCTTCTGGTAATACGCTATAACTTGTTTTTAAGGATGAAAAAGGCGCATCAAAAGGTGTGTAGGGGCTTCCTCCGCTAAATCTAAACTTAGCACCAGCTTCCCAATTTCCTTTAAATACTTTACCAGCTGTAGCACTTAAAATGTACCTGCTGTTCCAGCTCGATTGAACGTAAATATTTCTTTTATCCTCAAATTCACTTCTAAATAAAGTTAAAGCAAAAATACCGTAAAAACCTTTGGTTAGGCGTTGCTGAGCAAAAAACTCAACACCGTAACTTCTGCCATCTGTTTCCCCAACTACTCTTGAATTTCCGACCACACCAAAATCAGCACCTAAATTAGCAAGCGGTACAGTATCATTAAGTTGTTTAAGTAGCGGGTATTTCGAATATCGTTTGTAAAATCCTTCTATAGTAAATTTGGTGTTTTTTAAGCTGTTGTATTCTAAACCAACAACAAAATGGGTTGATTGTATGTAATTAACATTTTTATTGAGCAAAGGCGAGCCGGTATTTTCTCGGTAACCCAAAAGTGTATAAGCAGGCAATTGATAGTAAATTCCAGTATTAAAGTTAAAACTGAACTTTTCTGTAAAACTGTAAGATGCCGAGAATCGGGGCGAAAAGGTTTTAAACGGATTGTTCATCTGCTTAGCATAGTTGCTTCCATCTATCCTAAAACCAGTCGACAAGTTTAACTTATCCTCTAAATATGAAGCGCTAACTTGCGCAAAGGCGCCGTACTTAATTAAGTTTAATTCAGAATTATAACTCTGCAAGCCTGTTGGTAAAAAAACGGCGTTTTGCACATTGTAATTGCCTGTTTCTGCTCCAACACCAAAATTTATTTTGTAAATACCTTCTTTTGATGAATTTTCAAACCGAAACTTATTTTCCGTTTCTTTTGAAGAATAGGTTAAGGTTTTTAATTTGGACTCATCATTATCCTGAAATTTATCGGCACTGGTATTTAAATAATTCCTGCTAAGCACTAAGGTTGAAAAACCACGCTCACGGTAATTTTTATAAACTGCACCGATTGTATAATTATCCTGACTGTTTACCGGGATAACCGATAAGGTATACAAGTTTTCTTCCGTTGGGTCGGCGTCAAAATTAAGTTTAAACCGGTCTACAGCACCTAAACCTAAAATGGTAAGCTCGTTTTTTGTATTAAATTTAGTTTTTAACTTAAATTGAAAATCCTGATAAGAAGGCAAAAAAGGAAGACCAATAAGTTTGAATAATCCTTGCAGATACGATAGACGATAAGATGCTAATAATGTAGTTTTCTTACTTAGAGGCCCATCCATACTTAAGGCGAAATCACTTGAGCCAACCGTTAAAGATGCGCCAAGTTTATCGGCATTGCCATCTCTCTGTTTAAACTCAAAAACAGAACTTAAAGAATTTCCACGTGATGCAGGAAATGCACCTGAATAAAAATCTACCTCATTTATAAAATCTACATTAATTAAACCAACCGGACCGCCGGATGAGCCTTGTGTTGTAAAATGATTAATGTTTGGAATTTCTACACCATCAATAAAAAATCTGTTTTCATTGGGTGCACCACCTCTAATTATAATATCGTTACGAAAGCTTACAGGTACAGATACACCCGGGAGTGATTGAATTACTTTGGAAATATCTCTATTGCCGCCAGGATTTCTTTTAATTTCTGTAACACCGATGGTGCGTAAAGACAATGGGCTTTCAATTGGTTTAATGAAACGCTGCGATCGTATGGTTACCTCTCCTATTTCATTTTGGGCAGATTCTAAAGCTAAATTAATAATGCTCGGCTTAGCATTTGCTACCTGAACATCAAAAAATGTTTTATTTTGATAGCCAACAGCCCTGAACTGTATGTTGTAAACACCGGGTTTTAATCCAGATATTGAATAATTACCTAAAGTATCGGTCTGCGTACCAACATTTGTACCTTGCAAAATAACAGTTACCGCTCCGAGCCCTTCATTGGTGTAAACATCACTAACTTTTCCTTTAATTACACCGTTTTGTGCAAAAGCGAAGGTACTTAGCAAAAGAAAAAAAATGAGCAAGAAATGTTTCTTGTACATGCGTATTTTTAGATGGTTTTAAAATGGCTAAGACAGTTTATTGGAAGCAAAAATACTATTTTACGGTATGATAAAAGCATCCTTATATTAAAGCGAGAAACATATTTAGGTAAAATATTAGGCTTTTTGCTGATGTAGTTTCCACCAGGGAACTGATGGTTTTTGATGGTGTTCTAAATGATAACCAAAAAAATAACAGGTTATAAAAGCGATGAAATGATTTTTTGAGAGCGTTGATGAATGGAACTCGTTATCGTGCTCGCCTTTATGAGGCACATAAGTTCCAAAATAAAACAACTGAAAAGTACTTAGTAGTGATGGAAGCACCCAAAACATCAACAAGTTGGCTTCATTAACCCAAATTTTTAACACATTGTAAGCTATAGCCATAATAACCAACTGTATAATGCTTACGTAATTCATCATAAAACTGAAATACCATTTCCAAAATCCGTGTGGCGCATAATCTGGATCGTGTTCCGTATGTACATGCTTGTGGTGGTCATGGTGTTTTGCCAGCAGGCGATTGTAAAAAAAGCCCGCGTACAAAAATACAGATACATAACCCAATAAATTATTAATTTTTTTATCACCCGAAATGGTTCCATGCATAGCATCATGAGCTGTAATAAACAAGCCTGTGTATAAATGCATCTGGATGAAAACCATTAAATATACTAATGGATTGTACCAGGAAAAATTCCAGTTTAAAAGAAAATACAGTGAGGTAAACCAAAAAACAATTATGGTTAGTGCAACTAAAACACCAATATTTTTATTAACTGTTTTCAATTAAGGTTAAGGTTACTTATTAGGTAAACAGTTTTAGAGAAGATTTGATTTTAAAATCTGCTTAATACTGTTCTAATTCAGCTTTTACATTTTCCATTAGCCACATTGGTGTAGAGGTTGCCCCGCAAATACCAACTTTATCATTACTGGCAAACCAGTTTTTATCAAGTTCTTCTACATTAGAAATGAAGTAAGAGTTTTGGTTAAATTTCTTACAAACATCATACAGCACCTTACCATTTGACGATTTCTTGCCCGAAACAAATATAATTTTATCGTAATGGCTTACAAAATTTTCAAGCTCTTCGTATCGATTAGAAACCTGCCTGCAGATGGTATCGTTTGCTTTAACTTCATAACCGCGGCCTAACAAATCATTTTTGATGCTGTAAAATTTATCTACACTTTTTGTTGTTTGGCTGTAAAGGGTAAATTTAGAAGGCAGCTCTACATTATCTAGCTCTGCTAAATCCTGAAAAACGATTGCTTTCCCATCTGTTTGTCCTTGCAATCCAATAACTTCAGCATGGCCATGTTTTCCAAAAATTAAGATTTGCTCATCATCATCATGTGAATTTTTAATCCGGTTTTGGAGTTTCAAAACTACCGGACAAGAAGCATCTATAAGTGTTAAATTATTATCAAGCGCTAACTGATAAGTAGAAGGTGCTTCGCCATGCGCCCTTATAAGCACTTTTTCATTATTCAGGGTTTTTAAAACCTCATGGTCGATGATTTTTAAGCCCTTTTTTGTTAAACGTTCAACTTCTTCATCATTATGCACAATATCACCCAGGCAATATAAACGCCCTTCGTTTTCTAAAATATCTTCTGCCATTTCAATTGCGTAAACAACGCCAAAGCAGAAACCCGAAGCTTTATCAATAGTGACTTGTAAATTATAACTCATTGTGCTACAAAATTAAGCAAAATATCCTATCATCTTGTTATGTATAAAACAACAAAGAATATCAATTGAGAAATATACATGGTTGTGCCAATAAATTTCTGTTGTTTTAGGCCTAAAGCGTAATAAAACTTGAGCAAAATTACCGAAACAATAAACCAGGCCAGAAAATTTTGAGCCGGTATTATGTTTTTATCCCAATGCCAGTAGTCGAATTTAACGGCAATAGGCTCTAAAAAAAAGTCTAACAAAATTAAACAGAACCCGCCTAAAAGTGATGCCAGTATTCCATTTCTAATTTTAAAACTCCTAATCATTTGTCCGGCGCTAAAAATTAAAATAACCCAGTTTACGCCCATTAATAAAGGCACACTGGCAAGCTTAAAACCCAGCGTGGAACCATAAGCGTAACTACCAAAAATTTTCCCAGTTTTTACGCCTAATACTTCGACTAAATAACCACAAATAAAAACGCCACAAATAAAGAGTAATAATCTTTTCAAGTCGGCGTTGTAAGAAAAAATGATAATGGCAAACATCAGCAATAAATGAAACGGCACAAGCTTCATAAAATATGGCTGCAATAAGGGAATTAAGAATCCTGTTAAACCAACCAAATGAAAAATGATAATAACAGCAACCGCTATTTTCTTTTTTCTTAAATCTGCTTGATTAATCTGCCCTTCCATGTTCCGGTTTTAAATAAATGCTTTTTTATTGATATTAATGATATTAGCAAATAGAACAGCATTTGTAAAGGATGTAAAACTAAATTAAGTAAAACGTTCTGTCCTGATAAAAATGATATCATCAATCTGCTTAAAATAACTAATGTTAAGGGTAATGCAAGTAGTGATAAATCGAAATTCAGAATTAAAACTATTGGCCATGCAATAACCAAAAGTTGGTAAATTAGTAATATTATGATGTTATTACCAAAACCTGCTAGTAAATTTTTACTAAAGCCATTTATGCATTCGCTGAGATTTTTGTACATCCGACAGTAAATTAAGCCATTAGCCAAAAGTGCTTCGGCTTTAAAATCTTTTTGCTTTACCAGTTTCATAATCTCTACATCCTCCACAATTTTATTTTTAACGCTCTCGTGCCAGTTGTTATCCTGGTAATTTGAAGCTTTGAAAAACATACATTGCCCACTTGCAGCAGAAAATGCCGGATTATCAGAAACTCGAACTAATCTTAATGGTAGCAAATTCAATAAAATGAAATGCATCAAAGGCACAGTAAGTTTTTCACCAAAACTTAGCATAATCTGATTAGTAAAAACGCTGAGCAAACTCAATCCACCGTTTTCCATTCGGAAAATTAAGCTATTTATAAAGCCCTTTTTAATTTCTTCATCAGCATCCAAAAACAAAAAGTAATTTCCGCTGGCCTGTTTAGATAGCTGATGGCAGGCATAATTTTTACCAAGCCATCCTTTTGGTAATGCTTCGCCATGATATATACTGAATTTATCGTTCTCCTCGCAAAAAGACGCAACCAGATTATAAGTATTATCACTACTATCATCATCGAGCACTAAAACCTCATAATTTTGATAATCTTGTTCTTTAATGGATTGCAATAAGCCAATTATATTTTCAGCTTCGTTTCTTGCCGGTATTAAAATTGAAACCTTATAATCGTAATGTTTAACCGTGCGGGGAAGTTTTGGGTTAGAAAGAAAATTGAATACAGTAACCGAAAACCTGATAACCAGAAAAATTAATGCTGCGTAAATAAAAACCGTCATTCTTTAATTTGTGTCTGTTTAACAAGCGATGTATTATAATGTTTATTGTAAGCGCTCTTTAAAAGTTGCAAACTTATATATTCTTCAGTATCCCAATTATGGAGATACATAAATACGGATGGTTTTCTACTGGAAAAATAATCGATAAACGTTGCAGCAAAAATGATATTTATCTTTTTATTGCTCGAGTTTATCATCTGCATAACCCCCTTTTCAAAATTTATTTCCTGAGCATGATTAGAATGCAACTTCCCCTGCGGGAACACAAGCACGAGATTATTCGGGTTGCTTAAAAGTTCTCCCGCATAGCTTAAAGTATTTAAAACATCTTTACCTCCGCTAGAGGTTGCAAAGGCACCAAGGTATTTCAGAAAGCTCACTTTATGGTAATTTTCTGCATTTACCAGAACATGAAATTCTTTTTTAAAGACAATTTTATTCAAATAAAAAATAAAAAAACCATCCCACCAGCTAAAATGATTTGCAATAATTAAGATAGAAGAATCTCGTTGAAATGAAACAGAATCGTGTTTAAAAGACGTAAAATCTTTCTTGATTATAAATTTTATGTACCAGGTAAAAAACCTGTAGATTATCGTATTTTTTTTGGGAAGGTACATTTAGGGAAATTGCAAAAAATTGGGCTTAATTGCAAGTAATGCTTTTGTTTTCTGGTAAATAAGAAATGTTAATTTAACTCAAATAAACACGGTCTTCTTCGCCTTCAACATCCATTACCACATCTACATGTTCTTTTAAAATTGTAGCAAGCTCTAAGCCAACAAAATCTGTAGCAATAGGGAAAATTTTATGACTTCTATCTACCAAAACTACTGTGCGTATTTTTTTATGAGGTGTATTTAAGAAAACGCCTAAACCATAAGCCAGTGTTTTACCGCTGTTTAAAACATCGTCAACCAGAATAATTACTTTGTTTTTCCAATTACTTTCGTTTAAATCTGTTTTGGCAATAAGCTTACTGCTTTCTTTTTCTAAATCTATTCTTAATAAAATGATTTTAAGCGACGAAATTTTTTTTAAAACTTTCTCTAACCTTATGGCAAGTTTATATCCCCTATCCCAAATACCGGCCAGCACAATCTCTTTCTCATTCAAGTTATCTTCAAGAATTTGATATGCAATTCTATCTATTTTTTGCTGAATTTGTTTTTTATCAAGAATTAGTACCTGAGATGTTGCCATTTGTATAAAAAGGTTTGATTACAAAAAGAACGATTTTAAGGATGAAATTCAAACTATTTCAAAAATAATTTCTACGAACTGCAACGTTTGCGATTAGTGTACGTCTAATCAATAACCTAAAACATTAAATTTATACTCAAACAATCTTTAACGCAATAAGAAACCATCATGATTTTCAAACCAAGAAACGGAATGAATAATCTTAGAGCCTTAAAAAACCATTAAAACAAATTATAAACAGATGAAAAACTTATTCAAAACATCAGCATTGCTGATATTATTTCTGATTACAAATAATTATGTAAGTGCCCAGGAAAATAAACATGTTGCAATTAAAAACATTAGCAGCGTAACTGTAAGCAGCGGCATCGATTTATATTTAACGCAAGGCAATACCGAAAACCTTGATATTAAATCATCAGAAGATTTACTTAAAAATGTTGTTGTAGAACAGAACGGCGGCAATTTAACCATCAAAGTTAAAGAGGGTTTAAATTGGAGTAGCATGTTTAGAAACCAAAGCATCAAAGCTTATTTAAGTTTTAAAACATTAAATGCTTTAACCGCATCCGGCGGAAGTGATGTTTTCAGTCAAAATCAAATTAAAGCAGATAAAATTGCCATTCGTTCATCAGGCGGTAGTGATGTAAAACTAAACCTTGTTTGTAAAGATATACAAATACAAAGCAGCGGCGGTAGTGACGTAAAATTAACCGGAAAAGCAGAAAATATGGTACTACAAACTAGTGGCGGTAGCGATGTTAATGCATACGATTTCCCGGTGGAATATGCTAAAGTTTCAGCTTCTGGAGGTTCTGATGCAAATATAAATGTAACTAAAGGATTAGAGGCAGGTGCTAGTGGTGGCAGCGATGTGCATTACAAAGGCAGTGCTTCTTTAAAGAAAACATCATCATCAAAAAGTGGCGATGTAACTAAAGTAAATTAGTTAGTTTTAGGTTTAATTTAATTTACTGGTGCTGTTTTGCGGATACAAAACAGCACTTTTTTTATTTATACGGGAAGTAAACAAAATTTGCCCCTTCCGGAACGATTACAAAAACGCACATAAAATCTTCTGGTTTTTTGTAGGCTTTTAAAAATTGCTCTTTTCTTTCTTTATTAATGATGCCCTTTTCTACAAACTCTTCCAGTGTAGAAGCCTGAATAGTCCAATCCGTATTTAATTCCTCTCGGTTTAAAATAATCTCGCCCAGGCTAACTTCATGCTGATGTGCAATAAATATCGGATAAGCAGAAATACCTTCAACCATAATTTCAACCGCAACTTCTTTAATCGCTTCAGAATAAAATTCTAAATCTTTCTCTAAGCTAATTAAAGGGCTTTCAACCTTCTTCGGTGTTCCATCATCTTCAGGTTTCGCACTTAATAATTCTTCTCTATCCATCTTTCTTAATTTTGATTGAATGAATTATTGAATGAGTGATTGGGTTTGATTTACTAAATCTAAAATTCTCTTATTCACTAATTCTATCATTAATTATCTTATCCTTTTAATTTCAATAATACCACATTTTCTACGTGTTGCGTATGCGGAAACATATCAACAGGTTTTATTCTGGCTACATCATATTTATCCTTCAATAGTTCTAAATCTCGGGCTTGCGTAGCAGCATTACAACTTACATACACAATCTTTTCGGCTTCCATTTCTAATAAACGTTGCACAACATCTGTATGCATACCGGCCCTTGGTGGGTCGGTTATCACCACATCAGGTTTGCCATGCGCTGAAATAAAATCTGAAGTAAGAATGTCTTTCATATCACCTGCATAAAAAATGGTATTGTTAATCCCATTTAAGGTTGAATTAAACTTGGCATCTTCTATCGCCGTTGGCACATATTCAACACCAACAACCTGCTTTACATCTTTAGCAATAAAGTTTGCAATTGTACCTGCACCAGTATATAAATCGTACACCAATTCATTACCAGTAAAACCGGCAAACTCTCGGGTAATTTTATACAATTTAAAAGCCTGTTCAGAATTAGTTTGATAGAATGATTTTACACCAATTTTAAATTTGATGCCATCCATTTCTTCAAAAATATGATCGCGACCAGCAAAAACATTTACATCCTGATCAAAAATGGTGTCGTTTTTCTTTTGGTTGATGATATACAACAACGATGTTATTTGAGGGAATTCTGCCTTTAAAAAATTCATTAAACCGTTTACTTGTGCTTCTTCGGGATAAGCAAAAACAACCGCCACCATAACTTCTCCAGTTGTAGATGTTCTGATAATCAAATTACGCATAACACCTTCGTGGTTTCTTAAATCGTAAAACGATAACTCGTTCTTCAGAGCATACTTCCTGACAGCATTTCTAATCTGATTTGATGGCTCATCTTGCAGATAACAGTGCTCAATATCTAATATTTTATCAAAACGCAACGGAACATGAAATCCCAAAGCATTCATATCGAAATCCTCATCCTTATCCACATCAACTTTTTCAAGCCAGCGTTTATTCGAAAAGGTAAATTCTAATTTATTACGGTAATATTTATTTTTAACTGAACCTAGAATCGGTTCTGCTGATGAGGTATCTACTTTACCGAGTCGCTGTAATGCAGCCTCAACATTTTTTTGTTTAAATTTTAACTGAGCATCGTAACCCATGTGTTGCCATTTACAGCCGCCGCATGTTCCAAAATGAGCACAAAATGGTTCGGTACGCAGGTCAGATTGCTCATGCAATTTCTCTATAATAGCCTCGGCAAAGTTTTTTTTCTTTTTGGTTAACCGAACGTCAACCACATCGCCAGGCACAGCTTTATCAACAAAAATCACCAATTCATCGGCTTTGCCAACACCTTTTCCCTCTTCTGCAATATCTATTATTTGTACGTTTGGAATTATAGTTACCGTACCAGGTTTTCTTCTACTCATTATGCCGCAAATATAAGGCTAAAAGCTGAAAGACTAAAGTTGAAAGAACAGGACAGAATGATTACAAATAAATCAGAAAAATAGGATGTATGAATTTATTAGACCGGTGAGTCTAACACAGATTATTAATTGATGAAAAATTATTTGCCAATAAATTTAAGCGCCGAAGCCCAAAAGCCTAACCAATTAAATTGAAGATCAAATTTTTCATCAATAGATACCGAGATTTCTAAAATTTCATTACTCATAACAAAAACGCTCCTATTTTTACAATAATACAAATTTTATACCAAAAACCGAAATGGTATAAATTAATTTTATGTTAAATTAATAGGTGTGTAATGTTGTTTTAAAATCAGGATTTTCGTAACTTAATATATAAATTCACCAAAAGGGAGGTTCACCATGAACGTAATCCGTAAAATTGAACATTGGGGAGATGTTCATCAAACAAAATGGCTTGATTTTTTGAGAATAATTTTAGGCCTTATAATTTTTGGAAAAGGCATTTCATTTATTAGTGATACCAACACATTGCAAAACCTAATAACGCAGAACAATGTTTTTGGCTTTTCTAGCGTTTTAATTAGCGTTGCCATACACGTAGTTGCCTTCGCTCATTTGGTTGGCGGCATACTCATCACTTTAGGATTAGTTACCCGATTTGCAGCAGTAATCCAAATGCCCATTTTACTTTGCGCCGTATTTTTCGTGAATATTTTGCAGGGCTTTTCAATGCTTAATTCTGAGCTTTGGTTATCTGTGATAGTGTTGTTTTTGCTCATTTTATTTTGGGTAATTGGCTCAGGCCCATTATCTGTTGATGAAGGTTTAAAGCACAAAAAGGGCAAGCGTTACGAATAAGGTTTAGGCGTAATTTACAATCCCAACAATCTTTCTAAATGATGATATTGAATGCCAAAATACGCCTTGCTGTCTTTGATTTTTTGAAGGATTTCCTTCTGTGTTTCATTTATCGGACTTCCGACTAAAGACTTTTGATTTTTTTTTATCCCAACAACTAAAACATTTTTGGGTGTATGCGCATCAGAGATAAATTCCAACACCTTAGTTTTATAACCAAAATACTCTAAAATTAACGCTCTAATTCCATCTGTAACCATCTCAGCCTGGCGCTCTAAAAAGATTCCGTATTTGGTTAAAAATGAAACATCATTCTTAACTTTATTTTGCTCAATTTCCCTGCGGATTTGTTTGTGGCAGCAAGGTGCAACAACAATTAATTCGGCATTTGCCTTAATGCCTTTAAAAATCGCATCATCTGTTGCGGTATCGCATGCATGAAGTGCAATTAATAAATTCACATCATTTGCATCAAAATCCTGAATCGAGCCTTCTGCAAATTTCAGTTTTTCAAATGAAGATTCAGAAGCAACGCGATTGCACAAGTCAACCATATCTTTTCGGTATTCTACACCAATTACTTCAGAATCCAGTTTTAAAACTGAATGCAAATAATCGTACAAAGCAAAAGTTAAATATCCTTTACCAGAACCCATATCGGCAACTTTGCTTATTGTACCTTCAGGTAATTCTTTAATTAAAGAACTTAAAATTTCTATATAATGATTTATCTGCCTGAATTTATCTTGTGCATTTTTGTAAACCTTTCCTTCTGTATCCGTAATTTTAAGTGCGTTTAAATAAGCTTTAGAACCAGGTTTGATTAATCTTTCCTTTTCCTTATCGTGGCTTAGTTCAGGTAATTTTTTGTTAGATGATTCAATTGTCCTGAAAACGATTTTTTTATTAATCAATTCCTCTAAAATGTGGTCGTTTTGCGTGGTAATTAAAGTCGCAATTTTGAATCCATTATCCAGATAATCAGAAATCATTTGAATTCCTTCGTCTAGAGCAAAGTTTTTAACGATATCTCGAGTTTTATATCTAAAAGTTAAGGCTAATTTATCATCACGCTTAATAATTACTCTTCTAACCAAAATCTGTTTTAATCCCTCTTCGTTTCCACGATAATTGCCGAGCGAAATTTTAACAAATGTCTGCATTTTCAGGCTTTCGTTAATCTTGATTGCAAACTGTTCGATATATTCTGATACTTCCATCCTCTATAAAAAATACAAAGATAAATAAGTTTGCCAAGCAATGGCTATGTTGGAATGATTGTAACACTCAAAAGACTTTCTAAAATGATAAGCCCGAAATTTATTGAAAATTATTTAACCAGCACTCCGCTAATACGATTTAGCGATAACTATGCAGTTTTTATCTATAACCATTCCAAAAAGAAGATTTGCCGTATAAATACTTTTATTTAAAAAAATTAAGCCTTAGATTAGAAATTCAATTTAATCTATTTCCTATTCATGAGTGACTTTCAAATAAAAAAATCGCCCACTGTTTACGATGCCATAGTTGTTGGTTCGGGTGCTGGCGGTGGGATGGCAGCCTACGTGTTAGCAAATGCCGGGCAAAAGGTTTTAATGCTCGAGGCCGGTCAGTATTTCGACCCCAGAATGGATTCTCACCAATTAAAATGGCCTTGGGAATCTCCACGTAGAGGTGCAGGAACGGTGCGGCCCTTTGGCGATTTTGATGCCTCTTATGGCGGCTGGGAACTTGAAGGAGAACCTTACACTCAAAAAAATAAAACAGAGTTTGAATGGTTTCGCTCACGTATGCTGGGTGGAAGAACAAACCATTGGGGCAGAATATCACTTAGAATGGGTCCGGTAGATTTTAAACCAACAGATGGTTTAACGGATGCATGGCCTATCACTTATGATGATGTGAAACCGTTTTATGATAAGGTTGACCGCATGATTGGAATTTACGGAACGGCAGAAGGCATCGAAAATGAACCCGATGGGATTTTCATGAAACCTCCTAAACCAAGATTAAATGAGCTATTCATAAAAAAAGGAGCTGAAAAAGCAGGTGTTAAAGTAATTACCGGCCGTGGCGCAGTAATGACAGAATCTATAAAAGGCAATAACGACCGTGCCCCTTGTTTTTACTGCGGTCAATGCGGTAGAAGTTGCAAAGTTTATGGAGATTTCTCTGCATCATCCTGCCTGGTAATACCGGCTGTAAAAACCGGTAATTTAACAGTAATTACCGATGCAATGGTTAGAGAAGTGATTACGGATAAAGATGGAAATGCTAAAGGTGTATCTTATGTTAATAGAAAAGACCTGCAAGAATATCAGGTTACCGGTAAACTCGTCATTTTAGGCGCTAGTGCCTGCGAATCTGCACGTATTTTATTAAATTCAAAATCATCAGCGCATCCGGGAGGTTTAGCCAACAGCAGCGGGGTTGTAGGTAAATATTTACACGATTCTACCGGTGCAGGTGTTTATGGTTTCTTACCTCAGTTAATGGATAGAAAACGTTATAATGAAGATGGTTTAGGCAGTGTTCACATTTATTCACCCTGGTGGCTCGATAATAAAAAGCTTGATTTCCCTCGCGGCTATCATATAGAATACGGTGGTGGTTTAGGTATGCCATCTTATGGATTTGGCGGCGGCGTTGCAAAAATGAACGGAATGGTACCAGATAGAAATGGTAACAAGAAAGAGGCTGGCGGTTATGGTAAATCATTAAAAGATGATTATCGCCGCTTTTACGGAACAAGTGTTGGTATGGCTGGTAGAGGAACTGCAATTGCAAGGGCAGATAATTATTGCGAAATAGACCCTGATGTGGTTGACAAATATGGTATTCCGGTATTAAGATTTAATTATAAATGGGCTAAAGAGGAAATTCTGCAAGCAAAACACATGCAAGAAACCTTTTTATCAATTATGAAAGAAATGGGCGCTGTTGTAACTTCAGAAATTCATGGAGCCGATACCAATTATGGCTTGCTAAATCCAGGTAAAATTATCCACGAAGTGGGAACAATTAGAATGGGTGATGATCCTAAAAAATCGGCATTAAATAAATATTGCCAGGCACACGATTGTAAAAATCTCTTTGTTGTTGATGCTGGCCCTTTTGTTCAACAAGGGGATAAAAACGCAACCTGGACTATTTTAGCATTGGCAATGAGGACTGCCGAATACATATTGGCTCAAAAGAAAAAACAAAACATTTAAGCATCATATTATGAACAGACGTGATTCACTAAAAGCATTAGGTTTAACAGCGATAAGTACGAGTGTTATAATTGATGCTTGTAAACAACCAGAAAGTAAAACAGAAGTTGCCCCTGCTACCGATGAAAAAGCTAGCGAGGCTGGGCGGGAACAATGGGAAATCGACAGAGATAAAAATCTTAACTCTGAAACTTTCTTTACTAAACATGAAATGGCAACCATTACAATTCTTGCCGATATCATTATCCCTAAAGATGATGTTTCCGGAAGTGCATCGGATGCTAAAGTGCCAGAATTTATAGAATTTATTGTTAAGGATATTCCTGAACATAAAGTTCCTATGCGAGGCGGTTTAAAATGGTTAGATATTTATTGCTTCAATAAATTCCAAAAATCATTTGCAGAAGCTACAGAAAAAGAAAGAATATCTGTTGTAGATGAAATTGCTTACCCAAAAAAGGCTAGGCCAGAAATGCTGCCTGGAGTTAAATTTTTCAATAGAATGAGAGATTTAACAGCTTCAGGTTTTTACACTACCGAAATGGGTGTAAAAGATATTGGTTACGTTGGGAATAGCCCTAACCAATGGGCAGGAGTTCCAGATGACGTGTTAAAGCAATACGGCATGCAAAACGTTAAAATATAATAAGCATAATTTACCGAAGCGTTCTTCAGCGCTTCGGTTTTTAGTTTTTGTTAGATGCTTTCTTATCCAATTTTTTATATTTTTTAAATCGCTTTGCGATAGAATACTGCCCCTTACTGGTTTGAGCTGTTACAATCAAATTAAAATCAAAATCCAATATATCCCCTTGGTTTAAAGTTATGTTTGATGCATAAACATCTGCAAGCATAGAACTTCCTTTAACATTAATTTGAATGCTTCCTCCATTATTTTTCAACCACTTACTTGATTCCTTTATGCCGAGATAAAGCCCTAATGAGTCATTTCCAATCCAAACAGTGGGTTCAATATTTTCCCAACTAGCCTGATTCCATCTAACAGTATCTGGTCTCATGTAGCTATCCTGCCCCAATCCTTTTAAATACCTGGCTACAGATTTTTCAAATGGAATATGAAAATTTACAGCAGCCAAATGGATATTATTTGTTGGTAGCAGACTAATTCTATATTTTATTAAGCCACTTGAGAGCATTTTACCATATACATTCATTTTTAAATTTGCCGATGTGCTCGTTGCTTTCCACACAATTGAATCCCTATTTTGTGAAACAACATCAAGGTTCAATACGGTCATTTTCTCCTGAGCCTTAGCAGATGTATAAAAATGAAAATGCATGGGTTCGTATAAAAGATGCTGAGGCTGGTCATTCCTTCCATCATTTTCGATGTTAGATTGCTTTGGAAGCCCATCAGCATTTAACTCAAATCTTATATTATTCAAAGAAATTACCTTGTCCTCTAATGATAACTGGCGAGATGGAATACCTTGTGCAAAGGTTTTTGAGGTATATAATAGCAAGCTGATGATAAAAGCTAATGTTCGCATTTTTTAATAATTAATTTGAAGTTGAATATAAACAAAAAAAGTCCTGCTCGTTAGAACAGGACTTTTTAAGATTTTAAAGTGAATTAAATTATTCTCCTTTAGGCTCTTCAGTAGCAGGAGCTTCTTCAGTAGTAGCTTCTGGTGCAACTTCTTCAGTAGTTTCAGCTTTAGCTTCTTTTGCTTTTGGAGCAGCTGTTGCTTTACTTCTACCACGACGAGTTGTTTTCTTTTCTTCTTTAGCCTCTACGTCTTTACCGTAAACTTCGTTGAAATCAACTAATTCGATTAAAGCCATTTCTGCATTATCACCTAAACGATTGTTTAATTTAATAATACGAGTATAACCACCCGGACGGTTAGCAACTTTCTCAGCAACTTCGCGGAATAAAATAGTTACAACTTCTTTATCTTGTAAGTAAGCAAATACTGTACGACGTGAGTGAGTAGTATCATTTTTTGATTTAGTGATAATTGGCTCAACATAAGTACGTAAAGATTTAGCTTTAGCTAAAGTTGTAGTAATTCTTTTGTGCTTAATAAGTGAAGTAGCCATGTTAGCTAACATCGCTTTTCTGTGGCTGTCGGTTCTGCCTAAGTGATTAACTTTTTTACCGTGTCTCATTGTTCTTTAATTAAGTGTATACCGTCTCTATCTCAGAGGGAATTATACACTGTGAAATAATAATTATTATAAAAGTATTAAGTTGTAAGTTTTACGTAATACGTACTACCTAAAACTTAAACAATTTTATTCTTCGTCCAATTTAAATTTAGACAGGTTCATACCAAATGACAAACCTTTTGATTTTACAAGTTCTTGAATCTCAGTTAAAGATTTCTTACCGAAGTTTCTGAATTTTAACATATCAGCAACGTCATAAGAAACTAAATCAGCTAAAGTGCGGATATCAGCAGCTTTTAAGCAATTTAAAGCTCTAACAGATAAATCCATGTCAACTAATTCAGTTTTAAGGATTTTACGCATGTGTAAAATTTCCTCATCAACTTCTTTAGTTTCTTCTTTAGCTTGAGATTCTAATACTAAATTCTCATCAGAGAATAACATAAAGTGTTGGATAAGAATCTTAGCCGCTTCTTTTAATGCTTCTTCAGGATGAATTGAGCCATCAGTAGAAATATCTAAAACTAATTTTTCATAATCCGTTTTTTGTTCAACACGAAAGTTTTCAATCGTGTATTTTACATTTTTCATCGGAGTATAAATCGAATCAATTGCGATAACACCTACAACAGCATCAGCAACTTTATTTTCTTCAGCAGGTACATAACCACGTCCTTTATTGATGGTTAATTCCACTTCCAAAGTAACAGATTTATCCATATTGCAAATAACATGCTCAGGGTTTAAAACTGTAAAGTTGTTAGAGAATTTAGTGATATCACCAGCCTTAAACTGATCTTGACCATTAACGATGATGAAAACTTTCTCAGTATCTCCAGAATCACCAGTCTTTTTAAAACGAACTTGTTTTAAATTTAAGATGATATCAGTTAAATCTTCTACAACACCTTTCATGGTAGAAAACTCGTGAGAAACGCCTGAAAAACGAATAGTAGTAATAGCATAACCTTCTAAAGAAGAAAGTAAAATTCTTCTTAAGGCATTACCAATTGTTACACCGAAACCGGGCTCTAAAGGACGAAATTCAAATGTGCCATCGAAATCTGTTGATTTCTGCATGATCACTTTGTCTGGTTTCTGAAATGCTAAAATTGCCATTTATATTTTTTTAAATTCGTTATTGAATATATAGTAACATGAAAAAAGTTAATTACCCTTTCGAGGTAATTAACTATTCTATTTATTACTTTGAGTATAACTCGATGATTAAGTTTTCCTTAATGTTTTCTGGAATTTCATCGCGTTGAGGATAAGTTAAGAACTTACCAGTTAAATCGCTTGCATTCCATTCTAACCAGGCAAATTTATTAATTGTTCTGCCTGAAACAGAGTTACTAATTGATTCTAATGATTTAGATTTTTCACGAACCGCTACAACATCACCAGCTTTTAACTGATATGAAGGGATATTTACAACTTCACCATTCACAGTTACGTGTTTATGGCTAACTAACTGGCGTGCACCAGAACGGGTTGTTGCGATACCTAAACGGTAAACTGTATTATCTAAACGTGCTTCTAATAATTGAAGTAAGTTATCACCAGTGATACCTGCACGTGAAGATGCTTTTTTAAACAAGTTACTGAACTGCTTTTCTAATACACCGTAAGTATATTTTACTTTTTGTTTCTCCATTAACTGGATTGCATACTCAGATTGTTTACCTCTTCTTTTTGAAACGCCATGTTGGCCAGGAGGATAATTTTTTCTGTCTAACACTTTATCAGGACCGAAAATTGGTTCTCTGAATTTACGTGCGATTTTTGATTTTGGGCCTGTATATCTTGCCATTTTTTTCTGTTTTTAAAGTATCATTCAGTCTGTAACTGAAGATTCTTAGCTTTAAAATTAATTAAACTCTTCTCTTTTTAGGAGGACGACATCCGTTGTGAGGAAGTGGCGTAATATCTTTAATAGATGTTACTTCAATACCTGCTACTTGTAAAGTTCTGATTGCAGATTCACGACCTGAACCCGGACCTTTTACAAACACTTCAACTTTACGTAAACCTAAATCAAACGCAACTTTACCACAATCTGAAGCTGCTTGACCAGCTGCATAAGGGGTGTTCTTTTTAGAACCTTTAAAGCCCATTTTACCAGCAGAAGACCATGAAATAGTCTGTCCGTTGTTGTTTGTTAAGGTAACGATGATGTTGTTGAAAGTAGCATTGATGTGTGCCTGACCAACAGGCTCAATTACAACGATACGTTTTTTGGTTACTTTTTTACTCTTAGCCATTTTATCTTTTAGATTTTAGATATGAGACTTGAGATATGAGACTTCCCCTACCCCGATACTCAGTATCCTACTTTTTCTGTTTTATTCCAGATTTGAGCTGATTAAAAGACATGCTAACACATCTCAAATCTCAGATCTCACATCTATCTATTATTTAGTAGCTTTTTTCTTGTTAGCAACTGTTTTTCTCTTACCCTTACGAGTACGTGAGTTGTTTTTAGTACGCTGACCACGAGAAGGTAAACCTTTTCTGTGACGCAAACCACGGTAACAACCAATATCCATTAAACGTTTAATGTTTAACTGAACCTCAGAACGTAAAGCACCTTCTACTTTAATCTCGTCGTTAATCATTGTACGGATTGCTGATAATTCATCATCAGACCAATCTTGTACTTTTTTGTTTAAGTCGATACCTGCAGTAGTTAAAATACGTTGTGCAGTTGTTCTACCTATTCCGTAGATATAGGTTAACCCTATCTCTCCTCTTTTGTTTCTTGGTAAATCAATACCTGAAATCCTTGCCATATTTGTTTATGTTTTTAAGTAATTCCGAACGGCGGGCCACCGTTGTGCGGTACATTACAATAATCTCTAATTACCCTTGACGTTGCTTGTATTTTGGATTTTTCTTATTGATAACGTAAAGTTTACCTTTACGGCGAATAATCTTGCAATCAGCGCTACGTTTTTTAATTGATGATCTAACTTTCATTTTATTTGTATCTATAAGTGATGCGACCTTTTGTTAAATCATACGGCGACATCTCTAGTTTCACTTTATCACCAGGAAGAATTTTGATGTAGTGCATCCTCATCTTACCTGAAATGTGCGCAATAATCTCGTGACCGTTCTCGAGTTCTACCCTGAACATAGCATTTGATAATGCTTCTCTTATTACTCCGTCTTGTTCAATTGAGGCTTGTTTAGCCATATTTTATTGATTGTTACTTATTTAGCTGGTTATAAACCGGGTTGCAAAATTAAATAAAAAATTTTAATTATTTATTTTTTTTGTTGTAAAACTTCTTCTATTATAGAAAAGCTTGATAAAACATCTGCCTTGCCCTTTTTTATTGCTATTGAGTGTTCAAAATGAGCTGAAGGTTTACTGTCTTTACTCGTTATTGTCCATCCGTCACTATGAAAATTAACACCGGCAACGCCAGCATTTATCATAGGTTCAATTGCGATAACCATTCCTTCTTCAAGTTTTGGCCCGCTACCGCGTTTTCCGTAATTAGGAACATCTGGTTTTTCGTGAAGCTTCACCCCTACACCATGACCTACCAATTCTCTTACTACACTAAATCCATTAGCCTCGGCATACTGCTGCACTGCAAAAGAAATATCGCCAACACGCTTTCCAACCACAGCCTTTTCTATCCCTAATAATAAACACTGTTTGGTAACCTCAACTAATTTTTGCTTTAATGCATCAACTTCACCTATTGAGAAGGTATATGCCGAATCTCCGAAAAAACCATTTTTGATTACTCCACAGTCTACTGAAATTAAATCGCCTTCTTTTATTACATAATCACTTGGAAAACCATGAACTACTTGTTCATTTGGTGAAATACATAAAGAGTAAGGGAAACCATTGTAGTTTAAAAATGCCGGGATTGCTCCATTATCATTTATAAACTCGTAAGCTAACTTATCTAATTGATTTGTACGAATACCCGGACCAATTACCTTTGCTACTTCAGTCAAAGTTCTTGAAACAAGCATTGAACTCTCTCTTATTAACTCGATCTCTTCCAGAGATTTGTAATAGATTTTAGACATTATTTTCAGCTTTGAATGTCTGAATTTAAAATGAGTGAACCACCAAAAGGTAACTCACTCATTTCATTATTCAAAATTCAATATTTTATTAATTACAATGCTGCATTGCTACTTGCAGCAGGAACCCCTGTTCTGCCAGTAACTCTACCTGTTTTCATTAAACCATCGTAATGACGCATCAATAGATAACTTTCAATTTGTTGTAAAGTATCTAAAACAACACCTACCAAAATTAATAGTGATGTTCCACCAAAGAAATGAGCAAATTCTTGTTTAATACCAAATTTAACGGCAACTGAAGGTAATACGGCAATTATTGCTAAAAATACTGCACCTGGAAATGTGATTTTAGAGATTACATCATCGATAAAAGTTGATGTTGCAAAACCTGGTTTTACACCTGGTATAAAACCACCATTTTTCTTCATATCATCACTCATTTGAGTTGGATTAACCGTAATGGCTGTATAGAAAAATGTAAATGCAATAATTAAAAATGCAAATGTTAAGCTGTACGCTAATGAAGTTGTGTTGCTAAATTGAATTAACCAAGAACCTTGTAAAGAAGGCACAAATTGAATTAACGCACCAGGAATAAACATTAAAGCCTGCGCAAAAATGATTGGCATTACACCAGCAGCATTTACCTTTAAAGGAATGTATTGACGAACACCACCAAACTGACGGTTTCCAACAATTTTCTTTGCATACTGTACTGGTACTTTACGTACACCTTGTACAATTAAAATGGTAAACATTACAATAGCAAATAAGGCAACAACCTCTAATACTAATGCAACCGGACCACCACCTGTACTTGCTGCACCTACTTTATCAGAAAACTCCTGACTAATAGCTTGCGGTAAGCGAGCGATAATACCCACCATAATAATTAATGATGTACCATTACCAATACCTTTATCAGTAATTTTTTCACCTAACCACATTACAAATAAAGTACCTGCTGTTAATACAAACGTAGATACAATATAAAACATGGTTTGGCTCATTACAGGCAAGATTGCCGTTTCCGGAACTTGAGTTTTAACATAACCAACCGATTGAACAATCGTAATGGCTACTGTTAAATAACGTGTAATCTGGTTTAATTTTTTTCTACCACTTTCGCCCTCTTTCTGCATTTTTTGGAAAGTAGGAACAGCAATACCCAATAGTTGCACCACAATCGACGCAGAGATATAAGGCATTACCCCTAATGCTAAAATAGAAACACGAGAGAATGAACCTCCGGCGAACATATCTAGTAAGCCTAAAATGCCCGATTTTTCGTTTTCACCTAAAGCAGTTGGATCCACACCCGGTAAAACCACGTGAGATACGAAACGGTATACCAAAAGAATCATAACCGTAAATAAAATACGGTCTTTTAATTCTTGTATTTTCCAGATATTACTTAAAGTAGTAAATAGCTTCTTCATTTAATAATTACAATTTTACAATTGAACCACCTGCTGCTTCAATAGCTTTTTGTGCGGTTGCAGAGAACGCATGTGCTGTAACTTCGATTTTTGCTTTAACCTCACCACGGCCTAAAATTTTAACTAAGTCGTTTTTAGAAGCTAAACCATGTTGTTGTAAAGCTGCGAAATCAATTGTAGTTAAGTTAAATTTTTCAGCTAAGCCTTGTAAAACATCTAAGTTTACACCAACGTATTCTGTACGGTTAATTGGTTTGAAACCAACTTTAGGCACACGACGTTGTAAAGGCATTTGGCCACCTTCGAAACCGATTTTAGTAGAGTGACCAGAACGTGAACCAGCACCTTTGTGACCACGAGTTGAAGTACCACCACGGCCTGAACCTGTACCACGACCAATTCTCTTACTGTTTTTTGTAGAACCTTTTGCAGGTTTTAAATTACTTAAATTCATTTTTTTGAATTTGTGTTGCCCTTCGCTTTCACTAAACAGGCACAACGATTAATAATATAAAAGATGTATCCATTAAATAACGGATACATCTTTAGAAAAATTATATACTTTCGATTGCGATTAAATGATTCACTTTACGAATCATACCGATAATTTGAGGAGTAGCTTCTACCTCTACACTCTGGTTCATTTTAGATAAACCTAAAGCCTGAACGGTTCTTTTTTGACGCTCGCTTCTATCGATAACGCTTTTTATTTGTGTTATTTTGATCTTAGCCATGATATTATCCGTTAAAAACTTTGTTTAAATCGATACCACGAGTTTGAGCTACTGTATAAGCATCACGCATTTTTGTCAATGCATCAACAGTTGCTTTTACCACGTTGTGAGGATTTGATGAACCTTTAGATTTTGCTAATACGTTATGTACGCCAGCACTTTCTAATACAGCACGCATTGCACCACCAGCAATTACACCGGTACCTACTGCTGCTGGTTTGATTAAAACAAAACCACCAGAGAATTTACCAATTTGCTCGTGAGGAACAGTACCGTTTAAAATTGGAACTTTTACTAAGTTCTTTTTAGCATCATCCACTCCTTTTGCAATAGCTTCAGTTACCTCTTTCGCTTTACCTAAACCGTAACCTACAACACCGTTCTCATCTCCAACAACAACAATTGCTGAGAAGCTGAAAGTACGACCACCTTTGGTTACTTTGGCAACACGTTGTATACTAACCAAACGATCCTTTAATTCGATATCGGTGGTTTTAACTCTTTTTATATTGATAGTTGACATCTTACTTTTTCTTTCAGATTAAAATACTAGACCAGCCTCGCGAGCACCTTCAGCTAACGATTTTACACGACCGTGGTATAAATAGCCATTTCTATCGAAAACAACTTGTTTAACACCTGCAGCAATTGCTTTTTCGGCAACTAATTTACCTACTGCAACTGATTGGTCTGATTTACTTCCAGTACCAGCAAAATCTTTGGATAATGATGATGCCGAAGCGATTGTTGTACCGGTGATATCGTTAATTACCTGAGCATAAATACCTTTATTGCTTCTATATACAGATAACCTTGGACGTTCTTCCGAACCGGTAAGTCTTTTTCTGATCCCTTTTTTAATACGATCTCTTCTTGATAATTTTTTACCTGCCATGATTACTATTTTTTAGATGCTGATTTACCTGCTTTTCTTCTTAACACTTCACCTACAAACTTGATACCTTTACCTTTATATGGCTCTGGTGCACGTAACGAACGGATTTTCGCTGCTACTTGTCCAATCAATTGTTTGTCAATACTTTCTAAAATGATTTTAGGCGTTTGACCTTTTTCTGATGTCGTAGTTACTTTAATTTCTTGTGGCAACTGAAATACATAGTGGTGAGAATAACCTAAAACTAAATCTAAAGTATTACCTTGATTTGTTGCACGGTAACCAACACCTACTAATTCTTGCTCTAATTTATAACCTTCAGTTACACCAACAACCATGTTGTTAATTAATGAACGGTATAAACCATGTAAAGCTTTGTGTTTCTTTTGCTCTGATGGACGGCTAACTGTTAATGTACCATCCTCTTGTCCTACAGTGATGTCTGCATCAACTGCTTGTACTAATTCACCTTTAGGTCCTTTTACAGTTACAACGTTATCTTTTGATACGGTCACAGTAACACCTGCAGGGATTGTAATTGGGGCTTTTCCTATTCTTGACATTGTGTTGTTCTCCTAAATATTAATAAACGTGACACAATACCTCACCACCAATGTTTAATTTGGCTGCTTCTTTATCAGTCATTACACCTTTAGAAGTAGATAAGATTGCGATACCTAAACCGTTTAATACTCTTGGCATGTTTTCTACGCCAGCATAGTTTCTCAAACCTGGTTTACTTACTCGCACTAATGTACGAATAGCAGGAACTTTAGTAATTGGATTATATTTCAAAGCAATTTTAATTGTGCCTTGAACTGTAGTATCTTCAAACTTATAGTTCGCGATGTAACCTTTGTCGAAAAGAACTTTAGTAATTTCTTTTTTAAGGTTTGATGCAGGAATTTCTACAACACGGTGGTTGGCCTTAATGGCATTCCTTACTCTTGTTAAATAATCTGCTATTGGATCTGTATTCATTTTTATTGTTTTTGATAGTGGTTTCCTTCTGCTACCCAGCTGTGGGACCTGCTATCGGTTAAATTTTAATTTTGAGTTATATGTAATAAGTTATAAGTCGTAAGTTTTTACTTACAACCTATAACTTAAAACTTTAAACTATATTACCAAGATGCTTTTTTAACACCTGGTATTTTACCGTCTAGTGCCATTTGGCGGAACGTTACCCTTGAAATACCAAAGGTACGCATGTAACCACGTGGACGACCAGTTAATTTACAACGGTTGTGTAAACGTACCGGAGATGAGTTTTTAGGTAATTTATCTAAACCCTCTAAATCTCCTGCAGCTTTTAAAGCTGCACGTTTCTCAGCGTATCTAGCTACCAATTTTTGGCGCTTTACTTCGCGTGCTTTTACACCTTCTTTTGCCATTATTCTGCTGTTTTTTGATTTTTAAATGGTAAACCGAATTGTTTCAATAACTCTAAGGCTTCTACGTCAGATTTTGCCGAAGTTACGAAAGTTATATCCATACCTAAAATTTTATTGATTTTATCGATATTAATCTCAGGGAAAATGATTTGCTCAGTAACACCTAAAGTGTAGTTACCTTTTCCATCAAATCCTTTATCATTGATACCTTTGAAATCACGAATACGTGGCAAAGCTACAGAAATTAAACGATCTAAGAACTCGTACATGTTATTATCACGTAATGTTACACGCACACCTACTGGCATACCTTTACGTAATTTAAAGTTCGAGATATCTTTCTTAGAGTTAGCCGGAACCGCTTGCTGACCAGTAATTGTAGTCAACTCAACGATTGTGGTATCCATAATCTTTTTATCTGTAACCGAGAAACGACCAACACCCTGGTTAATACAGATTTTTTCCAATTTAGGAACCTGCATTACAGTTTTGTACTGGAATTTTTCTTTTAGTGCATTTACAACTTCTTCTTTGTATTTGCTTTTTAATCTAGGTGTAGCCATTATTTAATCTCCTCTCCTGAAATTTTAGCAACTCTAACCAATTTGCCTTCTGCATTAGCTTTACGGCCAACACGGGTAGCTTTACCTGATTTAGGATCAACTAACATTAAGTTAGAAATGTGAAGAGCAGCTTCTTTTTTAATAATACCACCGTTAGGGTTTGCAGCATTTGGTTTAGTATGTTTAGATACTAAGTTAATGCCTTCTACAATGGCTCTGTTTTTATCTATTTGTACTGAAAGTACTTTTCCTTGTTGACCTTTTGAATCGCCAGCAATTACTTTAACTAAATCTCCTGTGCGGATTTTAAGTTTTGATGGTGTATTTACTTTGTTTCCCATTTTATAATACCTCCGGTGCTAATGATACAATTTTCATGAATTGTTTTTCACGTAGTTCTCTCGCAACCGGGCCAAAGATACGTGTACCTCTTGGCTCATCCTGTGCGTTCAATAATACAGCAGCATTATCGTCAAAACGGATATAAGAACCATCTTTACGACGGATTTCTTTTTTAGTTCTAACAACTACTGCTTTAGAAACTGTACCTTTTTTAATGTTACCTGACGGTAAAGCGCTTTTTACAGTTACAACCACTTTATCACCAATTGAAGCATAACGTTTGCCGGTTCCACCTAGCACACGAATTACTAATACTTCTTTAGCGCCACTGTTATCAGCAACGTTTAATCTCGATTCCTGTTGTACCATCTTATTTAGCTCTTTCTAAAATTTGTACCAATCTCCAATTCTTGTTTTTACTCAACGGACGAGTTTCCATGATTAATACTGTATCACCGATACCGCATTCATTTTTCTCATCGTGAGCCATAAATTTGGTAGTTTTCTTTACGAACTTACCATAAATCGGGTGTTTTACTTTACGTTCCACGCTCACTACAACAGATTTATCCATCTTGTTGCTTACCACTAACCCGGTTCTTGTTTTTCTTAATTGTCTTTCCATTTCGACTCTCAAATTAATTAGTTTCAGTAGCTGACTCAGCGTTTTTTACTTTAGTCAGTTCAGTGTTTAAACGGGCTATGTCTTTTCTTACTTTAGCAATACGAGAAGGATTCTCGATAGCTGAAATAGTATGAGCGAACTTTAATTTTGACAAGTTCTCTTTTTCTTCCGCAATCTTAGCTACTAATTCTTCTTTTGAAAGCCCTGTGATTTCTGAATTTTTCATTTTTATTTTTCTTTTACGTTGAGTGTAGCGGTTATAAAAAACAAGTATTTACAACATTCATCTCAACACACTTTACTATGCTTCTACGTAATCTCTACGTACTACAAATTTTGTTTGGATTGGTAATTTCTGAGCTGCTAAACGTAATGCTTCTTTAGCTACTTCTAAAGGCACACCTTCAGCTTCGAAAATTACACGTCCTGGTCTTACTACTGCTACCCAGTATTCTGGAGCACCCTTACCTTTACCCATACGTACTTCGGCAGGTTTTTTAGTTACCGGTTTGTCAGGGAAAATTCTGATCCATACCTGGCCTTCACGTTTCATGAAACGTGTTACCGCGATACGAGCAGCCTCTATCTGGCGACTTGTAATCCAAGTTGCTTCTAAAGATTTGATACCGAAAGATCCGAATGCTAATTCAGCTCCACGAGAAGCTAAACCCTTCATTCTGCCTTTTTGCATCTTCCTGAACTTCGTTCTTTTTGGCTGTAACATTTTATTTTGTTCTAATCGTTAAACGATGTTAATAAATCAATTATTTACGAGGACCTCTGTTAGCGCCTGCGCCACCACCTCTGTTTGCACCACCTTGACCTGGACCACGACCACCACCTTGGTTTCCACCACGTCTGTCGTTACCACCGCCACGGTTATCTCTTCCACCACCTCTGTTATCTCTTCCACCGAATGCTGGTTTATCAGATTGGCCTTTAGGACCGTTATTTGTTGCACCAATGTTTGGAGACAAATCACGTTTACCATAAACCTCACCTTTACAGATCCATACTTTTACGCCGATTTTACCATAAGTGGTTAAAGCTTCAGCTAAAGCATAGTCGATATCAGCACGGAATGTATGCAAAGGTACTCTTCCTTCTTTGTACTGCTCAGTACGTGCCATCTCAGCACCACCTAAACGACCAGAAGTCATGATTTTAATACCTTCAGCACCCATACGCATTGTTGATGCGATAGAAGATTTCATTGCTCTACGGAATGAGATCCTTGCTTCTAATTGCTTTGCAACACCTTCTGCAACTAATTGTGCATCAAGTTCTGGGCGTTTAATTTCGAAGATGTTAATTTGAATTTCCTTTTTAGTTAATTGCTTTAACTCTTCTTTAATTTTATCAACCTCAGCACCTGCTTTACCGATTACAATACCCGGGCGAGCTGTGTGGATAGTTACAGTGATACGTTTTAATGTACGCTCGATAACTACTTTTGCAACACCACCTTTAGCGATACGAGCAGAAAGGTATTTTCTTATTTTCTCATCTTCAACTAATTTATCGGAGTAGTTATTGCCACCGAACCAATTAGAATCCCATCCTTTGATGATACCTAATCTGGCACCTATTGGATTTGCTTTTTGTCCCATTTCCTATAAATTAGTTTTGAGTTGTTTCTGTATTTTTACTATCTACAATCAGAGTGATGTGGTTTGAACGCTTGCGAATTCTATATCCACGACCTTGAGGTGCCGGACGTAAACGCTTAAGCTGACGACCACCATCTACCATAATTGTTTTAACAAATAGTTCGCTTCCATCAGAAGTTTTACCATTTTTAGCTTCCCAGTTATTAATTGCAGATAATAATAATTTCTCAACTCTTATTGCTGCTTCTTTATTGGTAAACTTTAAAACACTTAATGCTTTCTCTACACGTTCACCTCTGATAAGATCTACAACCAAACGCATCTTACGCGGTGAGGTTGGACAATTATTTAATTTTGCTATTGCTTCCATTGTCTAATTATTTTTTCTTTTCAGCGTGTCCTCTGAATGTTCTGGTTGGAGCAAATTCTCCCAATTTGTGACCAACCATGTTTTCTGTTACGTACACTGGAATAAATTTATTACCGTTGTGTACTGCAAATGTATGATTAACGAAATCTGGTGAAATCATTGATCTACGAGACCAAGTTTTGATTACAGACTTTTTGCCTGAATCATTCATAGAGTTTACTTTTTTCTCTACGTTATGGTCAATATAAGGTCCTTTTTTTATCGAACGAGCCATTATTTCTTCCTTCTCTCTATGATGTGACGATTAGAATATTTCTTAAGTTCTCTGGTTTTGTAGCCTTTAGCTAAAACACCATTTCTTGAACGAGGGTGACCACCTGATGATCTACCTTCACCACCACCCATTGGGTGATCGACTGGGTTCATCGCTACCGGTCTTGTTCTCGGACGACGACCTAACCAACGTTTACGACCAGCTTTACCTAATACTTCGTTTGCGTGATCTGAGTTAGATACAGCACCGATAGTAGCAAGACAAGTAGTCAAGATTAAACGGGTTTCGCCAGAAGGCATTTTTAAGGTTGCATATTTACCATCGCGGGCAGCTAATTGTGCGTAAGCACCTGCACTACGAGCTAATTGTGCTCCTTTTCCAGGGTGAATCTCTACGTTGTGAACGATAGAACCTAATGGAATGTTCGATAATTTTAAAGTGTTACCTACTTCCGGAGCTGCAGTATCGCCCGATAATAATACCGAACCAACTTGTAATCCTTCAGGAGCAATGATGTAACGCTTCTCGCCATCTGCATAGTTTAACAATGCGATGCGGGCAGTACGGTTTGGATCGTATTCAACAGTAGCTACTGTTGCAGGAATATCAAATTTATCGCGTTTGAAGTCGATTAAACGATATGATTTTTTATGACCACCACCCATGTAGCGCATAGTCATTTTACCTGTATTGTTACGTCCACCAGACTTTTTTGATGATACAACCAATGATTTTTCGGGCTTGGTTGCTGTAATCTCCGTAAAGCTGGCCCCAACTCTAAAGCGGGTACCCGGAGTAACTGGTTTAAATTTTCTTAAGCCCATAGTTATAATTAATAATTAAATTAAAGATTTGCGTAATAATCTATTGTTTCACCGTCTTTCAACGTTACAATTGCTTTTTTATATTTCGGGCTACGGCCAGAAACAAAACCTGCTTTAGTGTAACGAGATTTAGCTTTACCATCTACAACCATAGTATTGATTGCTACGATAGTTACACCATAAAGTTTTTCGATTGCAGATTTAATCTGTAATTTATTTGCTTTATGATTAACGCTAAACGTGAAAACGTTTAATTTTTCAGTTAAACCTGAAGCTTTTTCGGTTAATATTGGTTTTTTTAAAATTTCCATATTATTTGGCAAATGCCTCCTCCAAAGTTTTTACAGAATCTGCTGTTAAAACAAGTACACCTGCATTTAATACATCGTATGTATTTAAATCTGCTGCAGTAATTACTTTAGTTTTCTCTACGTTTCTGCTTGATAAATAGATATTATTATTTTGTGAAGGTAAAACCAACAAAGTTTTTTGAGTACCTACGTTTAATGCGGCTAATAAACTTGTGTAGTTTTTAGTTTTAATTGTATCGAAGTTAAAATCTTCTAAAACTACCACGTTGTTATCTTTTGCTTTATAAGCTAAAGCAGATTTACGTGCTAATGATTTTAATTTCTTGTTTAATTTAAAACTGTAATCACGTGGTTGAGGACCGAAAACACGACCACCACCGTTAAATAACGGAGATTTAATGCTACCTGCTCTTGCACCACCTGTACCTTTTTGTTTGTATAGTTTGCGAGTTGAACCAGCAATCTCATTACGTTGTTTAGATTTGTGAGTACCTTGACGTTGGTTAGCCAAATACTGTTTAACATCTAAATAAATCGCGTGGTCGTTAGGCTCGATACCGAATACCGATTCAGGAAGTTGCACCTTGGCACCTGTTTCTTTACCTGAAATGTTTAATACTTTAACTTCCATCTGATTACTTGTCTAAGATTACGTAAGAACCTTTAGCTCCTGGAATGGAACCACTAACTACTAATAAGTTTTGCTCAGCATAAACTTTCAAAACTTGTAAGTTTTGAACTTTTACTCTGTCTCCACCTGTTCTTCCTGCCATGCGCATTCCTTTGAATACACGTGATGGGAATGATGACGCTCCCAATGAACCTGGGGCACGTAAACGGTTATGCTGACCGTGAGTCTGCATACCAACACCGGCAAATCCGTGGCGTTTTACAACACCTTGAAAACCTTTACCTTTTGAGGTACCTACAACATCAACAAAATCGCCTTCTGCGAACGAATCAACGGTTACTACATCACCTAAGTTAAGTGAAGTTGTAAACGAATCGAATTCAACAAGTTTGCGTTTCGGAGTTGTGTTTGCTTTCGCGAAATGGCCTTTTAACGGTTGAGTTGTGTTTTTCTCTTTTTTCTCATCATATCCTAACTGAATAGATGAATACCCGTCTTTTTCTTCGGTCTTCACTTGTGTAACTACACAAGGCCCAGCCTCGATTACAGTACATGGAATGTTTTTTCCATCTGCATCGAAGATACTGGTCATTCCTACTTTTTTTCCAATAATTCCTGACATTTTATCTTTTAATTTAACACCCATCGAAGCAGTAGGGCTTCGTTCAAGGTGGTTGTGCATCCCCCGAAAGGGAGGGCAAAGATAGACAAGAATTATTAATTTTCAAATAGTTAGCTAAATATTTTTCAACTATTATTGATTTTTTTTCAAAGGCGCTGAAGCGATAATGGTTTTGTTAACAAAAATGCACCTTTTGAGTAAAAGTCATGAAGGTATTCAAATAATTTGCTGATAGATGGGGAGTTAGCAGAAATATAGAGCTAATGCGCTACACCACCACTTAAACTTATTGCGATAATGGCTAAAATGATAAAACCTATTAATACATAGAGATAATCTTTTTCGAGCAAAAAACTAAAAATGGCGAAAACTATACGGGCAATGGGAGTGAAAATTAGCATCAGAACACCAAACTGAACAATCGCATCACCTTTAAAAGTTAACAGGCCTTCAAATATTTCTGCAATTGATGAAAATTTAGATAACTCTGGCGTAAATACTTTATAGTCGGTAACTGCACCTTTGTTATGCACCAAGAAAATAAAGCCGCCGATTAACACAATGGTCATAGAGATGATTACACCGGCCCTTAATAGGGTACCCAAAATTACCTGAATATCTTTCTCTTCTAATTCTTTCATTACATCAAACCTGTTAAGCCTTTATAAATCATTTGAAGCGCCAAAAACGCTACTACAACTGCAAATACAATTTTTAACTTACCGGTATTGGTTTTAAGCAAAATTTTTGAGCCTATGGTTGCACCCGCTAAAACGCCAATACAAACCGGCATTGCAATACCAGGGTCTATTTGCCCTCTATGCAGATAAACAATAGCGCTGGCTGCAGCTGTAACACCCATCATAAAATTACTTGTGGTAGTTGATACTTTAAAAGGCAATCGCATGATATTATCCATTGCAATAACTTTTAAGGCGCCGCTTCCAATACCTAATAACCCAGAAAGTGTTCCTGCAAAAAGCATCATAAGGAAACCACCTGGTACATTTTTTACAGCATATTTATGCTCAATACCTTTATCAGGATAACTTCCATTAAGTTTAAAAAATTTAGCCCATTTATTTGAATAATCCAGAGTAGAGTGGTCTACCTTTTTTTTCAATGTCATGATGGCTGAGAAAATTAAAATACAACCAAATATGATGGCGATGTAATTTGCATTAAGATAAACGGCAACAACAGCACCACTTATTGCACCAACTGTCGTGGCGATTTCCAAAAACATACCAATCCGGATGTTGGTAATACCTTCTTTAACGTATGCCGCCGCAGAACCCGAAGAGGTTGCAATTACTGAAACAATTGATGCACCAATTGCATAATGAATATCGACACCTAAAGCTAAAGTTAGCAATGGAATGATGATAACGCCACCACCTAAACCAGTTAAGGAGCCTAGCAAACCTGCTAAAAAAGCGCCAACTAATACAATAATGGTAAATAGTAATACCGACATGCGGCAAATATAAGGCACACATTTTGGCTAAACGAACGATTTAGAGAATTAAATAAAGTCTATATGGTATATGGAATATGTAAAATGGTAGATGGAAAATGGTAGATGGAGATGGGGAATTTTAATTTTTCATCCCGGACGATTTCATCGGCTTGATATTTCCTAATAGTAATGCATACCTTAGTTTGCTCTCGCTGGAATAAAATTCAAGACATCATCCATCTAACAAAAAACATCCTACATCTCCGTTACTTCCCTAGCCTTTTAATCATTTCTGCACTTAAATCTCTCCCATCGTTTAATCTGTTAGCGAAAAAAGATTTTGCAGCTTCAAAATGTTCTTTGTAACCTTTCAAATCGCCGTAACCAATTATTGACGCCCATTCATGAACTGCGGTATGGAATTCTAAATCATCCCCTCGGATGGATTTATCGTACAAAGCAGTTTGAATAGATTCTTCTAACATCTCCTCATTTTTAAAAAGATATTCGGCTATGCCTAAACGAAGTTTAAATGGTGGCGTTTGGCAAATTAGGTTATCATAAGGATTTATACCCATTTTATACCAGGCATAAACCATACTCAACAAGCTTAGATGCGAATTGGGTTTCTGTTTATGCTCCGCATCTGATAGGCTAAACTCTTTCATGATATTATCATCTAGCAATAAAAGGTTTCTACTTTCATGAAACACAAAATCACGGGCAGCATAAATTTTTGCCCGGAATTCAATTTCATTTTCACAAATCATCAGCTTATATAATTCAGATTCTGCCTGAGCATAATATTTAACCTGTTTTTGAGCATATGGATTTAGAATGGCCAAACCGGCATAAATGTGCGATTTGTAGCTAAAAATCCTTAACGTAGTTAAAATCTTTACATTATCGATTCCACCGGAATAAGAAGGATTATCCCAAGGGAAAAAACCAGCATTTTTCCATGCTGACCCCATGCTTTCAAAACCCATATGTGTAACCGCCTGTGTATCGGCTACAATGCGGTCGTGCTCATGGAAATCGTCCATTTCTATAATATTCGACTTTAGGGAGCGATAAATTTCAAGCGCTTTGGCATAAACCTCATCCGTAGCCCGATGACGTACAACGACCAGAGTTTGTCCTTCAGGACTAAAAGCTGGTCCGTGCAAAGAATGGCAGGTTACAATTTGAGTTTCTTTAGGAAGATGCTTTTCGAAAGCTGCAATTTCAGGATGCTTTACAGAAGTTTGCCCCGCTACTATTGCCCCGTATTTGGTAGATAACGCAAAAGCTGCAACAACTTCATCTATTTTCTCTGCTTCTACACAGTAGATTATAAAGTCAGATTTTCTTGATACTTCATGTCCATCATTTAAAACTTCTACACCTTTTGGTTCGAGCTCTGATTTCAAATCATTATAACGCAAGGGCATATCAGCTCCACACACCTTATAACCAGCCTTTACAAACGAATGCGCATACAATTTACCCATATCGCCTAAACCAATAATTCCTATTTGCATGAAACAAATGTAATCTATCAGAAATTAATTTATAATAAATTATATAAAAATGTAGTTTTACATTTTAACATTTACATTTAAACTATGCAAAAAATTAAACACATCCTTTATTGTTTAGGAGCGCTACTATTTTTAAACGTTGCATTTGCCCATGCACAGCAAGACACTTCAAAAAATACTGACCCATCTTTAAACGGACAGTATCAGTTTATGTTAAAAAAATCGAAAACCTTGTATGGAGCAAAACTCATTAATCCATCCAGATTAACATCATTATGGAAAAGTGTAAACGATACATTGCGAAAAGAACGCAAACAATTAGCCGAAGCTAAACAACAGATTAAAGGCCAGGCGGAAAATATTGCAGGCTTAAAGGGTGAAGTATCTGGCAAGGAGAGTTCATTAGCGAGTGCAACAGCTTCTGTAAATGAAATTAATTTTTTAGGGATTTCTTTTAATAAAGGAACTTATAATACCATTGTTTGGGCAATAATTATAGTTTTGGGTGCCGGATTAGCGATTGTGATTTTACAGACGGGAAAATACAGAAAAGAGGCAAACTACAGAACACAATTATATCAGGAAGTTGCTGATGAATTTCAGGCACATAAAGTAAAGGCAAAGGATAAAGAAATGAAGCTTGCCAGAGAGTTGCAGGATGAACGAAATAAGTGGGATGATATGGGTAGAAGGTAAAATATTTAAAAATCGGTCAGTTGTTAACTGACCGATTTTATTTTATATCAAAACTTGCGAAAGCTGTAACGTAAACCAATTTCAAACTCTCCATTGCTATAATTTTGCAGGCCAGATGTGTTGGTAGTATACTGAAGCAAAAGCTGAAGCTTGCGTTGATAGTTTAGACCAGCGCCAAATGTGATGCTGTTTGTACTATGATAAATACCACTTACCGCAAATTTTTCTTGCAAGAAACTAAAGTTTGCACCAACATCTAATATACCCTTATAATTTTCTATTCCTCTAAATACAACCTTAGGTTCGATTAAATTAAGGGTTTCACTTTTCATGCTGATTTTGTATCCAGCGGCAAGAAAATATATTGATCTATCTACTACATTTCTAACCTGATCGCGTTTAAAAAACCGCTTTAAGTTTGGTAATGAGCCTTGTATAGTTAATTTTTCATTTCTATAGGCTATACCGAAATCACCATCAATGTATAATTGCCTGTCTCTGAAATTAGCCAGAATATCATCATTAACATCGCCCATGGCTTTACCTAAATCAAGCCATTCATTCATTACACCTGCTGCTAAGCCAAAATCAATATAGCTTGAATCTGCATTAAGTTTTAAGTGATAAGCATAGCTAAATGTTGCCCTTGTTCTGTTAATTAAACCTGCGCTTTCATTGTAAACTAATATCCCTAACCCAACCTTTTTGCTTTTCAATTGCAAATCGCCGGTTAAGTATTGAATTCTGGGAGAACCTTTAATACTAGTCCACTGCGCCTTAAAAGCACCGTTTAAGTTTATCATCGAATCAATACCAGCCAAAGCAGGGTTTGCCAAATATTGATTTTGGTAGTAAACGCTACCCATTGGATTTAATTGACTGTATGCAGGTTGAATTGCATAGATTAATAACAGCCCAATTATATATATTTTTATCCTTTTCAAAGCTGTTATTTTTTATAAATAATAGATATAAAACCTTTTACAGTACCTGCATTTTCTAAATCGATAAGATAATAGTAGGTATCTTCTGCAAGCGGTTGCCCATTGTAATATCCATCCCAATCGTTTTGATAATTGACGGCACTATAAATAACTCTTCCTGCTCTATCAACAATCTTAATTTTATTATTTAAATATTTCTCTAAGCCCTTCACCACAAAGAAATCATTTTTACCATCACCATTTGGGGTTAAAAAGTTGTTTGTGATGATTAAATCTGTTACCGTTTGAGAAATTATAATCGGTTGTAAAAACCCTTGTGTTAGCGCAATGTTACTTGATTGGAAAGTTTCAACCAATACCATCTCTCCTACTGAAAAATCAAAATATAAATTATTGATTTTACCATAATTGCTCGCAGCATTTATCACCTGCGGAAGATTGGCCGGAATACTGGTTTGCGCTTGGGCAACTAAACCAATTGCTATTAATAAAGCACAGCTGATGAATGAGTATAATCTTTTCATGGCATTTACTGCGAAATTTTTACCCAATCCGTTCCGTCGCTTTGAATTGTAATTACCTCATTAGATGGAAGCGTTGGTATGGCGGTTCCATTTGGTTGTACAACGTTTGCCAAATTCACAGCAGCTGATGAGCCATTTATAATTCTATATATCCTACCCTTTGCATCGCCCGCAAGTGGTAAAGCAATGGAAGTTGCAAGCGCTCCTAAAACTCTAACTGTGTGATGACTTTCATTTAATGTTAAACTTCCGCCTGTTGTGTATCTTAAAATACCCGTTGCAAATGAACCATTAATGTTTAAGGTGCTTGAGGCTGATGGTGCAGAGCTTGTAACGCCTAAACTATTATTTACAGTTAGTGCGCCACCATTTGTTGCCAATTGCCCAAAAATTAACGGCAGTGTTGTATTGGTATTTGCTATAACTAATGTATTGTTGTTGGTTGTAAGTGAGCTTCCGGCGTTGCTGCCAATTAAAATATTACCCGTACCACTACTAATTGCCGCACCAGCTAGTTGGCCGATTGCTGTATTATTATTTCCGGTATTAAAGGTTAAGGTGCCGCTTCCTATACCCGTATTACCTGTTCCACTAATATTTCTGATTAAAGAATTTGTGCCAATTGCTGTATTATCAGAGCCTGAAGTATTAACAAGTAATGCCTGTGAACCAAATGCAGAGTTATTAAAACCACTCATGTTTCTTTGCATGGCTAAATAACCAAAAGAACTATTTTCATAGCCAGAATTATTTAGTGAAAGTGATTCTTTACCAAAAGCACTATTGTAATAACCAGTAATGTTATTTGTTATCGTTCTATAGCCATAAGAAATATTTAAATCAGCAGAGTTTCCAATTCTACCCGATTTTTGACCATTTACAGTGAAATTGATTGCAACATCATCTGTATTACCTAAAAAGTTGGTCAAATTATCTTGGTTGCCGGTATTACCTCTTAGTGCCCATCCTGAAGCATTTATAAAAGCATTTCTGCTGATTAATTCGGGTACACCCGTGGCTGCATTCGTAATGTATACTTTATTCGCATCAGTTACCCCTGCAGTTGTAAGCTTAGCTACAGAAACAGATGCGTTTGCAAGTTGTAAGGTACCAACTGCTGCATCATCAATATTTGCATTTTTAACTTCTTTATTACCAATTTTTATTGAAGTTACAGCTGCGTCAGCTAATTTGGTTGTTGTAACTGCTCCATCTGCCAATTTAATTGTAGTAACAGCTCCATTATTAATGTTTATAACTACATCCTTTAATAATGCTGTAGCACCATTTGCATCAATGCTTAAATCTGTTGAGTTAAGTGCCTTGCCACCTGCAATATTACTTACATCTAATGTTACCGGTTTCCATACAGCTCCATCATATAATAATACCTGATTATTGACAGGGTTTGGTGCGGTAAGTGTTTTACCCTGAAGATTAGCAATAGTTGGATTTGGATAATTCCCTGCTAAATCTCCTCCGGCGACACCAGTTGATGGACCGACTGGACCTTGAATACCTGCATCGCCTTTATCGCCCTTATCGCCCTTAACTCCTGCTACGCCGGCAATACCTTGGGCACCAGTTGCCCCAACTGGGCCTTGAGGACCAGCTGGACCATTTAAACCAACAGGTCCAGCAGCTCCAGTATCGCCTTTAATGCCTTGCGCACCGGTTGCACCTTGCGGACCAGCGGGGCCAGTTAATCCAGCAGGTCCAGCAGCTCCTGTATCTCCTTTAATGCCTTGCGCTCCAGTTGCACCTTGCGGACCAGCGGGGCCAGTTAATCCAGCAGGTCCAGCAGCTCCTGTATCTCCTTTAATGCCTTGCGCACCGGTTGCACCTTGCGGACCAGCGGGGCCAGTTAAACCTATAGGTCCAGCAGCTCCTGTATCGCCTTTAATGCCCTGTGCACCAGTTGCACCTTGCGGACCAGCAGGGCCAGTTAAACCTATAGGTCCAGCAACTCCTGTATCGCCTTTTGCTCCTGTTGGGCCATTGGCAGCATACAATGCATAAGGAACGCTCAGTAGTTGGGCAGTTCCTGCAAGGCTGAAATTGTTTCCATTATCAGGATCAATTTCAACTTTAATAAATTTTAAATTTGCGCCCCAGGTAACACCTGCAATGGTTCCTGTTGTGGAAGTTGCACCGGCGCTGCCAATAATAACACTGTATAGCCCGAAAGCATTTGTGACCACACTTCGTACTTCGGAGTACTGTGCAGGTCCGTTAGCCGAGGCATCAAGAATACTGATTTTTAATGTAATGTTTTTGTTGGCCAGTGCTGTACCATTTGAATTTCGTGCAGCTCCCTGATAGTTAAATAGCTGAGGAGTTTGAGCCTTAACAAAAAATGCCATGCCAAATAATAGCAAAGCAGTGAGTAGAGTTCTTTTCATTTAACAGGAATGTGATCATTTTAGAGTAAGCATGCGGATGATTGCACGGCCTAACTCTCAAATCTATGAATTAGTATATCCTACATAGAGATGTTTACACGAAAACCTTTAAAGCATTAAAAAAACTTTAATAATGGTATGTTAAATGAATATTTTGAAATTAAATTTTTACACAAAGACTGTTATAACATTAAAACAGCATTAGTAATATTTTCTAAAAACATTCCCCAAAGCGCTAAGGCGATGATTTAAGTTTCCGAAGGGAAAGAAATGCCTTTAATGTTCCGATACAAATCAACAGCATACAAATCGGTCATTCCGGAAACAAAATCGAGTACACTTTGGGTTCTTGAATATATATCCTCTTTATCTGTATGGTATTGTTTTGGAATAAGTTTAACAAGTTTCTTATAATAATGTGTGTTGTTGTGAATAAGTGCAGGAACAAATTCTTCGAGCAAACCAGCCATTATTTTATAACCCGCTACTTCTTTTTGAATCACTGATGAAAAATTATAGATTCTTTCGACAGATATCTTCTCGATTGCTTTCCAGGCACTAATATATGGTTCGGGTAATAAATCCGTCAGGCTTTTATTTAAAGTCCCACTTAAAAGATGCTCCTGTTCATCATAAAATAGGCCTGCACAAATTGTGGTTAAAGTATTAATTGCTTTCGCACGTAATAATCCAATTTTAGCATCATCATCTTCATAATCGTTCTTAAGTCTGTCTTCTATGGTTTTTGAATTGGCGAAAGGCAACAAAAAACCTCTCACTTCTTCATAAGATAAAATTTTCAACCGATGCGCATCTTCCAAATCAATAATGCTGTAACAAATATCATCTGCAGCTTCTACAAGATAAACAAGTGGGTGGCGTTTATAAATCAAAAACTCACTTTCTTCCCTTTCCATCCCTAATTCATTAGCAATTTTTAAAAAACTTTCCTGTTCAGATTGAAAAAAACCATATTTCTTGCGATGTAATAATCCTTTTTGCTTGCCTGCTATTGATGCGCATGGATATTTTGCAATTGATGCCAGAGTAGAGTAAGTTAAGGCGTAGGCATCATTTCCTTTTCCTTTTAGTGGATGCGTTAAAATTCTTATTGCATTTGCATTGCCTTCAAAATTTATTAAATCATGCCATTGAGATTCATTCATTTCCTGTTGATAAGCTTTTCCATCTCCATCGGTAAAATAACGGGATATAGCTGCTTCGCCCGAATGTCCAAATGCCGGATTACCTAAATCATGGGCAAGTGCCGCGGCAGCAACAATGTTTCCAGCTTCGTTTATCAGTGGTACACTTTTAATTAATGCCGGATTTTTATCTTCCACTTTATTGAGAAAAAGATTTGCCATAGAGCGGGCCACACTTGCAACTTCTAAACTATGTGTTAAACGGTTATGTACAAAAACACTTCCAGGCAAGGGAAACACCTGTGTTTTGTTTTGCAACCTTCTAAACGGTGAAGAAAAAATTAACCTGTCATAATCACGTTGAAAATCAGAACGAGCCCTATCATTGCTTGCACCATATTGTTCCTGACCAAAACGTTTATTTGATAGTAATTTACTCCACTCCATGAATTAGCTTTTATTAGGTTGGCAAGTTAAGCAAAACTGAAAACTCATAACGAAGAATTTTATCGCTACAGTTGTATTTATCTAAGAATGAAAGCGAATAAAACAAAACCATTTACCTAATTACTTGTTTTTTAATTAAGATACAGCAACATGAAAACGAGCATTTATAATAAAGAAGAACATTTAGAAGGCTTTGTTGGCAATACCGATGAAGCAAAAGTAAAATCTGATGTTCAAAAAGCTTTTGAAAGCGGTAATGATGGTAACGAGGTTACCTCATTTGGCAAAGAGCCGACTGAAAATAATGACAGCAAAAATGCTAATACTTCGACTAAAATCGTTGCCCGAGATGGCTTTGACAATACCGGAACTCAGGGTGCAGATTCTTTAAGTGATGATGCGTATAATAGCAAAGATAAAAACCCAACGATTGAAAGTGCTGCAAGTGGTACTGGGAGTTCATCTAAAGATTTTAACACCACCCAACGCAATAATATAAAGCAAAGAAACGAGGATGATGCTTTAAATACAGGAATATAAAAAAAAGAAAATGAGTTTATTAAAATATGTGATACTTGGGGCAGCAGCTGTTTACGGGTACAAATACGCAACTAAAAAAAGAGGAATAGATGGAAAATCTATTGTTGATGATTTAAAAGAACAAGCTCCGGATTATATTGATAGAGCGAAACGATTTGGTGAAAATGTGAAGCAGGATCTGAACCAGACGAGCGGCATGTACTAAATAAATTAAATCTTATCTATTGATGAATAATCGTTCATCAATAGATATATTAATATTTGCAAAAGAATATTATTGTTCTTTACCGCCAATTCCCTTATTCTCCCCCTTATTTCTACTCGATAAATCATCACTTTCTGTAAGATTTTTATCTTTTAGTTTTCCTGATGCATCAATATTATCTTCTCCATCATGAGCTGGTTCATCTTTCCTTTTAAAAGCTTCATTGTTTGAGCTATGACCATAAGTATCATTATCTAAATCGATGTTTGCTTTATGCTCTTTATTTGAACCTCCGCTATTTTCTTTATTCGTATTCATTTCAGGTATTTTTAGGTAGGATGTATTAACATAATAACATCTAAAATTTTAAAAGGTTTAATTCTTTTTTCTGCTTAAGCAGTGCAAAATTAAAGAAGGAAAAAAATGAAAATCTAAACAAAAGTACGTTGGTTTTGTTTACTTATACGAAGTATAATTAATACGTATTAATACAACAATTTGAAGTACAAACACGGGCCTTTACGTTTTAAAATATTTCGATATTTGAGATCGACTAACTAGTTTTTTGTAACCGAAATTGAAAAATCATATTAAAGTATTACTCGCTGAGGATCATACCATTGTTAGGAATGGAATCGCGGCACTCTTAGAAAAAGAGGAAAACATTAAAATTATAGCCGAGGCGAAGAACGGAGAAGAGGTTTTAAGTTTATTAGAATCGGGTGTTGAACCAGATTTGATATTGACTGACATCAATATGCCAGATATGAACGGCATCGAACTTATTGCTGCGCTTCGTTCAAGCTATCCAGATATTAAAGTACTCATTTTGACAATGCTTGAGGATGAAAAATATGTTAACCAGGCCTTAAAAGCTGGTGCACATGGATATCTCCTTAAAAATGTAAACATTGACGAGATTATATTCGCTATCCAGCAAACTACCGGTGGTTACAAATATATCTGCACTGGCATTTCTTTAAATTTGCTGGCACAGGCCGATGCTTCTCAGGATTACAATGCCCAAAAAATTAAAGCTAACGTTGATATTTCTAAAAGAGAAATAGAAATCCTAAATTTAATTGCACAAGGCTTTACCAATAGTGAAATTGCTGATAAATTATTTACCAGCAAAAGAACCATCGAAGGCAACAGGCAAAACTTGCTTGATAAAACCGGTACTAAAAATACAGCGGCCTTGATAAACTTTGTAGTGCGGAATAGAATTATCGATTAACCATTAATCAGACACCATCTTCTTGTTTTACATTTCCAGCTAAATCATCTACATCATCTTTATCTGAACCATTAGTATCTCTTTTTTCCGGAGGATTTTCCATTCTGCTTTCCTCTAGATCAGAGAAATCTCCACCTTTTTGATTAGCTACCTCTCCATGAGATGACGGCTTTTTATTTATTTCTTCTTTAGGATCTGCAAAATCTTGTCCTTCAATAGGTAAATTTTCTTGCGTGTGCTCTGGCTTGTTTTCTTGCTTGCTCATACAAATTAAACCCATAACCAGCATCCATTGTTTCAAAAAAGATGGTACAAAAAAAAGCCCTCGATTTTCATCGAAGGCTTCAGTTCTTTTAAAATCAATTAAACTTTGATTTCAACTTCAACACCGCTTGGTAATTCAAGTTTCATTAAAGCATCAACCGTTTTAGAGTTAGAGCTATAAATATCTAATAAGCGTTTGTAAGCGCATAATTGGAACTGCTCTCTAGCTTTTTTGTTTACGTGTGGAGAACGTAATACAGTAAAGATTTTTTTCTCTGTAGGAAGTGGAATCGGTCCACTTACAACTGCACCCGTAGGTTTAACAGTTTTTACGATTTTCTCAGCAGATTTATCTACTAAGTTGTAATCGTAAGATTTTAATTTAATTCTGATTCTTTGGCTCATCTTATTTTTAATTATGATTCCCTGTTAGAGCTATTAACAACAGGAATCGGATTAAGCCTCACCCCAACCCTCTCCAGAGGAGAGGGAGGTAGCAAGTGCAATATTATTTTTAATTCCCTCCCTTCTGGGGAGGGTTAGGGAGGGGCGAATTAGTCTTCTGATTTAATTCTCCCTTTAGACTTAGCAATTACTTCGTCTTGTACGTTTTTAGGCGCTGGCTCGTAGTGATCAAATTCCATTGTAGAAGTTGCACGTCCTGAAGTGATTGTACGTAACTGCGTTACATAACCAAACATTTCTGATAGTGGAACTAATGCTTTGATAACTTGTGCACCATTACGAGTATCCATACCTTGTAACTGACCACGACGACGGTTCATATCACCGATAACATCACCCATGTTTTCTTCAGGGGTTAAGATTTCGATTTTCATAATTGGCTCCATCAAAGTAGGTTTACATTTAGGTAAAGCCTCACGATATGCCATACGAGCAGCAAGCTCGAATGATAAAGCATCTGAATCGACTGCGTGGAATGAACCATCAATCAAACGTACTTTCATATCAGGAAGTGGATAACCGGCTAACACACCATTCGACATTGCAGAAGCGAAACCTTTCTCTACAGAAGGGATAAACTCACGTGGAATTGAACCACCTGTAATTTCGTTTACAAACTGCAAACCACCTTTTTCGAAATCAGCATCGATTGGAGAAATAATAACCTGGATATCAGCAAATTTACCACGACCACCAGATTGCTTTTTGTAAGTTTCACGGTGTTGAGTAGTACCAAAGATTGCCTCTTTGTAAGCTACTTGTGGTGCTCCTTGGTTTACTTCTACTTTAAATTCACGTTTTAAACGGTCAATTAGAATATCTAAGTGAAGCTCACCCATACCAGAAATTACAGTCTGGCCAGTTTCTTGATCAGTTTGGACTCTAAATGTAGGATCTTCTTCAGCCAATTTAGATAAGCCCATACCTAATTTATCAACATCAGCTTGAGTTTTAGGCTCAATAGCTAAACCGATAACAGGCTCAGGGAAGTTCATAGACTCAAGAATGATTGGGTTTTTCTCATCACATAGTGTATCACCAGTTTTGATATCTTTAAAACCAACTACCGCAGCAATATCACCAGCAGCCACATTAGGCACAGGGTTTTGCTTGTTCGCATGCATTTGGAAGATACGAGAAATACGTTCTTTATTCTCTGAACGAGTGTTATAAACGTAAGAACCTGCCTCTAAGTTACCAGAATAAACACGGATGAAACATAAACGACCTACGAATGGGTCAGTTGCAATTTTAAATGCTAAAGCTGCAAATGGCTCATTAATGCTTGGTTTTAATAAAATTTCTTCGTTAGTATCTGGGTTAGTACCTGTAACACCTTCAGAATCTAAAGGAGAAGGCAATAATTCCATTACATAATCCAACATAGTTTGTACACCTTTGTTTTTGAAAGATGAACCACATACCATAGGAACGATTTTAGCATCTAAAACAGCCGCACGTAAAGCATCTAAAACTTCACGCTCAGTAATGGTTTCTGGTGCTTCGAAGAATTTCTCCATTAAAGACTCATCATAATCAGCAACTGATTCTAATAATTTCTCTCTCCACTCAGCAACTTCATCAACCATATCATCAGGAATTGGCACTTCAGTAAAGGTCATACCTTTATCATGCTCGTTCCAAACAATACCACGGTTGTTAATTAAATCAACAACACCTTTAAATGAATCTTCAGAACCGATAGGTAACTGTAAAGGCACTGCATTACTACCTAACATATCTTTAACTTGCTTAACAACTTTTAAGAAGTCAGCTCCAGAACGGTCCATTTTGTTAACGAAACCAATACGAGCAACATTATAGTTGTTAGCTAAACGCCAGTTAGTTTCTGATTGAGGCTCAACACCATCAACTGCAGAAAACAAGAACACTAAACCATCTAATACACGTAACGAACGGTTTACCTCAACGGTAAAATCCACGTGTCCCGGTGTATCAATAATGTTCATGTGGTAATTCTGATCTCTGTACTTCCAGTTAACTGTAGTAGCAGCAGAAGTAATAGTAATACCACGCTCTTGCTCTTGTGCCATCCAGTCCATTGTTGCAGCACCTTCGTGCACCTCACCAATTTTGTGACTAACACCAGCATAATAAAGGATACGCTCAGTTGTTGTAGTTTTACCTGCATCAATGTGAGCTGCAATACCAATATTTCTTGTAAATTTTAAATCTCTAGCCATTATATTTTTTTGTTGATTTATCTGATTTTAAATGATTACACCGATTATGTTAAATAACAAATCGGTGTAATTTATTTAATCAGTATAATCTTCTAATTAAATCTGTGTAATCTTACTAATTTGTAAATAAACTACTAGAAACGGAAGTGAGAGAACGCTTTGTTAGCCTCAGCCATTTTATGCGTATCTTCTTTCTTCTTAACAGCAGCACCTTCACCTTTAGCAGCAGCAACGATTTCGCCAGCTAATTTCTCCTTCATCGTTTTTTCACCACGACGACGAGCATATAAAATTAACCATTTCATACCTAGAGCAGTTTTACGCTCTGGTCTAACCTCAGTTGGAACCTGGAAGTTAGCACCACCAACACGGCGAGATTTAACCTCTACAGCTGGCATAATGTTAGTTAAAGCACGTTTGAATATTTCTAAACCGTTTTCACCTGCTTTTTTCTCAGCAATTTCAACAGCATCGTAAAAAATAGAATATGCGATAGATTTTTTTCCATCATACATCATATTGTTTACAAAACGAGTTACTTGAACATCGTTAAATTTTGGATCAGGAAGAATAATTCTCTTCTTTGGTTTTGACTTTCTCATTTCTTATTTCCTCCCGATTATTTTTTCTTTCCTTTTGCAGGTGCAGCAGCTGCCTGACCTGGTTTAGGACGTTTAGTACCATATTTAGAACGACGTTGGTTACGACCAGCAACGCCTGATGTATCTAGTGCACCACGAATGATGTGGTAACGTACACCTGGTAAATCTTTAACACGACCACCACGAATCAATACGATTGAGTGCTCCTGTAAGTTGTGACCTTCCCCAGGAATGTATGCATTAACCTCTTTACCGTTCGTTAAACGAACACGGGCTACTTTACGCATTGCTGAGTTTGGTTTTTTAGGGGTAGTGGTGTACACACGTGTACATACACCTCTTCGCTGTGGACAGCTGTCCAACGCTGGAGACTTACTCTTGAACTCCAGTGCTACTCTACCTTTTCTAACTAATTGTTGAATGGTTGGCATTGTGCTTTTTTATGTTTTTTATTAAAAAATTTACCGCTCCCCCGGCATCCTTACAGATAGCCCATAAAACGGACTGCAAAAGTAGAACAATTCTTTTTATAAATCAAGGGGTTAGCGTAAAAAGTTTTACGTTGTAAGTAATAAGTTTTAAGTTGAAGATTAAGGAGTTGTAAATTTCAAACATTCCTGATGGTGCATTCGCCTTGCTCAAGCTACTTCAGCATTTCACATTAACATGTAGAGATTTTTTTTGAAAAGCAATTTCAGTAGTTCTTAGGTTATGTTCGGTCCCGCTAATGCTACAAGCGCCAAAAAACCTGTGTAAACATGAAAGCATACTAAAAAACATAAATACAGATGCTTAAATCGGCAGCTTTACGCGTATATCGGGTTTAGATTAATCCGGCCTGCATAAAACATTCTGAAAATAGCTAACATTTTAAATAATTTATTTGGCAAATAAAAAGGCTGTACCAAATAAATAGTACAGCCTTATCAAAATAATTTAAAAGAATTAATAAACGCTATTATTGAGTTGGGTTTTGCGTTAATTTACCCGGGTATGAGTTAATAGCACTTTGCGGGATGTAATAAACCACTCTAAAATCTGTAGCTGCAATATTAACATTTTGATTTTGAGGTCCAGGATATTGACGGCTAAGCGCCTTTCCATTGCGGAACACATCGAAACTACGTTCTGCCTGGTAAGCAAGTTCCAACTGTCTTTCTTTATCAATTAAATCACCAGCGTTTGATGCATTTAAAGTAGCGTAGCCACCATTAACAATAGAACGTGTTCTTATCGTATTCAAATCACTAAGCGCTTCTGAAAATCTTTGTAATTTGGCATAAGCTTCCGCTCTGTTTAAATACACCTCACCTAAACGGCTAATTACCGGAGAATGTAAATGTGAATCTTCGCCTTCACGAGAATCTTTAACAATATAAAATTGAGGATAAACACGGTTTAATGTTATAAAGTAATCAATAACACCCGTATAGGTTTTACCATTTTTATAGTTAATGGTATAAATTTCCTGCGCTGCATTTACCGGTGTTAGTGTGTAAACATCTGTACCTTCGGTACAGGTAATTGTACCTCCATTTCTGGTTACAGTTGCTTGTACATAGTTTACAACATTACCTGCATCGTCTTTAATAAATCTAAATACCTCTGTGTAAGCACCTGCAGAATTTTTTGAATAAGTCGGCTCGATAAATGCGGCCCTTGCATCAACCATTTTATATTTATCTGGTCGCCAGTCATTTCTACCCGTTTCGTTTAATAAACTGATATATTTTGCACTTGCATACATTTCACCCCAACCTTGTCCGCCAATGTTAGCATACATACCACCAATACCATAATAATGATCAGAACCAGAAAACTCTGAAGCAACACGTTTAATAGCGAAAATAGTTTCTCTATTATTCTCAGGTATTAAAGTATTATATTTCATAAACTGATCTCGTGGCAACAAACCATAATTAGAGGTGTTAGCGATAACTTTGTTCGCATAATCTACCGCCAACTGAGCATTTGTTTGATTAGGGTTTTCATAGGTACCACTCATATACAGATAAATTCTGGAAAGCATAGCTTGCGCTGCGCCTTTAGATGCAAAATCAGGTCCTTTGTTAATCGTTATCAATTCCTCTGCCTTTTTCAAATCAGCAATAGCCTGCTCATAAGTAGCTTTAACAGTTGCTCTATCTGGTAAATTTAAATTGATAACGTCTTTTGGTGTTCCGTTAACAATAGGCACACCTAAGTTAGTTTCCGGATTTTGGTAGTATGGACGTCCGTAAGCACGCACCAAATAGAAATACATCATTCCTCTAACATAATAGCACTCGCCCAACTTACTATCAAGTGTGGCGTTTTTCCCTTGCGGAATTAAGTTAATTATGTTTGAAGCCTGCGCCACTGCCTTATAACCACTATCCCAAAAGGTGGTTAATCTTGCATTATTTGGTGTTCTGGCAAAAGAGATAAATTCGAAGAATGGATCTGTAGAAGAACCTCTGATCATCATATTATCTCCGGCATATTCGCCTAAGCGATGCATAGGATCTGACCATGCTTTAAGCTGTGCATATACTCCATTAAGCAATCCATCTATAGATTCCTCTGGATTTTGATTTATTTTTTCAGATTGCAAGGAACCGTAGGGTTCTCTATCAACCTTACAAGATGATAGTGCAATTGCAGCAAAAATGACAATTAATATCTTTTTCATTTTTATATTATTTAGAATGAAGCATTAAACCCGAACATAAATTTTCTTGACATAGGATACACAGATGGCCCGGTAGAAAATAAAACGGCACCATCGTTAGCAGGTAATTCTGGGTCTACACCCGAATATTTGGTTAAAACAAATAAGTTCTCTCCAGATAAAAACACCCTTAAATTACGTACTTTATATTTCGTCAAATTAAAACGATAGCCCACCGCCAAAGAACGCATTCTGAAAAAGTCGCTGCTTTCTAAGTAACGTGACGACATTGAGTTCCCTCTATCCTGATTATTGTATTTGGCAACAGGATGGGTAGCAATATCGCCAGGTTTTTGCCATCTGTTCCAGCCATCAATAAGTTTCATTTGATTTCTATCCGTGTAGGCTCCATCAGCATCATATTCCTGACGTGAATAATTGTAAATTTCTCCACCTATCGAATATCCAAATACAGCATTTAAATCAAATTTTTTATAGGTTAATGATGTTGTAATACCACCAAAGAAATCTGGCGACGCTTTCGAAAGCTTCTCTTGAGTAGCTTGCGCATAAGTAGACGTTTTTGTCCTTTCGGTTTCATTGCCATTTGCATCTCTGGTTACTCTATACCATTGCGGCAAACCATTATCAGGGTTAACCCCAGCCCATTCCGGCATATAATAAGTATCTACCGGCAAACCAACCTGAAGTATACGTGTTGCAGAACCGGCGATGCCTAAACCATCGTCAACAATGATTGGTTTAGCTGTGTAGCTGCCATCCAAATTACGGGTTTTATAGATATCAGTAAGTTTATTCACATTGTGACCTAAATTCATATCCAAACTCCAGGTTAAATCGTTTGTACGAATAATATCACCGCCTAAAGCTATCTCTATACCTTGGTTTCTCATTTTACCAACATTTTGATAAAGTCTTGTTACGCCTGTTAAACCAGAAATTGGTACATTATAAAGGATATTATTGGTGTTTTTGATGTAATAATCTACGTTTAACCTAAGTCTGTTATTAAACGCAGCAGCATCTAAACCTACGCCACTTGTATAAGTTTCTTCCCAGGTAAGATTTTCGTTTCCAAGTTGGCTAATTAAAAGGCCCGGAATACCATTATAACTCGCAGCAGGATTTACAGCATATAAATCAAACTGCGGATATAAAGAACTTGGGCGGTTACCCACTGTACCAAAAGCGGCACGCAATTTTAAATTATCGATGTTTTTAACTTTAAACCAATCTTCGCGGTGAATATTCCAACCGGCACCAACAGAAAAGAAGTTACCATATTTTTTTCCAAAGTTAGACGCACCATCTCTACGCAACGATACTTGTGCCAGGTATTTATCATCAAATGAATAACTACTTTTAAAAAGTAAAGATTGTACTGCCCATTCGCTTATTCCTCCTTTGGTTCTTTCTGGTTTAGATACTACATCCAGCACCTCAAAACCTGGAATTAAACCTGTTCCGTAAACATCTAAAGATTTACTTCTATAATCATTAAACTCGTAACCTGCTACAGAATTTAAACTGTGCTTACCCCACGAATTAATATATGTTAAAAGCTGGTTAGTGTAACGACGGGTATATTCATCCCTATATTCGGTAATACGTCCGTTTACACTTAAGCCACCATTTGAGCGTGGATCTGTGTAGCTACTTGCAGAATAGGTATTAAATCTATAGTTATTAACAGATGAAAAAGTCAACTTATCGGTTATTTTGATGTCGAAATCCAAATTACCCATCAGTTCATAATTTGTGTTCGCTCCTTTATTCCATTGTAAATCATAAAGATAATTTGTAGAAACACTGTTTACCCAGGTACTTGAACGATGAGGAACTAAATTTCCATTCGCATCATAAGGGCTATCCCATGGTAAATTTGAATATATAGAAGTTACAGAATATTGTTTATCGGTTACACCACGGCGAGCACCAACTAACGATGGTTTAATGGTAAGCCAGTTATAAGGTTTGTAAACAGTATTAAACCTAAAATTGTAACGCTCATAATCATAACCTCTTATAGCCCCTGATTCATCATAAAAACCAACAGATAGTAACGATTGTAATTTTTCTGTTCCACCTTGAATAGTAACATTATGGGTTTGATTAAAACCTTCTTTAGTAGCTAAATCCCACCAATCGAAATTACTGTTACGCAAATCCGGTTTCCACCTAGGGAAACTAATTGTGTTTGCATTTGCAAATGAAGCAAAGTAATCATATAATTCTGCACCATTCATTACTTGTAGATTTCCATTAGTAAGCTGTGTAACACCTAGCCTTGAAGATACATCAATAGTCATTTGACCAGATTTTGCTCTTTTAGTAGTTACGATGATTACACCATTTGCACCTTGCGAACCATAAATTGCAGTAGATGCAGCATCTTTTAATACGGTTAGATTTTCAATATCTTCCGGATTTAAATCACCAGGACTTGAGCCAATAATTACACCATCGATAACCCAAAGCGGGCTGGTTGTTCCACCTAAAGTAGCCTGACCACGAATGATAACTGCACCCGTAGAACCTGGTCTGCCTGAACCTGGGGCAACAAATAAGCCCGGGGCTTTACCGGCAAGAAGGTTTTGTACATTTGGTGAAGTAACATTTTGTAATGCACTACCTTTAATGGTACTTAAGGCACCTGTTAAACTTTCTCTTTTTTGAACACCGTAACCTACCACAACAACTTCATTTAATGATTCAGTAGATTCTGCCAATGTAATATTTCCTAAAGATTGTTTGGAAACTGTAATTTCCTTTGAAGTATAGCCTACATAGCTGATGATTAAAACATCGCCTGTTTTAGCTTCTATGGTAAAAGCGCCTGAAGCATTGGCTGAAGAAACCCGAGTGGTGCCCTTAACTTTTACAGAGGCACTGGGAATAGATTTGCCTTCAACATCCACAACTGTACCGGTTATGGGTAGATTTTGTGCCTTGACTAATATAGCAAAAGCACATAGAAAAAATAATAGTGATAACTTTTTCATTACAGAAATTTGGTTAAAATGGTTAGTTTGTTTGTTTAAGAATGGGAACTAATGGTTTGGACACATTACAGCATAATAAAGTAGATTTGTTAGTTAGTTAGAATTAAACTTATCTGTTTGCTAATCGAGGAGATTTTACATCCTGATTAACTCAAAATTATACGATTAAAGCATTAAAAAACTTACAAACTCAACGCAAACGTTTGCTCAAACACAAGCCTTTAAAGAAATTTTAAAGCTTATCTGTAAGAAATTATTTAGAATGAAGTGTTTTCTGTTAGTTAACAGATTTTATAGCTTGTTTAAGGATATTAATAAGTGATTTTAGCTTATTATCAAGCATATATTTCTATCCATTCTGCCTTTATGGGATGTCAACCAAATTAAAAACCGACTTCTAACAATCGTTTGCGTTAAAATTTGTTGTAGCAGGTACAATTCTTGAAAAATCGTAGTTTTTTTTAGCGTGTTCAATTTACTTGAAATCAGCATTTATAATAAAGCCTTTTAATAAGCTGATTTGAACACTAATTAATAGTTACGATAAATTGAGGTTTAAAATTTATTAAACCCCAATTTTCGCTAGGCTATCTACCATTAATTTACTGTACTTCTCGGGTTGCTTCTTTCGCTTTTAGAACCAACTTTGGTAATCTTGTAATTTAAGGAAACATAAAAGTATCGGGTTATACTATTAAAACGAATATCTTCTATCCTGCTACCATTAACAGTTCTATCTATATTGGTATTTTGATTTAGTATATCAAAGCCTTTTAACGCTAAAGTAATTCTGCGCTGCATAAAATATTGCTCCATCCCGGCATTTAAAAGGAAAATATTATTGTTAAATCCATCTGCTCTTCCGGCTGTACCATTGTGGTTAAGCTCTGCATTAAACCTTGTATTCTTAATAAATTCATAGCTCAGACTGGTGCTACTGTAAAAACTAATAAATTTATTGTCGAGCGCACTTGGTTGCGAATTGTTTACCTTACTATACTGAACGCCAAAATAAATTCCTGCATTTAATTTATCTGCTACATCATAACTCATGTTGGCATTTGGCCCGAAATTATATCTATCTGTTACATTTTTTTCACTGTTGATGAAGGATGAGTTGTGCGAAAACGATAGGTTTAACCCGTAACCCATTCTTAAACCTTTAAGCTTGGTCGGTTGCCCAAAAAAAGTACCTGCATTCATATAATAGTTACCATCAACATTAACAGGTTGCACATATTGAACACCTTCTACATAATTAATACTGTTGCCAATATCATCCAAAGCATAATTTACAAGGAAATATCCATTCCAGTATTTATTGTTATCGGCACTAAATGTGTTAAAATTTACCGACATGCGATGACTTTTACGAGCCTCCAAATTTGGATTACCAACACGTTGATACAATGGATTACTATTATTTTGTACCGGCTGTAAATCGTTAACCGATGGCAGATTCACATTTGCATTATAATTTAATTGCAAAGTGTGTTTAGCAGGGTTTCTGAAACTGATGTTTAATCGTGGCAAAATATTGTAATATCTTCTTTCGATGTTATTTGTATTTAAACCTGTGCTGCTATAGGTAGATGCATCGAGCCCGGTTTCCTGAAAACCTAAGCCCAGGTTATAAGTCCATTGTGTGCGGTTATAAATCAAACCAACACGGGCACTCTGCAACCATGTTTTATTATTCAAAGTGTTGGAGAAATCAGGCACAACCGTATCGTATGTGTTGGTAAGCGGGTTATAACTAAGGGTGGTTTGTTGCGCTTCTACGGCACTATTATTTTGCAAGTATGCGATGTTTCCACTCCACTTTTTATTAAAAAGCGGGCGAATATAATTTATTGCGAAACCATAATTTTTAGATTTGTTTTCTTGTTCTGCCTGTTGATTTATATCGGTAACATCTATAAGGTTTCCACGATAATTATTTATTAAAGATTTGTTTAACCAATCAGCATTAAAAGTATTTTGCGTTCCGTTTAAGCCTAAAATTACCGAACCTTTTTTTAGTCTTCTGGTTAAAGAAAATTCACCGAATACAGACGGCGTAGCATTTTCCTGATTTAGGTATTGGTTACCTTGATTGGTTTTTCCGGCCAAATCAAAAGTAGAATTAAACGTTCGGTTATTGATGTTGCTGGTGTAATTCAAAATCGCATTAGAGCGTAATGCAATATCTGTTAAAGAATCGGGATGAAATTCTACCTTAAAGTTAAAACGGTGTGCCTGGTTGTCCGAATTTCGGTTTGAAACTTCATCGGTTCTTAAAACGTCATCCTGGTTAATGTCCTGTACGTTCGAAAATCGGTAACCTAAACCCTTACTAAAATAAGTAAAATAGCTACTGCTTAAGGTTAACTTATCTTTTTTGCCCCAGCTATTGCTGTAATTTAAACCTCCGCTATGTGTGGTTACTTCGCCTATGGCGCTGTTATCAAACACGCCTGAGCCACCAATTGTTGTACGCCCATTATTTACATTGATAGAAAAACCACCTCCGCCAGGTGGCGCAAAAATATTCCCGATATTTCCACCGGTAAAGCTATTTAAATCTTCATATTGAAAACTTGAGTTACTAATGTTATTGCTCATACCTAACAAAGCAAACTGCATCTTTTTGGTAAAATGATTTGCACTCAGGTATCCGCTGTATCTATCTGTAGTACCGCCTGATAAATTTGCATTACCAAACCAGCCATTCTTTTTATCTTCCTTGATGGTTAAATTTAATACCTTTTCCCGCTGTCCATCATCAATGCCTGTGGCTTTTGCTTCTAAAGTTTTACTATCAATTAATTGAACTTTGGCAATCACATCTGCAGGCAAATTCTTGGTGGCAGTTTTTGGTTCTGTTCCAAAAAAGTCTTTTCCATCAACGGTAAGCCTGTTAACTTTTTGCCCCTGCACTAAAATACTTCCATCCTTATCAATTGTAACACCTGGCAATTTTTTCAGCAAATCTTCTACCGCAGCATTAGGTTGTGTTTTATAGGCATCTGCATTAAATTCTACAGTATCTTTTTTTATGGTTGCCGTTGCAATTCTACCATTTACCGAAACATCTTTGAGCATAATGGCATCTTCTTTCAGCTTAAAAACGCCAAGATTTAATGGCTTGCCATTTACCGCTATATTTTTTTCGACAGGATTAAAACCTACTACCGTTATTTTGAATTTATAATCGCCATTAGCAACATCTTTAAGAATAAATTCTCCTGTTGCGTTCGAAACAGCACCAATTTTTATAGTTGAATCTTTTTTACTTGTAAGCACAGTACCAGCATATTCTATAGGTTGAGCTGTTTTTTCTTCTAAAATTTTACCGGTTAGGGTAGCAGATTGTTGTGCGAAGGCTTTCGTAGATATTACACACAGGATTAGTAGTAAATAGTTCTTCATACTAAATTTTAAGTTTTCTTGTTTGGTTGAAATAGATGGTTTTAATCCGTTTTCAAGTATAAGACACAAAAAATATTAAAACGTGACAATCATTTTAACACAAAACAAAAAAACCTCGGTTTCAGGCCGAGGTTTTTATATAAACACATTTTAGATTTTACATTTTTGATGCAACCGCTTTGGCTTTTTGTTTGTGATGATGTTTTTTATGGGATTTTTTTTCCTGAGCTTTTTCAGTTTTAGCTTTAACAGCTGTAGTAGTTTGTGCATTAACGGCATTAACAGTAAAAGCTGCTATCAGGGCGATCATTAAAATTTTAATTGCTTTCATTTTCTTATGATTTAAGATTAATAAAACCTTATTAATTGTTTAATAAATCTCTAAATACAAAATGAAGAATGGATGAATATACTATCTACTTTTATGAAAAGTATCCAAATATAAATCTTCAACCTTTTTTCGGGCCCAAGGCATTTTGCGGAGAAACTTTAAACTCGATTTTATGGAAGGATCGCTATTAAAACAATCTATTTTAATGAGCCCACCCAACCGTTCCCAGCCATAATGCACTTGTAAATCGGTAACAATTTTTTCTAAGGTTAAACCATGCAAGGGATTGTTTTTCTGCTCTGCCATGAGGCAAAGTTAATTCAAATTATGATTTATTAAGGATTATATTGCGCCATCCAAACGGTTGCACCGCCGCAATCCGGATCATCAGTTTTATGTTCAATTATTTTAAATTGATGTTTATTTAAAATCGATTGGTATTCTTTAGTGGCTAAAGAAGCATGAAATAAATTTTCACCACCGTTTAATCCCCACGATTCTCCATTTTTTGAACCTGAGGTAAACAATAAAACACCACCGGGAAGCAAATGCTTCTTAAAAACATCAAGTGTTTCAGGCTGCTCTTCTAAAGGCAAATGAAAGAAACTATGCCAGGCAATTATTGCATTAAACTTTCTTTCGAGTTTAAGTTTTCGCATGTCTGCAAGAATAAATTCGACATCCTCGAAATTCTCTTTAGCAATGCTGAGCATCTTTTTACTGGCATCCACTCCGGTTACCTGGAAACCAGAATCTTTAAAATATTTTAATAATGGAATTCCCGTACCGCAGCCAATATCTAAAACAGTTCCACTTACCGGGATAATGGATATTAGTTTATCGAGGTATTTTTTCTCGATTAAATTTGTTGGCCGGTTGTCAGCGAACCACTCACCAATTTTATTGTAAACTTCAAACACGTTCTGCCGGTTCCCTTCCATAATTTTTATTTAAAAAGCAACTGCCGTAGCATCAATTTCGATTAACATGCCGCTTAAGGCTAATCTCTGAACAGGAATTAATGTATTTACTGGAAACTCCAAATCGGGCCATATTAAATTTGATTCTTCAATAAGTACCTGATGTTTCTCCTCATCGTAATCTACAACTAAAGTAGTAAGCTTTGCGATATTTTTAAAGCCCATGCCTTTACTCGCTAAAGCGATATTTATATTCTCGAAAACTATTTTTACCTGTGTTCTGAAATCGGTACTTAAAACCCCATCCATTCTGCTTCCACCCTGCCCGGCAATAAATACTAATAAATCTTTTGCTGATACAGTGGCAACGTGAGCATAACCATGCGGACACGGATCATAAATGCCTTCCGGATTACTAATTTCTAAAACTTTATTTTTCATTTCAGTTATTTCTGGTAAAACTATTATTTATAATTTCCTTCAGTGTTAGCAATTTGCAATAATATATTAAAAGAGTTTTTAGCGCTAATTGAGCAAAAATTTTTGAAAAAAATGTTTTTTTTGAGTGTTTTGTTTTTGCAGTAACAAAACCATTAATCGTAAACCCGATGGAAACGGCAGCTCCCGATTTTTCATCGGGACTAAAGTGTACAGCGGGACTGAATTAACCGAAGCATTACTTTACCGTACATTTCCAAAAAAAAAACGCCCTGAAAATTCAGAGCGTTTATATAATGCATGTAAAGTGTAGTTTAGTTTGTCCAACTGTTGTTATCCGGATTTGAATCTGGCAATACTTTGTTAGGGTCTAAAATTACCGAAACTACCTCTTCGGTTGTTGGATAGCGAACTAACCAGCTTGTGTTTTTCATCCAAACATCAACCGGAACTTTTATTATATCGGTTTTACCGCTCTTAGTTTTTACCTGAAGGATAATAGGCATTGGCATTTTCTCAAGGTTATCAACTTTGATGTTGTAACTTGTTATTTTTCCATCAGTTTTAACTGCTTGAACATCACTTATGGCTTGGTCCATTTTCCAGTTATTTAAAAACCAGCTTCTCCAGAACCATGCTAAATCTTCGCCTGCACCGTTCTCCATTGAGCGAAAAAAGTCGAACGGTGTTGGGTGTTTGTATGCCCAGTTTTTAATGTACTGGCGGAAAGCATAATCAAAACGATCTTCGCCTAAAATCTGCTCTCTTAAAATATCTAAACCCCAACCTGGTTTGCTGTAAAGGTTTACACCAATGTTACGTTCTGCCATTCCATCGGGCATAAGCATAATATTTTCCAAAACCGGGTTACCAATAACACGTTTACCGATATTATTCATATCTGTAACACGCGATTTATATTCGCCATTATTAAAGTTTTTAGAAGAAATACCATTGATGAAAGTGTTAAAACCTTCATCCATCCAACCGTATTTACGCTCATTTGAACCAACAATCATCGGGAACCAGGTATGGCCAAATTCGTGATCGATTACGCCCCATGCCGAGCCATTTTTAGCCTTCCAACCACAGAATACAATGCCCGGATATTCCATACCACCAATGTTGGTCGCAACATTTACCGCCATTGGATAAGGATATTCGAACCATTTTGTAGAGTAATGCTCTATGGTAGATTTTACGTATTCTACGCCTCTGCCATAGCTATCGTTACCATTGCTTTCGATAGGTTGTGCAGAAACTGCCAATCCTTTTCTTCCGCTTGGAAAATTTATTCGTGCGGCATCCAAAACAAATGCTTTTGACGAAGCCCAAGCAGCATCTCTGGCGTTTAAGATTTTAAATTTCCAGGTTAACTTATCTTTCGCAGGGCGGGATTTAGGATCATTAACTTCTTCAGCAGAACGAATGTGAACAGTTTTATCGCTCGCTTTTGCTGCGTTCCATCTTTTTAATTGCTCTGCCGTAAATACTTCCTGTGGATTTAAAAGCTCTCCAGAACCCATTACGATATGATTAGCCGGTGCAGTAATTGCAAAAGTGATATCGCCATATTCGCAATAAAACTCGCCACCGCCCCAATAAGGCAATGTATTCCAGCCAATTACATCATCGTACACACACATGCGTGGAAACCATTGTGCGATTGCAAAAATTTCTCCATTTTGAGTAGTTAAATGCCCGGTTCTGTCTGAACCTTCTTTAGGCACAACGTAAGAGTAATCCATTTTAACCGTAATTAAATCACCATTTGCAGCCATAGGTTGGTCTAAACGGATTTGCATACGGGTATCTTCTACCAAAGAAGTAAATTTTACTGCTGCCGATTTTTGAGAAACACTGATGTTTTCGATTTTGTAACCGCCATTAAAACTTTCGCCTTGCGCACCGTAACGACTTCTTGCAGGCGTTACCGCATAACCACGGGAAGTTTGTTTAAAGGTATTTTGATCTAATTGTAACCACAGATATGGCAATTTATCGGGACTGTTGTTTTTATAAGTGATGGTTACACTACCCGTTACCGTACTGGTTGCTTCGTTAAGGCTGGCTGTAATGTTGTAATCAACTCTGTTTTGCCAATATTTTGGCCCTGGTACACCAATTGCAGAACGAAATTCGTTTCCGTTTTGCGTGTAAAACAGTGGTCCGAATGCCTCTGCCGGACTATAATTTGTTGCAGCAGGCGTAGTTTTGGGCGCTTGTTGAGCAAATGCAGAAAAAGCAAATGCACAACATGATAAGCTTAAAGTTATAAGTTTATTCAGTTTTTTAGTCATGTTGAAATTTTTATAGGCGGCAAATATAAGCAATCGGCGTTATTATGTTTTCTTGTGCCTATAATGTTACTTTACAACATCCTAAACCACAGAATGCTACATTTGGTTATCTACTTTCTTCAAGTTTGGCAAATCTTGTAGTTTTTTTTCCTTCGGAGATAATTTTAACCAAGCTTGATAAGCCTGAGCGATGTAATATGGATAATTAAAAGGCCTTTGTTCCTGAATTTTTAATGTAGATGGGCGATAAATAATCATAAAGTTTTTTAATTCTTCGCCATCCAGTTTAGTTAATTCTTTTATAGTTTTTTCAGTAAAGTTTCGGTCTATTTCTGCATTATAACTCTCCTTTTGTTCAAGTTCGGCTTCTAATCGCTGCTGGCGTTTGTATTTACCATGACCAAGATTTAAACTTAATCCACCAACCTTATCCGTCATTTTTTTACGGTATAAATTACCACCAGTACCCATTAAAGTGTATTTTTCTGCCATTGGATCTTTCGACAAAACTTCTTTATTAATTTTTACACCATTAATGTTTACATCATTTAAGTTATTTGAGCGCACAACCATATAAATGGTTTTTGGCAATAAGTTGGTAAGGTAAAGTGTATCTGTTGTATAACCTACAAAAGAAAATTCGAGCAAATCGCCAACTTTGGCTGGTACTGTAAATTTCCCGGCAGCGTTGGCACTAACCACTTTCTTGTTATTTAAGTTTCTAATGGTAACGCCCGGAACTGTTAATGATTTTTTAGAATAATCGTAAATTGTACCGGTACTAACAGTTTGGCTAAACGATGCAAACGGAAGGGCAAGGAAAATAAAAATGATCAGCTTATACATATCCAAAAATATATTAGTTTTAAATGTTAAAATCCTATTTAACAATCTTTAACATTAAAACAACGGTTTTAACTAAGTGTTTCAGCGTAAAGGTTTTCATCAAAAGAAATTAGAATGGCTTTGCCATCTTTCTCAATAATTGGGCGTTTAATAGCACTGGTGTTTTCTACCAAATAATCTATTGCCTTTACCTGATTATCAATTGCTTGTTGTTCTTCCTTTAGTAATTTTTTCCAGGTCAAACCTTTCCTGTTCAGCACGGTTTCCCATCCAAAATTGTTACACCAGGTGTTTAGCTTTTCCTTTGTAATGCCTTTTTTCTTAAAATCGTGAAATTCGAAATCAATTTTATGTTCCTTTAACCAATCCAGAGATTTTTTAACCGTGTTACAATTTGGAATGCCGTATACTATCATGTCTATTTTTATTTGATGCTCAAATGTAAGGATGATTAAACAAATATTGAATGATTGAATTTGAATGAAAGTATAAGATAAATATTCTTTTAATCTGCGGCTAGCGGAAATCAACTTTAGTTCATCACATTTTTTCGCTAATCCATCACATTTTAAAAATATATTGCAGCGGTGTTGCTAAAATTGCTCCATCAAAAACAAAAACATGGCTATTAAAGATTTACACAAAATTGAATTTTGGATTTCCACCTGCTTTTACATCCTTATCGTAATACTAGTTATCACCAATGCAGGAAGCAGAGATCACAACCATAATTACTACTATTTTCGGGGCGCTAACTTAACCTATTCGCACATCACAAATTACCTGATACCCGAGCTTTTTAGGTTTTCTGTTCTGTATGCAAACTTTCTTGCCATAAACTTTTGCATTATTCCTTCTTTCATTAAAAAACATAACATATTAGCAAACAGCTTTTTCCTTGCCGGATTATTCCTGATTGGTGGCTTAGTGATAAGCATTTGTAATACCTATACCAAAGCATACATTCTGGTAGAGTACAATGAATTGCAGGATGGGTACAATAGGCTATTTTACGAAGGATTTTTATACAGTTTATGGTCTATAGTTATTATTGCAGCGTATGGATTAGTAAAGGAGTTTATACTTTACATCAGAGAAAATAAATACCGCGATGCCGATGAGCGAACGCAAGTTAAATTAGATGTAGGTTTCGGATTAGCATTTTGGTTTGTTGGGCTGTTACTTTGGATAACAACAAGAGCCGGAATAGAAATTAGCATTTGCTGGAGCCTTGTCATCTTCTCCACCATAGGCATATTTATATATTCCATTTACAAATTACTGCCACAAAACTTTGAGCAAGGCAAAAAATTTAAGGTTTACTTTTGGCAGGTATTCTTCATTTCTATATTATTAGCCGTTCCGCTCGGCTTAATTTCAACCATTTTTATTATGCGGGCAGAAATGTTTTTTATAGTATTCATATTCCATTTGTCAACACAACTTATTGTAACCGTACCGCTATCGTGGTTTGTTTACAAACAAAGAACTTCTACACAAAGTGAGGTGGCAAGCCTCCGTACAAAATTGGGTAAATCTAATGCCAACCTGAGTTTCCTGCAATCGCAAATTAACCCACATTTTTTATTTAATGCACTAAATACCCTTTACGGAACCGCATTACAAGAAAATGCCGATAGAACCGGCGAAGGCATTCAAAAACTTGGAGATATGATGCGTTTTATGTTGCACGAAAACATGCAGGATAAAATTTCATTAACCCGCGAAGTTGAATATTTAAACAATTATATCGATTTGCAAAAACTTCGAACTTCTCGCTCTGCTGATATTAGAATTGAAACTCATATCGACGAACAGTTGAATAATCTGGAAATTACACCCATGCTTTTAATTCCTTTTGTAGAGAACGCCTTTAAACATGGTATAAGTTTACAACAACCCTCTCATATAAAAATTACGCTGCAAACTAAAGAGCGCACTTTATTTTTCGATGTTAACAATAGCATTTACCACAAGGCCGATACCGACCCGGAAAAACTTAAAAGTGGCATCGGCCTGGAAAACGTAAAACAAAGGTTAACCCTGCTTTACCACGGGAAACATGAGTTAATTATTCGCGAAAGTGCAAAAGAGTTTTTTGTGCATTTAACCTTGCAGCTAGATTAAGATCTATCATTTTTTTTGAAAATGTATGGTAGTGTAAATGGCGGACGAAAGCCCCGCCATTTGCTTTACTCCGTTACACTCCGTGCTCGCTATTGTCGGGTTTAACTTACTCAGGCTGGTAAAACTATTAATGTTTTCGCTACGTGCTTAAAAAATTTAATGTGCTGAGGTTTTAAAATTGAGTGAAGATTTCTCCACTTCAGTCGAAATGGACAGAGGTTGGTGTTGCAGATTTATAAAATTAAGCTAGGTGCTACAATTACAAAAGCGCTAATAACTTTGTTAAATAGCCCCGACAAAAACGAAAATACTTTTGGGAGCACTAATTATTTACAGCGAAAACATTAACCAAAAGATTGTAGTATTGGCGGGACAGAATTGCCAAGAATTACAAGACTTTGTGCTTCAAAAAATAATTTAAGGGGATAGAAGTTTAAAAAAATTAAATCTAATAGTATCTTTAAAAATGATTGCCATTGCAATAGATGATGAACCAATAGCGCTTGATATAATCCGTTCGCATGCTTCGAAAGTGCCATTTGTTGAGCTTAGTGCCGTTTTTACTAATGCTTTTGAAGCGATTACATATTTGCAGCATAACAGGGTAGATTTAATTTTTCTGGATATCAAAATGCCCGATATTAGCGGAATTGATTTTCTGAAAAGCCTGAGCAATCCGCCAATGGTAGTATTTACAACTGCTTATACGGAGCATGCAGTGCAAAGTTTTGAACTCGATGCGGTTGATTATTTATTAAAACCCTTTTCGCTATCGAGATTTTTAAAAGCCTGCAATAAAGCTCATGAGCTGTTTAACCTTCGTAACAATAAAGCCGAAGAAAAACCAGAATACATATTTGTGAAAGATGGTTACGAGCAGATTAAGGTAGCTTTAAGTGATATCCTATACATCGAAGCTTCTGGTAATTATACACAAATTCAGCTAAGAGATAAACTTATCAGCTCAAGAATTACCATAAACGATTTAGCCGATTTACTGCCAAAAAACTTTATTCGCTGTCACCGGGCTTTTATCATTTCAAAAGATAAAGTATCCAAATTCGATAAAAATCAAATTTGGATAGGTGAAAAATCAATACCGATTGGCGCAACCTATGGCAACATTCAGTTGGTGTAATTACGGCTTCACGTTAACTCTTATACCGGCAGAATGTGTTGTAAATTCTGGAGCATACATACTTTGTAAAGTGGTAATTCCGTTAGAAAAATTTCCAGAATGCGTAACCCTCAAAGCATATTCAAAAACGTATGTTCCCTTTCTTAAATAGCTAATAAAAAAATTAGTTGATGCATCTTTAGTGCTTTCGTAATAACCTAAACCATCCTGATATTTATATTGAGAAACTACGTTTACAGGCTCAAAACCTGAAGAACGCATATCTTTCAAATGAATATATTCCATATCCCGATCGCAACGAATTTCTATTCTTACCTTAACCAAATCTCCCGTAGATAGAACGTTGGAAGCTGTTAAAGGTGTTAGCAAATCACCCTTATCTGTACGCTTTTGTAAAAACAATTCTTTATTAATTTTTACTCCGGTACTGGCAGATTTAATCTTATCTAACTGCTCAAAATATTGCCAATAATAAGCACCCCATGCAATACTTTTATTATTATTTTTGATTTGCACTTTTGCCATTTCAGGTTTAACATCAGCCCCTTTTATGGTTATTTTTTCATAACCTGTTCCTGCCTCTTTTATAGGCACAGGAATTCCTAAGTCTGTAATCGTTTTTCCTCCGATTAAAATTTCTGGCTCAGCAGTTTCATTTAGTAAGTTATAACCTCTAAATAATAAAGCATAAGTTGCCGCAACAGTCGCTTTGGTTGTTTTCCAATCGTTAGTTTGTTTATTTTTAAGTAGCCAAATTTTCATTTCTTCTACCGATTTTGAATCTTTAGCAACTTCATCAAATGCTTCAATAAGTAAAGCTTGTGTTTCTACCGGACTTTGATACCACCACCAGCCATTTTGATTCTTTGCCCAATACATCCCCATTTCATCGCTTTGCTGTGCAGTCTGTTTTAACAAATTAATAATTTTCAAAGCTTCGGCGTGGTTGCCACTACGCTCTAATATTAACGCTGATTGTGCCAATTGGTATGGCTCTAAATATTTCCAATCGTTAATTATTTTTGTTAAGTAAAACTTGTGTGCCATTACAAATTCAGGATTGGTATTGGGTTGAATTGCATAGCTTCTCGCAAATAAGTAATGAATTGGTAAATAAGTTGCGCCTTTTTTATCTTTTAAATAACTATGATAATCTGAAGTTAATTGCTCATCAAGATAGGAGATAGATTTAGTTAACATCTGATTTAATTTTGGAAAGCTTTTATCATCAACTAATTTGAGTTGCTTTAATTGAGCCAAGCCCATAACAATATGCTGTGTGATGTACCTATCTTCTCGCATGCCAGCAAACCACGGAAAAGCGCCATTACTAAACTGCATATTCTCTAGCTTATCAAAGTTTGCATTTAGTTCATAGCGCATTCTGTTTAAATCGAAAAGTATAGCCAATCTTTTTTTCCTTTCCGTTTCATCATTTGCGGCTCTTACCCATGGAGTTTCCTCGAGCATAATCGATTTTAATTCAGGATTTTTCTCCAGATTAGAAAGCAATGCTTCACCATTGTTGGTTTGCTGCCACGATTGAAATACTTCTTTAATTTTTGGTGATGAATTGATGATACCCGTTGCGAAACTATTAGCGTAAAATCTGCTAAAAGTTTGTTCCGCACATTCATAAGGATATTCCATTAAGTAAGGCAAAGCTTGTACCGCATACCAAACTGGATTTGAGGTAAACTCAAAAATTAGTGCATGGTTTTTAATTGTTTTTGATTTAGCAAATTGCAACAGGTTATCCATAGTGAAAGTTTTACTAATGCCTCCCCTAACATTTATTGGCATACTCTCCATAACCATTATCGAGTTTGGCAATACCGGAATGGTCATTTCTTCGCCATCCGAATAATTTTCTGATTGAGCAGTTAATTTATAAGTAATTGCACCAACACCTGAAGGAATAATCAATGACCATTTTAAAGATTGATTACCACTATTTTCTAATTGAAATTGCTGTTGATTAGAATTTTTTTTCTCGAAGATTGAAATAACTTTACCCGAAATTGCATCTCTTAACTCTAACATAGCTAAACCACCAATTGCATTTGCAGATAAATTATTGAGTTTTGTACTAAACAAAATAGTATCGCCCTCGCGAAAAAAACGAGGCGCATTTGCAGATATAGAAAGCTGTTTTTGCGTAACAAGCTCTTTTGTTATGGTAGTTGTTTTAAAATCTTTGGTATGCGCAAACCCTAACATTTTAAATCGTGTTAAGGATTGAGGTATCGTAAATTCAATATTAATTTCCCCGGCTTCATCAGTTTTTAATTGAGGGCAGAAAAATGCCGTTTCAGTAAAATTTGTTCGTGGAACTACCTTCGCCTTTTTTACTGGTTTACCATTGATAATGTAGGTATCCGTTTTCGGATCATAACCTTCTATACTAACGAAATCGTAAACTTTGTAATCATCAACTGCAATTGCCTCCATTAGTTTTTCAGCCCCTGGAATACCTTCCTGATCATACATAACCGTGTTTGTTCCTCTTACTCGAACAGTCCTTACTAGGTCGCTAGATTCATTCCTTACATTTGCTACAGCACCAGTAACTTCTTTTTTTGCTTGTGTTCCATAACCAACTACAACAACTTCATTAAGCCCTTTTTTATCATATTTTAATTTAAAATTTATTCTTTTGTCAGTAGAAACTTTTGCGGTTTCAATATCATAACCAATAAATAGTGCTGCAATTTCTTCACCAGGCTTAGCTGCAATACTGTAAATTCCGTACTCATCAGTTTTTGTATTTTTAGTTTTAGTTTTGATAACAACACCGCCAACACCATATCCTTCATCATCTGTAACTATCCCATAAATCAAACCTGTTTCTTTTAATGAGGCAAGCTTCTTTTTTACCGCTTCGTTAACATGCGTTCTCTTATTAGCTTCTATTTTTTTTAGGTAAAGCGTATAGTTGTTTTTATAACTGTGTTGATTAAATGAAAATCCATATAAATTCAAATATTCATAATTTCTTCCCGTGATGTTATAATAGCTATGATAATTACCGCTAAACCAAATTTGATTAGCATATTGGATATAATTTTGGTTGTAATTCCAATTGTAATTGTTGTAATTATATTTTGGCGTTGATATTTTATTCCAATTCATTGCTTTAAGATCATCCAGCGATGCATCGTATAGCGAAACAACCATTTCAGCCATTTGCTCTTCGCCCTTTTTATTGGCGATTTTTAACTTCCATGTATCAGTTTCGCCTGGCTGAAGTTTATCTCTAAAGCTTAAAAATTTCACATCGATTTCTTTGGCGGCATCAACTATGTTAACTACTTGCATAGATTGCGAAATCCTTCCATTTTCAATTAAGGTAAATTGAACTGCAAAACCATCAATAAATTGAGGTTCAGGTTTAATATTGATTATAGTTTGCTTATTGCTAAGCTTTAACCATGCCTTTTTCACAATTAAATCTTTATAGTAAACTTCGTAATATGCCCGGGTATTTTGCAAAACACTGGCAAGCCTAAAAACTGCCGATTCTTGCGGAGCAATTGTGTTTTTTTCTGCAATAAGCCATTCCTTTGCTAGTAAAATTTTCTCGCTCGAATTTTTATATACACGTACAACTTTTTCTACAATAACAGAGTCCAAACTGCTATTTATAGCTTTAAACTTAACCTTGTAATAGCCTGAGGTTAAATTGTTGCCATCTATTTTTAAATTTCCTAAGCCGCGTTCTACTTTTTCATTCTGAATAAAACTTAATTTTTCTACACTCCAACGCTCAGGATTTCCATCGTTTTCATATTCATCAAACGGAAAATACTTTATAAAATCTGATTTAGATAAACTGTAATTTTCTGCTTTACCTAAGGTATTTTGATATACAATTCTGCCCGGATATTGGAGTTTATACCATTCGGCAGTAACTTGTCCCTTAATCGGTGTTCTATTTATATTCGTAATTTCAAATGGAATGCTGTCCTTTAAATCGGCTGGAAAAATCTCATTTGGGATAGAAACATTTAAAAGCACATCGGTTTTGCCAACATTAAGCGTTTGCGATTTTGAGCGTGTTTCACCATTCAAATCTGTGACGTCAACCATGATTTGGTAAGAATAACTATCACTATTATTTTCGGCAGCAGCCAAAAACTGGATATTAAATAACCCATCGCCTCTTGTTTGCGTATTGCCTATTGCTATTTGTTTGCTAGGATTATAGCCGTTAATTCTATCATTGGCCGAAAGAATATTTCGGGTAATAACATATTTAACTTTAGCGCCGCCAACAGAATAGCCACTAAAACTAATTGCCTTTCCTTCTAACCGAATAGAATCATTTAATTTATATTTTTGGTTCAAAGGTTCAAATACAACCTCAAAATTTGGTCTTTTGTATTCTTCTACCTGTACCTCAATACTGCCATAATTGGTACTTATATTCATTCTTCCGTTTAATTTCCCTAACGGAATTGTGAAAGAACCTTGAAACGTACCAAATTCATTTGTAATTTTTGATGTTTTTTCTAGCGATTTGCCATTTACATCATTAAAGTTAATGCTGATATCAACTTCCTTTAAAAGTTGATTTTTATCATCTTCAAATTCAAAGTAAATTCCTTTGTAAAAAACGGTTTGCCCTGGTCTGTAAATAGGTCTATCTGTAAATAAAGTAACTCTCCTTTTTGTATCCATATACTTATAGGCTCTTGAACCGACATCGACAGTTACAGAATCAGCTCCATTAATTACCTCAATACGGCTTACAGATGTATTTAGTGTGCTTTCTGCAAATCCATTCTTGTCTGTACGCAAGCTTCCTTTATACTTATAACTGTATTTACCCTTTTCATATTCATGATTCTCTTCATTAATAATTGCATTGGCAGTGGCTTCACCAGTAGAACTGTTCGAAACAAAATATTCATGATTTATTAAACCAGAAATGCGGTCAGTAACGGCTAAATCGGTTACCTGAAATGGCATAAAACTATGCATTGCATTACTATCTACAGTTTTTGCAATGATTACATAATAGCCTTTTGCTAAACCATCGAGCTTATCAATTAAAGTATGGCCCAAGTAATCGTCATTCTCAGGTGTATTAACTATCCATTCTTTAAACACATTATTAGAGGCTGAAAATTTTTCGTAATCAGTTTGGCTTCCTAGATTAATATTTCTATGATTATGACTAACCTTATAAAGCTGAATTGATATGGCTTCTACATTTTTGTAGCTAAAAAATAACTGCACAGGTTTTTCAGGAATGAAAAGCTGTTGTACGCTAATATTTAACGACTTGTCTTTAATATCATTAATTAGCTTTTCAAAGTTTTTAGCACCTAAACTATTTGGATATAACTGGATTACATCATTTCCAATCTTAACCAATTCCTTTAAATCAGGTCGCTGTTTTATATTTTGTTGATTACGATTATCATACATTTTTGATGCTTTTTCAAAAAGAACATCCCCATAAATATCTGTTGATTTAGCGTAGTTGGCAAGTTCATCAATAGCTGAACTATAAAGCTTTAGTTTATTCTCAAGCGTACTTCTTGAATAGATATAATTTAATCGTTTAACATCTACATCGGCAAACGCACTAATATTTTGGTGCTTAATATGAAAACTAAGTAGATTCTTAAAAATCGACAGCGCCTTTGAAGAAAACGAAGTAGAATCTGTATTTGAAATCTCAATATTTAAAAATGAATTATATTTTTCAAACCATTTTGCACTATTAAAATCGATTGATGTATCATTCTTCGTTAATTCAATTTGAGTATTAACTAGAACATCCAAAGCTCTATGTGCCAACACATCGTACAGGGTTGGTCGTAAATATCTGCTTGAGCTGTCTCCAACCATCAAAGCTGTTAAACTATCAATTTTTGTATCCTGCAAAATCTTAACCTCAGATACAGATGCCATGTAATTTTTAAGCGTTTCATCAATTAATTTTCCAATCGGCCAAGTTTTAATATCACTACCTACGTTTGCCTCAACATTAGTGCGTTTTATAATATTATATCGATTTTGCTCATAATACCTCCAATAACTTTCTGCAAGTAAAGATTGAAGAATGCTTTTTTCTGGTTGCTTTGCAGAAGCGATGTCTTCCCTAAGCTCTGCATTAATTATAGAAATAGCTTCTTCTTTAAGATAGCCCTGAAATAACATTCGATATATGGTTGCCCTAATCAACATAGCGGTGTTACGCTGTGCTCTGGCACTTTTATTTACTTTATCAATTATCGAAACTGCATCTTTAGGTTTTCCAATAATTGCTAAAGAATCTATGGATTTAAAATTATCATGATAGTATTTATCCTTATGCTGAGCAAAAGCGACATTAGAAAAAAGAGAAAATATAAGAAGAATAAATAAAGAGTGGAGCGTTTTTTTCATAGTGCAGTATTTAAACATAAGATGGTAACCTAAAGCAGATTCCATAAAATTATTTAAACTTTAAGATGCATATTACGAAACTAAATATTTTTAAACATCATAAATTAGATTATAGATACAATTAACATATAAATAACATTTACCGTGTTTTAAAAAATTGTAAATTAAACTTACAACATTTAAACATTACGCTCTTTCAACATTCCATGCTTAGCAGTATCTTTGCCACATGTCAAGTCAATTAAAAAATCTTTCTGATTTTTCTCACACAACGGTTCCGAGTGGAGCAAAATATAAATTTGGTATTGTTGTAGCCGAATGGAACGCAGAAATTACTGGTGCTTTGTACAACGGTGCACTTAAAACCCTTTTAGCTAACGGTGTTAAGGAAGAAAATATAATCTCCTTACCAGTACCAGGAAGTTTTGAACTTACCGGAGCTGCAGATATTTTGTTAAGCAAAAAATCAGATTTGGATGCTGTAATTTGCCTGGGTTGTGTAATTCAGGGCGATACTAAACACTTCGATTTTATTTGCGATGCAGTAGCACAAGGCTGTACTAATGTTGGTATTAAGTATAGCAAACCAGTTATTTTTGGAGTTTTAACCACAAACAATTTGGAGCAGGCACAAGATAGAGCCGGTGGTAAACATGGCAACAAAGGTGATGAAGCCGCAATTACAGCAATTAAAATGGCCGATTTTTCTGCAAACATTTAAAAATATTAGTAACTTAGATACTTAAAGCTTAACTATCGAAATGAAAAAAATAGCCATCCTTTTATTGGCGGTGTTTTGCACCATAACCATTTTAGAGTCTTGTTCATCAAAACTTTGCCCGGCTTATAGCTCTTATCCAGAAGGTAAACGCAGAAGAAATTAATACATATCTATTTTCATTTAAGCTACTTACAGAACATTAACATACTGTAAGTGTTATCTCTATAAAAAAATTAAATAAAAATTATGGCTTGGGTTAATTTAACATCAATAGAACAGCTTGATGAGATTAAAAGTGCGGAAGGCTTTAGTCTAATTTTCAAACACAGTACACGCTGTTCTATCAGCATGATGGCAAGAAAGAATTTTGAGTTAGATTGGGATGTTATTCCTGCTGATACAAAATTGTACTTTTTAGATTTAATTGCTTACAGAGAAATCTCTAATAAAATTGCTGAGATTTTTGAGGTAACGCATCAATCTCCACAAATATTATTAATTAAAAACGGCGATTGCGTTTTAGAGGCTTCACATAGTGATATTTCTGCCGAAGAAGTTGCTGAAGTAATTGCAGCATAAAATATTATGGCCACAGATTTACAGGTCAATATTAAAAAATCTGCGAATCTGTGGCTTTGATATTTTGAACGTAATCGTTTTTTTTACCCAAAATAAGTCACAGATTTACAGATTAATATTAAAAAATCTGCGAATCTGTGGCTTTCTTTATTCTATTTTTAAAATTTTTGATGTTCTGCTTCGGGTTGATTTGCAAAGCTCCGTATCATCAGCCAAAGCTTTCCCGTAAGTAGGAATTATTTCTTTAATTTTCGCTTGCCATTCTGCCGTTTGTAAATCCTCTTTAAAACAACGGCTTAATAAATCAAACATAATTGAAACAGCTGTTGAAGCACCGGGAGATGCACCAAGTAGCGCCGCGATAGATCCATCAGCAGCACTTACTACTTCAGTTCCAAACTCTAATATTCCGCCTTGCTTTTCATCCTTTTTTATAACCTGCACACGCTGACCGGCATATTCTAATTCCCAATCTTTTAATTCTGCTTTTGGCAAATATTCTTTTAAAGCATTTAACCTATCTTCTGGCGATTGCCTTACTTGTTCGATTAAATATTTCGTTAAATCAATATTGTGTAGCCCAGCAGAAATCATCGGACGAATGTTGTTAAATTTTATAGATTTTGGTAAATCCAAAAACGAACCATTCTTTAAAAATTTAGTAGAAAAACCTGCATACGGCCCAAATAATAAAGCTTGTTTACCATTTATCATTCTGGTATCCAAATGCGGTACAGACATTGGTGGTGCACCAACAGAAGCCTTCCCATAAACCTTTGCATGGTGTTGTGCAATAATTTCTTCATTGGTACATTTTAGCCATTGTCCGCTAACCGGAAAACCACCAAATCCTTTACCTTCAGGAATATCAGATTTTTCTAATAAAGGAAGTGAGCCGCCGCCCGCACCAATAAATACAAATTTACCAACGCGTTTACGTTTATCTCCACTCTCTAAATCTTTAACTTTAATTATCCAGTTTCCATCTTTATCCTTTTTTAAATCACGGATTTCATGATTAAAATAGAGGCTAACATTTGGCTGTGCTTTTAAATAATTAAACATATCTCTAGTTAACGAGCCGAAGTTAACATCCGTTCCCAAATCCATTTTTGTTGCGGCAACCTTATCTCCTTTTTTGCGACCATCAATAATTAATGGTGCCCAGGTTTTAATTTGCTCTGCATCTTCAGTATACTCCATACCGCTAAACAAATTGTATTTGGTTAGCGCATCGAAGCGTTTCTTTAAATATTCGGTATTCTTTTTACCCCAAACAAAGCTAATGTGAGGAATTTTCTTGATAAAGTTTTCTGGGTTTGAGATAAGGCCCTTTTCAATTAAATAGGCCCAAAACTGCTTAGAAACTTCAAAATGCTCTGCAATTTGAACCGCTTTTTTAGTTTCAACAGTTCCGTCTTTTTTTTCGGGCGTGTAGTTTAATTCGCAAAAAGCAGAGTGACCAGTACCTGCATTATTCCAGGCATCAGAACTTTCTGCTGCAGCAATATCAAGGCGTTCGTAAATTTCTATACTTAGGTTTGGTTCTAATTCTTTTAATAAAACGCCTAAGGTTGCGCTCATTATTCCGGCGCCAATTAGTATTACATCTGCGTCAGTTTTACCAACTGTCTTTTTCTTTTTTGTCATCTTATATCAAAGGAGTTGCAAATTTAAAATCATTTTAAGCATGAAACGAATTTTCGCATATGAAAACTAAAAAATTGCTGAAAAATGTATTATTATCTAAATTGAGCTCAATTATTTAGTAAAATTTAATCAGAAGTGTTAAATTTTATGGTGTAATTATTAAATCTTCATTAAGAATAAGTTAATTACTTAGCATTTCATTAATTATTTCTCTGTCGCATGAGATTTGCTATAAATTTAGCTTCAGTTTTAGCCACCTAAACCGTATTGAAGTGGCATCCCCCAAATTTCTTTGGGGATATAACGGAAAGACGGACCGAACCTAAGCCATAAGCTGTACAGCACCTTTCCAAAATCTTTTTTAACAATATTAAGTTTTAGCAATTGTTATCTCAACAATATGAAACAAACATTACAACATTCCAACATTTCAAGCGTGTAAGATTTCAATCCTATTGCTTAACTTTGCCTTATGATTGATTTACCGGTAGTACCTGCTGTAACTGAAGTTAAACGTAAACCAGATTGGTTGCGTGTTAAATTACCTGTTGGTAAGGAATATGCTCAGGTACGTAGCTTAGTTGATACACATAAACTTCATACCATTTGCGAGAGTGGTAATTGCCCAAACATGGGCGAATGTTGGGGTGCAGGTACGGCAACTTTCATGATTTTAGGAAATATTTGTACCCGTAGCTGCTCTTTTTGTGCTGTGGCTACAGGCCGGCCATTAGCTGTTGATGTTGATGAGCCAAATCGTATTGCCGATTCGGTTAGATTAATGGGTGTTAAACATTGTGTAATTACTTCGGTTGACCGTGATGATTTAAAAGATGGCGGTTCTATTATCTGGGCAGAAACTTTGCAGGCCATTCGCAGGGAAAGCCCAATTACAACTTTAGAAACCTTAATACCTGATTTTAAAGGTCAATGGGATAATTTATATCGTCTTTTAGAAGAAAGACCTGAAGTGGTTTCGCATAATATGGAAACGGTTAAACGCCTTACCAAGCAAGTGCGTATCCAGGCTAAGTACGATAGAAGTTTAGAAGCATTAAAAAGAATTTCAGAATTTGGTTTACGTACTAAAACCGGAATTATGCTTGGCTTAGGAGAAACAGATGAAGATATTTTTGAGGCTATGGATGATTTAGTTGCTAATGGAGTACATATTTTAACATTAGGTCAATATTTGCAACCAACCAGAAACCACCACCCGGTGGTTGATTGGATTCATCCTGATACATTTGCGATGTACAAAGAAGTTGGTTTATCGAAAGGGTTAAAATATGTTGAAAGCGGTCCGTTAGTTCGCTCTTCTTATCACGCAGAAAAACACCTTTTTCCTATTGAAGGCATAGCTTAAAATGATATAGGTATTCACAAAAGATAGAAAGTTTTATTTATTAGCCAAAATCGAACTCCCATACAGAATATTGTTGTAAAACATTTTTTTGCAATTATTGTTGTGAGTTGTATATTCGTACCATAAGTGAGTGCATTAAAAAAAATTACCTTAACCGAGACTGAAATAGTTTTGGCATTGCAATCGAAAGATCCGGCAGTGTTAAAAACTCTGTACAGTATGTATTCTTCTGCTCTATATGGGGTAATTTCACGTATCATCACCCATACTGAATTAGCAGAAGACGTTTTACAAGAAACCTTTGTAAAAATTTGGCAATCTGCTTCACATTACGACAATACAAAGGGAAGGCTATTTACATGGATGATGAATATTGCCCGAAACCTTTCTATCGATAAGCTTCGTTCAAAAGATTTTAAAAATTCTCAGAAAAACCAAGATATAGAAAATAACGTAAGTTTCGTTGATGAACAAAATAAGGTAACATTTAACCCTGATACCCTTGGCGTTAAGCAACTTGTAAACAATTTAAAACCAGACTTACAGGTTGTTCTTAATTTAGTTTATTACAATGGTTTCACACATGTGGAAGCCGCAGAAAAGTTAAATTTGCCATTGGGAACGGTTAAAACCAGAATCCGATTGGCCATTATAGAATTGAGAAGGAGTTTTAATTAAGCGTGGAAAATTTAAGAGCATATATAGAATCTGGAGTACTTGAGCTGTACGTTTTAGGCGATTTATCGGCCGAAGAAACGCTGCAGGTTGAAGAAATAGCATCTCGATACCAGGAGGTTAGAGATGAGATTGCTTCGATTGAGCAAGCTATGGAGCAATATGCGCTAAATAACGCTGTAGAACCTCCTATAGATGTTGAACAGAAACTTTTTGATAAGCTGGGTTTAAATATTTATGAAGAGGTTTTTGAAACTGCAGATAATTACATTAACGAACCAAAAATTGTTCGTTTAGATGGAAGCGATGGCAAAGTGAAAACGTTGCGCTACGCTTTGGTTGCCTGCGTTGCGTTATTGGTTATTAGTGTAGCAGCGCTTTTTGTTACATACAATAAGTTAAGCGATGCAAATACACAAATTGCTAGTTTGAACCTGGATAAGCAGAAGTTTGCAGGAGTTGTTAGTCAGCTTGAATATGATAACAAAGGCTTAAGCAACATTGCTGAAATGGCTGAGAGTAAAGAGTGGGCAACCATTAGAATGCAGGGTCAACCGATTAGTCCGAATTCTAAAATGAATGTTTACTGGAATAAAAAAGATAAAAGTGTTTTAATTAATCATTTAGCTATGGATTTACCAAAGGCTGATGCAGAACACGAGTATCAACTTTGGGCACTGGTAAACGGAAAACCTGTAAGCTTAGGCGTTTTTGGAAAATCTGATTCTACAGCAAAAGATGCAATAATTAAAATGCAATCTATTCAAGAGGCACAGGCCTTTGCAGTAACATTAGAGCCAATGGGCGGCAGTGTTAATCCAACGATGGAAAAATTAACCGTAATGGGCGGCGTTTAAAAATATTTAGTATTTAAGAAAGGCCTGATTTTAAAAAATCATGCCTTTCTTGTTTTATAAAATTAAGAAGATTGTTAAACGTTCTGCACATTATTTAATTCTATTGAAATTCTTTCCGCAATTTGTGATGCAGTAACAACTGCCTGATTTTCAGCTAGGCTATCTCCTGCGTTTCCATGTAGGTAGCAGGCCAATACGCATGCATCAATAGGCGAATATTTCTGAGCCACAAGCGAGGCTATAATACCCGTTAATACATCACCCATACCACCTTGCGCCATTGCAGGGTTACCTGTTGGATTTACATAAACTTTCTGATTTGGCGCACAAATAAATGTGTATTGATTCTTTAATACAATAACAACATTTAGTTTTTGCGCTTGCTTTCTTGCCGTTTCTACCCTATCCCACCAATTAGAATGTGCTCCGAAAAGTCTATCAAATTCTTTAACATGTGGCGTTAAGATAGAATTTTGTGGTAACTTCTCTAATAAATTTTGTTTTTTAGAGATTATATTTAATGCATCGGCATCAATTACCATCGATATATTTTCCGTAATTAACTTTTCGAGCATGCGTTCAGCTTCTTCAGAAGTTCCTAATCCCGGACCAATTGCAATTGCCGAAAATTTCTTTAAATTTTCTGTTTTAAAAATTTCATCGCGATCTATCGCCATAACTTCGGGCAATAAGGTATTTAACGCAATTAACCCATTATTTGGAATACAAGCCGTTGTTAAACCGGCTCCGCTATGCAAACAAGCTTTACAAGAAAGCAATGCGGCGCCCATGGTTTTTGTATCTCCTGCAATAATCAGAGCGTGACCATAAGTACCTTTATGGCTAAAAAGCTGACGAGGTTTTATTTTAGATTTGATATCATCCAAATCAACTAGAAAAAAATCTGAGTTCTGGTTTTGGATATAATCATTATTTAGTCCGATTGGAACAACTTCAAATTTTTGTGTTGCCTGCAAGCTTTCCGGAAAAAAGAAATTGATTTTTGGTCTTTCGAAACTGATGGTTTTGTAGGCTTTGATGCCCTCATAGTTATCCGGTAAATTTCCTTCTGCAAAAAAACCTGTCGGAACATCTACTGCATAAACTTTCTTTGCAGACGCATTTATTTTTTTTGCCAATTCAAGGTAATCCTTTGATAAAGGTCTATTTAAACCAGAACATAATATGGCGTCGATTATTATATCTGATGAGATATTTTTTAGGTCTGATGGCTTATTGAGGATAACCTTTTTACAACCCGATTCATTAAACCGCTGTAGATTTATAGAGAAATCGGCAGTTTCCTTATCGCTGAAGTTAACAATGTATACCTTAATACTTTCGTAACCATTTAACAATAAAATATGCGCTATAGCTAAGCCGTCGCCTCCATTATTCCCTTTGCCGCAGAAAATGGCAATCTTTTTATTGATGTTAAACTCATCCTTTAAAAAACATCTACAAAATGCTCTCGCAGCATTTTCCATCAAGTCAATTGACGCTATTGGTGTGCTGGAAATTGTAAATTCGTCGGCAGCACGCATTTGTGAAGAAGTAAGCAGAGTTTGCATAAAACGAATATATGGTTTTAGCAATAATAAAACTTAAGCGCTATTTGTTTCGGTTTTGAATAATAGGCGCATTTTATTTTTAACAAACAAATGCTTCATCAGTAATCAAAAAAGCTTATTCGTTTATTATAATCTTTTTAAACTGAAGTAAATCTTCGTAAAAATTTATGATAAGCACTGTTTTTGGTCTAGGTGTTACTAGCTTTTCATATACGTTTGTTTCAATTGAATCGAAAGTTTGTTTAGTTGATTTTATGATAACTAAAAAATCATTCTCTACTAAAAAATCAACGTGGAATTTATAATTAAGGATAACACCATTATAATTTACATCGTACTTTTTATTGGCTTCGAAGCTTATACCTTTATCAGAGAGCTCACTCTCGAAAGCTGATTTATACAAACCAGCATTTAAACTTTTACCTAAATGTCTATGAATATTCATTGCGATATTAATTAGTACCATAAATTTGCTACTAGAATTAATATCAGTTTGCGAATTGTTGTGCATATCTTGGTTGTCGTTGGATTGTAGAGAATCTAAATTAATCATAGCTAAAAACTATTGTTGGCTTTCTGTAACCAACTTTTCTCTCTTCCGTTTGTATTTGCGAACGGATTTCTACAACCTTTTCAACTTGTTTGTTAAAACGTTCTAAAGCTTTTCTTGCTTCAATAGCATCACCTTTAACTTTTTTCGACATTTTATCCATCGATTTCATATCAATGGTTGAGCTGCTTACTGTTTTATCTGAGTAACTATGAGTTTCTTCTGCTGATGCTTTAGCTTTTCCATTAGCTTCTAAAAGTTTAAGTCGTAATTTTTCAACTTCTTCTTCTTCTTCTGATTCTTTAACTTTCAGTTCGAGAATTTTAATGTTTGCTTTTAGCAGTTCAATTCTGTTGTTGAGATTTTTAACAGAATCCTGGGATACATTCGCTTTATAAGTTTGCGAAAGTGACACTTTGTAGCATGATACAAGAAGCACTAGAAATAGGAATTTTTTCATTACAATCTGTTTGGATTGCTAATCAATATCCAATAAGTGTGCCGCTGGAAATACACCGGATCTTAGAGCTTGCAGGAATGATTTGAGGAAAATTGAGCAAACCTGCAGTTTAGGTTGAGGAAAATTATCCCCAGAAAAATTGCTACGCGTTTTTCATCTCATCTTTGATAACCAAAAATAACTCATTTGGCCTTTGAGTTCCTATAAAATACTCTAAACCATCTCGGTCTGTTAATACAACTGCATCTTTACCAGATGAGTAGAAACGAATGGTGCCTTTTGTATGTAGGTTATATACGGGATTGTTAAAAAAATAACGACTGTAAGTTGTTTTACGAACATCCACAATACTGTTTAAATCTATTTTAACACGTTTGGTAGTCCAAAGACCATCTAAAATCATGCTACCATTATCAACAATAATTTTATATTGGATGAGGAAAAGCAGAAGCATAGAAACGCCTATTATCCCGAAACCCACTACCAGAAACAAATCTTGCGTATTATCGCGGTCGCGTTCGTAAACGTAAGCAGCAAAACAAAATGCTGCCATTATTAGCCTGATGAATATGCGAACATAATCACGACCAATATATTGTTTTTCGATATATGCGTACCTGCTTTCCAACTTATTTAATTTTGACTTCGAATATAGCAACTTTTTTTGTTGCCTTAGTTAATTTGTAGCGGTTATCCTGTCTAAATCCTGCAATCCAAATAATATCACCATTTCCGTTTATTAAAATTGGAATTTTGCCTTTCAAATGCAATGGAACTTTTTCATCGATAAAAAAGTCGCTAAGCTTTTTAAAATTTTGCATTCCTAGCGGGATAAACTTATCTCCATTTTGCCAGTTTCTCATCACCATTGGAAAAACCAGATTTTGAGCATCTACATAGACTACCCTCTTATCTGTCATAAAATTGATTTCATTACTAAAATTTAGGCTAAAATGATAATCGCCAAAGTAAAAATCAGTTTCTTGCTGATGAATCATTTTATGCTGATGAAAGCCATCATCAAGCTTTGAAATTATTAAAAAATCTCTGTCAATTATTGCCTGATGTGTGGCGCTTAAAAATTTCAATCCGCTTTGCTTATGCAGATTGCTAATTAAATCAGCCACAACCTGATCTGTAAAGTGGTATGGTTTCAGCAATTCAAATAATAATAAGTTTTGCGGCTCAAGTGCATCTATATCTTTTATTGCAATATATATCCCATCTTTTTTATGCTGAACGATTTGAAGCGACAACCGTTTAACACTCAAAATCAAAAATTCTTCCAACTGACTAAAACGGTTTATATTTTGCTCAAATGTGTGCTCGAGGTTTGGGTTAATTTGTTGAAGATGAGGAATTACATCTAGCCTTATTTTATTCCGAGTATAATTTGTGCTTAAGTTAGAGCTGTCTTCTACAAAGCTAATGTCGTGCTCATCAACTAAAGCATTAATTTCGGCTCTGGTGAGAAATAAAAGGGGCCGAATTAATTTATCCCGCTTGGGCAAAATACCATGCAAGCCACTAATTCCGGTTCCTCTAACCAAGTTAATCAGCACAGTTTCAACAGCGTCGTTTTGGTGTTGGGCTAAAGCGATATAATCATAACCATGCTGTACACGGATTTCTTCAAACCATTGGTAACGGAGTTCTCTCGCTGCCATTTGAGTAGAAATTTTATGTTCTGCAGCATATTTTTTTGTATCAAACTGCGTTAAATGAAAAGAAAGATTTAGCGAAGCTGATAACATTTTAACAAAATGTTCGTCGCGAGTTGCCTCATCTGCCCGTAAATTAAAATTACAATGGGCTACACCAATATTAACGCCTAAAGCTTTGAATAAATGAAGCATTAATATCGAATCTTTACCGCCGCTTACGGCAAGCAAAATCTTATTACCACTTGTAAACAGTTTATGCTGGTTTATAAATTCCTGAAATTGTTTTAAGGGTAACATTCATCAAAAATATTTAATTTTAATCGGTTTCTGAACGTTCAAAACAAAAAACTAACTTTGTAGGGTGCAAAAAATATTTGTCTTTCTCTTCTTTTTAATTGGTCCTTTGTTTTTATTCGGACAAAAAAAGGGTTCTATTATAAAAATTATTTCCTCATCGAGCGTAACGGGCGTTAGAGATAAGAATGCAATTTTCTTAAAAAACCCTGTTTTTCAGCAAGATAATGCAACACTAACTTGTGATAGCGCAATCTTTTACACCGAACGCAATTATTTTGAAGCCTATAGAAATGTTCACATCCAACAATTAACAACTGATATTTATTCGGATGAGCTGCAATATGATGGAAATAAAAAGCATGCGCATTTAACCGGAAATGTTAAAATGATTGATCCAAAATCTACCCTTACCACCAATATTTTGGATTATGATATGGTTGCAAAGATTGGTACTTATACCAGTGGCGGAAAAATTCAAACACAAGATGTTACGCTAACCAGCAAAAACGGATATTATTTTAACAATAGCAGCGATGCTTATTTCCGCTACAATGTATTGGTGGTTACCCCGCAAAGTACAATCAAGTCTGATACGATGCGCTACAACGTAGATACCAAATGGACTTATTTTTATGGCCCGACCAATATTAAAGGAAAAGACGATAATTTATATACTGAAAATGGCGCATACAACACCTTAACAGAAGATGCTTATTTCGGTAAAAAGAATTTATACACACAAGACACAAAATCGCTAAGAGGTGATAGTTTGTACTATTTTGGTAAAGCAGGATATGGTAAAGCGGTAAAAAATATAGTTTTTACAGATAAAAAAGACGGCACCAAAATGTTTGGCGATTTAGGTTATTACTATAAAATAGATCAACGAACACTGGTAACCAAAAACGCTTATGTAGATATTATTTCTGGTGATTCTATAACAGTAAAAGATAAAAAGCGCCCGGATACTTTAAGACTTGGAGCGGATACCCTGGAAACACAAATGGTATTACAGAAAACTTTGAAGCTTGTTCCAAAGATTTCTGTGAAAGCAGATAACCAGGTTGGTGAAGATGAGGAAGAAGGCGGAGATGCCGAAAAACCTGAAAAAAAAGGCAAACTACCGCCACCAGCTCGAAATATAGACAAGACTGAGCCTAAAAACGACCAGAAGCAAAAGAACAAACGTGGTGATAAAAATGAGCCAATAAAGCCAGATCTATTAAAAAAAGCTACGCTTGATAGTACAAAATTGAATCTGGATTCGCTCCGTAATAAAATACCCAAACCAGATAGCTTAAAAATAGCAGCTTCAAAGCTCAAGATTGATTCAACATTATCAAAATCTTCCACAAAATTGAAGGATAGTTTAAAGCTTGAGAAAGCTATAACACCTAATGTAAATACAAAAGCTAAAACAACAGTAGATAGTTTGCTTAACAAAAACGCTGTAGCTAAAAACTTAAAAAGTACTACAGCTAAAATTTTAAAGCCAGATTCGGTTATTAACCCTGCAGATACCGTTCAGGCAAGAACCATTAAAGCCTACCACAACGTTCGCATTTACAAAAGCAACATACAGGCAAAAACAGATAGTTTATTTTACACCAGCGCCGATTCTACTTTGCGCTGTTTCGTAAATCCTATTATTTGGTCAGAAGGTTCGCAAATGGTTGGCGATACCATTTATGTTCAATTCAAGAAAAATAAATTAAACAATTTGCAGGCTTTTAGGAATGCCTTTCTAGTAAATACTCCAATCGATTCTTTACGGTTTAATCAAATTAAAGGCCGATACATGACTGGCTTTTTTTCCGAAGGAAAACTTAAAACTTTATATGTTGATGGAAATGCTGAAAGTATTTATTACACACAAGATGATAGCACAAAGGTTTACAAAGAGATGAACCAAACTTTGAGTAGCCGGATAAAGTTCACTTTTAAAAATAACGATATTGATGACATTACCTACATCAGCAGTGTAGAAGGTGCACTAAACCCCGAAAATACCATTGCTAAAGATCATGTTTTAAAAGGATTTTCGTGGAAACCGAAAGAAAGACCACGGTCTAAAAAAGATGCTATTGGTTCTGTTGGCAAACCTAAAGCGAAAGCTAAAGCCCCGGTTACTAAATCAACTGCAATAAAGAAGCCTGTGTCGCCAAAAGTTAATTCGCCATCGGTTTCTAAAGATATTCCCAAAATTATTGCACCAAAAAACACTGCAAAAATAGACTCTTTGCTAAATGAAATTAAACCAATTTTACCGAAAATGGATTCTACTTCAGTAAAACCAAAAGGAATTAATTATTGATTTAAGATTTAAGGAAAGTCAGCATTTTTTGCAAAGCAATTGCCCTGTGACTTATTCTGTTTTTTTCAGCAAGGTTCATCTCTGCAAAGGTAATTTCATAGCCATCTGGTTGAAAAATCGGGTCGTAACCAAAACCATTTGAACCTGATAATTCTGTTCTGATTGTTCCATTAATCACACCCTCAAATAAATGATTTTGTCCGTCCTGCATTAAGGATATAACCGTTTTAAATCTGGCTTTTCTATTTTCAGAACCTTGTAATTTAGCCAAAACCAATTGAATATTTTCAGCGCTATCTCTACTCCCAGCGTAGCGGGCAGAATAAACACCAGGCTCATTATTTAAAGCTTCAATTTCTAAACCGCTATCATCAGCAAAACAATCTAAATTGTAATGCGCAACAACATAACCACTTTTTAAGGTTGCATTACCATCAAAAGTATCAGCAGTTTCCGGAATATCGGTTTCGCAACCAATATCTTTTAAATTCAAAACCTCATACTGACCAGCCAACGCAGCACGAATTTCTTCTGTTTTATGGTCGTTATTAGTAGCGAAAACGAGCTTTTTCATTAAAAAGAGTATTTATTTTATAAGTTGAAGATTTGCCCAAAGCATTTTCTTTGCTGGTAAATCTGCATCCAAATCATGCAGGTTCGGTGCAAAAATCATTCTTGTATTTTGATAAAGGATAATTTCATTTTTCCAGGCGAGATTTAGTTTCAATTGATGGATATCAACCCCAAATGATAACATTAGTTGCGGATTAAAAAATTGCTGAAGTTCTGAAAAGTCGGTATTATGGTAGGCTGCATAATTCAATAATGCAAAATCAGCCGTTACTAAATCAATCGCTTTAACAATTTTTCTAAGCAAATCTCTACCCTGTTCTGTACTTACATCATTAACATTATCGTTAACCAAAATCAACACCGACTTTTTATTGCCTCCTAAAAATTTGAAAGGCTTCGGCTGTGTTAAAGGTTCTTCAAGAATTACTGTTTTTACGCTGTTTTCCTGATAAACGGGAATTGATGTTGACTGAATATTGGATATAGAAGTTGTTTCTTTACCTTCCGTTGGTACGCTTTTCAACTCCGTTACCGTAGTAGGCAAATCATTCAATACGGTGTTGTCACTAGCTTCAGCCGAGATTTTTACCGAATTATCCTCTACTAAGAATACATCATCAGTAAAAAATAATCGTAAAGCGTTGGCATTGTTGGTAAGCTGGTTTTCCATTCGTATTTTTGCAGTATAATAATATCTGTTAAAATTAGTTAAATATCTTATAATAGCTCCGCTAATTGTTACTTTTATCCATTACAATTTATAGAATCCTCCGGGTGAGAAAAGCATATTGCTTACTTATTTTTTGTGTAGTAACAAACGCTGCAATTGCTCAAAATGTTGCTACAATAAATAATAAAACAATAAGCAGTAAAGAATTTATGTGGGCTTATAAAAAAAGTCACAACGGAAGCGCTAATACAGACTATAATACCCTTGCAAACTATTTAAACTTATACATTAATTTTAAGCTTAAAGTTTTAGATGCGAAGGAAATGGGTTTAGATAAAAGCAAAAATTTTCAGGAAGAGGTTAAAACTTACGAAAATGCATTAGCAGAACATAAAAAAGTTAACAATAAGGGTAAAGAACACGATTTTTTACTAAATGAATACCGCGAGGGTGTGCTGATGTTTAATATCTCAGAACAAAAAATCTGGAGTAAAGCACAAGATGATGATGAAGCAATTGCCGGGTTTTATCAAACAAATAAACTGAAATACAATAAACCATTAAGCGAAATAAAAGGTGATGTAATTGCCGATTATCAGCAAAAATTAGAAGAAAATTGGCTCAATAACCTTAAACAGAAATATCAGGTTAAAATTAACGAGAATGAACTGCGCAAATTAGCGAAGCTATAAATTGCAATACATTCAATTAATAAGGGCATTAATATTAAATTTGCAAAATACAATAAATAGAATGAAGAAAGTTTTTTTAGTAGTAACTGCGTTGTTGGGCTTGTTTTTAAACACTTATGCTCAAAAGAACAATTTAGATAAAGTTGCTGCTGTTGTAGGAAATAATATTATTCTCCTATCGGATATTAATCAACAATACACCCAAATTTTGTATCAAGGCCAGGCGGCTGATCCGAACATTAAATGCAAAATTTTAGAAAATACCTTAATACAGAAATTGCTTAAACAGCAAGCTGAAATCGATTCGATTATGGTTGATGACAGCCAGGTTGATGATGAAGTAAACAGACGTATGCGTTACAGCATTAATCGTGCAGGCGGACAGGAGCGTTTAGAGCAGTTTTTAAATAAATCTGTTTTACAATACAAAGATGAGATGAGGCCATCTATTAAAGATGAGTTGATTGCGCAAAAAATGCAATCTAAAATCACCGAAAACATCAATGTAACTCCATTAGAGGTTGAGAAATATTACAAATCTTTAGGTGATACACTTCCTGAGTTTAATACAGAAGTTGAAGTTGGAGAGGTTATTCTTCATCCTCAATTAACAAAAGCAGAGAAAGAAAAATTTCATGATAAAATTGAAGCTTTACGCTTGAGAATTAAAGGTGGTGAAGATTTTGGTGCTTTAGCAAAAGCATATTCAGAAGATCCGGGTTCAGTTGGTGATGGTGGAGATTTAGGTTTTTTTGATAGAAGCCAGATGGCAAAAGAATTTACTTCATGGGCCTTCAAACTTAAAGCAGGCGAAATGTCGCCCGTTTTTGAAACAGAATTTGGATTTCATATTTTGCAGGTTATAGAACGAAGAGGCGAACAGGTGCATGCCCGTCATATTTTAGTTATGCCGAAAAGTACACAGGCAAGTATCGACCGTACAAAACTACATGCAGATAGTATCTACAACAACATCATGGCAAAAAAACTAAGTTTTGCAGCCGCAGCGAACCTTTATTCTGATAATAAAGAAACAAAATATAACGGTGGTATGATGTTGAATGCAGAAAATGTACAGAGTAGAACTACATTTATCCCAATTGATAAATTAGACCCTGCAGTATTTTTGGTAATTGATACCATGAAAGTTGGTGGCATTTCTAAACCAGAATTATTTACAGCTGCTGATGGTAAGCAAGGTTACAGAATTTTATACCTTAAATCTAAAATTCCACCACACAAAGCAAACCTGGTTCAGGATTTTCCAAAAATAAAGGCAGCAGCACAAGATGATAAAACCAACCGTACATTGAGCGAATGGTTTGAAAAAAGAAGAGAAAGCACTTACATTAAAATCGATCCAGACTTTCAAACTTGCGATTCATTAAAAATCTGGACAAAATCGAGCACTAGCACAGAAACAAAATAATGCCTATGCAATACAGGAATGAAGTAGAAGCTGTAGATGCCCTTCATCAGTCTTTCAATACCATCAAAGCAGAAATTAGCAAGGTTGTTGTTGGACAAGATGACATTATAAAATCTGTGTTAATCGCCATTTTTAGTAACGGACATTGTTTACTGGTTGGCGTACCCGGATTAGCCAAAACTTTACTTGTACAAACGGTAGCTTCGGTGCTGGATTTAGATTTTAATAGAATTCAGTTCACACCAGATTTAATGCCAAGCGATATTATTGGCGCAGAGATATTAGGCGAAGACAGGCACTTTAAATTTATAAAAGGGCCTGTTTTTTCAAATATTATCCTTGCTGATGAAATTAACAGAACGCCACCTAAAACTCAGGCGGCTTTGTTAGAGGCCATGCAAGAAAAATCGGTAACGGCAGCAGGTCAAACCCATTCCCTTCCAAAGCCTTTTTTCGTTTTAGCAACACAAAACCCTATTGAGCAAGAAGGAACCTATCCATTACCCGAAGCACAATTAGACCGCTTTATGTTTAACATTCAGCTTAATTATCCTGCATTTGCAGATGAGTTGAATATTGTAAGAAACACCACCAGCAACAAAACCACTCCGCTACAAAAAATTATTCATGCTGATGATATACAATATTTTCAAAAATTAATACGTGATATTCCTGTAACAGATAATGTGTTGGAATACGCGGTAAAACTTGCCGCTAAAAGCCGCCCGAATACGGAGTTTGCAACAGATGCGATAAATAAATATGTAAGTTGGGGTGCTGGACCCAGAGCATCGCAATTTTTGGTTTTGGGCGCTAAATGTCATGCTGCAATAAGCGGTAAATATGCACCAGACATAGAGGATGTTCAAGCGGTTGCTGAACCGATTCTGCGCCATCGAATTGTTCGTAATTATCGTGCTGAAGCAGAAGGTTTATCTATTGAGAAGATAATCAACGATTTACTCTAAAACTTTATTGTTATGCTGAATTTATTTCAGCATCGTAAGCCTTGGTAAATTAACTACATCACTTAGCTTCCATATAATTAAAAGATTACCGCAACAATTTTAAGATTAATTAAACAATGTCCTTAAAATTTATTTTTTTGAACATTGTTGTTATCTTTACACACATTAAAAAGCAAATTTTAAATCAAAAATATTAGATATGTCAGCTCACGACTCACACGCACCAGTTCAGCAAACAAAAGGGATTTGGGCATTACCATTAACCGTATGGATTATCGTTTTAATCCTTTGCGTGGTTTTTACCAGACCTATTTTTCATCATGCAGAAGAAGGAACTTCATCTTCCCATGAAAAAACAGAAGCTGCACATACTGAAGAAGCAAAACCTCATCACTAAGATTTTTTTAAGTGAAGCAAAGAAGGTTCTGATATTAGTTTATCAGAACCTTATTTATTTTAGGCATTATTAAAGTGAATTTAGGCATCATTCCAGCATTGCGAGGCACAATGAAATCTTTTGTCAGGAGATTGCTCCGCAACTCGAAATGACGATTTTATTAATTGTTTTTGCTTCAATGACCGTAAAAGAATCAAAGTTTTCGTTACTTAATTTGATTCATTAAATTAGGGAAATCGGTAATGATACCGTCAACACCTAAACTCTTGAAATAGTTGATGTCTTTAATGGTATTAACCGTCCAGGGTATAATTTTAACGCCCATGGCGTGGCATCTATCTACCAATCCTTTACCAACTAAAACAGAGTAAGGACTATATATTGTCGGCTTAAATCCAAGTTTTTTTATATAATCTTCAAAAGATTCTTTCTCATCAATTAACAAAGAAGTTTGAATTTTAGGATATTTTTCATGAAGATATTGAAGCGTTCGCATATCAAACGATTCGATAATAACCCTTTTGGTCAGTTTTTTTTCCGTAACTACAGCCATAATCAATTCAATAAATTCAGCCGGCTCAGGATGAAATTCATTATCACCGTTATTTATGGTTTTGGTTTCGATGCTATACATCGGTTTTGAAAGTTTATTTTCTTTAACATAAGCTTCAACGGCATCAATTGTTTCTGTAAGCGATGGTTTGTAAGCTTTAAATTTCATTTGCCCGGGAAAACGGTTATGAATTTTGCTGCCAACATCAAATTTCTTTATCTCCTCATAATTCATTTTATAAATATTGAAATTCTTTTGATCCTTCAAGGTAATGGCCTTTCCGTTGGGTTGTAAAGAAATTTCGGAATTAAAATATGGCTCTTGAGATAAAATTACCTGTTTGTCTTTTGAGATAACTGCATCCATTTCTATTGTAGTAACGCCTAAATCTAAGGCTTTAAGCATTCCCTGTATTGTGTTTTCGGGCATAATGCCTCTTGCACCGGCTTTACCCTGAACATCAAACTTCTGTTTTTGAGCAAAAGCATCAATAATAAATAAGAAGAAGATTGGAAACAGTATTAATTTTTTAATCATGAAATTTATTTTTATCATAAACGTAAAACTAATGCTTTACATATAAAAAAAGGGCTTTCTTTTTACAGATAGCCCTTCTAAAGGTTCACATTATAAATTATCTTTCTGCTGGTACAAAAGCCTGAACAATTAAGTTCCAGCTTGCATCAGCAGCTTTTTCGTAAATGAAAACATAATTAAAGCTTTCACGTAAATCTGCTTTGTAATCAATAGTTGCAACGCCATAAGTATAAGCAAAATCGCTACCAGCAGCCTTATCAACTCCTGTTGTTTTAAGGTTTATCTTACTTATCATCCCATTAAAAAATGATAGTATTTTGCCTTTGCCTTCAATGGCTTCATTACCAGGAAAAAGTAAACGGGCATCATTAGTTAAAAATCCTCCAAAAGCACCAATACCATGAGTTTTAAGGAAGGTATTAAGCGTTTTCTCGGTAGTAAGAATAACATCTTTACCAGCCTTTATTTCTTTCTCGTTTATGAAAGTTTTAGGCGCCACACGCTCTTTTGGTTCAACAAATCTATCTGCAATTTTTTGCAGTGGTTTATTACTCTCTGTGCCTAAATCAATAGCTAGCTTCCATTTACCAGCTTCTGCTTTCCAAATAGATAAATACTGACCATATTTTTTATCAGTTGTACCAACAGCATAGTTTCCAGTGGTAAATCCCCAATCGCCACTTTTAGAAACCTTTGCCAAATTAGGCTCCCAATTTACTTCATTCATGCCTTTAGATTGGCTCGCATAGAAAGTTTTTGCATTTACCGGGTTCGGTCTAAATACTAATGTGTTTGCTGATGAGTATTCTATATACGACTCTTTATCACCATTTTTTGCTATCGATTTAGCGAATTCTTTTTCTGCATTAACTAAAGATTTTGTAGTTCCATCGCTCTTTTGTGCAAATGCACCAAAAGCTAAAAGCGAAGCCAATGCGGTTGAGAAGATTTGTTTCATCTGTAGATATTTATTATTTGTTAGTTTTTATAAAGAAATACGCCTTGTATGGATATCTGTGTTGAGAATTTCGCACATGACTACTTCAACTATGTTTTTATGTTTAGATAGAGCGAATATAAAATTTTCTTTTGGCTGCATATTTAAAAGTAATTAACAATTAAACATTGCTATTTCTCACGATAAATGGTTTCCAAAACCGTTTGTCCGGTTGCCTTTAATGTATTTTTATCAATGTTGGCTAAGTTATCCAATTGGGTATGCCAATTAATGTAAAACCCACTGTTATCGTTATAATGAATAATATCGACGCAAGGAACGCCGGCTTTATTAACCCAGAAATGATCATCAACTAACTTTCCGCTTGGGATACTTACAAAGTATGATGAATAACCAATTTCACTACCGATATTCCAAACTTTATTAACAACTTCAGGAGCAGATTGGCGGGATATTTCATCTTGAGTAAACTGAGCGTTCCCGCCGCCTACCATATCCAGATTGATACCATAAATAGCTTTATAGCCCATTTTCACCGCATTTTTAGCCCAATATTGCGAACCCAAACACCAGGTGATTTCATCAGGTGTTTCATCATTAGCTTTACCGTAGTCTTCCAAATCCCAAAGCACAAAATCTACACCAACATTAGGTTGTTTTTGTTGAATCTGGCGAGCCATTTCAAGTATTACAGCCACTCCGCTACCCGCATCATTTGCAGCATCGAAGGGTTTTGTATGATTTACAGGGTCGGTATCTTGATCAGAAAATGGCCTAGCATCCCAATGGGCGGTAACCAAAACCCTGTTCTTATTTTCAGGATTAAAGCTTGCCACAATGTTTTTTAGCTGAAAGGTTTTACCATCATAAGTTTTAGTTGGTTCGCCCTCAATATTTACCTTTGCACCAAATGATTTTAATTTACTAACCAGATAAATAGCACATTTTTTGTGGGCATTGGTTCCAGGAATACGCGGACCGAAATCTACCTGAGCTTTTGTATATGCAAAGGCACTATCAGCATTAAAATCTGGTGAAACCAACTTAATTTCCGTTGTTGTAGTTTCGCTGTCTTCTGAAGATTTTTTCTCGTTTTTACAGGCTTGAAAAGCAAAAATTGTAAGTAAGGATAGTATTAAAAGTTTTTTATTCATTGTTATAAGTTAAAAGCTGAAAGGGAAAAGATTAAAGCTTAAATGAAAAGTTAAACCTTACTCCAGGTTGTACCTTCTTTGCCATCTTTGAGCTGAATACCCAATTCTTGCAAACCAATTCTGATTTTATCAGATGTGGCATAATCCTTATTTTCTTTTGCTTCCTTACGGAGCTGAATCACCATATCTAAAACGCTATTCAGTTCAAGATTATCAGATTCCTCATCCTTTAATCCTAAAATTTCAAAAACAAATTCATTAATCAACGCTTTTAACTTCTCTAGCTCAGTTAACGAAATTTTGCCTTTACCATCGTAAATCGTATTGATAATTCTTACCGCCTCAAACAATTCGGCAATTAAAACCGGACTGTTAAAATCATCATTCATAGCGTTAATGCATTTTTCTTTAATTGCATCAACATCAAAATCGCTTTCTGCGGATGTTTGAAGTTTATCAAGCAAACTCACAGAAGCCATTAATCTTCTGAAACCTTTTTCTGATGCATCCAAAGCATCATTTGAAAAATCCAAAGTACTGCGATAATGCGCCTGAAGCATAAAAAATTTAACCGTCATCGGGCTATAGCCTTTTCTTAACAGAGGATGGTTGCCGGTAAACAACTCTAAAGGAAGGAAACCGTTGCCTGCCGATTTCGACATACGCGTTCCATTAACAGTAAGCATATTGGTATGCATCCAAAAACGTGCAGGTTGATGGTGACTGCAAGCCTCAGATTGTGCAATTTCATTTGTATGGTGTGTTGCGGCTAAATCCATACCACCACCGTGAATGTCGAATTCGGCACCCAGATATTTAGCACTCATTGCCGAGCATTCTATATGCCAACCCGGAAAACCCATGCCCCATGGCGATTGCCATTGCATTAAAGTTTCAGGCTTTGCATTGATCCATAAAGCAAAATCCAACCGACCTCTTTTTTCATCTTGCCCACCCAATTCGCGGGTGTTATTCAGCATATCTTCCAGGTTACGGTTAGTTAATATGGTATAATTATATTCTTTGCTATATTTCTCAACATCAAAATATACATTTCCACCAATTTCATAGGCGTATCCATTTTCAATGATAACTTTTATCATCTCAATTTGCTCAATAATATGCCCGGTTGCAGTAGGCTCAATACTTGGCGGAAGTGTATTAAACATGCGTAGTACATCATGAAAACCTAATGTGTATTTCTGCACAATTTCCATTGGCTCCAACTGCTCTAACTTAGCTCGTTTTGCAAATTTATCATCGCCCTCATCCCTATCACCCTCCAAATGCCCTGCATCTGTAATATTTCGTACGTAACGAACCTTGTAGCCCGAGTATTTTAGGTATCTGAAAATTAAATCAAAAGAAATAAACGTGCGGCAGTTACCCAGGTGCACATCGCTGTAAACCGTCGGACCGCAAACATACATCCCAACATTGGGTGCATTTAAAGGTATAAATTCTTCTTTTTTTCGAGAAAGCGTGTTGTAAAGCTGTAAGCCATTATTCATATTGCAAATGTAATATTTACCAATGGAAAGTTCGGAATTGTTTAATTGCCAAAACACTTTATTGACAATGTATAAATCAAAAAGCTTTTTATTTGAAGAGCAAGCTAGTATTTCAATTAATGTTAGTCTTGCTTTACATTGCCCGCCTACCGTAGGTGGGGAAGTCCTCTCTACACTCCGGGCTTTACATTTCAATCAGGTCTAAATAACTAAAAGAAATTCAAATATTAACCGTCGTCTCGACTGGAGCGTAGCGCAACGGAGAGATCTTTTAACCAAGAATAATTTTTATTCAAAGATTTCTCCACTTCGGTCGACATGACGATAATCTCCGCAACCTCGGCTGCTGCGCAGTGGAGCGGAAAGAACTTTGAACATAAAATTTAAGGATTATAGTTATCCCCAAACAAAAAAAGCTCAAACTGGGTGTCCGATTTGAGCTTATTGTATAAGGAATAAAACGTACTTAGTTTTTCAATTTGGATTTAAAAACCTTTTCTAACTTCTCTAGTTTCGGTAAAATCACTAATCTACAGTAAGCCTGGTCGCCGTTGTTTTTATAGTAATTTTGATGATAGCTCTCTGCTACATAAAATGGCTTAGCTTGTTCAATAGCCGTTACCACTTTTTTGCCAAAAGCATTCGTTTTGTTTAACTCATCTTTAAACTTATCGGCCAATGCTTTTTGTTCTGCATTATGGTAAAAAATAACCGAACGATATTGAGTTCCGCTATCTGCACCCTGGCGGTTTAAAGTAGTCGGGTCGTGGCTTTTCCAAAAAACTTCTAATAATTCAGTATAACTGATTTGCAAAGGATTATAAGTAATCTGCAAAACTTCGGCATGCCCGGTTAAACCAGTACAAACCTCTTCATAGGTTGGATTGGCAATTTTACCGCCTTCATAACCAGATTTTACAGAAGTAACTCCTTTTATTTTCTGAAAGATAGCTTCCGTACACCAGAAACAGCCCATTCCAAAGGTAGCCTGCTCGCCTTTTTTGCCTTGTGCATTTGCGGTCCCAATAAGAAGCACTGTTAGTAGAATTAAAATTATTTTTTTCATGTTTTTGTGTGTTTTTAAGCAACCAACATTATCAATTACTAACCTATATTACGAAATAAAAACATTTTAAGTTTCTATTGTTTTAATAATGGATTTTGCATGACAAACTAATTTTTGTGGATTCAGAATTGACTGTTAATAACTTAAAAATCTATATATCAATAATTTGTAATAGTTTAATTTAAGTAAATTACACTTATTAACAATTCTTATTAAATTCGTACAACAATTAAATATAAAATTATGTCAACACCTTATATTCCATGTTTAGACTTAGGTTCGTATATAAACGGAACCGAAGAAGAGCGAAAAAAATTCTCTGATGAACTTGGCAGAGCTTTTAACGATTCTGGTTTTGTAACCATAACCAACCATGGTTTAAGTCAGGAATTAATAGATAAACTTTACGAAAATATTAAAGCTGCTTTCGCCTTGCCTTTGGAAATAAAACGCAAGTATGAGAAACCGGAATTGGCCGGTCAACGTGGTTACACAAGTGCAGGTAAAGAAACGGCTAAAGGTGCGAAAACGCCAGACTTAAAAGAGTTTTGGCAAATCGGACAAGAGGTTACAGATGGCGACCCGGTTAAAAATGAATACCCAGATAATGAAGTTTTAGAGGAATTATCAGAATTTAATAAAGTAACAGGTTCAATTTATAAAAAACTTGAAGAAAATGGAACGCATTTACTACGTGCTATTGCAACTTATTTAGAATTACCAATTGATTATTTCGATAAGCATGTTCATAACGGAAATTCTATTTTAAGAGGCATACATTACTTCCCGATTGAAAACCCTGAAACGATTCCAGACGATGCTGTACGTGCAGGTGCGCATGAAGACATTAACTTAATTACCTTATTAATTGGCGCTAGTGCCGATGGTTTAGAAGTTTTAACCCGCAGCAATGAGTGGTTGCCTATAAAAGCACACCATACAGATATCGTTGTAAACGTTGGCGATATGTTACAGCGTTTGACAAATAATAAATTAAAATCAACAACGCACAGAGTAGTTAATCCGCCCCGCGAATTAATGAAAACATCACGCTTTTCTGTGCCATTTTTCTTGCATCCGCGTAGCGATATGGATTTGACCAGCTTACCATCAACTATTGATGCTGAACACCCGAAAGCATATAGCGATATGACTGCAGGAGAATATCTTGATGAAAGATTAAGAGAAATTGGATTGAAGAAATAAACGAACCGTTATTGCGAGTTTTTGATTTTTCATCAAACGTGGCAACCTTTATTTAAAACACAAAGCATCAGCGAAAGTTGATGTTTTTTTTTAGCGATGATTATATTTGATTGTTCATCACCCATTAAATAAAATTCCGTAAAACCAGTTTTATGCAAGAAAAAAATTCAAATAATGGTGATTATGAAAATCTATTTACCCTTTTCAATGCGATTTATCCTTTAAAAGAAGAAATAAAAACAGCGATTATCAAAAACAGCGAACTTATCGAAGTTAAGAAAAAAGTTAAACTTTTAAGTGTGGGAGAACGTAGCAACACGATATATTTTATCATTAAAGGCGCTGCAAGAATTTACTACTTAAACAAAGAAGGTAAAGAAATCAATACCTGGTTTTTATTTGAAAATGAGTTACTGATATCTGTTTATAGTTTTTACACAGGCAAGCCAAGTTTTGAATACATCGAAACGCTTGAAGAATGCAAACTTATTGCGGTAAAAAAAGACAAATTAGATGAAATGTATTTAAACCACATGGAATTTAATTTTTCTGGTCGCAAACTTACTGAGCTTTACCACATGCGTAATGAAATTCAGGCTAATGATTTAAGAATGTTAAGTGCGAAAGAACGCTACGAGCATTTAGTTTCTCGTTACCCACAGCTTTTACAAAGGGTTTCACTAGGACACATTGCTTCCTATTTAGGGATTTCTCAAGAAACGTTAAGCAGAATTAGAAAGCGAAAATGATTTTTTGACTTTTATCAAAAACTGACCATTGTAACATTTATAGATTTGATTTATAAATCTTAAATCTATGTTGGTTATAATCTTTATCGTATTTGGCTTTTGTTTTCTTTTAGAAAGAATCAAACCAGGCTGGAAATTACCAAATGTATCAACCTGGACCATCAGGGTTTTAGGTGTAAATTTTATTCAGCTTTGTGTTGTTGTATTAGCTGGTTTCACCTGGGAAAAATGGCTTTCATCAATCTCATTATTTCATTTATCTAATTATGTACCCAATTGGTTAGGAGGAATTATTGCCTATTTTATTGCAACATTTATTTTTTATTGGTGGCATAGATGGAGGCATACTTTTGATTTTCTTTGGCTGGGTTTTCACCAAATACATCATAGTCCGCAGCGACTAGAAGTAATAACATCGTTTTACAAGCATCCTTTAGAAATGACTGTTAATTCGATTATTGGAAGTTTATTAATCTATACATTTTTAGGCTTAAACCCAGAAGCCGGGGCAATCTATACACTATGTACAGCTTTAGGGGAATTTTTCTATCATACAAACGTTAAAACCCCACAATGGATTGGCTACATTTTTCAAAGACCTGAAATGCATCGCATCCATCATGAATATGAAAAACATAGTAATAATTATGGCGATATTGTTTGGTGGGATATGCTATTCGGAACTTATGAAAACCCAAAAGAATTTAAAACATCATGCGGGTTTGATGATGAAAAAGAACAACGACTTTTGGATATGATAAAATTTAAAGATGTGCATAAAAATTAATATGATTTCTATCATTCAACATTATTCATATATTCAGTTGTTAATTTTATCCTATGAAAAAGAACTATCTAATATGCTTTCTGCTATCCATCGGCATAAGCTCCGCCTTCTCTCAAACCAAAATCGATGATTTGTATGAAGAATACACTTTGCTCCGAATGACAAATGACGAAAAAGCCAAAGCGATTACTGTTGCTTCAGACTTACTGAAACGTGCATCTGAATTGAAAGAAAAACAAATTGCCAATGCAACCTATCATTTAGGCCGATTGTATGAAGAAACCAATCAGATGAATTTAGCTATTCCTTATTACGAAAAGAGTATACTATTAACGCCTGGTTATTATGTACCTTACCTTGCTTTAGGCAGTTATTATTTTAAAGATTGTCAGGAAATGGCTAAGAAAATAAATGAGGCAGCCCTTGCAAAAGATATGGCCACGCATAAAAAACTTACAGAAAATTATCTAAAATTATCTAATAAAACTGCAGCATATTTAGAAAAATCTTATGCCTGCGACCCAGATGAAACAACAAAGAGTAAAATCAACTTCCTTTATCAATCTACAAAAAATACAGAAGCATTAAAAACTTTCGATAGCAGAATTAAACAATTGGAGGAAGGATGCATTACATTGTTAGATGATGAGTAATTTTTAAAATCGTCATTACTAGGCACGAAGAAATTTCTAACTAAAAAGATTGCTTCGTGCCTCGCAATGACGCAATATCATACTATTCTATTTTTTTGACTCATCTATTGCTTTATTTACAACATCCTGAATCCTACCTCTGATTTTTAGGTTACCAAGCTTTTCACTAACTGTTGGATTAACCCGGTTTGATAGAAATACGTAAACCAAGCCACGCGATGGATCTACCCAAACACATGTTCCGGTGTAACCTGTATGCCCATAAGTTTGTGGTGAGGCTAATTCTGATGGATAATGTTTAGTTGAATCCGGATCCCAACGATCGAAACCTAATCCGCGGCGACTAACAGGCGATTGCTTCGATGTAAACATATCTACGGTTGATGGTTTGAAATATTCTGTGCCGCCGTAAGTTCCTTTATTCAAAAGCATTTGATAAATAATTGCTAAATCGTTAGCACTCGAAAATAAACCTGCGTGACCAGAAACGCCACCCGCCAATGCTGCACCCTGATCATGCACATAGCCTACCAATAATGTTTTTCTGAAATATTTATCATCTTCCGTTGGAATAATTTGTTCGGCTGGGAAACGATTTCTCGGCAGGAAACCTGCTGTTTGCATACCAAGCGGTTTGTAAAAATTCTCGTATGCATATTGATTTAAGGGCTCTTCGCTGATGTGTTCTACAATATCTTTCATCACATACATACTGATATCGCTGTAAACATACTGCCCGCGGGTTTTAATCGGCGAGTTCAGCATTTTCGGCCACATAAAATCTTTAAAAAAGCCTTTTTTGATGAAATAATTATCTGCAACTTTTGTTGGATAAGCCGCTGAAGAATCGCGGCTATAATCGCCTTCCTTAACGAAATTATGAAATGGAATATATGGGATAAATCCTGCCTGATGAAGCATAACCTCACGCAGTTTGATATTATTCATTGGCGTTGTTCTGGCTTTAGGAATGTAAGCGCCAATATTTGTATCCAGTTTCAATTTATTTTCTTCAAACAAACGCATTACCGAAGGCGTTGTGGCTGTAACTTTCGTAACCGAAGCCAAATCAAATATATCGGTAACTTTATCTGGCACATTAGTATCGTAAGTATGCGTTCCGTAGGCTTTATTGAAAATCACCTTTCCATCTTTTGCAACCAACACCACCATACCAGGTGCTGCTTTCTGACTAATTGCCTCTGCAGCTATGGCATCAATTTCTTTTAAACTATTTGAGTTTAGGCCGGCATCTTCCGGAACGGTATATTTTAAACGTGTTACCGCAGTGGTAAAGCCAGCGCCCACAGCATATTTAGGTGAAAAGGCAGTTGTAAGTTTATTTGATGCGGCAATACCACCAAAAATATACTGAGGTACAATTGCTGCCGCATCGGCGGTATTTTGGGCAGTCCAAACGATTGGGGCATTTAATGCATCGAAAGATCTTAACACCGTTCCATTGCCAAATAAAGAAATAATTACAGTTTTACCCTTACTTATACTGTTAATAAAGTTGATGTATTTTACGTTAGCAACATTTTTATCATCTATAGAAATAAGCACCGTATTAAAATATTTCAATTCATCTTCCAAATCATTCAAATTAACGCTGTCTTTATAGGCATCAGCAGTGAAAGAAGTTATTTTATCGTACTTATTTGCCAGGCTATCAAAAACATTGCTATAGCTAAAACCCAAGCTAACAGAAGCAATATTCTTTTTTTCAAGCGCTTTTAGCGGAATTAGATTATCCTGATTGTTTAATAAAACGGTGGTTTTATTTATTGAATTTGCTATTGATAATTTCTTTTCATTTTGAACATGTTCTTGCGCACAAGCGGCTAAACACAATATATTAAATGCCGATGCTGCTGCAAGAATGAATAATTTACTTCGCTTCATATACTTTTTCTCCGTTTAGGTAGGTTTTTAATACTTTGGTTTTTAAAATATTTTCTGGTGATGATTTTAAGATATCATTATCCAAAATTATAAAATCGGCAAACTTACCTTTTTCAATGCTTCCTTTTTCGTTTTCTTCAAAATTAGCTTTTGCCGCCCAAATGGTCATACCACGTAATGCCTGCTCGGGCGTTAAGGCATTTTCGGTTTGGAAACCACCCTTGGGGAATCCTTTTGCATCTGCCCTTACCGTTGCAGCATAAAACGTTAATAACGGATTAATGTTTTCTACCGGAAAATCTGTTCCTAAAGGAATCCAGCCGTTTTGCTCAAGTAATTGCTTATAAGCATAAGCGCCTTTTAACCGCTCTTTGCCAAGCCTGTCGCCTGCCCAATACATATCTGAAGTGGCGTGTGTAGGCTGAACAGATGGAACAATACTGGCACTACCAAATAAATTAAAATCACTCGCATTAACCACTTGTGCATGCTCTATGCGCCAGCGTTTATCATTTTTACCTTTTAAGATATTATTGTAAATTTTAAGTATTACCCGATTTGCAGAATCGCCAATGGCATGTGTACACATTTGGAAATTATGCGAAGCGATTTTCTGCGCTACCTCTTCAAAGTGTTTTGGATTACTCAATAAAAAACCCGATTTGTTTGGCATATCGGTGTAAGGCTTCAGTAAACTTGCTCCACGAGAGCCCAAAGCGCCATCAGCATAAACCTTAAACGAGCGTACATTTAACCTATCTGTTTTAATTGCTCCGCGTTTAAATAAATAATCATAATTGGCAGGTGCATCAGCTAGCATTACATACAAACGCATTTTCAACTTATTCTCTTTTTGCAGTTTCTCTATAAAATCTACCGCTTCAAAAGGCAATCCGCAATCATCTATCGTGGTTAAGCCTGCAGCAAAGCAGTTAGTTTGGGCATCGGTAAAAATCTTTTCAGCAAGTTTTGCATCCGGCGATGGGATTTTACTTTCTACCAAACCCACCGCATTGTCTATTAATACGCCGGTAAGCTTTCCATTTTCAGTAAGCATATCGCCACCTACTAATTTTTGCTCACCTTTTATTCCAGCATCATCAAAAGCTTTTTGATTTACAATTGCTGCATGCCCATCAATACGGCTCAATAAAACCGGACGATTTGGAAAGAGCTTGGTTAATCTTTCATTTGTAGGAAAAGCTTTGTTAGTCCAGTCATTTTGGTCCCAACCATTACCAATTAGCCAACCTTCGGGATGTGTTTTAGCAAAGGCAACTAAACGTTGCAGCACTTCATCCCATGATTTTGTTTCACGTAAATCAGCAGTTTGCAAACTTTGCCCATAACCAAAAAAGTGTGCGTGAGCATCAATAAAACCCGGATAAATTGTTTTGCCAGAGGCATCTACATTGTCTTTTCCCTCAAACTGCTTCTCAATCTCTTCATTGGAACCCACTGCCAATATTTTTCCGTCTTTTACAGCAAAAGCCTGAGCGGTATCAAATTTTGAGTTAACAGTATAAACCTTTGCGTTAAAAACAACAACATCGGCTTGCTCTTTTTTTCCGCAGGATGATAATAATGCAGCAGAAATTAATGCATAGATAAATGATTTCATGAAGATAAAGATAGAGAAAATGTAGGCAGAAGTGTTTGTAAAGAAAATGATAGTATCTCCTTAATTCCGCCAAATGGTTTTTAAAGCCTTATACTGCATACGCTTATTTTGAAAATGAGGTGTTCGGTTTTCTATGGCGGGCAGTTGTCCCGCTATTGCCTTTTAGCCTTGCTCGTTCCTCACTTCGGGCTAATCGGCGCTATCGGGTTTAGATACAAAGTTGTGGCACAAAAAACTAAATAGTAGCAGATAAATAAAGTTAATAGCCCCGACATAAACGTAAATACTTTTGGTAGCAACAGCTAAAAAATTTGCAATTACTTAGCCCAAAAGATTGCAGTATTGGCGGGAACCAGCTTACAAAAGAACCACAGGTTTTGAGCTTCAAAAAAAAATAAAATGTTGGAGCATTTTTAAGCAAGCATTAAGATAATTATGAAAAAATTATTTATTGTTAGCTATTTGATGGAAGCATGAAATGTTAAGTGCAAATAATATCAGATATTAATTTATGTCTTCTATCACTCGTCATTTATCTGTTGAGTTTTAAACAAAACACATTCCCTAAGCATATTTTGCATAATTTAGCAGATTCACATTGCCTTAATACATGACTGATATTATTCACCTGTTACCAGATGCTGTTGCCAATCAAATTGCTGCCGGAGAAGTTGTACAACGCCCAGCTTCGGCGGTAAAAGAGTTGCTCGAAAATTCTATTGATGCCGGAGCAGATAAAATTCAACTGGTGATAAAAGATGCAGGAAAAGCGCTTATCCAAATCATAGATAACGGTAGCGGGATGAGCGTTACGGATGCCAGAATGTGTTTTGAACGCCATGCTACCTCAAAAGTAAAAAAGGCCGAAGATTTATTTGCCATCCGTACTATGGGTTTCCGTGGCGAAGCAATGGCTTCTATTGCGGCAATTGCTCAGGTGGAGATGAAAACCCGCAGGCATGATGATGAAATTGGAACTTGCATCAGCATAGAAGGTGCGCAAGTTATTTCGCAAGAACCTGTTGCAACACCTCCAGGCACACAAATCTCAATTAAAAACTTATTTTTTAATACGCCAGCCAGAAGAAATTTTCTTAAAAGTAATCCGGTAGAAATGCGCCATATAATTGATGAATTTCAACGAGTGGCCCTGGCGCATCCAGGTATATTTTTCAGTTTACATCATGATGGAACAGAAATTTTCAATTTGCCAAAAGGCAATCTAAAACAACGCATTATACATCTTTTTGGTAATAATTATAACGAGCGATTGGTTCCTGTTGAGGAAGAAACGACAATTATTAACTTAAAAGGATTTATTGGCAAGCCTGCCTTTGCGAAGAAAACCCGTGGAGAGCAGTTTTTCTTTGTAAACAATCGCTTTATAAAGGATGCTTATTTAAACCATGCGGTAAGTTCTGCTTTTGAAGATTTACTACCCGATGATAGCTATCCGCTTTACGTTTTATTTATTGAAATCGATCCTTCGAAAATCGATGTAAACGTTCATCCTACCAAAACCGAAATTAAATATCTGGATGAAAAATCTATTTATGCGATTTTGAAATCGGCAGTAAAACGTTCAATTGGCAGGTATAATATTTCGCCAACTTTAGATTTTGACCAGGAAACAGGTTTTAGCAATATGATTTCGCCGAAAGCGGTTGAAGATATTGTACCACCAAGCATCAGCTTTAATCCAAATTTTAATCCATTTGCGAGTGATGCTTCATCATCTTCGGGTTATTCTTCTTCACCAAGAAATTATGAAGCCAAGCCAAGTGCAAAAAACTGGGGTTCGCTTTACGAAATTACCGAGCAACCTGTTATAGAACAAACTTCATTCTATACCGAAGAAACCAATTTCGAAACCCAGAAAAAACAATATATGCAATTGCATAACCGTTATATTGTTTCGCAAATTAAATCGGGTTTAATGGTTATAGACCAGCAAATGGCGCACGAGCGTATTTTATACGAACGATTTTTGATTCATCTGGATGATAGAAAGGGTGCATCGCAGCAAAGCTTATTTCCGCAAACCATTACGCTTAATGCAAATGATTTTGAGCTTGCAAAAAGCTTGCTGGATGATATTAAAAGTTTAGGTTTTGACGTACGTGAGTTTGGCAAAAACACCCTGGTTGTAGAGGGTATTCCGGTTGATTTAGGAAGTTCAAACATTAACGAAACTCAATTGTTTGAACAGCTGATTGAAGGATTTAAAAACTCCCAACAAGATTTAAAATTAAACAAACGCGATAGCTTAGCGAGAAGTTTAGCAAAGAATAGCGCAATAAAAGCAGGTACAGCTTTAAGTCAGGAAGAAATGAATACGCTTATTGATGAACTTTTTGCCTGCAAAACCCCTAACTTTAGCATTAGCGGAAAACCGGTAATTCAAACCATCACTTTAGCCGAATTAGATAAGAAGTTTGAGAAGTAAGGATTGAAGTAGCAAGTATTGAGTATCGAGTAGCAAGTACCACGAATAGGGCAAAAAGCCGAAAAACGGCTAACGAAAAACGAACTAATAAATGAATAACATATATATACCACCAGTAGTAAAAAACCTGCTGATTATTAATATCATACTTTTTGTTGCCACTTATTTACTCCCAAGTTTAAATCTTGGTAATATGTTGGCAGTTTACTATTTCGATTCTCCAAATTTTAGATTTTGGCAACCCATTACGTATATGTTTATGCATGGTGGTATTGGGCACATCTTTTTTAACATGTTTGCGCTATATTCTTTTGGTAGTTTGCTCGAATCTAGATGGGGTGCAAAGAAATTTTTAATATTTTATTTTATAACCGGTTTGGGCGCTTTGGCGTTACAAATGGCCGTGCAGGCATACGAAGTTCATTCTGTTTTAGGTCAGGTTACTTTACCTAATGGATGGCAAGAAAAAATATTGACTAACGAAGCTATTGCTACATTACAAGGTGTTTATGGCAGTCAAATGGTTGGTGCTTCGGGTGCAATTTTTGGCTTATTAGTTGCTTTCGGTATGTTATATCCAAATGCCGAATTGTTAATTTTATTCATTCCCGTTCCGGTAAAGGCCAAATACATTATTCCGATTTACATTTTAATCGAATTATCATTAGGTATAGCACAAATTCAAGGCGATTCAATTGCCCATTATGCACACTTGGGTGGCGCACTTATTGGCTTTATTCTAATAAAAATCTGGAAAGATAAAGACACTTTTTACACGTACTATGAATAATAGCATCTTTAAAGATTTAAGTTATAAGGTATTCCGCTCAGGAAATCCGGTTTCTTTATACATAGGCATTAATGTAATTATCTTCGTTGCAACCGCTTTAATCGGATTAGTATTTTTTTTAAGCGGAAGCGGCAATAATGCTTATGAATTGGTTAGAACATACCTGGCATTACCGGCTGCCTTCTCTATGCTACCAACCAGGTTCTACACGATTGTAACCTACATGTTTTTCCATGCCGATTTTTTCCATATTCTTTTTAATATGATGGGTTTATTCTGGTTCGGACAAATATTTATGAACTTTTTAAAAGCCCGTCAATTTCATTTCATTTATTGGGCCGGAGGGTTTGCTGGTGCTTTAGTTTATCTTTTGGGCTTAAATCTTATTCCTGTTTTTAAAGATAACTTAGCGGGCGCATCTGTTATTGGCTCGTCGGCTGCAGTTATGGCAATTATTACCGCAACGGCAACGCTAATACCCAATTATGGGATTTTCTTAATGTTTTTTGGCGAGGTAAAAATTAAATACCTTGCAATCGTTTACATCGTTTTAGATGTATTAAGTTTGGGCTCTGCAAATGCAGGCGGCAGTTTTGCGCATATTGGAGGCGCTATTTTAGGTTTTGTTTTTATTAAAAGCCTGCAAAGTGGTAACGATTGGAGCAAAATTTTTGAAAAAAAACCTAAACTTAGGGTTGTAAAAAACGACCAACCAATAAAAAAACCTGAATTTAAAGGCGTTTCTCAAAAAGAGGTAGATGAGATATTGGATAAGATATCAAAATCAGGTTATGATAAATTAACAGCAACGGAAAAAGAAAAATTATTTAAAGCGAGTAAAGATTAATGCCAACATCCAACACGAAATATACGTTTTTAGATAAAATACTCCTGCCAATATGTATTGTTGTGGCAATTTCATTGATACTTGGAACAATTGCCGGAAATATCGATCCACGGTCGAACTTTTTATTTGCCTATTTCGCCTTAGCCTATCCATACTCGTTATTCGTGTCGCTTCTGTTTGTTATCTGGTGGATAATTAGAAAAAAATGGAGTTTCTCGATAATCATCTTAATCATTATCGCAATTGGTTACAATACCTTACATGCAACATTTGGTTTCGGGGGCGATGAAGGTAGTTCGGAAAAGGAAGTTGGTTCTTTAAGAATAATGACTTACAACGTTCACAGCTTTAAATTTTTTGGAGAAGATAATACCATTCCTGCTAAAGAGAAAATGCTGCAGGTTGTAAAAAACCAAAATCCGGATGTGGTTTGTTTTCAGGAATTCTACACACGAAGAAGTGGGAATTTTAATACAATCGATAGCCTAAAATCTATGCTCAATACCAAGTATTATTATTTTCAGCCTGCTTCTGAAAATGAATATGAAGGTTTTGGATTGGCAATTTTCTCTAAATATCCAATCAAACATCAAGATAGTATCCGCTTTCAAGGTTATGGAGATAACATGAGCATTTACACAGATTTAGATGTTAAAGGAAAAACCATCAGAATTTATAATGTCCATTTCCAATCTATTAGTTTCCAGCCACAAGATTATCAGTTTCTGGATGAACTAACCAAAAAAACTCGGGGAAAGGTTTATGCATCAAAAAGGATTTTAAAAATGCTGAAACGTGCCTTTGTAAAAAGAAGCGAGCAGGTTGATATTATGAAGGCTGAAATGGCCAACTGCAAAACGCCCTATTTAATTGCCGGCGATTTTAACGATACACCAGCATCTTACGCAGTAAAAAAAATCACTAAGGGTTTAAAAAATTCTTTTGAAGAAAAAGGATCAGGATTTGGAAAAACCTATAACGGAAAATTTCCAAACTTCCAGATAGATTACATTGCAACTTCTCAGGATTTGGATGTGCTAAATTATAAAATCGAAAAAGCCCTTCTATCAGACCATTTTCCGGTTAGAATTGACCTAAAATTTTCTGAAAGCAAATCTGAATAATATTACTTTTTAGAGATTATTCATCACTAAAAAGATGAGTTTATTACCATAGATCAACAAAAATATGGCTGTGTATTTTTGATATTTGCTCATATAAATTTAGAATCAAAAAAATTAGCAAAATATGAGTTTATTAGAAGCTTTAAACTGGCGTTACGCAGTTAAAAAAATGAACGGGGAACCAGTTGATCAAGAAAAAGTTGATAAAATTGTTGCAGCTGCCCACCTAGCACCAACATCATCAGGATTACAACCATTCAGGATTTTGGTTATAGCAAATCAAGAGTTAAAAGAGAAAATTGCACCAATTGCTTACAACCAATCTCAGGTGATAGATTCATCTCATTTATTAGTTTTCGCAGCTTTCTCAAATTATACAGAAGAAGGTATTGATGAAGTATTTTCGCGTATGAATTCAGAACGCGGTTTACCGGAAAACACAACAGATGCCTATAAAAACCAATTAAAAGCATCGAGATTATCTTTACCCGCAGAAGAAAACTTTGACCATGCAGCCCGCCAGGCTTACATTGGTTTTGGCGTTGCAATTGCTGAAGCAGCTTTATTAAAAGTTGATGCTACACCAATGGAAGGTTTTGATTCGGCAGCTTTAGATGAGCTTTTAGGTTTAAACGAAAAAGGCTTACGTAGTGTAACTTTATTACCACTAGGTTACAGAGACGAGGCAAACGACTGGTTAGCCAAATTGAAAAAAGTACGTACACCGATGAACGAATTTGTAATTGAATACAAATAATTTATCTGAAATAATTTGAGCCGGTTTTGCTAATGTAAAACCGGCTTTTTTATTGTAAAAAAATGTTAAACATTATGGCAAGTTATGCGCTCTATGTTTAAATAGATATATTTACATCCTTAGTAAACTATATCCTGTTCATGAAGATTTTCAGAATTCTAATCATATTACTTTCTTTTTTAGCTGTGCTAAACCTTTCTTCTTTTGCACAAACTGATACCATTAGTATTAATACCATCATATCAAAAACCAATAAAGTTTTAAATGACTTCCCTACTGAGAAAGTGTATTTGCATTTCGATAAACCCTACTACGCAGTTGCAGATACAGTTTGGTTCAAAGCTTATGTAACCGAAAATCAAAATTTTTTAACAGGAATTAGTAAAATCGTTTATGTTGATGTAATCAATCAAAAAGATTCTTTAATTCAAACACTAAAGCTTCCTTTGGTTGGCGGCGTTGCTTCTGGCAATTTCCCTTTATCTATGGAAAATTACAAACAAGGAAATTATCATGTTAGGGCTTACACATTGTGGATGTTAAACGCCAGCGACCCGGCATATTTTAATAAAACTTTTTTTGTTGGTGAGGCTATTGATAAAGAAGTAAAAACCCATATTTCTTACAAAAATTTATCTACTGATAAACAGGAAAAAATTGATGCGAGGGTTCAATTTAAAGACTTGAACAATAAACCTTATGCCAATAAAAATGTAACCTGGCAGGTAGTTACCAGCTATACCAGTATTGCCAAAGGCAGAGGCACGACAGATGCAAACGGATTTTTGACCATCAGCATGACCGCAGCACAGAAAGCAGAATATCAATTACAGAATGGCGAATTAATTACATCAATAAACACAACTGAGAAAGATGTTGTTACAAATAATTTTCTGCTGAAAAATGCAATTGTAAATAAAGACATGCAGTTTTTTGCTGAAGGCGGAAATCTGATTGCTGGTATTGATAATAAGGTTGCATTTAAAGCCATAAAAGCCGATGGATTAGGCATTAATGCAAAAGGAACAATCAGCGATGTTGATGGTAAACAAGTTGCAACTTTTACAGCTCAACATTTAGGTATGGGCAGCTTTACCTTCACACCAGAAACAGATAAAACATACAAAGCAGCAGTTATATATGCTGATGGAACAACCCAAAATATTAATTTGCCGAAAGTTTTAGCCAGCGGTATTACGATTAAATCCGGCACAGCCGATGCAGACAATGTTTCTATAAAAATTGCTGCAAACGATGCTTTCTTTCAGGCGAACCAGGGAAAGTTGTTCTATGTAATAGCGCAAAGTAAAGGTGTAGTTTGTTACGGAGCACAAACGGCCCTATCGAATAAAGAATATACAACCACGATTCCAAAAAGCAAATTCCCAATGGGGATTGCACAGTTTACCCTATTTTCAGAGAATGGAAAACCTTTAAGTGAACGCTTAATTTTTGTACAGAATAAGAATAGCTTATCGTTAGCAGTTACTAGTCCGGCCGCAACTTATGGCCCAAAAAAGAAAGTTAAAATAAATGTTAGCGCAAAAAAAGATGGTGCGCCTGTTGAAGGTAATTTATCTGTTTCTGTTGTTGATGAAACCAAAGTACCATTAAATGAAGACGGTGCGACTACAATTTTAACTTCGCTATTATTAAGCAGCGATTTAAAAGGTTACATCGAAAAACCCAATTATTATTTTAATGGAACAGATGCAAAAAAGTTATCAGATTTAGATGCATTGCTACTCACACAAGGCTATAGAAGTTATTCATACACAGATATTATTGCGAATAAACTTCCAAAAATTACAATACCACCAGAGCAAGGCATAGAAGTTTCTGGAATTTTAAGAATGGGTAACGGTATTCCGGTAAGAAAAGGACAATTATTATTAACGATACCTGATAAACGCTTTAATCTTGAAGGAGTTACTGATCCGGTTGGCAACTTTAAATTCAGTAATCTGGTACTTAACGATTCATCAAAAGTTACCATTACAGCAAAATATAATGTGAATTATAAAAATATGGCCATTTCGTTAAATGGTACACCTGCGCCATCAGTAAGCAAAAATTTTAGTGTACCTGATGAAGTTTTAAATATTGATAGCACATTAACAAGCTATCTTGATAATAGTAAAAAGCAGTATTCGTATCTGCATACCTTAAAAGATGTAACCATTAAAGGCACTGCCGTGCCAAAGGTTAGTCATAAAGATTACCCTGCACTTTCTGGCTTAGGGCAAATGGCCGACCATGAAATTGCCGGTGATAGATTAACAGGTTGTGCATTGTTAATTAATTGTTTGCAAACAATGGCCACCGGCGTTACCTATGTTGATAATAATTTTTATGTTTCGAGAGATTACAATCAGGGTAAAAAAATCCCAATGGGAGTTTTTATTAATGGTATGCTTGTAGATGTAAACCAACTGAATACGATTCAAACGTCGACTATAGAATCTGTAGAAATATTTTTGCGTGATGAATTAGGATTAGTAAACAGAGCTAATAACATTAATGGGGTACTGGTAATTAACCAGAAAAAAGCACCAAAAGGCACTAAAATTTCTAAAAGCCAGTTGCTTGATATGTTGCCTAAAAACTATGAGGTTACTTTTTCTCCACAAGGCTATGATAAAGAGCGCCAATTTTATATGCCTAAATACGATGTGCCAGCAAATTTAAACCGCAACGATTTACGCACAACCATTTATTGGAATCCGAAAGTAATAACTGATAAAGCAACAGGAACATCATCATTCGATTTTTATAATGCTGATGGAAAAGGCCAATATAAAGTTGTTGTAGAAGGTATTGATGAAAATGGCAATGTTGGTAGATCTATTTTTAGATATACGGTGAAGTAGAAAAATTTGGATACTTAACCAACATTAAGGTGCCTAGCCAAGCTGAGCATAACGAAATCGTTTATTAAGAAAAGTGTTTCGAAAATCTCAACATGACAAAATTTATAAAATATAAATTACTTAACCTGATGTGGTAAATCCAATCCCTTTAAACCTGCAATAATATTTTTAGCTACCAAGTTTGCCATTGCATTTCTCGTTTCTTCAGTTGCAGAGCCAATATGAGGTAAAACCGCAACGCTTTCCATATTTAAGAGTGGATTATTTTTATCCATCGGTTCAGGGTTAGTTACATCTAAACCCGCACCCCAAATTATTTTATCTTCTATTGCCTTAATCAAATCTTCCTCGTTATGGATTCCACCTCTAGCAGTATTAATAAAGATAGAACCCGGTTTCATTTTATTAAAAACTTCCAGATTAAATTTGCCTTTAGTTTCTTCAGTTAATGCTGTATGTACAGAGATAACATCACTTTGTTCAAGCAATTCTTCAAAAGAAACGTATTTAGCATTTACCTCAGCCTCATCTTCAGGTCTTCTATTTCTATTGTGATAAATAATTTTCATCTGGTAGGCTCCTACACATTTCTTTGCCATTTCCAAACCTATGTTGCCCATACCAAAAATACCGAGTGTTTTTCCATTCAGCTCTATGCCTAGTTCGGGTGTCGGTTCGTAATTTTGCCATTGCCCTTTTATAATTTTTTTATGCAGGTACAATGCTTTTCTGGAAACCATTAACATCAATAAAAATGCAGTGTCAGCTGTGGCGCCACTTAAAACACCCGGGGTATTTCCTACCGGGATATTAAGTTCTTTAGCGGCTTTAACATCTACATTATCAAAACCTACAGAGTGTAACGCAATAACTTTTAAATGCTTACAAGCTGTTAAAAGTTCTTTATTAATTTTATTTGGTCCAACACTTACCAAAGCATCAACATCCTGGCATTTTGCAATTAATTCGGCAGCAGTTATTTGTCTATCCTGTTCCCATTTAGTAATGGTAATGCCTTCATCCTCTAATAATTTAATTCCGCTTTTAGCAATATTGCCCGTTATAAAAACTTTCATTTAAGTATAACATGTAATTGCGAAGGATGTTTTACTCCATATTATGGCACAGTAATCGCCAGCCTTTGATAAGTATGTGCACTAAAATAACCCAGCGCTCCATTTGATAGGTTAGATGTTGGGTTTGCAGGCGTAGTTCCTTGGTTTGGGCCACGACCGGTTTGCTGATTCAATGCGTACCAATAATCAAAAATGTTAGAATCGATACATTCCATATCAACAGCAACCTTATCACCTTTTTTTAAATCCTCATCATTTGGACCATCGTAAAATAGCTGCAAACGCAGTTTATTGCCATTTGTTAATCTATCATTATTTACATAAATTCTATCCGATAGGTTATCATTAACGTAAAGATTAAACCTATAAAAATTTTCTACATTAACCGGGTCGCTAACATAAGCCGCAACATTTATGTTCTCATTACCAAAAAATGTGTTTTTTACCACACCGATAGAATCCAACGGTACAACTGCCGGCATTTTTGAAATTGCCGAATAGCTCTTGCCATCTACATCAACCTGTAGCGTGTAAGTTATGCCGGGTATACCACGCATGGCAAAAACATATAAACCAGGCAAACTCTCAGTAAAATTGTAAGTATTTCCGCGACTATCATTCACAGTAACTTTAGCCCCACGCACAGCGGGATAATTACTTAAATCATCATAACCAACCGTTTTACTAATGCGAATCTGCTGTGCTATCAATCGATTAGAAATATTTCCTTCAATCACAATCTGAGGTGCCGCATTATTTGTATCAACATCAATAATCTTCTTACATGATGTAAAAATCAAACCAAGAAAAATGTATAGAATAATATTTTTCATTTTCTTAAAATTTAAAGTTCCAGGTTACCGACGGGATTAAACCAAATAGTGAAGTTTGCTCTGCAACTGTTCTACCCGGATTGTTTGGATCGTTAATAAATTCAATTGAATATGGATTTTTTCGTGCCAACACATTATAAATTCCAAAATTCCAGCTCGATTGGAAACGTCCGGTTTTTTTGCCTTCCAAGGTTGCGCTTACATCTAAACGCATGTTGTAAGGCATTCTGCCGGCATTTCGTTCTGTATAATAATAAACCGTTTGGCCATTAACTGTATATTTTCCTGCCGGGAAAGTAACTGCATTTCCGGTGCTGTAAATAAAACTCGAAGAGAATGTCCATCGCTTGTTCATGTTGTAAATACCAACCAAAGAAACATCGTGGGTTCTATCCTGCCTTGCAGGGAAATAATTACCGTTATTTAATTCAGCAAATTTTCTTTCAGTACGAGATAAGGTATAACCTACCCATCCGTTTAGCTTCCCGAATTTCTTTTTAAAAAATAATTCTAAGCCGTAAGCTCGGCCAGTGCCGTATAAGAGTTCAGATTCTATATTTGAATTGGCTAAAAGTTGTGCAGCGTTTTTATAATCAATCTGGTTTTGCATCCATTTATAATAAATTTCGCCAGAGAATTCGTAATTATTTTCTTCAAAATTTTTAAAATAACCCATCGAAAACTGGTCGGCAATTTCTGGTTTAATATTATTGCTGCTTAGAACGTATTGGTCGGTTGGCGAACTTGAGGTTGCATTGGTTAAAATATGAATGTTTTGAGTGTTGCGGTTGTATGATGCCTTCACCGAATTTTCATCATTAAAAAGATAGCTTAACGAAAACCTTGGCTCTAAATTAAGGTAGTTCTTATAAAATTTTCCGCTGGCAATATTTTCCGTATTTAAAATATTTCCTTTTGTATCGTAATTGCTAAAATTACCCGGTCCAAGTAATGAAAAAGCCGCCAGGCGAAGTCCATATAAAAAATTTAATTTTTCACTAACTGCCCATTCATCAGAAACATACAGGGCAGTTTCTAAACCGTAACGTTTCTCTTGTTTTAAAGAGTTTACCTGCGATTGAGCTGCTGTGCTTTCGATATCAATGGGTGAAATACGATGATGCGTAGCATTTAAACCAAACCGCAGCAAATGCTTATTGCTAAAATATTGAAAATCCTGTTTAAAGTTAAAATCGCGAACCAAAGACGTTGCCTTAAAATTAGTTACATCATTAAGCAAGCGAACGGTGTAGTTATAATTGTTATAAATTAAAGATGTATTGGAAAATAGCCTATCGCTAAAGATGTGATTAAGCCTTAAGGTTGTGGTTACGTTACCCCAATTATTTTCGAACAAATCTTTAACGCCAATATTGTCCTTTCCAAAATATCCCGATAGGTAAATTGTATTTTTATCGTCTATTTTATAATTGGCTTTGGCATTGATGTCGTAAAAGTTCAAGGTACTTCCATTAATTGCCGAATCGGGAGAAGCCCTTAAAAATAAATCGATATAAGTTCTACGAAAACTTACCATAAATGAGCCTTTATCTTTTACTATTGGACCCTCGGCTTTTAACCTCGAAGCAATTAAGCCAATGCCGCCCTGAAATTTAAATTCTTTGTTATTACCATCATCCATTTTAACATCCAAAACTGATGATAAACGACCGCCATATTGGGCAGGCATTCCGCCTTTATATAAACTCACATCCTTAATTGCATCGGCATTAAAGGTTGAAAAGAAACCCAATAAATGCGATGAATTGTACACAACTGCTTCATCTAATATGATAAGATTTTGGTCTGCCGCACCCCCGCGTACATAAAAGCCTGTGTTACCTTCGCCGCCAGATTTTACACCAGGCAACAGTTGAATCGTTTTTAAAACATCTTTTTCGCCCAATAAAACCGGAATAGAATTGAGTGATTTCATATCAACTCTTTCAAGCCCCATTTGTGCGCTTTTTACATTTTCATTTTTACGGTTAGCAGCACTAACGGTTACTTCGGCTAAATCATTTGCAGATTTAAGTTCCTCATTAAGCTTTGTATCCTTTGTTAAACTAATGGTTTTTAAAATAGATTGGTATCCAGCGTAGCTGATAATTACCTCATATTCGCCCTCGGGCTGGGTTAATGCAAAATAACCATAATTATTTGTTAAAGTTCCGGCGGTGGTTTTGCCACTTAATTTTACAGTTGCACCAATTAAGGTTTCGCCGGTTGCAGCATCGCGAATTGTACCACTAATGTTGAATTTACGCTGTGCAAAAGCAAACTGATTAACGAATATGAAAAGGGAAAACAGCAAATAAAGTTTTATACGCATACCGGAAATTTCAATAAAGAAGGAATTCCAAATGTACGAAATACAAGCGCCTTTAGTTGATGTTGATTATTATTGAAATTAATAATCTTTTAATTTTGCCCAAATTATCTCGATTACTTTTTGAGATAAGGTTTTACCGCTTTCCTCCAAATGGCGTAACCATCGGCATTCATGTGCAGCATATCGCTCACGTACAACTCCGTTCTGCCTTTACCATCTTTTAGCATCGATGGAAAAATGTCTATATATGCTGTATTTTTTTCGCTTGCTAAAAAATTTTTAATTAATGCGTTTGCACCAATAGCTTTATCACGAAATTTATCTCTACTCGGACTAGGTTTTATAGAAATGTAAGCAATTGGTACGTTTGGCAATTTAGCTCTAATGGCTTTGTAAAGATTAACGGTTCTGTTTAGAACCGTATCAGCGGTAACATTATCGTTTACAATATCGTTTTCGCCAACATAAATTATAATCTGGCGAGGATTGTAAGGGAAAACAATATCATTAAGATAACGAGTAATATCATTAACAACCGCCCCACCAATGCCTCTGTTCAACGCATTATATTTTGCAAAAACCTGCGTTAAATCATCCCATTTTCTAATTGAAGAACTTCCAACAAACAGTACCGGATTTACCGGTGGTTTAAACATTTGGTCGTACTTTTTTATGGTTTGTACATCATCCCAAAATGGTGGTTTATTTTGCGCAAAAGAGGTAAAGAAAACTATTTGAGCAAAGATTATTAAAATGAAGTACTTTTTCATGCAATACAGGTTTTAGTTTTGAACCTGCAAGGTTGAAAATCCAATTGTATTTATCAAGTTTGCCTTGTAATTTAAGCGTTGCTGAAAATGCTCGTTACCAAAAAATGTGGCCTAATTGTCGGGGCAGGCTGTGCCTCGCAATGACGAGCATACCATACTAATCCTTCAAAATTTCACCAATACCCTCAGTAAACTTTTTCACTTTTATATAACTTTCAGGCGTACTATCTACTTTGTTAAATCCAATCTTCAACTTCCCTCACTGGCTTTTAAATGGAATTTAGCGCCTGAGGTTAGGCTAACCGTTGCATCTACCAATTGGTCTAAAGGCAAATCATTATTAATTTCCTTCTGAAGATAAGCTTCGAGCTTATCCGTTTTACTTTCCGGATAAAGCGCTTCGTAACTAAATTCTGTGTTTGTATCGCTCGTTTTTAAATTCAACTTCGAGTTATGATTTCTGCAGCCAAAGGTTAGCACTATTAAAAGGCAACTAAGGCTATAAATTAATGTTTTCATATCTGTAATTATTTTAAAATTAGTTGCCTCCAGCTCTACCTTTAATGTCATCAGTTGCGGTATTTCTATTTCTAACCGATTTAACATTCTGGTTGCCGAAGTTATAGCTCAGACTAAAATTTGCTCTTCTGCTAGTATATCTATTAGAAACGCGAAGGTTTACGTTTTGATAATCCAACTTTCCTTCCCATCTATTGGTTGCAAAAATATCATCCATATTTAACCTCAACTTCAATTTTTTATTCATCAATGTTTTCTGGATACCTGCATTTAAAGCATACTGAGCAATTGTGGTTTGCTCTACACCAGAAACCCTTGGCGAACTATACCAAAAGCTAATTTCGGCACTGAAGTTATTTGGCAATGTAAATTGTTGATTTGTATTAAAGTTGTAAGCAACTTTTGAGGATAGAAAGGGTGCGCCTTCTAAATTTCCATCTTCAAACTTATTATAGTAAACACTTGCATTATTTTGCATATTCCACCATTTAACCACCTTTAAAGGAAAATATACTCCTGCAGAATAGTTTTGCGCTCTACCTAAGTTCTGACGGATAACATTTACTATTCTCGTTACTTCATCCTGCTGACTAATCTGCGTTATCATGTCTCTCGTATCAGCATAATTTAAAGAAAACGATAACTGCTTAAAACTGTAAGAAACTTCAAAATTATCAGTAAACTGTGGCTTTAAATACGGATTTCCCTGGTCAACCGCGTATGGGTCCATGTAAAACGCAAATGGGTTAAGCTGTTGGTAATTTGGTCTATCTACTCTGCGGCTGTAAGAATAACGGATGTTATTATTTTCGGTAATTTTTTGATTGATGAAAACAGTTGGAAAGAGCGATAAATAATTTCTATCAACCTCTTTGTTGCTGGTAATCGAATTTCCGTTAGAATGTGTATGCTCTGCTCTTAAACCCAACTGAATTTGCCACACTTTCCACTCCTTAGCAAAATTTACATAGGCCGCATTTATGTTTTCTTTATAGATAAAATTGTTTGATTTGCCTAAATCGTTCTGCCAGTTACCCGATAAAAATTGTTCTGAAAGGAAATCGTTATTAGTTACCACGTAGCTGCTTTTCAAACCAGTTTCAAATTTCATGGTTTTATTAACAGGCAAGGTTAAATCTGTTTTGGCCGCATAAATATCTATGTTTGCATCGGTATTATTTCTTAACAAAGTTGCATTGGTTTGTTGTCCGGCCTGGTTTAAATAACGGGCATCAAATTGCTCATCTCTTTTATTATTGAAATTTGAATAATCCACATCGAAAGTGATGTTTTTACCTGTTTTATTAAAATCGTGTTTGATGTTGAAGTTAGCCGTAAAATTATTAGCCGGCGATTTTGAATACGCATTTTGCAATACAGAATTTGTACTCGCAACATTCGATTGCAGCTCCCTGATAAAAGTATTGCTAAAATTATCGAGCTTGGTATTAACCGTATTCGCATCCACCATTACACCAAAAACAGTTTTTTCTGAAGCATAATAGTCTGCACCAAGTTTACCCTGAAAACCTACACCTTTATTTTTTCTTTCAAAATCCTGATTAAAAGCACTCGATAAACCATTGGCGAAAGTAGTTCGGTTAACAATTGTATTGTTATAATTCGACTTTCTAGCTACGGCGCCGTTTCCAAAAACATTCCATTTGCCTTCGCGGTGATTTAAATTTAGGTTTACACCTGCACGAACTAAATCAGTTGGCGAATCGGGCATTATACCTTGCCCACCATTTACAGAAATGGTTCCGTTTGTACCATAAGCTTTATTTCTTTTAAGCTTGATATTGATAATCCCGGCATTTCCAGATGCATCATATTTAGAAGATGGATTGGTAATTAACTCAATGGTTGCAATCTGGTCGCTACTCATATTACTAAGCAATGTTGTAATATCAGCACCTGATAAAAAATTGGTTTTTCCATCAACCATAATGGTAACACCAGTCTTATTATTCAGTTTAATTTGTTCATTTTGCCTGTCAATTTGTACACCCGGTGCTTTTTCCAAAACATCTAAGGCTGTACCTCCTGATGATACAATGCTGCTTTCTACGTTTAAAACGGTTTTATCAATTTGATGCTCTACAAAAGGTTTCTTAGCCGTTATGCTAACTTCTTTTAATTGTTTCACCGTGCTCTCAACGGTAATGGCATTCATTTTCAAATCATTAAGTAATGCAAAACTTGCTGTTTTTGTGGTTTTATAACCAGCCATCGAAACAGATAGAACGTAATTACCAGATTTTAAATCATCAAAATTAAATTCTCCATCAACATTGGTAGAACCGCTCTTTACTATCATCGTATCCGGAGAATTTAAAACTCTTACCGCTGCAAAAGGCAAAGCCACACCTTTTTCATCAATAACTTTCCCGGAAAGTTTATTGATTTTTTGGGCAAAGGAAGCCCCACATGCCAAAAAGCATGCAATTAGCGTAAATAATATTTTCATGTTTTTAAAGCTTATGGAGAATTACAAAGTCGAGGCTTCTAAAGCCATCAACTTAGTAATTCTATCAGATTTTTATTTATTGATTAGCGGTATTTTCTTCAGTATTGATACCTAATTCTTCTTTTACTTCTCTAATTCTGGCAGATATTGAATCCTGGTAAACCGTATCCACACGTCTTTCTTTGCGTAATTGCTCCAAATCCAAAAGCTCACTGTTTAACTTTTTCTTATTCAAAGCTTCTTCTTTTAGCTGTGCAATACATCTTAAACCGTCTTCGGTCATCACCCATGTACTAAAATCGTCGTTGTCATTTTCTTTATCTTCACAATCCCAGGCGCCATAATTATTAATATAGCGGTACGCATCATGTTTAAGAATAAGTTTTGTACCTACCGGGATTTTCAGTTTTATCCAAACTTCCTGGTTTCTCCAGGTTGTACCTTTTACTAACTGAAACCTTGGGTTAAAAATTAGTTTATCCTCACGTTGTGTAAAATTATAATTTATGCTTCTTGCACTTTGTAATGCAAGCTGAAAGGTTTTTCCCTGCGATTCGTAGGTTTGTGTAATGCTTGCCGCTCCCTCGCCTTTCTCAATACTTATTCTAACAGAACTTGGCATTCTAAAAGGATGGTCACCATAATCATCCACAACAATTTGATTTTTATTACTATCATCAATATGGTAGGCCGCACTATCTTCCTTACTGAAATATTTGCTTTTATCTATATCAATAGTATAGGTAGCAAAGCTTTTTAAATCGGTTGATTGCGTTAATTCTGCATGTTCTTTAAATTCTGACGAAATTTTTGCTACGTAATAACCTGTTCCGGCAACTCCTGCTAACCAAATAATTAACAAAGCAAAAGATAGTGTTTTGTTAATTGCCTGGCGGTTAAAAGCAACTCTTATTGAAAACAAAACCAAAGCTAGTAGCGGTACAAAAAGTGTAATAAATGCCCAGAATAGTATTACACCCCTATAACTTTCACTTACAATAGAAAATGGAAACAAATCATATACGCTTGAATCTAAAAACCCCATAAAAGCAGCTGTAGATATAATTAAGGCTAATAATAATCCGGCTCCAAATACGATGATAAAGCCAGCAATAATTTTAAATATTAGCTTTCCGCTACCAGAAATAAATCTGCCCAGCCACTCAAAAAATTCGCCTATAAACATTCCAAATCTGCTGAAAATTGGTTGAGCATGTCTGTTTGCTTCGGCCAAACGTTCTTTAACCGATTGCAATTCTTCATCTAAATTTCTTTGAAAACCTTGAAGATTTGCAGGCTCGCCACGCATCTCCATTTTCTCAATTCTAGATTTCGCCTTTGGCATAATTATCCATAAAATAACATAAACCAAAATACCCGAGCCACCTACAAGTGCGAGTAAAATCATGGCAACTCTAATCCATTTTGCATCGAAATTTAAATAGTGCGCAATACCTGCACAAACGCCGGCTACAACACGCTCATCCATATCGCGGTACAATTTTTTATCAGTGGCTTGTTGTTGGAAACTAGTATTTATAACTGGTTGCTCCTCACCTTCTTCAACGGCATCAAAATCTTGTACACTGCCCATTTGGCTAATTACAAAATTTACGTTTGTAGCATCTACAACTTGTTTTTTCTGCTCATCCATTTGCTCGGTAAGCAGTTCTGCAATACGGTTTTCTATATCTGTTACAATTTCCAAATCATCAGCATGATTAGAAAAATGTTGTTTTACTTCGTTTAAATAAGCTTTTAAAAGCTCGTAGGCGCTCTCCTCAATATGGATGATGGTATTGCCTATATTTATGATGATGGTCTTTTCCATTTCTTTGCGGTTTTAAAATTTTACGAATTGGCGCCTTTTTGCGAAACGCCAACAGCGTAAGCAAGTTCTTGCCAGGTTTGGTCGAGCTGAGATAAAATGCCCTTACCATCTTCAGTTAAAGTATAATATTTGCGTGGAGGCCCTGAGGTAGATTCTACCCAGTTGTAGCTTAATAAACCATTGTTTTTAAGCCTGGTTAATAATGGATATAATGTGCCTTCAACCACCAAAAGCTTTGCCGACCTTAATTCAGCAATAATATCTGAGGCATAAATTTCTCCTCTTGCGATGATTGATAAAACACAGTATTCCAGAATTCCCTTCCGCATTTGTGTTTGCGTATTTTCTGCTATCATAATACAAAGATATATGTTTTAAATTGTACTATGCAATACATAGTACTAAAATAAATTTAAAATAATTCATAACAAACTGTAAATCAGTACAATAATTTTTATTATCAAATTATAAAATTTTAATTTTTTGACAAAAAAGGCATTACCTGTAATTTTTTGAAAAGCAAATTCAGTAATTTTTGGGTTAAATCAGTCCCGCTTTCGCCTATAGTCCCGATGTAGCCTGTGCAAAAAGAGAGCATCAATAACAGACACTATTCAGCTGTTTAAATCGGGAGCTATTTGGCTCAATCTGGTTTAGATAACTTCGGTTTTTGCAAAAAATAAAGTTAATTAGGTGATGAGTTTTATACTTCATTCGCTTTAAGATTCACGCCTACGTGGGAATGACGATGAACCTTAACGCTGAAATTTAAAAAATTACCGTCATTTCGAGCAAAGCCGATAAATCTTTAAGCTATTTTAAAAGATTTCTCCACTGCGGTCGAAATGACGACTTTACTTTTGTCTCTAAAATTCTGATACTAACACAAAAACAAATCACTACAAATAAGGTAGATTTAATATATTTTGGTAATTTTGCACTTCTTATTTAGTTTTCATGAAAAAATCTATAGCCAGCATTGTTGCTGAAGCCAATCAACAGGGCGAAGGTTCGTTAAAAAGAACTTTAGGCCCAATCAATTTAATTTTAATTGGTGTTGGTTTAACCCTAGGTGCCGGATTATTTTCCATCACTGGCTTAGCCGCAGCAAATCATTCTGGTCCTGCAGTAACACTATCATTTGTAATTGCTGCATTAGGTTGCGGTTTTGCGGCACTATGTTATGCAGAATTTGCTTCGATGATTCCCGTTGCCGGAAGTGCATACACTTACTCGTATGCTACAATGGGCGAGCTTTTTGCCTGGATAATCGGCTGGGATTTAGTTCTTGAATATTCTGTTGGTTGCGCAACTGTGGCGATTAGCTGGTCGCAATATTTAACCCGATTTTTAGCAAGCTTAAATATTTATCTCCCTCCGCAGCTTACTTTATCGCCTTTTGAAACCGCGAAGCTTGCTGATGGAACAACCGTTAACGGAATCGTAAACATACCTGCGGCATTGGTAGTTGTATTAATGACAACCATATTAATCAGAGGTACAAAAGGTTCGGCAATTGTAAATGGAATAATTGTGTTTTTAAAAGTTGGGGTTGTACTGGTTTTCATTGCACTTGGCTGGCAATACATCGACCCGGCAAATTATCATCCCTACATTCCTGAAAACACCGGCACTTTTGGTCAGTTTGGCTGGAGCGGCGTGTTACGCGGTGCAGGCTTAGTATTTTTCGTATTTATCGGCTTCGACGCTGTGGCTGCATCCGCCCAGGAAACTAAAAATCCATCCAGAGATTTACCTATCGGGATTATTGGTTCGCTCTTAGTGTGTACCGTATTATTCGGTTTGTTTGGCCATGTTATGACAGGTTTGGCAAATTATAAAGACTTCGCAAATAGTGGAGCGCCTGTTGCAATCGCCATCGAAAAAACTCCTTATGGCTGGTTAAGTCAGGCAATTATACTTGCCATTTTGATTGGTTATACCTCGGTAATTTTAATTGATTTAATGGCTCAATCGAGAATGTTTTACTCCATAAGTAAAGATGGACTGTTACCGAAGATTTTTTCAGAAGTTCATCCTAAATTTAAAACACCTTGGAAGTCAAATATCATGCTTTGCGCATTTATTGGTTTATTCGCAGCATTTGTTCCAATCAATGTGGTGGGCGAAATGACGAGCATTGGCACATTGTTAGCTTTTTTAATGGTTTGTGTAGGCATTTTGATACTAAGAAAAACAGACCCTGATGCTAAGCGACCTTTCAGAGTGCCATTGGTACCGCTTATTCCAATTTTAGGGATTTTAACCTGTATTGCAATGATGGTTTTTCTTCCATGGGAAACATGGTTAAGGTTAGCCGTTTGGTTAATTATTGGTTTGGCAATATACTTCTGGTACGGAAAAAAGCATAGTAAACTTAATAATACTAAAGAAAGTTAACGAATTAATTTTCAGCGGATTAAAGAAGAACTTATGTAGTTAATTAAAGTCAGTGATTTTATAAAATAAAGTGTGTTTTCGCTCACATAACCGCATAAATATCAATTCTTTAACAAAAAATACGATTTATCCACATTTCAACAATTTGATGTGTTTTTGGATCAAGATTTGTTTTATAGAAAATAACCTATAAAAACATTTCCTATGATTATTAAATTAGACACATCTCTATTTAGAATAACAAGGCAAAAATCTGAAGTTGACAAGAAAGTTGCCGATCCATTAACACAAGATCAATGGATTAATGCAGATAGAATCGTGATGGCAATCATGTTCATTGCAACTATTACAGGAGCAATTGTATTTTAATCAGGATTAAAAATCTTCCCATATTAACTCTTTATTCATCATTGCTCCAGCCATTGTTCCTGCTGCAATTGCAGCAGATAGAGCACGAAATAATGTAGCACAATCGCCTGCAGCATAAACACCTTTTGAAGTTGTTTTTTGGAAGGCATCAACAACCAAAAGATTATTTTCGTTAATCTCGCAATTTAAATCTATATACAAATTGTTATGCTGAACCATTTTCGGTTTAGCGTAAACTGCGGCCAACTCAATAGATTCGCCATTATCAAAAATAATTCTGCTTAAATAACCATCCTTGTGTGCTATTTCAAATAATTCAGTTTCTATAATATTTATTGATTTTGATTTAAGCCTAGCAGTTTGTTCTTTGGATAAATTAGATGGGCCGTTGGTTAAAATTGCAACCTCCTTATTCCAATGGTTTACCATTTTCGCCATATCGAAAGCCATATCTCCATTAAGCAACAAACCTACTTTCTCGTCTTTAACCTCGTAACCATGGCAATACGGACAATGAATTACAGATATGCCCCAGCACTCTTTAAAACCAATAATATCTGGCATAATATCTTTTAAACCACTTGCTAAAAGTATTTTTCTTGATGAAAATTTATTGCCACTCGATAGTACGACTTCAAATCCGAGTTCAACAGCTCTTGCAGAAGCAACCTCCCCATCAATAAATTTTATGGTTGGATATTTTAAAACTTCTGCTTTTGATTTAGTAGAAATTTCGTCTGGAGTTTCACCATCATGCGTTAAGAAATTATGCGAATGTGGCGTTTGCTTGTTACAAGGCTTATTCGAGTCTATAATTAATACATTACGTTTTGCTCTACCCAAAGCTAATGCCGCAGATAAACCTGCATAACTGCCACCAATAATTATAACTTCGAAATCCATACTACAATTTTATCCAAAAATATGAATTAATATTTAAAAGCAATTTTGTTGCATTTAAATATTTGTCATTTCGATTTCAAAAAAATTGTAGCTCTGATGAAGTTTCTATAATAGAATGATTCCTCAACAATTAAATAATTTCGTTTCAGGAAATAAGGTTTCATCTCAATTAATTCTGAAACCTGAATCATTCTAAACCACCTAAAAAATAAATACATTGATTTCAGCATTAAGGATTTCCACCATTGTCCGGATTTGTATTCCAGAGTAAAATCTACCATAAACCATTTTCCATTATTTTTTAGGAAATGGTGTAACTTATCAAAAACTAATGGAGCTTGCTGCCGTGAAAAATTATCAAATAAAAATGGTGTCAAAATAAAATCGAAAGAATGCCTTGTATCATAATCTTCAATTGATTGATGAATAAACTCAACCCGATTTTGCTTCCTGTTTCTAGACTTAGAAAGTATTATCATTTTTTTGGAAAGTTCGATGTAAACTATGGTTAAACCAGAACTATGAATTTTTGAAATTTCTTCTAAAATCCAGCCAGTGCCACCCCCAACAATTAATAATTTACTACCTTTTGAAATATAATGGAGCTGATTTATTTGTGCGTTAACCTGAGCTTTGGCAAATATAAAACGACTCAATTTATCGTAATATTTTGCTATTTTATCATAGTTTTCAGCCAAAATTTAAATCTTTTTAATTGTTAATCACTTTACAAATTGCATTCCTAAAATGCCACAAAGAGCCTTAAACAATATTAAGCCATCTATAACAATTAAGTAGAATAAAATATTCTTACGCTTGTGCATGGCGTATGCGACATACAGTGTTAAAATAAATGGAAGCACGTTACATAAAACTTGTGGCAAACCAAAACCTTTGTAACTGGCAAATACAGCCAAAGAGAGTAAGCCAACTAACAATAAAGGAATTAAAATATTGAAAATTGTTTTTCTTAATCCATAACGAACCACAAACGTTCTCAAATGCTTATTCGCATCAGTTGGATAATCTTTAATATCAAAGATGATGGCATTTACTGTGCAAAACATCCAGTTTTTGATGAATAACCATGTCCATAAAACGGAGTCATGGTAACCTATCCCAGTCTCTATCTTCAACATAATTAATGGTAAAACGTTTACACAACAGGCCCATACAAAACCTATTACAAAAGCTTTTAACCATCCTGTACTTCGTAGATTAAAATTGATAAAAGACTTGGGCAGCAAACCATAATACATACTTCCGGCTGTTATAATAATTACAATTGCCACCCAATAACTAAATGGCAGTTTTAAAATATTATTGAAATTTTGATAGAGTAAGTTTACAGCCAAAACACCACATAAAACGATTAATACAACCTGGCTGATTGCTATAAATTTCCGGTGATTGTAATACCATGTATTTCGAAGGTTTAAGCTGGATAGACTGGTAGATGCTTTGGTATACGCGTAGGTGTAGTAGATGGTTGGTGCAAAAAAAAGAAGCAGGTAATAATTTAAGGAATTAAAAGGTAATCTTAATTGTACGGTGGCTTCAATGGTTAGCGCAACAGCTAAAAGCCCTACGAAATAGTTTCCAAAGAAAATGAACTGGACAATTTTATTGAACATTGAATATAATTCAGAATGCCAATTTCGGATATTATATTAAGAGTTTTAAAAAAATGATAGAATTTATGGCACAAAAAAAGCCTCGCAGTTTCCTGAAAGGCTTAGTGTGGGAAATGAGGGGTTCGAACCCCCGACCCCCTCGGTGTAAACGAGGTGCTCTGAACCAGCTGAGCTAATTTCCCTATTTTCAATATTTCAACTCTTGAGTTCCCCGACCCTCCCGACTGATAATGTCGGGATGCTCTGAACCAGCTGAGCTAATTTCCCTTTATTTAAAGGATTGCATTATTTAATAAAAACCTTCCAACTCCATGAAAGGCTTAGTGTGGGAAATGAGGGGTTCGAACCCCCGACCCCCTCGGTGTAAACGAGGTGCTCTGAACCAGCTGAGCTAATTTCCCTTTCCTTTTGGGAATGCAAATATAGCGCTATAATCCTTTTTCACAAATCTTTTTTATTTTTTTTCAGCTCAGCAGGGTTTCTAAAATCTTATGCGACTGCACTTCACCAAAAGAGGCGGTATGTAAGGTGTAGAAAACCAATATTTTATCAAGCAAAAAGCGCCTTTGGTTATTGCTCATTTTTATATCTGATATTTTTTCGAGTGATGTATTAAATAAGGATATAAAACCTAAAGCATCATCTAACTGAAGGTAATTAGAATGTATGGGCACTCTTGATAGGAACTCCCCTTCCTGTAAATCAAAATAAACCTGGTCTGTTCTTCTTCTTTCATTTGGAGAAAAGCCCAAAAACCGTGTTAATTTAAGCAAGAAAGAGAGATGAAAATTTGGATTAAGTTCTTCATTTTCATCAAACCAGGCAATTGAATTAAAAATGTAATCGAATAAACCTTCATCTGCCGATTGCTGACGAATACTCTTATACAGCACCTCGTTCAAAAAAATTACAATACTTGTTTTTACAATATCGTAAGGAATCGTTTTAAATACCGGAACCTGCCTAACCTCAGAAACCCGCTGAATACTTGTGTTTGTTTTATGATAAACGACCATATCTAAAAGATGTAAGGATTGCAGCATATTCATCTTAATCTTCGCCTTTGGTTTTTTAACACCGTTTATTAGGTAAGATTGCATTCCGAATTTATCTGTAAAAACCTGTACGATTACACTGCTCTCGCTGTAATTGGTGGTTTTTAATACAATACCCCTAACTTTGTGCAACATGTTACTGAAACATTTTTTTCAAAAGTATGTTATTTGTGCAAATTTAATTGCGTAAAAATCGACTCCAATTTATAAATAAGATTAGTTTTGCTGTTGTCATTATAATTTAAAACTAGATTACTCATGTGGGTTAAGCTATCCAGGTTTATTCTTCAAAACCGTATTGCAATTATTTTATTTTTTGTTATAGGAACGGTTTTCATGGCTTATCAAGCCAAAAATGTAAAACTTTCATACACCGGAAGTAAAATTTTACCCGTTACTGATAGTGCATTCATCAAATACAACAACTTCAAAAAAACCTTCGGCGAAGATGGTAGTGTAATGGTGATTGGAATACAATCGCCAAATATTTTTAAAAAGGAAACCTATAATAAATGGGTTCAGCTTTCTAATGATATCCAAAAGTTAAAAGGCATCAAACAAGTTTTATCATCAGGTAGAATTTTTCAGTTAGAAAAAGATACTGTTGGGCAAAAATTTACATTAAAAGCAATTCCTGGTAGATTAGTAAAAACGGATTCAGAAATGGATTCTATCAAAAATACCCTACACAATACACCATTTTTTGAAGGATTGGTTTACAATAGGCAAAATGCTACGCTTATGGCGATAACGTTTGATACTAAAATATTAAATACTGCCGAACGTAATCCTATTTTAAAAGAGATTGAAACTAAAGCAAAGGCATTTGAAAAAGACACAAAAATACAAGTCCATATTTCGGGCTTACCTTATATACGTACAGCGGTTAGCAAATTAGTAAGTAATGAGTTTGTGTTGTTTTTAGGATTATCAATTTTAGTTTCTGCACTAATTTTATTAATCTTCTTTAGGAAATTTTCTGCTGTTTTCTTCCCGATTTTAGTTGTAATAATGGGAGTGATTTGGAGTGTGGGCACTTTGGTTTTATTTGGGTTTGAGCTGACAATTTTAACAGGGCTAATACCACCGCTAATTGTGATTATAGGAATACCAAATAGCATACTTCTACTTAACAAATATCAAAATGAAGTAAGAAAAGGGCTCTCAAAAGAGCTTGCATTAAGTGTAACTATAGAAAGAATTGCGGTTACAACGCTTATCGCTAATATTACGGCAGCAATAGGCTTTGGTGTTTTATATTTTACAGGTAGTGAACTGCTGATGCAGTTTGGTAGTGTAGCATCAATAAATGTGATGATAACCTGGTTAATGTGTTTATGCTTAATCCCGATTATTTTTAGCTATTTACCCGCACCAAAACTTAAAGCTCAAAACCACATTGAGGAAGGGTTTTTGCATAAAATATTAGTTAAAACTGATAAACTTGTTCAGCAGCAAAGCGCTGCTATTTATTTTGCTACGATTGTAATTTCAATCATAGCAGTTATTGGCGTGATGAAAATTAATGTGAATGGCTACGTTGTTGATGACTTGCCTAAAAGCTCAACGATTTTGGCAGATTTAAAATTCTTTGAGAAAAATTTTGAAGGCATTTTACCGCTTGAAGTTAGCGTTGATACAAAGAAGAAAAATGGCGTCTTCAATTTAACTAACTTGAAGAGGATGGAAAAAATGGAGAAAATGATTTCATCATATCCAGAATTTTCGCGTTCCATTTCGGTTAATATGGGATTAAAATATGCTACTCAAGCATTTTACAATAATGATTCTACTTTCTTTCGCCTGCCGGATAATATGGAGAAAAACTTTATTCTGGCTTATATTGCCAGTGGAGGTAAGGGCAATGCTAGTTTGCTGACCAATTTTGTAAGCAAGGATAATCAAAGCACCAGAATTAGTTTCCAAATGGCTGATGTTGGCTCTAAACGTTTAGATGCAATTATGGCCGAATTAAAACCTCGGATTGATAGTATTTTACCTCCTGACAAATTTGATGTACAGTTAACAGGCTCAAGTGTAATTTTTTCAAAAGGGACAGATTACATGCTAAAACATTTGTTTGAAAGTATAGGTTTAGCAATTGTATTGATTTCGCTTCTACGTTTAGCACAGTTTAAGAGTTTAGGGATAATGTTCATTTCATTGCTACCAAACATTGTTCCTTTAATTATTACTGCCGGAATTATGGGTTATTTTGGCATTTCACTAAAACCTTCGACGATTTTAATTTTTACCATAGCTTTTGGTTTAGCCTCAGACCAAACTATATATTTCCTAACCCGCTACCAACAAGAATTAAATCTGACTAATTTTTCTGTTCCAAAAGTAATTACGGATACGATTACCGAAACCGGGGTGAGCATGACCCATATTGCGCTAATTTTATTTTTCGGCTTTGGGATTTTTACAGCATCTACTTTCGGCGGAACGGTTGTTTTAGGTTTGCTCCTTTCGATAACTTTATTCGTTGCGTTGATTTTTAACTTAACTTTATTACCAGCTTTGGTTTTATGGTTAGATAAAAAGAAAGTTAGGAAAGTGGTTTCTGATGAGGAATCGGTAAAGAATGTTGGCGAGTTTGACCATTAAGCCCACGATTTAAATCGTGGGTTATGTTGTAAGCTATTTACAGGTAAAAACGAAGTTTCCTATTCTGCCAGATTTATCTAAACCTGATGGTAGCGAGCATGAGCGAAATTTTTCATGGAGCGAGTAAAGCGAACAGCAGGACGAACATTAAAATGAAACACAGGTTTTGCTTTCCAAAATAAAAATAAAAAGAATGTCATAAATTACAACGATAGAGATGCTAAAATAAATTCAGCATGATGACAGCTCTAAAGACCAAATATTAATATTACTCAGTGGCAGGCTTTTGCTCTTCCGCTTCTACAGGCACTTCAACCGTTGGGTCGGTAATAATTTCTGCCTTTCCATCGCCATCATCTTTAGCAAAGAGAATTGGATACAACATCCAAAACGCACCAACCATAACCAATACGCCCGAAAGGATTTGCATGTAACGGGCCCAGCTTACTTCGTATGCTGATAAAATACGGTAGGCGATGAAGGAAAGTACACCGAGTATAAGCACTAAAACAGCTTTTTGTAATTTCAATAGCTTTATCATGGTGTATTTCTTTTAAGTTTTACAATATGAACTAAAACAAAGATTAGCCCAATTAGTTCGAGCAGGCCGCAGAAATAAAATGCGTACAGCACAAAATCGCGATTCGAAGGATTAATAACGGCTACAATTGGCAATGCAATTACCGCAATAATCATGAGTAAGAGACCAATATTAAATAATTTCACGTTAAAAGTATTTACATCAAAACTACCAAATTTGAGCGAAAAACTTTAACTTTGCAACCTTAATTTTTTGAGGTACTTGATTGATGTATAGCGAATTTAAACAATTAGACCTTGCCAAAATAGGGCAAGAAATACTGGATTTTTGGAAAGAAGAGAACATATTTGAACAAAGCATTTCTTCTCGCCCGAAATCCAATCCGTTTACTTTTTATGAAGGACCACCATCTGCAAATGGCATGCCGGGGATTCACCACGTAATGGCTCGTGCTATTAAAGATATTTTTTGCCGCTATAAAACAATAAAAGGCTTTCAGGTTAAAAGAAAAGCGGGCTGGGATACCCACGGTTTGCCTGTAGAGCTTGGTACAGAAAAAGAATTAGGCATTACAAAAGAAGACATCGGTAGAACAATTTCTATCGAAGATTATAACGAAGCTTGTAAAAAAACAGTAATGCGTTACACCGATGTGTGGAACGATTTAACTGAAAAAATGGGCTATTGGGTTGATATGGACGACCCATATATTACCTACAAATCGAAATACATGGAATCGGTTTGGTGGCTTTTGAAACAGATTTATGATAAAGGATTAATCTACAAAGGTTACACCATCCAACCCTATTCGCCAAAAGCTGGAACAGGTTTAAGCTCTCATGAGGTAAACCAGCCTGGCGCTTATCGTGATGTTACCGACACAACAATTGTTGCGCAGTTTAAAAGCCCTCTAACTGCAATTGAAGGAAGTGAAAATTCCATCTTGAAGGCTTTTAATACTTCTTATCCTCTACAAGATGGGTCGGAAGAGGCTTATTTCCTTGCCTGGACTACAACGCCATGGACTTTACCATCAAATACCGCTTTAACTGTCGGACCGAAAATTGATTACGTTTTGGTTAAAACTTTTAACCAATACACATTTTTACCAACCAATGTAATTTTAGCAAAAAACCTGGTTGGTAAGCAATTCAGTAAAGTTTTTTTCGAAAGTAATGATGCTGAAGATTTTGCAAATTTTAAAGCCGGCGACAAGAAAATTCCTTACCAAATTCTTGCTGAATGCAAAGGAACTGAATTGGTAGGCATTAAATATGAACAACTTTTAACTTATTCTTTACCATATAACAACCCCGAAAACGCTTTCAGAGTAATTTCCGGAGATTTTGTAACCACAGAAGACGGTACCGGTATTGTTCATACTGCCCCAACTTTTGGTGCAGATGATGCTAAAGTTGCTAAAGAAGCCGTTCCTGAAATACCACCAATGTTGGTAATGGATGAAAATGACATTCTTGTTCCATTGGTAGATTTACAAGGAAAATTTACAAAACATGTTGGTCCTTTTGCTGGCAAATATGTTAAAAACGAATATTACAATGCGGGCGAAGCACCAGAGAAATCAGTTGATGTTGAGCTTGCTATCTTATTAAAAGAAGAAAATAAAGCTTTTAAAGTCGAGAAATATGTTCACAGTTATCCGCATAGTTGGAGAACTGATGAGCCACTTTTATATTATCCTTTAGATTCGTGGTTTATAAAAGTAACAGACGTTAAAGACAGAATGTTCGATTTGAATGAAACCATTAACTGGAAACCGAAATCTACCGGCGAAGGTCGTTTTGGTAACTGGTTAAAAAATGCGAACGACTGGAATTTATCTCGCTCCAGATATTGGGGCATTCCGCTACCGATCTGGAGAACTGAAGACAAAAAAGAAGAAGTTTTAATCGGTTCGGTTGAAGAACTTTATAACGCTATTGAGAAATCTATCGCAGCAGGTTTCCAAAAAGAAAATCCATTTAAAGGATTTGAAATTGGCAACATGTCTGAAGAGAACTATAACCTCATCGATTTACATAAAAACGTAGTTGATGGAATTACTTTAGTTTCTCCGTCAGGCAAGCCAATGCGTCGGGAAAGTGATTTAATTGATGTTTGGTTCGATTCGGGCGCTATGCCTTATGCGCAATGGCACTATCCTTTTGAAAACAAAGAAACCATTGATGAAAATCAGGATTTCCCTGCAGATTTTATTGCCGAAGGTGTTGACCAAACCCGTGGTTGGTTTTATACTTTGCATGCCATTTCTACCTTAGTTTTCGATAAAGTGGCTTATAAAAATGTAGTTTCTAATGGTTTGGTATTGGATAAAAACGGACAGAAAATGTCTAAACGTTTAGGCAATGCTGCAGACCCATTTCAAACCATTAATGAATATGGTGCCGATGCTACGCGTTGGTACATGATTTCGAATGCAAACCCTTGGGATAACTTAAAATTTGATATTGAAGGAATTGCAGAAGTTCGCCGTAAATTTTTCGGAACGCTTTACAACACTTACTCGTTTTTTGCATTGTATGCAAATATCGATAAGTTCGAAATCGACAAAAATAATTTAAGTAAAGTTGAAGATAGAACGGAATTAGACCGTTGGATTTTATCGTTATTGCAAAACTTAATTAACGAAGTTGATGAAAGTTATAATACTTACGAGCCTACAAAAGCAACCCGTGCTATCCAAGCCTTTGTTGATGAGCATTTAAGCAACTGGTATATCAGGTTAAGTCGCCGCCGTTTTTGGAAAGGCGAAATGACGGATGATAAATGTGCTGCATACGAAACACTTTACACTTGTTTAGAAAAATTAGCACAGCTGATGAGCCCGGTTGCACCTTTCTTTGCCGATTGGTTATATAGAAACTTAACGGTAACCGATAAAACTGCAGCTCAATCTGTTCATTTAACGTTATGGCAAAATGCAGATACTAGCTTAATCGACAATGATTTAAACGAACGTATGGTTTATGCGCAGGATATTTCATCAATGGTTTTATCATTACGTAAAAAATCAAGCATAAACGTTCGCCAACCTTTAGCGAAAATCTTAATTCCATCTTTAAATGGCGATTTCGAACAAAAAATCTCTAAAGTAGCAGATTATATTCTTTCAGAAACGAACATCAAGCATATCGAATTTATTACCGATACGCATGGCATTGTAAAGAAAAAAGTAAAACCAAATTTTAAAGTTTTAGGTGCAAAAGTTGGTAAAAGCATGAAAGCCGTTGCCGATGCAATTAACAATTTCAGTCAGGAAAATATTTTTACTTTAGAGAAAGACGGACAAATTAGCATTTCAACCAATCCAGAACTTGGCGAAAGTATTAACTATGATGTGCAATTAACTGATGTAGAAATTATTGCAGAAGACATTCCGGGATGGCAGGTAACTAATTTAGGCAGCTTAACTGTTGCTTTAGATGTAACCATTTCTGAAGAGTTGAAACAAGAAGGAATTTCGCGTGAGTTGGTTAACAGAATACAAAATTTACGTAAAGAATTAAACTTTGAGGTAACCGATAGAATTAAGGTTTCTTTACAAAATGATAATCTGGTAACTAATGCAGTTGCTAAAAACAAGGCATACATTTGCGCAGAAATTTTAGCCGATGAACTAGAATTAATGGATACTGTAACAAATGCAAACAAAATTGTTATTGATGATGTTGAGTTAAGCATTTCAGTAACTAAAATATAAAATCCATATATTAGAAAACTAAATTAAAACCATGGAAAACAGTAACAAAACCCGCTACTCAGACAGTGAACTTCAGGAATTTAAAGAATTAATTCAAGATAAATTACGCAGTTCTAAAGAAGAACTTAATGCATTAACATCATCATTAAGCAACCCAAACGCTAATGGCACAGAAGATACATCTGGCGCTTACAAAACTTTAGAAGATGGTTCTGCAACAATGGAAAAAGAACAAATCAATCAATTAGCTGCCCGCCAGAAAAAATTTATTGATAACCTTGAAAATGCATTGGTTCGTATCGAAAACAAAACCTATGGCATTTGTCGCGAAACAGGTAAACTAATCCAAAAAGAACGTTTACGTGCGGTTCCTCACGCTACTTTGAGCATGGAAGCTAAATTAAAGCAGAATTAATGAAAGGCTATACAAAACCTTTAATTGTTATCTTTTTAGTTTTACTTGCCGACCAGGTTTTAAAAACGTGGATTAAAACCCACATGTACCTTGGGCAGGAGTTTAACATTATAGGTAAATGGTTTATTATCCATTTTACCGAGAACAATGGTATGGCCTTCGGCATGGAATTTGGCGGGGAGTTTGGTAAACTGGCTTTATCTTTATTTAGAATTGTTGCAGTTGCCGGTATTGGTTATGGTTTGCATTATTTAATTAAACATAAATACCATCGCGGTTTAATTATTAATGTTGCCCTTATTTTTGCAGGCGCATTAGGTAATATTATCGATTCGGTATTTTACGGCAAAATTTATGGCTACGAAGGTTTGTTTCACGGCCGTGTTGTAGATATGCTGTACTTTCCAATAGCGCAAGGGCACTTTCCAAGCTGGATTCCAATTTGGGGTGGCGATGAATTTGTATTCTTCCGCCCGGTATTTAACCTTGCAGATGCCGCCATCTCAATTGGTGTAATACTTATTTTAATCTTCCAAAAAAATTATTTTAAAGAAGATGTAAAAGATGAAGTAAGCATCAATAGTGAGATTGTAGAAGATTGAGACTTGTAATTCTGAGTTTGTCGAAGAACAACAACGATTTATATAAATCCCATTTCTTAATTGAAATGGGATTTTTTTTATTCCCGTCATTGCAAGGCACGAATTAGTCTTAATACTGTAGCAAATCCAAAGGAGATTGCTTCGTGCCTCGCAATGAAGAATGGGCTAAAGTATGTTTTTTGAAAAGCAATCCCGCTACTAAAATCAATGTTTCTTCCCGCTATCCTTACTGCCAATGAAGCCTGTACTTTAACCATCTTTCCACTAAAAAATAACGAAAGAATTGAGCCGCATTGGCATTCATACTATCGGGTTTATTAACTTTGGGTACTGCTAAGAACTACAGATGCATGGCGTCAAACAAAATGATAAATTTTCTTGATATAACTTACTTAAACGCCGGAAACGAAAGGCAAAAGAAAGCTTATCTAATTCTATCCAAAAACAATATTTTAGAAAAGCTTAATCGCTTCGCTCCCATTCTGGTTGGTACCATCCCCATTAATATCGACATTGAAAAAAGTGATTTAGATATTATTTGCTGTTTCATTGATAAAGAAGAATTCAAAAATCACCTCGTAATGTTATTTCAGCATGAACAAGGCTTTATCATTTCAGAAAACGCTACTTTCAATTCAATAAAAGCTAACTTTTTTATCGACGATTTTGAACTTGAAATTTTCGGACAAAACATTCCAACACAACAGCAAAATGCTTATCGCCACATGTTAGTTGAACATAAATTGCTTTTAGAAAAAGGCGAAGATTTTAGGCAGCAAATTATCGCCTTAAGAAAGCAAGGTTATAAAACCGAACCAGCATTTGCAAAGTTGTTGAATTTACAAGGAAACGCTTATGAACAACTTTTGAAGTTGGAAACATAAGTTACACAAAGGCGGTCGTCATTGCGAGGCACGAAGCAATCTCAGCTTCAAAATAGATTGCCTCGTTCCTCGCAATGACGTGGTGGCTAAAGCATAATACCTCTTAACCTAGTTCCTAATTGAATCGAATATCCTATTAGTCGTCATTTCGACTGGAGCGTAGCGAAATGGAGAAATCTTTGTAAATAGATGCATTTCCAAAGATTTCTCCGCTAAGGTCGAAATGACGACCAAATCCATAAATCAATCTTTAAACAACAAACAAATTATATAACCAATAAAATAAGCCAGTAAATCGTAAACTGAAAAGTGAGTGCCCAAAACAATTGTCCAAAAATTACTATCCTGCAAACCTAACCAATTTACATAATGAGTTGCCTGTAAAAACTCAATAACAAAAGAAAAAATCAAGACACCTAAAGCCAGATTTTTATAATTCGTTTTCAGGAAAATTCTAAAGAAAGCATACATCAAAACCACAACCAAAACATCACCACCAAACGGACGGATAAAAGCATCATCCAAATATTTTGCTATTAAAACTTCTACAATAAAAATCGCCAGAAAAATAAATAGAAATTTTAGGCTGAAGGTTAATTTCATTGTTAAAATAGCATCGGTTCGAGCGAGGTGGAAAGAAAGATTGGCGTTTATCATTGCGAGGCACGAAGCAATCTCTAAGCTTAGATTACTTCGTGCCTCTCAATTGAAGAGAATCGACAAAAGTTCTTAATCAATTATATCGAAACCCATATATTTGACCAAAGCTTCAGGAATTTTGATGCCGTTTTCTGTTTGATAGTTTTCTAAAATTGAAGCAACAATACGTGGCAACGCTAATGCACTTCCATTTAAGGTATGCGCCAATTGCGTTTTCCCTTCCTTACCCTTAAAACGAATTTTTGAACGGTTACTTTGGAAAGTTTCAACATTTGATACTGAAGAAACTTCTAACCAACGCTCTTGCGATGCGCTCCAGGTTTCCATATCATATGTCATTGCAGAACCGAAACCCATGTCGCCACCACACAAGCGTAAAACGCGATAGTGCAAGCCTAATTTTTGCAATAAGCTTTGTACGTAAGTACTCATATCTTCCAGTGTTTCGTAAGATTTATCCGGGTGAGTTACCTGAACCAATTCTACTTTATCAAATTGATGCAAACGGTTTAAACCACGAACATGAGAACCATAAGAACCCGCCTCTCTACGGAAACATGGCGTGTATGCTGTATTTTTAATTGGTAAATCTTCTTCCTTTATAATAACATCGCGGTACAAGTTTGTAACCGGAACTTCCGCTGTGGGAATTAAGTATAAATCATCAACAGTTGAATGGTACATTTGTCCTTCTTTATCTGGCAACTGACCAGTTCCGAAACCAGATGCCGCATTTACCAAATGTGGTACCTGCACTTCTTTATAGCCCGCAGCAATTGCTTCATCTAAAAAGAAATTAATCAAAGCACGTTGTAACCTCGCCCCTTTTCCTTTATAAACCGGAAAACCTGCGCCAGTAATTTTAACGCCGAGTTCAAAATCGATTATATCATATTTTGCTGCCAATTCCCAGTGCGGTTTTGCATTTTCAGGTAACTGAGCTGGAGCTCCATGTACCAAAACCACTTCATTCTCTTCAGCGGTAGAACCTTTAGGCACTAAATCGTGAGGTAAATTTGGCAGCAATACCAATAAATTAAATTGAGCGGTTTCGAGCTCATTTAATTTTTCGGTAAGCATTTTAATATTTTCTTTGTGCGATGCTGTTTGTGCTTTAATGGCTTCGGCTTCTTCCTTTTTGCCGGCACGCATTAAATCCCCAATTTGTTTGGCAGCTGCATTTGCTTCAGCAGAAAGGCTATCAAGCGAAGTTTGAGTAGAACGACGGTCTTCATCAATTTTGATGATTTCATCAACCAACTCTGGTTGTTTAAAGTTACGCTTACTCAAACGTTCTAAAACTTTCTCTCTATTTTCGCGGATATAGTTAACTTGCAGCATTATTTAATTTTTTAGCAAAGATAATAATTAAGTCGTCATTGCGAACGTAGTGCGGCAATCTCTCTCCAAAAAGATTGCTTCGTCGTTCCTCCTCGCAATGACGAGCATACAAAAAATATGGACGGCAAACTATTTCTCGTACCCACACCAATTGGCAACCTCGAAGACATGACTTTTAGGGCAATTCGAATATTAAAAGAATGCGATTTAATTCTTGCTGAAGATACCCGAACCAGCGCACCAATGCTTAAGCATTTTGGCATTGATAAAAAGGTTTTCTCTCACCATCAACATAACGAACATAAGGCAACATCTGAGATTATAAAATTTTTACAGGAAGGGCAAAAGATTGCTTTAATTTCTGATGCCGGAACACCTGCCATTTCCGATCCGGGTTTTTTTCTTGTCCGCGAAGCGATAAAAAATAATATTGCAGTTGAATGTTTACCTGGCGCTACTGCATTTGTACCTGCTTTGGTAAATTCTGGCTTACCTGCTGATGCTTTTTGTTTTGAAGGATTTTTACCAGTAAAAAAAGGCAGACAAACGAAATTTAAAAAACTAGCAGAAGAAGAAAGAACGATTATACTTTATGAAAGTCCGCACCGTTTATTAAAAACTTTAGAAGAATTTGCACAATACCTTGGTGAGGATAGGCAAGCATCTGTAAGTAGAGAATTAACAAAAATGTTCGAAGAAACGGTTAGAGGAACTTTAGTGGAGATAAAATCACATTTTGAAAACAATGTTTTAAAAGGAGAATTTGTAATTTGCATTGCAGGAAAACCTGCATCGAAAAGTAAAAATAAATACAATGAAGCTGATTAACGGCTCAAATTAATATTTAAAAAATGATAAGCATAGATAGATTCTTAAGTGACGAACAAGACCCGAAAGCTGTAGAAAAGGTTATCGGTAAACTAAACGATCTTTTAACAGCAGGCGAGGAAATATTATACCTGGCTGTTCAAAAAAAGCCGGCTGTAAACTTGTTGCCAGATAGCATTGCAGTATCAAACAAAAGAATTTTTTATTGTGAGCCAGGTAATTTAGGTTTGACAATGAATTTCAAAGACATTTCATGGAAAAGTGTTAAAGAAGTTTCTTTTAAAGAGGAGTTTTTCGGCTCTAAATTTATTTGTGTGCCACAGCATGGAGAAAACATTGTTACTGAGTTTATTCCGAAAGTACAAGCCCGGAAATTACATCAGGCCGCAAATCAGCAATTAGAGGCCTATAAAGAGTTGTTACATCAGCAAAAGTTAGAGGAAAATCGTGCTATGGCAACAACTGCTAGTACAGCACCGCAGGCTTTTGCCGATATTGCTCCTGTAGAAAAAATAATTGCTGAGCCTGAGCCTATTCAAATTGCAGAAGTTGTAGAAGAACCGGAAGACGAAACAACATTAAAACTACGTAAGCTTAAAACTTTGTATGATAAACATTTGATAACTCAAGAAGAGTACGAAGCCAAAAAAGCAGCTATTTTAGATAGCTTGTAGAAATAGATTTCCCAGTACTGTCACGTTGAGCTTGTCGAAACGCATTACAATCCTTCGACAAGCTCAGGATGACATCTCGCCTAATCAGGCTAAATTATGAGCAAAAAACAAACCTATCTATTAGCATTATTAAGCGCATTTCTACTATGGCTTGCATGGCCACCAATGCCATTTACAACACCTTTATTGTTAATTGCCTTAGTTCCGCTACTTATTGCACTGGAAGATATCTCCAAAAGAGAAATTAAAAAACGCGGAAGAGCTATTTTTTTAACGGCGGGTTTAACGTTTTTAATCTGGAATTCGGCATCAATCTATTGGGTTTATAATGCTATAAGTGCATATAATGGAAAAATTATCGCCATTCCGATTTCGCTTATACCCTATGGTTTAGGTGCTTTATTAATGACATTTGCCTTTTGGCTCTTTTACAGGTTATCTAAATATACAAGTAAGAAAATAGCCTATTTGGGCCTAATTTCTTTTTACATTGCTTTAGAATATTTACAGCAAACCTGGGATTTAGCTTTCCCTTGGATGACCTTAGGTAATGGCTTAGCAGGCATGCATCAACTGGCACAATGGTACGATAGCACAGGTATTTATGGTGGTTCTTTATGGATTTTGTTAAGCAACATCGTAGCTTTTGAAGCTTATAAAAAACTAAAATCGCAAATCGGATATTTAAAATACAGAACTGCAGCAATTTGGGCAGTAATTGTTATCATTCCTATCGGGATTTCGTTAACCAAATATTACAATGCAGAGCAAAAAGGAACGCCAAGCAATGTTGTTGTTGTACAGCCTAATATAGATCCTTATCAAAAATTTGAAAGTATTTCTGCTAATGAACAACTTCAAATTTTAACGCATTTATCTGATTCGTTGGGGCAAAGCAATACCGAATATTTTATCTGGCCTGAAACAGCCTTGCCAACTTACGACGATGAAGACCGAATTCACAATTCTCAAACCTTACAAAATCTTCAAAATTTTTTAAGTAAGTATAAAAACGGAACGCTCATTACTGGTATTGAATCAATTAAATGGTACCCTCATAAAAAAACACTTTCTGCAAAACCCAGGGATGGAATGTTTTACGATAATTTCAACTCGGCCATGCAGGTAGAAAATTCTGCTAACGTTCAATTTTATCATAAATCCAAATTAGTGCCTGGGGTCGAAAAAATGCCTTTTCCTAAAATATTTTCGTTTTTAGATGGCGTTTTTGCTCAACTTGGTGGCGCAGTAAGTGGTTGGGGATGGCAGGAAGAACCTAGCGTATTGTATGCGCAAAGCGGTATAGGTGCGGCGCCTGTTGTTTGCTATGAGAGCCTTTGGGGCGATTGGATTGGCAAACAGGTAAAAGATGGTGCACAGTTCATCGCAATTATTACCAACGATGGCTGGTGGGGAAATACTTCAGGAAAATCTCAACATGAAATGTATGCCAGATTGAGGGCTATTGAAACCCGTAGAGATGTGGCACGTTCGGCCAATACCGGAATTTCATGTTTCATTAATCAAAGAGGAGATATTTTAAAGAGTACAAAATGGTGGACTAGAACTGCAATAAAGGCAGAAATTAATTTGAATGATGAAATTACTTTTTACGTAAAAAGTGGTGATGTGATTGCCAAATTACTTTGTGTTGCAGCTATTATTTTAGCCATGATTATTCCATACAGAAAATGGGTGAAGAAATAAAAAATACGCTTACTTCGCAATACGCTTACGTTTTATATTCAAGAAATACCATAATTGAATATATAAAAACCATGAGCATTGAAGATTTTTTAACTGAAAATAGCAGCTTCGGTCGTGGCTCTATTCGCAACCTTTTAGTACACATTTGCGATACTTATGCCGCGTGGATTGGTTTAAGAGCATTAAACATCCAGCAAGAGTTCAAGCCTTTTTCATATTATAAAGATATCGCTGATTGCATTACTTATTTTGAAGAGATTGATAGCTACATAAATACTTTCCTTCACAAATTTGAAGGCAGTTACGAGACTGAAATTGAAATCCAAAGAAATGGCGATATACTTAAGATATCACCATTAAGGTTATTTACACATACCATTACACACGAGTTTCATCACAAAGGGCAAATCATGTCGCTAAGCCGACATTTAGGCTACACACCTGTAGATGCAGATATTATCCGTTAATAAAAAATTATGAAATCAAAGCAAACGGTTCGTTTAGTGCTTTTAACAATTTTACTGCTTCTAAATATTGGTTGCGATCAAATTTCGAAAAACATTGCCAGAAATAACATCAGCGAATACGAACATATTAGCATTATCAAAGATACTTTTACACTAACTAAAGTAGAAAATAGTGGCGCCTTTTTAAGTCTGGGCGACCAAATGCCCTATATTTTTAGGTTAATAATTTTGACCGGATTGCCGCTTTTATTTTTAGGTTACGGAATGTTTTATCTTTACAGCAAGCCAAAGCTCCCAACAAGTTTTCAAATTGCATTATGCTTTTTAATTGGTGGTGGTATTGGAAATTTATACGATAGAATTAAATACGGTTCGGTAACTGATTTTATGCACCTCGATTTTAAAATTTTTGAAACAGGCGTTTTCAATTTTGCCGATATTTCTATTATGATTGGCGTTGGAATTTTGCTAATTCAGTCGCTAATGGCGAATTGGAAGACATTTACAAGCAATCAACCCGATTCAAATTAATTCTCGTATAGCTTGAAACAAATTTCTTAATCTGTACTTGCATTTTATCAGCAAACATATAATTATCTTTATCTGTTAACAATCTAAAATCAACTCAAAATTAAAAAAGATGAAAAGAAATGCTACAGCCGTTTGGCAAGGTTCTATTAAAGAAGGCGCTGGTAATATTACTACGCAAAGCACAACTTTAAGCAATACACAATACTCTTTCAATTCGCGTTTTGCCGAAGGTGTTGGTACAAACCCTGAAGAATTAATTGCAGCGGCACATGCTGGATGTTTTACCATGAAACTTTCTGCAAACTTAGGCGAAGCTGGTTTCACTGCAGATAAATTAGAAACGAAATGTGAAATCAATTTAGATCCATCAAAAGGTGAAATTGTTGAATCGCATTTAACATTAACAGCTTCAATACCAGATATCACTCAAGAAAAATTTGACGAATTGGTTGCAGATGCAGAAAAAAACTGCCCGATTTCTAAATTATTAAACACTACAATTAAGGTTGATGCAACTTTAGTATAGAAGACAATCATTTTAAAAAAGCGCTTGCAGAAATACAAGCGCTTTTTCTTTTAAATCAAATCGAAGGCTCTGGCATATTTTGAAATTTCAAAAGAGGATTTGGTATTCAGTTTATCGCGGATATTTCTTCGGTGCGTATCTACAGTTGTTGGCGATATGTGTAATTCATTGGCAATTTCGTTAGAACTTTTGCCCAAAGCCATTTCTTTTAAAATCGTTTTTTCACGCTTGCTCAATTTAGAGAAACTTCCGTAGTTGTTTCTGAGGAAATTATTTTCATCTAATAATCTATCAGCTTTTGCAGCCATGTGATGCATCGCATCAATTGGTATAGATATGGTTAATGATAAGAGTGGTAATCCGGCATCATCTTTCATAAATATTTTAGTACTCGATAAATGCCAACGCCAGCCATCAGTATCCGGAAACCTTAATTGTTGGTAATAACTTAAGGTATCTTCATGGCGATTTGATTCCATAAAAGCAATGATTTTCGGCACATAATCCCTTGCATCCTCCGGATTAAAATACCTATGATAGTATTCGGTATTACTTAATTCGCAAACATCCTCTAAACTCAATTTAAGTTGATCCAAACCTCGCTTATTCATATAAGCAACTTCCCAGTTTTGAGTTTCATGTACAATGACAACACCGGGCAAATGTTCAAAAGATAAGGAATGCTGGGTTATCAAACGCCGCATTTCGCTGGTAAGGATAGGTTTGTAGTAGCTTAACATTAATAGAGAGGTTGGGATTATACATGCAAATTACTTAAAATTAGACAGATAGCCCAAGCCCTCCCGAATATTTTTAAACTAACTCAAATATTTTCCTACAATCGGCATCCGCCTGCCCATTCCAAAAGCTTTTGGAGAAACCCTCAAAATTGGTGGCGTTTGGTAACGTTTAAATTCGGCAATGTTAACCATTTTTAAAATCCTTGCCACTAAAGCTTCATCATATCCTTGCGCAATTATTGCTTTTGAACCTTGCTTTAATTCGATGTGCTGGTGTAAGATTTTGTCCAGCAAGTCGTAATCAGGCAACGAATCTGAATCTTTTTGGCCTGGCCTTAATTCTGCCGATGGTGGTTTTACTATGGTATTTACCGGAATAATTTCCTTTTCTGTATTGATGTATCTGGCAAGCTGAAAAACCTGTGTTTTGTAAACATCGCCAATTACACCTATTGCACCACACATATCGCCATACAATGTTCCATAGCCCACGGCACATTCGCTTTTATTTGATGTATTAAGTAGAATGTAGCCGAATTTATTACTCATTGCCATATTAATAATTCCGCGAATACGAGCCTGGATATTTTCTTCGGTTAAGTTGAAAGGCAAACCTTTAAAAGCTGGCGCCAGCATATTATCAAAAGCTTCGGCAGCTTCTTTTATTGGAATAATTTCGTGCATGCAACCAATGTTCTCCACCAAATCAAGCGCATCCTGAACAGAATGATCGGAAGAAAATTTAGACGGCATTAAAACGGCCATTACATTTTCTGCTCCAAGTGCACTGCAAGCTAAAGCACAAACCACAGCAGAATCAATACCGCCTGATAAACCTAAAACAGCTTTACTAAAACCTGATTTTTGAAAATAATCTCTAATACCTAAAACCAAAGCATCGTGTATTTGCTCAATATCTGTTAATCGCGGCGCTGCCGGATATTTATTTTTAACATTTTCAATTTCATTTAAATCAAAAACCTGCAAATCCTCTTCAAAATATTTCATTTCTGCTTTGGTAGCGCCTTCAGCATCAAAAACTAAAGAGCCACCATCAAAAATAATCTCTGTTTGCGCACCAACCTGGTTTACGTAAAAAACCGGCAAATTATATTTTTTTGCATTATCTGATAATACTTTTATGCGTTCATCATCATGCGTGTAAGAAAAAGGCGAGGCCGCAATATTAATCATAACATCAGGCTGCTCTTTTATCAACTCATCCATCGGATTTGAAACATACAATGGGTTATCATTTATGTTCCATAAATCTTCGCAAATGGTTAAGGCTATTTTTTTCCCTTTAAATGCTATACACTGAAATTTTGTTGCCGGCTCAAAATAACGATACTCATCAAAAACATCATAGGTTGGCAGCAATGCCTTTTTAGTTACCGCCTTTACCTTTCCATCTTCAATAAAAAAGGCAGCATTAAATAAATCTTTCCCTTGCAAAACATCATTTTTTATGGGTAAACCGATAATACAGGCTATATCTGTACAATGTTCAGCAATTTGCAGGGCAGATTTTTCGCAGAGCGAGATAAATTCATCAAATTCTAAAAAATCGCGTGGCGGATAACCACAGATGGCAAGCTCAGCAAAAACCACCAAATCGGCACCTTTACCTTTTGCAGTTTGAATACTGCTGATTATTTTTTGTGTGTTGGCTTCAAAATTACCAATGTGATAATTAAGTTGAGCTAGAGCTATCTTCATGTACTGTAAAAAATTAAAAGAATATGTCAAAGTTTAGTACAAGGTAACGGTTAATGATCGAGAAAAATTAAAACGGTCATTATTCTTTTCATACCTTATGTGTTTTATATTTGTTTATAATGAAGTATAATATAAAACACCAGCAAATTTATCTAATTTTTCTTTTTGCCTTAGTATTTATTTCCTGTAGGCAAAGCAAACGGCCAGATGTTAGCAATATAAAACTTGATATTAAGATTGAGCGTTTTGAGAAAGAACTATATTCTGGAAAAACAAATGATGTTAATGAAACTGATAAAAAGCTAAATACAAAATATGGTGTTTTTTATGATGATTTTCTTCATAAAATTCTGGATAGTAGATACAGCAACACCGAATCTTTAGCAAATTTATATGCCGATAAAGCTTACACAGATTTAACAAAAGAAGTTGATAGTGTATATCCAAATTTAAAGGCTCAGGAAGAAGGCTTAACCGAAACCTTTAAGTACATCAAATACTATTATCCGAAAGCAAAAATTCCTAAAATTATATCTTTTGTATCTGGCTTTGCTTATCAAATGCCAGTCGGCGATAATTATTTAGGCATAGGCTTGGATATGTTTTTAGGAAAAGACAGTAAATTTTACACGGCCATAGTTAAAAGTGTTCCACTTTACTTATCGAAGAGATTTGCTCGTGAATACATTATACCGCGGGTTGCAGAAACCTATGCACATGAAGAACTTTTTCACGAACCTGATGAGAACCGGACGCTCTTATCGAAAATGATTTTTCAGGGGAAAATTTTATATTTCTTAGACCAGGTTTTACCTGAAAATATTCCAGATTCTATAAAAATTGGTTACACAAACAACCAACTCGGTTGGGCACAGAATTTTGAAACAGATATATGGGCATACTTTTTGGAAAACAATTTCTTGTATGAAACCGATTACCAAAAAATACAGGTTTTTCTTTCTGAAGGCCCGTTTACTCCCGGATTGGGTGAAAACCGAGATTCGGCACCAAAATTGGGCGTATTTACAGGATGGCAAATTGTAAAAAAATATATGGAAACCCATCCTGATGTTACTTTGCAACAGCTTATGGCAGAAAATGATGCACAAAAAATATTGAATCAATCAAAATATAAACCCAAACGGAAATAATCTGCAATAAAATTGATGTAATAATTCAACAATACCAAAGTCTAACATATAAGATAATTAGTACCGAGCCAATGACAAATCAACCTATTAAAGAAGCGATAATAAAACCAAAAAAAGTTGGAATTGTACTATCAGGCGGCGGAATCAGAGGAATTGCACATTTGGGTATTTTAAAGGCATTTAGTAATCTAGGCATAACTTTTAGTCAAATTAGCGGTACAAGCGCAGGTGCAATAGCAGGTTCATTTTTTGCAGCAGGAATAGATCCTGAAGAAGGACTGAATATATTTCTGAAAACAAAATTATGGCGTTTTGTTCGTCCGGCTGTTGGTTCATTGGGATTAATTAATATCGAAAATACATCCTTAATATTAAAAGAGTATTTCCCTAAAGATTCTATTGAGAAACTTAAAATTCCATTAACAATTGCGGCTGTAAACTTTAGCGAAGGCAGATTGGTTTATTTTACTAAAGGACCTTTAATTCGGGCTATTCATGCATCAAGTTGCATTCCAGGTATTTTTAAACCGATTATGATTGATGGCCAGATGTATGTTGATGGCGGAATTTTAAATAATTTTCCTGTTGAACCATTAATGAACGATTGTGATTTTATCATCGGTTCATCCTGCAATCATCTAAAAGCAGTAGATAAAATTACGGGTATAACAAATTTGCTAGGTCGTGCCGGATTAATGTCTATAAACCATGATATGGAGCGTAAAGCGAAATTCTGCAATGTAGTTATCGAACCAAAAGGCTTAGGCGCCATTAGCACCTTCGATATGAAACGTGCTGAAGATATTTATTGGTTGGCGCACGAAGAAGCCTTAAATGTTATTAAAAACACACCAGCGATTAGAGAATTGATTACGAAGTGATATATGAAGCCCGATCTTATCCGTCATTTCGAGCAAAGCCGAGAAATCTTTGTAACTAAATAGATTTTTTTCCATTAACCTACAAAATAAATTGGAGAACCATCAAGTTCCTTAAATAGAATAGTCTATCTCAACTTAACCAAGCGCTCTCCATCCAAAACCGGAATTGCTGTACAAACATTTAGCTGCAAACAGAATACAACATCTTCTTCTATATTCAGCTGTGCTAAACGATTGCTGTGAGACGATTTATGCAGATACTTTCTTAAATCATCCTTTGCTAAAATATACAAATCTTCAGCGGCTACGCTCGAATCATCAAAATGTTCGAAGTTTTTACGCAGTTTATTTACTACTGCTCCGGCAAATAAAGTATCTTCTAAATTAAACTGGTCTTTCCAGCCTGCACATAAAAGCAATACATTTTTATCTTGCTTTGCCAGATATTCACAAAGTGAATCGAGATTTAAAAAAGACCCAATTACAACCTGATGCGCTCGCTTATTTGCCAAATGAAGCGCTTTAGTACCGTTTGTTGTGGTAAGCACAATGGTTTTACCGGCAACTTTTTCTGTTGTATAAGAAAATGGCGAATTGCCGAAATCGTAGCCTTCAACCACCTCGCCGTTACGTTCTGCGGCCAATAGATAACCTTTATCTGCAAACGTTAAGCAATCTTCTACATTAGCAACCGGGATAATGGCTATTGCCCCATTTTCTATCCCATAAGTTATAGAAGATGTAGCCCTCAAAATATCAATAACTACAACAATACTCTGTTCAATATCATATAAATCAATCAGGGCAGGCGTTAAACAAACTTCAATTTTTTTCGACACGGTGAATGTTATAGGTTTTAGGTTATACGTTTTAAGTTGTAAGCCCAAAACGTATAACTTACAACTTAAAACCTACAACTAATTTATTTACAAAGTGAAAATTATACGTTCTAAGTTGTAAGCCCAAAACGTATAACTTACAACTTAAAACCTACAACTAATTTATTTACAAAGTGAAAATTATACGTTTTAAGTTGTAAGCCCAGAACGTATAACTTACAACTTAAAACCTACAACTAATTTATTTATAAAACGGGAACTTAACAACTTTGGCTTTAATTGGTGTATTGCGGATATTAATAAAAATCTCTGAACCTTCTTTAGCGAAATCTTTAGCAACGTAACCCATACCAATTGCCTTTTGTAACGAGGGCGCTTGTGTACCAGAAGTAACTTTACCAATGATGTTGCCTTCTGCATCAGCAATTTCATAATCATGGCGAGGAATTCCTCTATCAATCATTTCAAAACCAACTAATTTCTTCTGAATACCAGCTTCTTTTTGAGCTTGTAAAGCCTCAGCATTTGTAAATGTTTTAGAGAATTTAGTAATCCAGCCTAAACCAGCTTCAAGTGGCGAAGTTGAATCATCAATGTCGTTTCCGTATAAGCAGAAACCCATTTCTAAGCGTAACGTATCACGAGCACCTAAACCGATTGGTTTAATGTTATATGCCGCACCCGCTTCAAAAATTGCATCCCAGATTTTATCTGCATCCTCATTATTAAAATAAATTTCAAAGCCACCAGCACCGGTGTAACCAGTTGCAGAAATTAAAACATTTTCTACGCCTGCAAAAGTACCTTTAACGAAAGTATAATATTCCATTGAGGCCAAATCAACCTCTGTTAAACTTTGCAAAGCATCAGCTGCCTTCGGACCTTGAATAGCCAATAAAGAAGTTTTATCAGAAATGTTGTGCATTTCAACAGCTTTATCATTAAACTGGTTTATCCAGTTCCAGTCTTTTTCTATGTTCGATGCATTTACAACAAGCATATATGTTTTTTCATCCAGGCGATAAACCAAAAGGTCATCCACAATACCTCCATCTTTATTCGGCAAACAAGAATATTGTACTTTACCATCATAAAGTTTAGATGCATCGTTACTGGTAACACGTTGAATTAAATCCAAAGCATTTTCGCCTTTTAAAATGAATTCGCCCATGTGACTAACATCAAAAACACCAACTCCATTACGAACGGTTGCATGTTCTGCGTTTATACCTTCGTAAGTTACGGGCATATTATAGCCTGCAAATGGAACCATTTTAGCGCCTAATGCGATGTGTTTTTCTGTTAAAGCTGTATTTTTCATGCTTAATAAATAGTTGGCGGCAAAACTACTAAGAAAAAGGCAATGTTTTCGGTTAAATTTTATCAGAAATTTTGTATGATTTTGGAAATCTATATCAGTATTTTAAAGAAGCTGTAGAAAATATCGTCAATGCAAGGCACGAAGCAATCCTATTAATATCGATGGTAGATTACTTCTTGCTTCGCATTGACGAATGAGGAATGATAGTTCAAATTAACTTATAGACATTAGTGGCCATGCGTGGTTTTCGAATCCAACATAAAAACATTTAATCCTTTAGCTTTTCTAGAACCTTAAATAGTGAAGTTTAACCTGTACAATAGCCCCGATAGAGCGGAAAGCACGCATCCCGATTTTTTCTATCGGGAGCGGACTTGCAGCAATAGCGGGACTTTCGTAACCAAAGTGTACAGAAAATTGCGCTTCAAAAAAATATTTAACTTCAAATATAAACCAAGTAAAATGATGGCAAAGAAATACAGCGAAATGAGCACCGAAGAATTGATTAAAACCGAAAAATCAATGAAAGGCATTACTGCAATGTTAGGAGGGGCACTGTTAGTGCTGATTATAATAAATATTTTTATGGCCTTTAAGAAGGGTTTAAGTGCGCAATCTGTGATACCAATTGCAATAATCCCTATTTTTATTATAAATTTTGGCAAATTAAAGGCTATTAAAGAGGAACTGAAATTGAGGAAAAATTTGTAAAAAATGAGCACAGCAATAATTATAACCACGCCAGATAGCGAGATAGTGAGCAGCCGAATTGTTAATGCAACAATTGAACAGGTTTTTGAGGCATTTTCTAAGCCAAATCATTTAAAAAACTGGTGGGGACCAGCTGGTTTTACGAATACTTTTAACGAATTCGATTTTATAGTAGGTGGTAAATGGAATTTCGTGATGCATGGGCCAGACAAAGGAAATTATGCCAATGAGTGCGAATTTATTAAAATTGAAAAGCCATCATTAATTGCCTGGAAGCGCCACTCTAAGCCACTTTTTCAAGTATTATTCACCTTTGAAGAATTAGAAAAAGGCAAGACAAAAATTGTTTTCAAAATGCTATTTGATTCGGTTGCAGAGTGCAATAAATTAAAGCCTTATGTTACAGATAAGAATGAAGAAAATTTTGATAAGCTGGAAAATGAACTGAAAAACGTGACTGCTTAAATTACTGTGGCTTTCAGTTCAGAATAAGTTCTTGGTAAACTTTAAGCATGTTTCCGGCAACCAAATGCACCCCGTGTTCGTTTTCTACCGTCTTTCTGGCGTTTTCGCCAATCTCCAGCCATCTTTTAGGATTTATAATGCATTGCAAAATGGAGCGGTAAAATTCATCGGCAGAATTGGCGATTAAAATATCGTGTCCATGACGGCAATTTATACCTTCGGCAGCTGTTGGTGTTGCAATAATGCATTTCTTCATTGCCATACCTTCAATAATTTTTACCCGCATGCCTGTACCTGAAATGAGTGGCACAATCATAATGGCCTTCGAATTCATAAATTCTACGGCATCAAAAACTTCGCCTTCTACAATCAGATTATCAGAGTCGTATTCAAAAAAATGCTTTTGCATATTTTTTCCGGCAATATAAAAACGAAGGTCTTTGTTCAGTTTCTCGATATCTGGCCAAATATCATCTAAAAACCATTCTAAACCTTCCTGGTTTGGTCGCCAATCCATTGCACCTAAATGAAAAAGCGTTGGGAAACTGGTTTTACTGCTATCGATTTTATAGTTTTCCAAATCTATCGCAACAGGGAAAACCGACATCGGGATTTCACAACCAAACATTAAAATGCTTTGCCTATCAGGTTCGCTAATGGCAAAAATATGATGGAAACGATTAATCTGCTCGGTTTCGTAGGCTTTTAAACGTTGCGCCAAAAATGCCAAATATTTCCTGCGAACTAAGAAACTTTCTGAATGAGAACGGCGTTCCCACATGGTAAACTCAATATTGTGTGCTCTGTAAATCAGCTTTGCGTTACTGTTAGCCTTAACGATATCAAGGTATGGAACTACAAAAAGACCTTCGAATTGGATAACATCAAAAACATTTTCGCGGAGTATATTTTCCAGAGTTCTGGCAGCCTCTTCATCAAAATATCTGGAAACGTTATAAGATTCGTTAGTGAAAATATTGAAAAATGCAGACCAAACATTTACCTGGGTATCTAAATCACAGCTATGGCATTTAATTTTCTCGAAAACAGGGTCGGTAATTTCTTCAATATCTATTCTGGAATTTGCCGGGTTTAAACTGAACAAAGTAATATCTGCACCAAGTTGTAGCAAACCTTTCATGGTGTTATAAACCACAATTGGATAGCCGCTATTTGGCGGGAACGGAACTCTTTTAGTTATGAGTAAAATTTTCACAGCGTTGTGAAAATACGAAAATTAGGCGTTTTTTGAAAACAATTCCAACTGCGGAGCACGAACATTAAATGTTTTACGATGAAATGGCGAAAGACCGATTTCTAATACCGCTCTCCTGTGTGCAATAGTTGGATAACCTTTGTTTTTTCCCCAATTATATTGCGGATAATTTGAATGGAGATTGGTCATAAATTCGTCGCGATGGGTTTTAGCTAAAATCGATGCAGCAGCAATATTTAAATATTTTCCATCACCTTTAATAATACAACTATGCGGAATTTGAGGGTAAGCTTTAAAACGATTACCATCGATAACCAGATAACCTGGTTGTGTATGCAGTTTTTCTACAGCTCTGTGCATTGCCAAAAAAGAGGCATTTAAGATGTTAATCTTATCAATTTCTTCATGATCGCAGGAGGCAACTGCCCAGGCTAAAGCCTCTTTTTCGATAATTGGACGAAGCAAATCACGTTGTTCATGCGTTAATTGTTTAGAATCATTTAAACCATCCAGCACAAAACCTTTAGGCAAGATTACGGCTGCTGCAAAAACAGGACCTGCCAAGCAACCTCTCCCCGCTTCATCGCAGCCTGCTTCTAAAAATTCTTCCTGATAACAATTTAACAACATAGCGCAAATTTAAAGAATAACGCTTAATTTTTGCCTAACGGATAAGGATTGATTAAATTAGTTTTAAACATTAATTATGATGAAATATAATGAAACATTAGCCTTTAGAATTGCCGAAAGATTAATGCATTTGCCTGATGTTGAAGAAAAGGAAATGTTTAGCAGCTTGATTTTTATGGTTGATGCAAAAATGTGCATAGGTGTTTCTAAAAGAAATTTAATGCTTCGACTAAATCCGGATGATTTGGGAAACCTAAGTAATAAAGATGGCTGGGAACAAATGACAATGGGAAACAAAGTAATGAATGGATTTGTATTGGTTTCTGAAGATGTGTTGAACCGCAATGATGAATTGGATTTTTGGATAAAATTAGCGTTAGATTTCAATCCTCTAGCAAAAGCTTCGAAAAAGAAAGTTAAACGCTAACGTTTTGTGCTTTCACATCAAAAGCATCACGTAAGCCAATTGCCAAAACGTTAAAAGCATAAACCGTTAACATAATGGCTAAACCAGGCAGAACAGCTAAATATGCCGCATCCATAATAATATAGCCATAATGTTCTTTAATCATACTGCCCCAGCTTGGCATAGGTGGTTGTGCGCCAAATCCTAAAAAACTTAAACCCGTTTCTAACAAAATTGCAGAGGCAAAATTTGCAGAGGCCACAACTAAAATTGGTCCGGCGATGTTAGGTAAAATATGCCTTGCAATGGTTCTGGCTGTGCTAAATCCTAAAGCTCTGGCCGCTTCTACAAATTCTACCTCTTTAAGCGCCATTACTTGTCCGCGAACCAACCGGGCTACATCTACCCAGGTAGACAAACCCACTGCGATAAAAATTTGCCAAAAACCTTTTCCTAAAGCAAATGAAATGGCGATAACTAATAAAAGCGAGGGTAGCGACCAAACGACATTCATAAACCAGCTTATTGCAGCATCGGTTTTACCGCCAAAATAACCAGCAATAGCGCCTAAACTTACACCGATAAAAAGTGAAATTAAAACCGCTATTAAGCCTACTGACAATGAAACCCGAATCCCTAGAATCAGGCGGCTCAATAAATCACGACCATAAATATCAGTTCCGAGAAGGAAAGTTTTTTGGTAAATATTTTTTTGAGAAAAAAGCATTTCTGGAGAACCCAATTTTGATGGTAATGTGCAATTTGGGCACAAATCTTTTAAATTATATTTGGTTTCTGGTGCTTTTTCTTCGCCGATAAATTCTGTTGCGAAAACATTATCTCCAGCAATTCTATAACCTGTAATTGGAATGCTTTTGAAATTAGGTTTCTGACCGTTTAGCATCTTTTCGAAAAAACCTACCTTTTCAACATTCGCATAGCGCTCAATAATCATAAAAGTAAATCTTGCTCCGGGCTTTTCCTTCGCAATCTGTACCATTTGATTATTCGCGTTTGGAGAATTATCAGGCATAATTAAATAGCCTAAAATACCCATCACTATCAATAATAAAATAAAAATAAGCCCGCTAAGTGCTAGCTTGTTCCTTCTAAATTTTATCCAAACTTTTTTTGATGGGCTATTATCCATTATTTAACCATTCTTCCTTTCCAGTTATATTTTCCGCTATTGCCTGCTACACCAATAAATATGATGTATAGAATGTGCAAAATGCTTAAAAATGGCACAAAAACCAATAAACTTCGTCTTTTGCTAAAGCTGGTTACATCCCATAAAAATAAACCTTCTAAAATAATCTTAACTAACAACTGATAAAATGTGATGGTTAAAAATCCCGGAAGGAATAAACCCGCTGTAAAATTTGCAAGAATGCTTAGGTTGAAAATCCATACAAAAACGCCTAAAATTATTATGCCTTTGTTTTTATATCGCGTACTTTTTGATGCCCAACGTTTGCGCTGCTGAATAAATGAATTTAAATTTTCTTTGGCATGAGTATAAACAATGGCATCTCGATTTTTTAAAAAACCTATGTTATCAGGGTATTTGGCTGCAATTTTATGGAGTAATAGTTCATCATCGCCTGAGGCTAAATCATCGATTCCGGTAAAGCCACCAACCTCATAAAAAGTTGCTTTTTCATAAGCCAGGTTTGCCCCATTGCAAGTAGATGGTTTTTTATTGCCAATGGTAGATGCGCCTAAACCTATCAGATATAAAAATTCTAGAGACTGTAATTGCTCAAACAAACTTTTTTCTTGAAAATATCCTACCGGGGATGAAATCATTTTGTAATCTTTTTCCTCGTACAATGCCACAATGGTTGATAACCATTTCTCTCCCATGCGGCAATCAGCATCCGTTGTAATAATTAAATCTCCAGAGCAGGTACCTATTGCGGTTTGTATTGCCTTTTTCTTATAAGAATTGAGCGCTTTAGCTTCGTTTAACTTAATTAGTTTAACATTTTTATCTGCATAACTTAAAACAATTTCTGCCGTTTTATCAGTAGAATGGTCGTCGATAATAATAATTTCTGTTAGATGTTTTGGATAATTCTGAGCGGTTAAATCAGTAATGGTTTTACCGATATTATCTTCCTCATCACGGGCAGCTACAATTATCGAAACTTTGGTATTTAATATTGTGTTACCTGATTTAAAATAGACCAATTTATGCCATCCTCTAATAAAACTGATTACCAGAAGAGCATAAACGAGCGTTAATAAGGCAGAAAATAGACTAATCAGATTTAGGATTTCCAAAAAAATTGAGTTTAAAAACGAAATATGTGCCTAATATAGCAGGAATAATAATATTTATAAGCCAAATACTAGCTGTACATGCAATAACTGCCACATCTTGCTTGGTTATGAAGCTGAAAAAATAAGAAGCAGTTACGCTCCTGATTCCAACATCGAACAAATCTAAAGATGGTAAGGTTGATTGAACGAAAAACAGAATGCAAATCATCATTATAATATCCAGATATTGTAGTCCGGGAATCAACCACGTAAAAAGGATAAAGTATTGAGAGCTAAACACAAAGTAGCGGGCAAGGCAAAACATTAAAATTTTGAAAAGCTCTCCTTTTTTGTAGCGACCCAAAATGCTGTAAAACTTCTTATATTTTCTGGTGATTTCAAATGATAGAAGTATTCCGTTTAACCACCTGATGTTGAAATAGAAAACCAAAAAGAACAGACAAAAAACCACGACAACTACTTCAATAGCAAAAAACAATCGGTAATCTAAATTCATAAACCGATAGATAAAGGCACTTAGGGCAATGGCACCAAAAACATTCGTTAAAACCAATTGCCCAATGTTTCCTACCGCCATAGCAACCACCCCTACTATTCTGCGCTTTGGCGATAAAAAGAAAACCCTGCCGCCATATTCACCTAGTCTATTTGGGGTAAAGATTGCCAGCGTTAATCCACAGAAAACTGATTCTACAGCTCTGTAAAAGCTAATGCGCTCAATTCTTTGCATTAAATATTTCCATTTGGCCGATTCGAGAAACCAATTCACAAACATGAGTAGAAATACAAAGCCAATTACAAGCGTAATTTGCATCTGTGGAATATTACTCAAAAGCTGACGGAAATTATGTAGGTTTTCATTAGCCACAAGCTTGTGGTAAATAAACCAAAAGGCCAAGACAACAATAATGGATTTAATGGATATTGAAAATATTTTTTTGTTTGTGGCGGTCAACTTGCTCTTTTTAGTTTGCAAATATGCTTAATATTGCTGTAATGTTGAGCGAAAAAAAGGAAAGGGTAATTTTGGGTATCGACCCAGGTACAGCGGTAATGGGTTATGGAGTAATTTTGGAGAAGGGAAATAAGACCGAACTGCTGAGTATGGGTGTTGTAAAAATGACTCATTTAGACGATCCTTTTCTTAAGCTTCAACGCATTTTTGAAAAAACCGTTGTCCTCATCGACCAATACAATCCTGATGTTTTGGCAATTGAAGCTCCGTTTTATGGTAAAAACATTCAGGTGCTTTTAAAGCTAGGCAGAGCACAAGGCACTGCTATTGCAGCAGCTTTATCAAGAAATATATCTGTAACCGAATATTCGCCCAGAAAGATAAAGCAATCGATTACCGGAAACGGGAATGCCACTAAAGAACAAGTTGCCGCCATGTTGCAGCGCTTATTAAACTTTAAAGAAACCCCAGAATTTTTGGATGCAACTGATGGTTTAGCCGTTGCGGTTTGCCATTCGTTTCAAAAGATAACAACCGGTGGAAAATCAAAAACTTATTCAGGCTGGGAATCATTTGTTGTGGATAACAAAACCAAGGTTAAGGGTTTGGTGGCGAAAGCCAAGAAATAGAATTAATTTCGGTCGGTGAGATACCGACCGATGGTTTAGCAACAATGTAAATTCCTTTTTTCTTTCCGATTCCGTCATTGCGAGGCACGAAGCAATCTTTCTAACTAAAGAGATTGCTTCGTGCCTTTTCATAACGTGGCGATGAAAGCTTAAGCTCTCCTTGCTCGGTAATATCTAAATACAACCACTCCTAAAACCCCTACTAAAATCAGCATCCATAAATTAGCGATTGCTAAAATAAATTCCATAAAAATACTCCAGCCATTTACAATATTTAACCATAAACGGGTAGCGAAAGCAGGCTTATAATCGTAAATATTGTCATTTGCTACAATCATCGTTTTAATGGTATTATCCTGATAAAAATTAAGTGTAATATTGCTGTATTTCACTTTGCTATCAATCAACATATTTTCGATTTTCTTATCAATTAAATCATCTTTAATCATTAATGAGGTTTCTACATTCGGGCTTTTCTTTGTCGCCAGTTTATTAATTCTGCTAACTGCTTCTATCCGGTTTTCAGCCTTTAATTTATTAGCCAGATAAGCAATGCTTTGGTCGTCTAGTTTGAGCGATTGATTATCGATAAACACCGCCATTTTAGCAATTGTATTGGTAAATTCATCTAATTTATCTGATGGCACTTTTGCAACCAGATAACCTTCGGTACGGTAAGAAGTTATTTCTTTTAAAGAATCTGTAGACTGTTTTACCTTATCGGTTCCTTGCACCACACTTTGAATGGAAAACTCTGCGACAGTGCCGCCCTCGGCTTTAATTGCCTTACTTAATTTCTCTTTAGTGTTTTGTACATCTTTTACGCGAAACCGCATGTCGGCAGTTTTTACAATTTTTTCAGTGTTATCGGCGTTCGCCACAGAAGCACTGTCAAGCGCTACAGCATCAGTTGATGCAACAGATTCGTGATTTTTTTCAGCATTTTGGCAGCCGAACAAGCCTAAAATTATGGCTATAGCAATAATATTCCTTTTCATGATTTGATGGTTTAAATTTTATAATCATTGTAAAATATTATCTAATGGCCATTAGATTTTTCTTGACGTTTTGGTTAGTTTAATCGTCTTTTTCCCTTTATACAAAAAAGTGATTTAGGTAACCCACTCATAATTAATAGTTGATAAATATAGATTGTTGCTATGTTAAAATTGTAGCCACAGATTTACAGATTATAAAATGACCTGTAATCAGTAAATCTGTGGTCAAGAATATTGAATTCTGCCTGTAAAACCACAAATATTAAGCTTGACCTGTGTAAACTAAACCTGACAGCAGCGAACACGTAGCCGAATTTTTAAGAGGCAAGTAAAGCGAATGGCAGGACTATCGGTAAAAAAACGAAACCGAACCTTGCTTTACTAAAGAAAAAAATAGACAAACAAAAAAGCCAGTCACATAATTAAAACATGATTGGCTTTTATATTAAAGAGAAAATATTTTATGCGTCTAAAATTTTGAATACACCTTTGATGCTGATGATTGCGCCAATAAAAAGGATAATCCATGATACTAATGATAAAACCCATGAATCGAATGCAAAACGAGCGTAAGTACCAACCATGCAAACCAATACACCAAAAATCATCAATTTATAAATTCCTGGCTGGTTAGCCGTTTTCATACTTTCTGTATTGTGCTTTAATTCTGTGTTTTCCATAATATTTATTTTTATGATGCAGCAAAAGTAATACTTATTGCCGAATATTTATAAAGTTTAATAACTTTTTAATCGTTCTAAACGTTGTTTTGCTTTCTCTTTATCGTTTAAATTATCTCCTTTGTACAAAGGTTTTTCCCAATCGCCATACATAGGGTTTGGCAACACAATATATTTTACACCAAATAAGGTTTGATTTGCATTAACCTGCTCTGTAGTATTTTTATTTTCGCGATAGAAAATGTTAGAGAAATCGCTCAAATTATCGCCGCATAGCATTAAGATATTATGTGTTTCGGCAATTTTCTGCCGTCTGGGTTCTTTGTTAGATGTTCCTTTCGATACCAACAGATGTGCATCATCTGCATAAGGGAAACCAAATTGCTGCAAATTTTTAAGGGTTGCGCTGTAATCTTTCTCATCTCTATTGCTGAGGTAAAAAGTTTCGATGTTTTTAGAGAGGGCAAACTTTAAAAAAGCCAAAGCACCCGGAACAGTATCTGCCTTTGATAAATTTGTCCATTCTGTCCAATCTGCAGGATTATAACTTAAGCCTTTTTTAATTTCATGGCCTTGAAACGGCGAGTTATCTAATACGGTTTCATCAATATCTACAATAACACATTTCGGTTTTTTACTGGTATCGGCCCATAAAGCTTCCTTTAAAGACAAACGAGCAAAGTTATATGCTTGAAAACATAGTGCTTTGTATTCGCCTGAGGTTTGCTGCCATAAAACGGCATTGGTGTAATCTCTTGCAGGTAATTGTGCTTTTACAAAAAATGGAGCAAGTATTAGTATGATGATGCTGTATTTTCTCATTGTTTAAAATTATAAAGCAAAGATAAGTGTTATAGAATTGATGGCAGATTTTACTATAAAACCGAATCGGTAACATTCATAATAAAATAATAAAATCGGCAAACGACTACATTGTTAGTTGAGTTTTTTAATTAGATTTGAATCACACACAAATAAATCTATATTATGAAATTTAAATCTTTATTAGGGCTTAGCATGGCCTTTTTTTTTCTTGTTGCATGCAAGAAAGAAAGTCCGGAAATTAGTACTACCGAATTCAGCATTGATAAAAAATCACTGTACTTAACACAATCGATTGAACTTGAAGCAAAAGATGCGACTGCCGGAAGTAATTACATTTGGAATTACGGCGATGGAACCATTGAAACTACAGGAAGTAAAGCTAAACATCAGTATAAAACTTCAGGAGTTTTTGAAGTGACTTTAACTGTTTATGATAAAGCCACCAAGATTAAAATCAGAGTCTTTCCTGGTGACATCAGCTATCAAATTAAAAACAACAGCAGTTTTGATTTGGATTTGAATTCTTACGTAAATCTTCCGGTTAATACAGTTAAATCAATATTAAAACCAAACGCAATTTCTGACACGATTTATGTAAACCTACAAGTTACTGGCAATTTATTGCATGTTACAAATATTAGCGGTATGGCCAAAGGAAAAGCTTTCCGTTTTGACGACATGTTTTGGCAAAAAGATTCTATGCATAATATTCTTTCTGTAGATAATAAAACTAAAGTGCAACTGGGGACACGAGGAGAATTAGGTATTAGTTCTATACTAGAAAATTTATAACATAACAAAAAATCCCAATTCAATTAAGAAATGGGATTTTTTTGATAATCCTTCGACAAGCTCAGGATGACAAATGTCGTTTATCCGTTCAATGCTGCTGCACCACTTACAATCTCTGTTAACTCAGTTGTAATTGCTGCCTGACGAGCTTGGTTATAAGAAAGTTTTAAGGCTTTTAATAACTCACCAGCGTTTTCAGTTGCTTTATCCATCGATGTCATACGTGCGCCATGCTCAGATGCGTGAGAATCTAACACCGCTTTGTATAACTGAATTTTAATTGACTTTGGAATTAATTGCTCTACAATTTCTTCTTTCGAAGGCTCTAAAATATATTCAACATTTGTTGCTTTAACTTCAGCTTTTGTAGGCTCTTCTGCTTTTTGAAGTGGTAGTAATTGTTCAGTAGTAATATATTGTATCGCTGCATTTCTGAAACGGTTATATACAAGTTCTACTTTGTCAAAATCGCCCTTTTCAAAACCAGCCATAATCGCATCAGTAACTTTAGTTACGTTTTCGAAAGTTAAGGCAGAATATATTTCGTTATTGTTGCCAATAACATTGTATTTGCGTTTCTCGTAAAAATCTTGTGTTTTTTTACCGATAGAAATAATGCTAACGTTACCATTTTGTAACTGCTTGCTATATTTTTCAGCAATTAAATTGTTGGCCGCTTTAATTACGTTCATGTTAAAAGCTCCGGCCAAACCACGGTTTGATGAAACAGTAACAATTAAAACCTTATTAGGTTCACGCTCTTGAATAAAAGGCGATGAAGAACCTTCTAAACTTGCAGAAAGATTTTCTAAAATTTCTTTCAGTTTAGTTGCATAAGGACGTAAAGCGATAATTGCATTAGTAGCACGTTTCAACTTAGCCGCCGAAACCATTTTCATAGCTTTGGTAATCTGCTGTGTTGATTGTACCGATGCAATTCGGTTTCTTACTTCTTTTAAATTAGCCATTCTTATTTTTGGTTGTAAGTACTAAGTTATAAGTTGTAAGTGTAAAACTTAAAACCTATAACTTAAAACCTATAACATTCTTAGTATTTACTTGAAATTTCTTTTGCTACTGTATCTAAAACACCAGTAATGTTATCATCAAATTTACCAGCTTTTAATGCCGCTAAAGTTTCAGGATGACGCATTTCTAATTGTGTTAAATATTCAGTTTCAAATTCTTTTACTTTCTCAACCGGCACAGTACGCATTAGGTTTTTAGTACCCACGTAAACAATTGCAACTTGTTTCTCAACACTTAATGGCGAAAATTGCGCTTGTTTTAACATTTGTACGTTACGTGCACCTTTATCTAAAACAGATTTAGTTGCAGCATCTAAATCAGAACCGAATTTAGAGAAAGCCTCTAACTCACGGTATTGTGCCTGGTCTAATTTCAAAGTACCAGCAACTTTCTTCATCGATTTAATTTGAGCATTACCACCTACACGTGATACCGAAATACCTACGTTAATAGCCGGACGAATACCTGAGTTAAATAAATTCGACTCCAGGAAAATCTGCCCATCAGTAATCGAAATTACGTTAGTTGGAATATACGCCGATACGTCACCAGCTTGTGTTTCGATAATTGGAAGCGCTGTTAATGAACCACCACCTTTTACAAGATGTTTAATAGATTCTGGCAAATCATTCATTGCTTGTGCAATATCATCATTTGCGTTAATTTTTGCGGCTCTTTCTAATAAACGACTGTGTAAGTAGAAAACGTCTCCTGGATAAGCCTCACGACCTGGAGGACGTTTTAATAATAATGATACCTCACGGTAAGCCACAGCTTGTTTAGATAAATCATCATAAACAATTAAAGCCGGTCTACCAGTATCACGGAAAAACTCACCAATTGCAGCACCAGCAAACGGAGCGTAGAACTGCATTGGAGCAGGGTCTGCAGCCGAAGCAGCAACAACAACTGTATATGGTAAAGCGCCGTTTTCCTCTAAAGTACGTACAATGTTAGCAACGGTAGAGTTTTTCTGACCAATCGCTACATAAATACAATACACAGGTTGGCCTGCTTCGTAAAATTCTTTTTGGTTGATAATGGTATCGATACAAACTGCAGTTTTACCAATCTGACGGTCGCCAATAACCAACTCACGTTGACCACGACCAATTGGAATCATTGCATCGATTGCTTTAATACCAGTTTGTAAAGGCTCATTTACCGGCTGACGGAAAACCACACCTGGAGCTTTACGCTCTAATGGCATTTCGTAAGTGTCGCCTAAAATTGGTCCTTTACCATCTAATGGCTCACCTAAAGTGTTAACCACGCGGCCAAGCATACCTTCACCAACTTTAATAGAGGCAATTTTCTTAGTACGTTTAATTGTATCACCTTCTTTAATCTCGTCAGAAGCACCCAAAAGTACCACACCAACGTTATCTTCTTCAAGGTTTAATACAATGCCTTGCAGGCCGTTTGCAAATTCAACCAACTCACCCGATTGAACTTTAGTTAAACCGTAAACACGGGCAATACCGTCGCCTACTTGCAACACGGTACCAACTTCTTCCAGTTCGGTTTCTGATTTAAAGCCAGCCAATTGTTGTCTAATAATTGCCGATACTTCGTCTGGTCTTACCTCTACCATAATTTTAATTATATCTTTTTGTAAATGTAAATCTTGTAGTTCTTTTGTTATTCTAGTCCCGCTTTCTGCTTCAATCTTTTACTAAAACCTTATAGGTTTATTTTGCACCTTAATATTTAAGCTATAAGGTTTGCAAAAGTATTTCCGCTGTCAATCGGGTTTATATTATTTTATGCTGTAGTTCTTTTGTTTTTTCAGTATCCCTCAATTTTCAAATCTCAATTCACAAATCTCAAATCTCAATACTCAATACTCAAATCTCAATACTCAATACTCAAATCTCAATACTAACTAAACAGCAAATTCTTTTTTAAGCTTATTCAATCCGCTGGCAATACTTGCATCAAATTGTTTATCACCAACTTTTAAAATAAAGCCACCAATAAGTTTCTCATCAACTTTTTCGTTAATAATAACTTGTTTAGCGCCTAATTCTTTTTTAACAATGGCAATAACTTCCTCTTTGGCTGTAGCACTTAAAACCGTTGCAGAAATTACATCAGCAGTAACAATACCATTAATTTTATTATACTGCTCCACAAATTGTTTTGCAGTAGCAAATAATATAGCCGAACGACCTTTACTTACCACAATTTTAAAATAAGCAATCGTTAACTTACTTACTTTATCAGCAAAAATACCATTTAAAATACCAGTCTTTTTATCTAAAGGTACAATTGGGTTTTTTAATATCGCTTCTAGTTCAGGAGTTTCATCAACTGCCTTTTCAAATAAAACCATATCATTAAAAGTAGATTCTAAAGCGTTGTTTTCAACGGCTAAATCTATTAATGATTTGGCATACCTGCTTGCAACTTTAATTTCTGACATATTTTGAGTTGTAAGTTGTAAGTGATAAGTTGTAAGTTATAATTGCGGTTAACCCTAAACTATAGCCCAATACTTAAAACTTAAAACGTAATACTTATAACCTAGTTTAATTCAACGCCTTTTAACAAGTCGGCTACTAAAACTTCTTGTTTAGCTTTATCATCTAATTGATTACGTAAAACACGTTCCGCAATTTCTAACGATAATGTAGAAACCTGACCTTTAACTTCAGCTAAAGCAACTTTCTTTTGGTTTTCGATTTCGATTTTAGCTTTTTCAATCAGTTTAGCACCTTCAACCTGAGCTTGTTTTTTAGCCTCGTTTAAAATGCTGTCTTTTAATGTTTTAGCTTCTTTCAAAATTTCATCGCGTTCAGCACGTGCTTGTTGCATTAAATCTTGATTCTGACTTGTTAAACGAGCCATCTCTTGTTTTGCTAACTCAGCTTTGTTCAAAGCATCATCAATACTTTGCTCACGCTCGTGGATAGCATTCATAATCGGTTTCCAGGCAAACTTACCTAATAGAAAAACCAATAGTAAAAATGCAATGGTATTCCATACCAACAAGCCAATTTCAGGAACTAATAAATCCATCTTATATAATTAATATTCTTTTAACAACGTAATTTAAACAAGAACCTTCGCGGCAATCCCGAAAAGGTTCTTGTAGAGTTTTTCTTTGATTATTTTGCAATCAAAGAAACTACTACTGCGAATAAAGCAACCGCCTCGATAAAGGCTGCAGCGATAAGCATAGCAGTTTGAATTTTTGAAGCGGCTTCTGGTTGACGAGCAATAGATTCCATTGCAGATCCACCAATTTTACCGATACCTAATCCAGCGCCTATTGCAGCTAAGCCTGCGCCGATTGCAGCTAATGTTCCAGTCATTTTCTGATTTATTTATATTAATTTAACAATAATGTTCTTAATGGTGTTCTTCTACAGCCATACCAATAAATAAGGCCGAAAGAATGGTAAATATAAACGCCTGGATAAACGCAACCAAAAATTCAATTAAGCCGATAAATACAGCAAAGAAAATTGAAGCCGGAGCAATCCAAAGCGAGTTAAAAATAAAAATTAAGCATAATAAAGACATTACCAAGATGTGACCAGCAGTAATGTTTGCAAATAACCTGATTGCAAGAGCGATTGGCTTTGTGAAAATACCAAAAATCTCAACAGGAATCATTAATGGCTTTAGCCACCAAGGCACAGGAGGATTAAGGATGTGCCCCCAATAGTATTTGTTACCTTTAAAAGTGATGATTAAAAATGTACAGGCAGCTAAAACAACCGTTAAAGCAATATTACCTGTTACGTTAGCGCCTCCCGGGAAGAAAGGAACTAAACCTAAAATGTTGTTTAACCAGATAAAGAAAAACACAGATAGTAAGTAAGGCATGAAAGCTGCATACTTATGACCTAAGTTTGGTCTGGCAATATCATCACGAACAAATAAAATGATTGGCTCTAAGAAAGACTGCATACCTTTTGGAGATTTGCCTTGTCTTTTTTTGTATGATGAAGCAACTATTGTAAACACAATTACCAATATTATTACTGATAAAAGCATACTGAAAACGTTTTTAGTAATAGAAAAATCCAGCGGACGAGCATTGGTTACAACTTCAGCGCCATCTTTAACTTCGTGAGAAACAAAAGCGCCATGTTCATTTGCAGTTGCATTGGCATAATAAATTTTATTATGTGCCATTGCAAAACGTTGTCCATTTTTTTCAACAACCTGAGTGCCATCATCATTAAATTTGAAATCTGATGAACTAAAAGTTACTAAACCGCTGTTTGTCCAAAGAATAATTGGTAAATGTAAATGGAAACCATGGTCTCCGTGACCAAAAAGTGTAAAATAGTGGCTATCGCTAATGTGGTGAAAAATGAAAGAAGTGATATCAAAACCTTTTTCTTTTTCTTCATGCGCTTCGCTGTGATTTACAACAGCGCCAGCTTCTTGAGTAGGTGCTACAGCAGTATCTACAGGTAAAGAAGCTACACTATCAACTTGAGCGAAAGTATTATTTTTGATAGATAAAAACGCCGTTAAAAGCGTAAAAACAACAATTACCTTAACAACTTTCGACATAAAAACTTGGTTAAAATCCATTTATTGGCAGTTTTTTACTTTAAATTTTGGTGGCGCAAGTTACGTAACAAACAGTACATTTCAAAGGCTGTAAACAATAAATAAACAGAAAAAAAATTAACAACAAAGAGAAGCCCGTTTTCCTTTGTATTTATACTGTAAATCAGCACAAAAGCCATACAAAAAATCATCTTCAAAATAACAGAGCCTAAAATTGCCATTACTCCCGCTTCGGGATTTCTGTTTATACCTACGTATGCTAAAAAATATGCGATGTATGTAATGCCTGCAATGAAGCCAAAAATTAGCCAAAAGCTACCAACCAGAATTTGCAGTCCGGGAAAAACTAATGGTAAGGCAACAGCAAAACCAATTAGTAAGCCAACAAGAATAAAATAATAACTGGTAAATTTGGTTAGGGTCAATTTCTGATAGATATTTTCTTGATTATTAAACTTCTGCAAAGATAAGATTTTTAAAACCAAGTCGCTACATTATGTAAACATTCAAAAAAGAAACGAAAATGAGTGGATATATAGTTAAGAATATCAGGTAATCCTGACAATTTGAGATGGTTGATTACGCAGAATCAGTATTAAAGAAGATAAATTATGGCTTTGTAACTTGTTTTATGGCCTGATATAAACCTAAAATAACCCCAACTAAAGCAAAGATTGCAGTAATAATATTTGATTCATTTTTCTGATATTCATCAATTTTATAACCAATAAAGGTTAATAAGCCAATTGTTGCAATCATTTGAAAACCAATGGCAGAATATTTTGCCATCCCGCTATACTTCTTTCCGTTATTCTCGTCTTTAGGTTTATCCATCGGTTTAATATAATAAATAATTAACTTTGAGTAATTAAATCTATTGCTAAGTAAAATAATTTTACTTACATTTTGTTATTGTATATATTAAAAAAGCAATCAATAATACTTGAAAAAATATACCTTAAAAACTTTATCTCCCATCCTTTTATTCATAAGCTTATTATTCGTCTTTGGTTGTGTAGCCAATAAGAATACAGGCCTAGATCGTAAGATGCAAAACCTTACGGCAAGATATAACTATATATATAATTCAAATGTTTTACTAACTGAGTATAACGAAAGCTTATTACAAAGTTATGCAGATAATTACGAGCAAATTCTTCCTGTTTATTTAGATCCCGAGCCTCAGGTAAATCTGGTTTTAACTCCAGGAATGGAGAATAAACAATTAGATGAAGTTATTTTTAAAGGACAGGCAATTATTAATGAGAAAAGCTTTAGTAATTATATCGACGATGCATACATGTTACTTGGCCGTGCCAATTACCTGAAAGGGAATTATTTTATTTCATCAGAATATTTTGATTACGTAGCAAAAACCTACAATAGTAATTTGAAAGCTTTTGTAATGGCTATGAACTGGAAGGCAAGAAGCCAGATGCAGTTAAATAACATGGCTTTCGCCGATAAAATTTTAGACACCATGCTTCGCTCTGCAGATAATTTGAAAAAAGACATCGCCGAGCCATTGGCTACAACAGCACAAATGCGCATTTATCAAAAAAGAAACAAAGAAGCTATTTTACTTTTAGAAAATGCAATCAGGCTTGCTGATGAAAAGCAGCTTAGGATTAGATGGCAATACATTCTTGCACAGCTACAGGAGAAGGAAAAAGACTATCAAAATGCTTTTATCAATTTTACAAAAGTAGAAAACAGCAATGCGCCTTTCGAGATGTATTTCCACGCAAATTTAAATCGCATTAAACTTAGGGCAATAATAAGTGGCTATAAAATTAATGAGGAGCAAGCCTTGCTAACTTTATTAAAGGATGATAAAAACTTCGATTATACAGATCAAATCTATTATCAGGTTGGCGAACTTTTCTCAACCGAAGGTAATTATTTGAAAGCGGAAGAAAATTACCAAAAATCGATACAGAAAAGCACTAAAAACCAGAATCAAAAAGCTTTATCTTACTTAAGAGTTGCAGATTTAAATTTTAAAGAGTTTAAAAATTACATCAGAGCAAAATTATATTATGATAGTGCGGTAACTATTTTGCCAAAAAGTTTCTCTGATTACGATAACATCGTTAAAAAAGCAAATAACTTACAGTATTTAGCAGATAGATTTAACCTAATTTCTAAAGAAGATACAGCTCAATTCATAGCTCGTTTGCCCGAAGCTGAGCGTGCTGCTAAGGTACAAGATTATTTACGTCCAAAGGTAGATGTTTCTATACCAGTAAGCTCTACAGGCAATGAACTCCTAAACAATATTGCTATGCCTAATCAATCGTTAAATTCAAATTTATCAAATGGTGCGGGCAATACTTTTTACTTTAATAATAGTACAGCAATAAGTAATGGCTTTGCTGATTTTAAAAAGCGCTGGGGTAACCGACAATTAGAAGATAACTGGCGACAAAGCGTGCGTTCTTCTGCTCAGGATAATAACCAGATTTTAGCCGGTGGAAATGTGGCATTAGGAAATAATCCATCTTTAGTACAAAATGCGCAGACAGATAATTCTCAAACTTCAATTGAGAAAAAATTTTTAGATAATTTACCCTTAACACCTCAACTTTTACAAGCATCGAATCAAAAAATCATCGATGCCTATTTCGAGATAGCTAGTTTTTATCAACAAGAGTTGAATGATGTAGCAGAAGCCAATAAGATTTACCTTGAATTACTGAAGAGATATCCAGAAAACAATCATTTGGATGCTATTTACTACAGTTTATACTTAAATTATAAAGATTCAGATCCAGCTAAGTCGAACGATTATAAGCAACAGGTGCTGAGTAAATTTCCTCAATCAAATTTTGCAAAAATAATTATCGATCCTGCCTATTCTTCAAAACAAGATCAGTTAGAAAACACCATTAATGAACAGTACAATAATGTTTTTGAAAATTATGCCCGAAAAGATTACAGCAATGTGATTAAACAGGTAAATGAAAATCTTCTTGCTTATCCCAATAGTGGCTTAGCACCACAATATGCCTATTTAAAAGCAATTGCAGTTGGCAGAACATCGAAAGTGGATGCTTTATTAAATGAATTTAATTCGATTACTGCATTATATCCTAATGATTTAATCATTGTGCCGTTGGTTAGGGATCATTTAAAATATATTGAGGCAAATATTGAAGCTTTTAAACTGCGTCCGGTGGCATTGGTAGATTTCGACTCTAATGAACCTCGCTTTGTTACACAAGCGCCAAATGCAGAAAGCAAGCCTAAACCAATAGAAAACATTAATGCTGCAGCAGATAATAAACCAGCTCCAATAACGGTAAAACAGCCTGAAGCGGTTGCGGCAAATAAACCTGCAGAAAACAAACCAAGCAGCATTTTTAGTGTTGCTACATCAAATACTTATTATTATGTGATAGATGTTTCGGATGCATCCTTAACTTTGAGCTCTTCCAGATTTGGAATTGGCCAATTTAACAGAGGTAATTACCCGGATAATGATTTGGCCCATAAATTGGTGGAGTTAGATGAGAACCAACTAATTTACGTAACAAGCTTTGTAGATATGGAAGATGCCAAGATTTATGAAGAAAGTATAAAAGGGCAGTTGAAAAATATAATGAAAGTGCCAGTTACAAAATACAGAAGCTTTATTATAAGTAAAGAGAATTTCGATAAACTCACAAGTAAGAATAGTATTGACGAATATATTGAGTTTTACAAAAACAATTATTAGTGCATGAATTAATAAACGTTAATTTCTTTAATGTTTAAAGGTTCAGAACAACAAAAACAACATTACACGAATGAAAAAATCTATTTCAGAAGCTGATATTAAAAGGTATAATTTAAGGATATGGAAAATTGTAATTGGTGGAATTGCAATCTTTGCCATCTTTATCTCTATGCTTGGCTTCGGTCTTTTCGGAACTTTGCCTTCATTTAGAGATATTGAACACCCAAAAAGCAATCAGGCCTCAGAAATTATTGCAGATGATGGCAGACCTTTAGGAACATATTTTGTTCAAAACCGCTCAAATGTTAGCTATAAAGATATTTCCCCGAATGTAATTAATAGCTTAATTGCAACAGAAGATACTCGTTTTAAAGATCACTCAGGTATAGATTTTCAAAGAACATTTACCATAATAGGCTACAATTTAATTGGTAAAAAGCAAGGCGGCAGTACAATTACGCAGCAGCTGGCCTTAAATTTATTTTCTGAGGAAGGCAGGGAAAGAAATTTCTTTAAAAGGGTAATGCAAAAATTTAAAGAATGGGTTGTGGCGGTTAAGTTAGAGCGCAACTACACCAAAGAAGAGATTATTACCATGTACTTAAATACAGTAGATTTTGGCAACCAGGCTTATGGTATTAAGTCGGCAGCGAGAGTTTACTTTAATACAACACCAGATAAATTAAGCATTACCGAAGCAGCAACATTAGTTGGTATGCAGAAAGGTATTACCATGTATTCTCCTACCCGCAATCCGGAGCGATCAAGAGGTCGTAGAAATACAGTAATGGCCATGATGGTGAAGTCTGATTATATGACTCAAACCCAGTTTGATATCGAGAAAGAAAAACCACTTGGTTTACGTTTTAATGCTGCAACTGTTAATGATGGTATTGCGCCATATTTTAGATCGGTACTTAAAGCAGATATTAAAAATATTTTCGAGGAACAAGGTATCACTAAACCTGATGGTTCATCGTATGATTTAGACCGTGATGGATTGAAAATCTACACAACATTAAACTACGATATGCAGGAATATGCCGAAGCTGCTCAAAGAGAATACATGAAAACGCTTCAGGCACAGTTTATTAACAGCTGGAAAGGAAGAAATCCTTTTAAAGACAAAGCCTTACAAATTGAACAGGGCATTAAACGTTCTGACCGTTATAAGGCTGCCAAACTTGATGGTAAAACCGATGAAGAAATTAAAACAGAATTTAACACACCTACAGAATTAACCATTTTCACCTGGAAAGGTAATGTTGATACTACTATGAAGCCTATAGATTCTGTTCGTTATTATAAAATGCTTTTGCGCAATGCGATGATGAGTATGGACCCATCAACAGGATATGTAAAAGCCTGGGTTGGCGGTATAAACTATGAGCATTTTAAATATGACCAGGTAAAAATGGGAACCAGACAAGTTGGTTCAACAGCTAAACCATTTACTTATGCTGTAGCCGTTGAAAATGGTTTTTCACCATGCTTAACCGTTCCAAATGTTCCGGTTACTATTGATGGTTATGGCGACCCATGGACACCAAAATCTTCAGGAAAACCTTTAGCGGGTTCTATAACATTACAAAAAGCACTGGCCTTTTCTCAGAATTATGTTACGGCATATTTAATGAAGCAGGTTGGGCCGGTTGCGGTATCAACTTTAGCCACTAAAATGGGTATTCCAGATGTTCCGGCTTATCCCTCAATTGCTTTGGGTACTTTTGATTCATCAATTTATAACATGGTTGGGGCTTATGGCGCTTTCGCCAATAAAGGCGTTTACACGAAACCAGTTTATTTATTAAGAATTGAAGATAAAAATGGCGTGGTGTTATTTTCTCAGAAACCAATACCTAAACCAATTATGAGCGAAGAAGTGGCCTATGTGATGACCAGAATGCTTAAAGGTGTAGTAACAGGTGGAACGGGGTCAAGATTAAATTACAAATACCACGTTAATGCACCAATAGGTGGCAAAACCGGCACAACGCAGAATAACTCTGATGGTTGGTTTATGGCAATTACGCCGCAATTGGTTACCGGGGTTTGGACAGGTTGCGAAGACCGTGCTTTTCACTTTATAAGTACCAACCTTGGTGAAGGTGCAAATACGGCTTTACCAATTTTTGCAGGCTTTATTAAACGTGTTTACGCCAATCCGAAGCTGAAGATTAGCCACGCAGATTTTGAAGCACCGAAATCCGGTGTTTCCATTGTGTTTGACTGTAACCAATACCAACAGCAAGAAGAAGGCACTACAGAGCTTGACGAAAGATTAGGCTTCTAGGTTTTGCGTGAAGGATAGCAGCGTAAAAGCCCGCAAACCCGATTTAAGCTCTGCCTAAAATTTTTAAAAGGTCTGCTTTCTTGTTTCACAGGTTTTATCGGGTGCGGACTTGAAGCGAATAGCCTGACCCCTTGCGCAGCTTGGGGGCACGCCCAAAATTTTATTAAAGCACATTACAAAATCCCATAAAAATATTAATGAGCAGTTTCGACCATAAAACAGCACTAACGGCAATACCCCACAAACCTGGGGTGTATCAATACTGGGATGCTGAAGGGAAGCTGATGTATATTGGCAAGGCCAAAGATTTAAGAAATCGCGTTGGATCTTACTTTAATACCGATAAAAGCCAGTTTAACGGTAAAACTAGAGTGCTGGTTTCTCGCATCAGGAAGATAACTTTTACCATTGTTGATACAGAAATTGATGCCTGGTTACTCGAAAATAGCTTAATTAAAAAGCATCAGCCAAAGTTTAATATTAACTTAAAGGACGATAAAACCTACCCCTGGATAATTGTAAAAAATGAGCACTTCCCTCGTATATATTGGACCAGAAAAGTTATAAAAGACGGTTCAACTTATTTTGGACCTTATGGCTCGATTGGTATGATGCATACCATACTCGACTTAATTAAGGAAACCTACACTTTACGTACCTGTAATTTACCTTTAAACGAGAAAAATATTGCTGAAGGAAAGTTTAAAGTTTGCCTGGAGTATCAGATTGGAAACTGTAAAGGACCTTGCCAGGCATTACAAAGTGAAGCCGACTATGATAAAAATATTGGCGAGATTAAAGAAATTTTAAACGGTAAAATCGGTAATGTTATCCGCGATGTTAAAGGTGTAATAAAAAAAGCATCAGAAGAATTAAACTTTGAACAGGCACATCAATACGCCAGAAGATTAGAAGTATTAGAAAAATACCAAAGTAAATCTACGGTTGTTAATAGCGCTATAACCAATGTTGATGTAGTGAGTATTGCATCGGATGAGCGTTATGCTTTTGTGAATTACCTAAAAGTGATGAATGGTACAATCATTCAAACGCAAACCATAGAGGTTAAAAAACAATTGGATGAAAGTGATGATGAGATTTTAACATTAGCGATGCTAGATTTTAGAACCAAATTTAACAGTACATCTAAAGAAATTATTGTACCCTTTGAGCTTTCTTTAGAAGATGATAATCTAAAATTCACCGTTCCGAAATTAGGTGAGAAAAAGAAACTACTCGAACTTTCTCAAAAAAACGTACTATTCTTTAAAAAGGAAAAATTAAATCAATACGAAAAACTTAACCCAGATTTAAGGGTTGATCGCATTTTAACCACAATGCAAAAGGATTTGCGTTTAACGCAATTACCTCGTCATATAGAATGTTTTGATAACTCTAACTTTCAAGGTAAGTATCCGGTTTCGGCAATTGTGGTTTTTAAAGATGCAAAACCTTCTAAAAAAGATTACCGCCACTTTAATGTTAAAACCGTTGAAGGTCCGAATGATTTTGCAACCATGGAAGAAGCCGTTTTTAGGCGCTATAGACGCATGTTAGAAGAAGACCAGCCTCTACCTCAACTTATCATTATTGACGGTGGTAAAGGGCAGCTATCATCGGCAGTTAAAAGTTTAAAAAACTTGGGTATTTACAACAAGGTTACTGTTATTGGCATTGCTAAAAGATTAGAAGAGTTATTTTATCCCGGCGATTCATATCCGCTTTATTTGGATAAAAAATCTGAAACTCTGAAAATTATTCAACAGTTACGAGATGAAGCCCACCGTTTTGGAATTACCTTCCACAGAAAAAAACGCGATCAAGGCACATTAAAGACAGAACTGGATCAAATTGAAGGCATTGGAAAAACTACCGCTAATAAATTACTGAAGCATTTCAAATCTGTAAAGAAGATACGAGAAGCTACAGAGAAAGAACTTTCGGAAGTTTTGAACAAAAAACAAACGGTAACACTTTTAGAATATTTTAAGGAAGCGTAAAGCACCTTAAATTTTATCAATAGCGAAAAGGCAAGAAGTAACCATATTTAAGATTGTTCATGCCTTGCAATAAGAATAGGCCAAAAAAAAGGCTTCGATGTTGAGTCGAAGCCTTTTGCTTTTTTAGTATTCCCAAAGTCCTTGCTCGTAATCAAGAACAGCTTTTTTAATTCTTTCAGATTCCATCAATCTTTCTCTTGGGTCTGAAATAATATCCCTCAGTTTATTATCACCCGGGTTAGATTCTTTAACAATATAACTGCTAAATAATCTGCGGATAAAAAAATCATCGAAACTCAAGGTTGATGCATCGTTATTGGTATTTATCAATCGTTTGTGAGCGATAATCGGTCTTAACTCATCGTAACTTACCCAAAATACCGGCTGCCAAACTTTAGAAATTTCATTGAATTTTAAAGGCGCTATACCAACAATACGAGGTTCGAAAATTCCGCGTTTTGTATCAAAAATCCAATCCTCTTTAACTCTAAACTTTAAGAATGATTCAGGATTGAAATCATTAACAACAGTAGTTACTGTACCTGTTTTATTGTTAGAAACCTCTGATGTTCCAAGCGCATTTCTTGCAGCAGAATCTGCACTTAAAGGCATATGAAAGGCATCATCTTCGTTTAAAACACTATCAATTGGCGCATAGGCTGTTAATTCTTCTGCCTTGATTGAAGCAATTAAAACATCAATTAATCTAGATTTAGGTGATTTTAAAACTGAATTCACCGTATCTCTTAAATCAATCTCTCTCCAGATACGTTTTGCATAAAAAACATCCTCTTCACGCACATCTGCAAAAGGTACCATTTCCGTACTATCAATATCTTTACGGGCATAGAAACCATCTTTTGGTGGCACCTTAAGTTTCTTTTTAACTGAAACTTTTTTGGTTGAATCTACAGGAGTAACAACATTACTCGTTGATTGCTGCACCGGCGCCTTTTTCTTTAAAGGCGTTTGAGCGTAAACTAAACCTGTTGATAAAACTAAAACCGCAAAGCTTATAATCCTTTTCATCGTTTTATTATTTAACGTTAAATGAAACCGAAGGCAAAATTTTCTGACGGCCATCTGGTCCCTGAGATACAATATCATCAAAGAAAACTTTTGAGCCCGGTGTTATTGCATTCATCGCACTTTTAACAGCACCAGCAAAATTACCGCCGCTACCTGCTATCGTAACCGCTTCAGAGCGTGGTTTAATTACTGTTATTTTATATCTTAAAATTTTAAAAGAAACATCAAATGGGAAATCATCCAAATCTGCTTCAATTTCTGTTTCACTTTTTAATTGTACTGAAGAAACATCTCCACCAATTCTACCACCAACTTTTGCAATTGGAGCAGGAATAGCTTTAACTCTAAATTTTTGAGAGCCTAAGCTTACCGTTTTACCTGCATTTGATGCGGTAACATTTATTGAAACTTCTGAACCAACCAGCGAACCACTTGCAAGTACGTTATACTTACCAGCACCAACTTTACTCATAGATGCACCTGATGCACTAGCATTAACACTTTCTAATGGAAAACCTGCAGCAGATACAGAGAACGGATTCGGAATACCTGCATAAATTACATTCATTTTATCTGATGAAACGCTTGCAGAAGGTTTTGCAACCTGATATGTTTGTTCAGGTGTTTTGTATTCTTTAATCTGACCATCAGTTTGGCGCACACGGATTGTTCCAACCCACTTGAAAACACCTACACTACCAGTACCACCAGTGTAAGTTCCCTTACCTTCTTTTACATTCAGCTTACCGCCACCAACGCTAATATCAGGGTTCGATCTTGAATCGCTTGCAGTTAAAAATACCTCTGCAGTGTAGGGCTGACCTTGAATAACATAAGAAGTTGGCGCAACTGCAACAGCCGCAAACTTATCAATGTTAACAATAGCCTTATCCATATTTCCGAATAACTTTTTTACCACTTCAGCTTCAGCGTTTTTAGTATCTGTTTGAAGTTTAGTTAAAATGGTCATTGCAGCAGTTAATGGCGTACCTTCACCAAAAAGTGTTTCTTCCCAGTTTCCTTTTCTTTTTCTAGCCGGATCTTTAGCCTCTAAAGAAAACGTAACCGAGGCTCTATCCTGTGCATCGAGCAAAGAAATTAATTTCTCGCGGGTTGCATTAATTTTATCCTTAAGTTTTGCGCCTTCTTTTTGATTTATCATGATACTTGGAGAAATATCCTGATTATCTCTGTTGGTTAAATCACCAGTTTCGGGATTTATACCATCGCCGGCAACTGTAAATTTCTTCTTAATACTTTCGATGTAATTGTTCAAATCATCAGCCGCTGCTTTTGCCTGTTTAGCTTTATCATAAATAGGTTGCGCTCTTGCTGGTTCTTCCTTTAATTTTGAATTTTCGAAAGATGAAAAAAGTTGTTCAATACTTGTATTAACATTATTTTTTGAAGTATCTAAACTATCGTTGATGTTTTTGAAGGCATCTAATATTGTGTCTGATACGTTAAGGGCAAGCATAGCCAACAATACCAAATACATGATATTGATCATCCGCTGCCTCGTTGTTTCTTTTCCGCCTGCCATTTCTTATGTAGCTTTTCTAATTAAGTTAAAATTAAAATAATTAAACTCTTGGGCTGTTCATAGCCGAAAGCATGTTACCATAAATGGCATTAAGTGATGATAAGTTCTTAGCCAACTTATTTACTTCTTCTTTAAACTGTTTCGAATCTTCCATCGATTCGTTAAAGTTTTGCATGGTAAGTGATAAGTTTGAATAGAATTTGTTCATCGATTTTAAGTGTGCAGAAGAATCTTGTAACTCTAATTCGTAAACTGCGTTTAAAGCAGATAAGTTTTTAGCTAAGTTGTTAACCTGATCGTGATAAGCCTGAGCATTAACACTATTATCGCCCATAGCTTTTAAATTAGCGGTAGCCTTTTCAAAAGAAACGCTTAAATTATCAAATCCTGCAGAAGCAGTTTTTACTTTACTTGTAAATTCGTTTGTTGCAGTAGAAGCATCAGCTACATTTGAAATAGCCGCTACTTTATCGCCAAATGTGCGTAAACCGTTACCTAAGCTTTCAATTAATTCAGGACCAACCTTTGCATCAGCTAACATTTTATCTAAAGCTGCTGACGTTGGAGCAGAAACTGCTACCGCTTGTGGTCTAGCTGAAGCAACAGGCAACTCTCCTTTAAAATCTTCCCTCAATTCCGGATAAACTCTTTCCCATGCTGGTTCTGGTTCTGGCGGGAAAAATCCGGTTAAAAAGAACAATAAAGCCTCAATACCTAAGCCTGCACCAATCATATAGTTACCCAATATTCCGCCCAGGTGCAATATTTTAAATAATGCTCCGATAATTACAACACTTGCTCCCCATGAAATCGCTACGTGTAACCAACTTGGTTGTTTCTTTGCTGCCATAAAAAATTTCTTAAAATGTTTTTCTTTAGTTTTTAGTTTGTTTGAATTGTTAGTTACGATTTCTTAAATCTGTACCATATAATGATGATACACATCTGAAACCTATGTAAGATCTTTGTTGGTCTTGATATTCATAAGTTGATACCGCATTCTGTAAGAAATAGCCTGTATCTTTCCATGATCCACCTTTAACCACTTTACGTTTTAAATATTTGCTATCTTCTTTTCCGGCAACATAAGTAAAGTTAGGGCTTAAATCATGTAAAAGTGGCGCCGCTGATTTGTTATAAGCGGTTTGTGTCCACTCGGCCACATTACCAGCCATATTATACAAACCGTAATCATTAGGGAAATAAGAACGAACACCGACTGTATAAATACCACCATCGCTAGAGTAATCTCCACGACCAGGTTTAAAGTTAGCCTGTAAGCATCCTTTAGTATTTCTGATGTATGGACCGCCCCATGGATATTTAGTTTTTGTATTACCACCCCTTGCTGCATATTCAAATTCAGATTCTGATGGCAACCTGTAATCTGCTCTTGCATTAGCAGGCATCTTTCTGGCAGAAGCTACGCCTTGGTATAATTGTGTACGCCAATGTGCAAAAGCTTGTGTTTGCTCCCAGCTAACACCTGTAACCGGATAATCGTCATAAGATGGATGGTTAAAATAACCTCTAACCATTGGATCGTTTTGCGAATATGAATAATCTGTTTTCCAAACCATTGTATCCGGATAAACCGCAATGGTATACCTATCAATATAATCCTGACGCTTGCTGTTAGGATCTTTATGTCCAATAGCAGCTTTATCAAAATTTAATATGCCGTAAGCGTATTCAAGTTTGCGAACATCAATTTCCTTTTTACCTGGTAAAGCATCTAAGCCAGAATAGTACATATTATCCAGCTGACTTGCATTAGCAGCATTCGCACCTTTCCCTTTACCGCTCCAAATGCCCGAGCCATTACCGACCTTTTTCCAATCAATATATTTTTCACCGCCCAATGCATTAGCTGCTGCACCTTTTTGAGTCATCATATATTGTTGCGGATAACCCATTGCAACAATAGCAATCGAATCGCGAACCCATTTAGTAAATTGGCGATACTCAGCATTAGAAATTTCAGTTTGATCCATAAAGAAAGCAGGAATGGTAGTCATTCTGCTTGGTCCGGCTTGAGAGAAGGTAATATCCTCATCAGAACCACCAAGTGGTGTATGCCCTGGTGGAATATAAACCATACCTAATGGAATTCTTTGATTCTTAAATTTACGGTTGTAAGAGCCAACAAGCTCACCTTGGCCACCATGACCACAGCTAGCAAGCAATACTGTCACAGCCAATATAGACAGAAGGTAAATTTTCTTCATATTTTTTTATAGTGTAAAAACACAATTAGGAATTGTATCAAAAATCATTTAAATAAATAATAAAAGCAAGAAATTTACACGAAACCTCATTAATATGGGTATAAGAACAGTTTTTCAAACGTCTCAGACCTAATATTTCCGTTACAAACAAGACGTTATCCTGCTATAACTCAAAAAGTTGCGGTTTATTATTACTAATTAAAAAAATATAGGGATTATTTTTTATTTATTCGAAACTTTGATGTAATTCTCAATGGCCATTGTCATTGAAGGTACTCCAGGAGTTGGCGCAGCAATATCAACAACTAAACCCATATCGGTTACAGCTTTGCTCGTATTTACTCCAAACGCGGCAATACGGGTATTGTTCTGTTTAAAGTTGGGAAAATTTTTGAATAGGGATTGAATACTAGATGGGCTAAAAAATGCAATTACGTCATAAAAAACCTCAGCAAGGTCAGATAGGTCGCTCACCACAGTTCTAAATAAAACAGCAGGTGTAAAATCATAACCGCTTTTCTCCAGAAATTTCATCGTATCTTCAGTTGCTACATCAGAACAAGGATACAAAAATTTCTCGTTAGCATGCTTTTTTAAAACTTCTGCTAAATCTGCAGCAGTTTGCTTACCAAAAAAGATTTTACGTTTACGGTATTGGATGTACTTTTGAAGATATAAAGCAATTGTTTCAGATAAGCAGAAATATTTAAGTTCGGCAGGAACATCATAACGCATTTCTTCACAAATTCTGAAAAAATGATCTGCGGCATTCCTGCTTGTGAAAATTACAGCTGTAAAATCCGCAAGGTTAATCTTATCCTTTCTGAAATCTCTTGCAGGCACGCCTTCAACGTGAATAAAGGACCTAAAATCGACTTTTAAATTATGCTTTTTAGCCAAATCATAGTAAGGAGATTTTTCAGTTTCAGGTTTCGGTAGAGTAACTAAAATACTTTTTACTTTACGGATTCTAGAGTCGTTGTTTTCTTGCATTTTCCTTTATTTCTGCTACAGCCCTATCGTTTTAATTAGTATTAAAATAGGACATATTTCGAGGGCGCAAAAGTACAAAAATAAATGCATTTTAGAAAACTTATTATTTGAGAGTATGGTGATACCCGCCCTAAGTAGCTGAAAAGCAAATATAATTACCAGCAGGAGAATGGCAATCCCGATGTATATGGCGCCATATTTCAAAGGCGATAAGGCAAATGCTACAACTAGAGGAATAAACAATAATGAAGCATTAAAATAACTTAAATATAATATAGAAATGTACTCTCCTACTGGTTTCTGCATGTTAAACAGAAAACCTAAGAATCTTAAAATCAAAAGTTTTAAGGCATAAAAAACAATAATTATCAGAGATATAGAGAAGAAAAATTTAAAACCATCCATTGCCTGATACATATTATAATACTGTGCAACGAGAAAGAAAAACATTCCTAAAATGAATCCGAATTGTATAAATAAAAGTAAAAAGGGCCAGGAACTAAATAAGTTATCTTCCTTATTGATGTTGTTTAAAATACGATTACTAAAAAAAGACTGTACTATTGCCGATAGTTGTTTTGAAAAAGCATTCTTCAAAATAGCAAACACAACTAACATGATAAATATAAAACCAAGAAGATAAACATTTCCTTTTGGTATAGATTTACCTAATTGGTATGGATTTTCCTTTTTCTTAAAATCTTTGTATTTAAGTTGCCAGGCACGTAAATCAAGGGTTGGAAACAGATATTCTTTTTGAACGCTATCAATTAAGGCATTTTTATTTATGGCACTATCTGCTAATACCCACGTATGGCGAATGATAGAATCCGTTACAAACTTTTGTTTTGCTAAAGTTGCAGAATCAACTCTATATCTTCTATAACTATATTTAGCTACTGAAACACTATCCTTTACGGGTGAAATTTGCTGTGCAAAGGCAAAATCTGCACAAAAAATTAATGTAAAAAGGATTAGAATGTGTTTAAGCATTTAATAGTAAGAGTTGTTGCTGCAAAAATAGCTGTTTAATCATTGTTTACCTAAAGAAAATAAATGGATTTATTATATGATGTATCTTTGCGCCAATGTCAGGTATATATATTCACATTCCATTCTGCAAAAAGGCTTGCAACTATTGCGATTTTCATTTTAGTACATCGCTAAAGTATGCCGATGAAATGGTTGAAAGTTTATGCAAAGAAATCAAATTTAAAAAAGATAGAATAAACGGACAGGTTGGAAGTATTTATATTGGTGGAGGAACACCTTCTATCCTATCTCAAGCGGCATTGCAAAAAATCTTTGATGCGATAAATCAAACTTATTCTGTTAGCGCTGATGCTGAAATTACTATCGAAACCAACCCTGATGATTTGACAGCTCAAAAGTTAAAGGAACTAAAACAGTTACCTGTAAATCGCTTTAGCGTTGGCGTTCAGTCATTTTTTAATGAGGATTTAGTTTGGATGAACCGGGCACATAACGCAGATGAAGCAGAAAATTGCATCAAAAGAAGTCAGGATGCAGGGTTTGAGAACCTAACATTAGATTTAATTTATGGTTTTCCGCTTTTAACTGATGATAAATGGGAAATAAACATTCAAAAAGCTATAGAGCTGAGTGTCCCTCACGTATCTGCATACGCTTTAACGGTTGAGCCTAGAACAGCCTTAGCGCATGCCATAAAAATGAAACAGCAAAGCCCGGTAAATGACAATCAAAGTGCATCGCAGTTTGTAATACTGATGGAAAAACTGAAAAATGCAGGTTTTGAGCATTATGAAATATCAAATTTTGCAAAACCCCATGCTTATGCCATTCATAATACCAATTATTGGAAAGGTGTAGATTATATTGGAATTGGCCCATCGGCACATGGTTTTGATGGCAGAAACCGATATATGAATCCGGCAAATAATGCTTTATACATAGAGCGCCTTCAAAGCAATAAACTACCAGAGGTTGTTGAAGAATTAAGTTTAAATGATAGATTTAACGAATACATAATGACTTCATTGAGGACAATTTGGGGAACCGACTTGCAAAAAATTGAAACAGATTTTGGTAAAGATTTTCTTGAAGAAACCAAGCATAATTTACGCCGTTTTGAAAATAAAGATTGGCTAAATATTGAAAATAACACCATAAAATTGAGCGAAAACGGAAAGCTTTTTGCTGATTATATTGCATCAGAATTATTTATAATTGAGAATGAGTGAAGTTTGAAGGATTGAATTTTTAATGTATCAATATCCAAATCTATGGATGCTCCAACTCATCACTTATTCATTCTATCAATCAATAATTTATAATTCAATCATTAACTTAAATAAAACCTATGTCTAAAATTGTATGGATTACAGGCGCTTCATCAGGCATTGGCGAAGCTTTAGTTTACGAATATTTTAAAGCCGGCCACAAGCTCATTATTTCTGCCCGAAACCGTGATGAATTATTTAGAGTTAAAGGAAACTGCCAAAATTCTTTTAATGTACATGTTTTACCTTTCGATTTAAGTGAAACCGAAATTTTAGAACAAAAGGCTGAAGATGCCATCAAAATTTTCGGAAAAATTGATCTGCTTATCAACTCCGGAGGTGTTAGTCAGCGGAGTTTGGCTTTAGAAACAAATACAGAAACGGAACAGCAAATTATGGCTACAAATTTTTGGGGTACAGCCGTTTTAAGTAAAAGTGTTGTTAAAAATATGATAGCAAACGGTGGCGGACAAATTGTTGTAGTAAGTAGCTTGGTTGGTAAATTTGGCACCAAATTACGTTCTGCATATTCGGCATCAAAACATGCATTACACGGCTATTTTGATTCTTTACGCTCAGAAGTTTATGATAAAAATATAGACATCACAATTGTTTGCCCCGGATTTATTAAAACAAATGTTTCTGTAAATGCGCTAACGGCAAGCGGCAAAACGCAAGGAACAATGGATGATGCACAAGCGAATGGAATGAGTGCAGAGGATTGTGCAAAAGAAATTGTAAAAGCAGTTTCGGCCAAAAAGGAAGAAGTTAACATTGGTGGTAAAGAAACCAAAGCAGTTTTACTTAAGCGCTTTTTCCCTAAAATATTTTCGAAAAAAGTTAGGGAGGCAAAAGTTACTTAACCCTTTGCAATAGCAACTTAAATATTAGCAAAAACCCGCGTAAAATAAACCGTATTGAGGCGGTATACTTTTTTGCCTTTGATTAAAATAAAAAGTTTCCTGAGCACTTTAATAAATAGTATTTCTAAGTTAAGTGTTGCGGCAAAAAAGATTTAGCGAAAAGGCGGACTAACATTCAAAAATACATCTTCAGTATCTTTCAAAATAAAAATAAAACCCTTCATTATCAATAATTTACATAAAGATTTCTACTTATTAAAATCCAAGCATCGGTATGCTATCGTAAATGGAATCAAATAACAAAAACTTAAAAATTAGAAATAATGAAAAAATTAATTTTATCTGCAATTGCTGTTGTTACAATGGCATTTACAAGTCAGGTTTACGCTCAAAAAAACCCAATGGTTGGTGGTGCAGCAATGTATGCAACTAAAGATATTGTTGATAACGCGGTAAACTCAAAAGACCACACAACTCTAGTTGCAGCGGTTAAAGCAGCAGGCTTGGTAGAAACTTTAAAAAGTGCCGGACCATTCACCGTATTTGCACCAACCAATGCAGCTTTTGATAAATTACCTGCAGGAACAGTTGATAATTTAGTTAAACCAGAAAACAAAGCTACACTTACAAAAATTTTAACTTACCATGTTGTTGCCGGTAAAATGAATAGTAAAGCAATTGCTGCAGCAATTAAAGCTGGTGGTGGTAAAGCAGAGCTTACTACTGTACAAGGCGGTAAACTTTGGGCTTGGATGGAAGGTAAAAAGCTTATTTTGAAAGATGAAAAAGGTGGAATGAGCACCGTAACTATTGCCGATGTTAATCAGAAAAATGGTGTTATCCACGTTGTTGACACTGTTTTGATGCCAAAATAATTCACGTCCTGATACTATAACTTAAACGTTTCTACTTAGGTAGAAGCGTTTTTTTGTGTTTATTAATCAGCATTAATGTTAATTGTCAGCCTTATTTCAGGTTTTTTAATATTTTACTATTGATGATGATTATGTACATAATTTTACTGCTCAATAGAATAATCAGCTGCGCTTAAACATTTGATTATTAAAATAGACAACAATGAATCCCAACATTTTAAAAATTCAGCAAAATATTGAGCCGTTAAGGCAGCAAATTATTAACCATAAAGTTTACAGCGAAATTAGTGAATTAGAAGATTTGCAAGTTTTTATGGAACACCATATTTACGCCGTATGGGATTTTATGTCGTTACTTAAATCGCTACAAATAAATTTAACCTGTACAACACTACCTTGGTTTCCGGTTGGCGATGCTGTTTCACGCCAGTTGATAAACGAGATTGTTGCAGGCGAAGAAAGCGATGTTGATGCAAATGGAAACATAAAAAGCCACTTTGAAATGTATATAGATGCGATGGAGCAGTGCGGTGCAAATATAAAATCGATAAAAAACTTCTTAACTTCTTTACAAAACGGGAGAGATTTTGATATGGCTTTTGAACTTGCACAGGTGCCAGCTGCAGCAAGAAATTTTGTGAAGGCAACTTTTGAAACCATTAACAACAATAAAGCACATTTGCAGGCGGCAAGTTTTACTTTTGGCAGAGAGGATTTAATACCAAATATGTTTTTTAGTATGGTTAACGATTTAAATAGTACAAAGCCAGAGCATGTTTCTACTTTTAAATATTACCTGGAGCGACATATTGAAGTAGATGGCGACCACCATAGCCACTTAGCATTATCTATGACGGAGAAACTTTGCGAGCAAAACGAAACTTTTTGGGCAGAAGCAGAACAAACTGCAAAACTGGCACTGCAAAGTCGTATTGATTTGTGGGATGCAGCATACAATGAAATAATTAAACAGAAAGTTGTGGCGTAACAATTAATTATTAAAAAATTGTTAAGATAGAAATAAGTGATTTTCGTCACAAATGAAGGTTCGTAACAAAATTATTAAATAAAATTCACACATTTGTTATTCGGTATAAACAGCCGATTTTAAGCCCATGAGTTTCATTTTAAAACCTGTAGATATTGTTGAGAATATCACACCAGAGGAATTTAAGAAGAATTATCTGAAAACTAAACGTCCTTTGGTAATTAGAGGCCTTACTAAAGATTGGCCCGCAAGAGAAAAATGGACAACTGAATATTTAAAGGAAATTGGGGGTGATTTAGAAGTGCCATTGTATGATAATTCTAAAGCCGATCCATCAAAACCTATCAATGCCGCCACGGCACACATGAAATTTGGCGATTACTTGGATTTGATAAAACGCGAACCTACAGAACTTCGCATTTTCTTTTTCAACTTGTTTAAAAAAGTACCAAGCTTAATTAACGATATAAAAATACCCAAAGATTTAATGGGAGGATTTATAGAAAGTATGCCTGCGATGTTTTTTGGTGGTTCAAACTCGGTAACGTTTTTACATTACGATATTGATTTACCTCATATTTTCCATACCCATTTTGGTGGTAGAAAACACATTATCCTTTTTGATTATAAATGGAAAGATAGATTATACTGCCTGCCAAATGCAACTTATGCCTTAGAAGATTACAAGGTAGATAATCCGGATTTTGAGAAATTCCCGGCTTTAAAAGGTGTAGAAGGCTACGAAGTATTTTTAGAGCATGGTGATACTTTATTTATGCCAACCGGTATGTGGCACTGGATGAAATATGTTGATGGCTCTTTCTCATTAAGCCTTCGTGCCTGGGATCAATCTATCTCTCGTAAAGTTGCAAGTGTGTGGAGTTTGTTTAGACATGGCGCCGTAGATAGCTTGATTAAAATGGCTTTTAAAGAGAAATATGCACATTGGAGAGAGAAAAAAGCTGTGGTTATTGCAGAAAATGCATTAGCAAAAGGAAAACCATAAAATAAAATACAATTTAAACCGTTTAATCGGTTTGGGGAAAGCAATTTCAGCGGGGCAGTCGATTATTCGATTGCCCCGTTTTTTTATTTTGGAAATTTTAACATTACGTGAGTTTGCTGTCATGATATTAAGTCGAATTGGTGCAATTCATAAACTTTTTTATCTTCGATAGATGGAAAACGAAATACTGACTGAAAAACAAAAAATGCTTGCCGGTAAAGCTTACCAAGCCGGTGGAACTGAATTAGCTCAAGAAAGATTAAAAGCCAGAGAAATTGTTCACGAGTTTAACAACCTGGCGCCAAAATTTATAAAGCAAAGAAAAGAGTTACTAAAGCGGTTATTTGGCAAAACAGAAAAAATGTTTTACGTAGAGCCACCATTTCGCTGCGATTATGGTTACAATATCGAAATTGGCGATAACTTTTATGCAAACTTTAACCTGGTGGTTTTAGATTGCGCTAAAGTTAGTATTGGCAATAGCGTTTTTATTGCTCCAAACGTTGCCATTTACACAGCCGGGCACCCTATACATGCACACTTACGCGATCAGGAATATGAATGGGCACAAGAAGTAACCATAGGCAACAGCGTTTGGATTGGTGGAAACGTGGTGATAAATCCTGGTGTTACCATTGGCTCGAACGTGGTTATCGGCTCAGGAAGTATTGTTACCCGTGATATACCCGATAATGTTTTCGCTGCCGGAAATCCTTGCCGCGTTATTCGCCATTTAACAGATGCTGATAAAGATTACTACTACAAAGATTTTAAATTAGGTGAATAAAGCTGTTTTAGATTAGCCCTGAGGGATGCAAAGTTTCAGAAGAATTGCAGAAGGTTGTTATTTAAACCTTATTGAAACGGCATCCTTTGAGCGTAGCGAAAAGATATAGTGTAAAGAAGGGCTGAAATTGCCAAAAGTGACAACATTGCTTTTCTAAAAAAATAGGCTATCTTCAAATATGGCTTTGAAAAACAATCAGCAATTTAAAACCGGTTTATACGCAGCTGTTGTGGTTTTTTTAGCTTATACCATGATTTTTGGTTTTCGGAAATCGTTTACGGTTGCAACTTTTGATGGTTTAACCATTGCGGGTTACGGCTACAAAACCGTGTTGGTTATTACGCAAATGCTTGGTTATTTGCTGGCCAAATTTTATGGCATAAAGTTTATTTCAGAATTAAAAAGAACCGGACGCGGCAAAATTATTATTGTGTTAACCGGTATCTCGTGGTTAAGCTGGCTGTTTTTTGCCATTACGCCAATTCCATACAACGTAATTTTTCTTTTTGTAAACGGTTTTCCGTTAGGTATGCTTTGGGGCGTTGTATTTTCTTATGTTGAGGGTAGGCGAAGTACCGATTTTATAGGCGCAACCTTAGCCGTGAGTTTTATTTTTGCATCTGGTTTTGTAAAATCTGTTGGCTTGTGGCTAAGCTTAAGCTTTAATATTTCTGAATTTTTGATACCCTTTTACACGGGTTTGGTTTTTGCGATGCCGCTAATGTTCTTTATCTATCTGATGGAAAAAATTCCACCACCTGATGCTGAAGACATAAAACACAGGGCAGAACGCATTCCAATGACCAGCGCCGATAGAAAGTTATTTATTAAAGATTTTTTCTGGGGATTACTGGCCTGCGTAATTATTTATTGTTTCGCTACCATTTTTAGAGATATCAGAGATAATTTCAGCGCCGAAATGTGGAAAGAGATGGGCTTTTTTAATCAGCCTTCCATATTCGCCAAAACTGAAACACCAATAACATTAATTGTTTTGATATTAATTGGCAGCATGGTGCTGATTAAAAACAACTTTAAGGCTTTACAGTTGGCGCATTACTTTATTTTAATTGGGTTTTTATTCGCTGGTACTTTTAGTTTACTTTTTAAAGCCCAAATGTTGCCGCCAATTTGGTGGATGACACTAACCGGATTGGGGCTTTACATGGTTTACATACCTTTTAATGCGGTATTTTTTGATAGATTGATTTCTACTTTTAAGTACACCAGCAACGTAGGATTTTTAATTTACATTGCCGATTCTTTCGGTTACGTAGGCAGTATAGGTGTTTTATTCAGCAAAGAAATTCTGAAAGTAAAATTAAACTGGGTAACGTTTTTCTCCAATAGCGTAATTATTTTATCGGTAATTGGAATTTTACTTACTATTTTTTCGCTTCAATACTTTAAATCGAAGTTTAAAAAAATCAAGGCAGTTGCTTAGCTCGAGTGGTCTACAAAAATTTTCCACTCTCCATTAAGCTTTTTAAAAAGTAGCGTAAAATAACCTTGAGGTTCATCTTTTTCTCGTTTCAAATACCAGCTACCTAAAACAAATGCCACATCTTTATTTAAAAAATCTACTTTTTTAATGCCAAAAGTTAACTGGCCCATCCCTTCTTTGCCTTGATAAGTTTTTCGGTAATTATCTAAAGTTTTTTGCCAGCCATAAGTTGATCCGCTGCTACCAACAAAAAGCAGGCTATCACTTTTTACATAACCCTGCATAAAAGTTTCAAGGTCGCCTTTGTTCCAGGCCAATCGTTGGGTTTCTAAAACTTTTAAAATGGCCGTTTTGTCTTTTGGCGTTTGCGCCTGGGCAAACAAAGAAATTGATAACAGGAAGAGAATGATTCGAATACGCATGATTGTAAATTAAAAAATAAATATGCGTTTTATTTCATTTAAAAGCTATAGAAATTTGTTTCTTTATACAAAGTAATATCTATGAGCAAAACAGTAACATCTATTGGTGAAATTTTATGGGATGTTTTCCCGGAAAGAAGAAATGCAGGTGGTTCTTCGATGAATGTAGCTTTAAATTTGCATAAACAAGGCATTGAAAGCAAATTTATAAGTGCCATCGGTAAAGATCAACTTGGGGAAGAACTAATAAATTTTTTAAGTAATCAGCACTTTCCAACAGATTTAATTCAAACCAGTAATTTGCCAACCAGTACCGTAGAAGTTAAACTTGATGAAACGCAACAAGCCACTTATAATATTGTAAAACCAGTGGCCTGGGATGCCATTCAACTTACCTTTGATGTATTGAACGCAGTGCAAAATGCTGATGCTTTTGTTTACTGTAGCTTAACCTGCCGGGATGAAACATCAAGAAAAACGGTACTTTCATTGCTGGAGGTTGCTAAAACAAAAATATTCGATATTAACCTGCGGGCACCATTTTTTGAAAAGGAACTGATTGGACAATTATTAACCAAAGCAGATATTTTAAAAATAAACGAAGAGGAAATTGTTTGGGTAAAAGAAGCTTTTGGCTTAACAGGCAATTCAAACGAACAGCTACTGAAACAGCTGGCATCTACTTTTAGCATCGAAATTATTTGCCTTACGCTTGGCGATAAAGGCGCATGCGTTTTAAAAGATGGTAAATTATTTAAGCATGCCGGCTACAAAGTTAAGGTGGCAGATACAGTTGGTGCAGGCGATGCATTTTTAGCAACTTTTGTAGCGTGTTACCTGCAAGCCTACCCAATGGAAACAATTTTAGATAATGCTTGTAAAGTTGGTGCTTTCGTGGCATCGCAGCCTGGTGCAAACCCAGAGTACAATAAAAAGATTTACCACATGGCTTTAGGTTAGCCACAGATTTTTTGCCACAAAACTCAGTCTAATACAGAAAGTAAAACCGAACCAATTTGCAATCTCCATTATTACTGTATTCTGATTTAATACGCTGGGTTTTGCGTTAGGGATTGCCTGCCTTCGGTAGGCAGGAAAGGTTTAGTACCGATTTTTCATCGGTACCGCAGCGAAGCGAAGCCCTGGAAAGCCCGACCCTTTCCCGGTTTTTCATCGGCATTGGGGAACGTCCTTATTATTTTGAATTTTCTCCATAACCAATTTCTGCTATGACTCATAACTAAATTATGACACCACGCTTAAATTAATACACGTTGAAACTTTTACCTTTAGTAATCTGTTACTAAAAGCACATGAGAGGTTTCCGTTTTTCTGATTATAAGCCTGGCGAAACGCCAAAAGGTGGGTTTGAGGAGTTGCTTAAATTATTTAGCGAATTGCTAAATTATACTGCCGGTGATGCCGCTGAGGCACTAAGCTGGCTAAATGAACTTGATAAACAATATAAATTAACAAACAATGATTACGGCATCGGGAATTTTATCGATGACCTGAAAGATAAGGGTTATTTAACTGAGGATAATCAATCTGGTGAATTTAAAATTACAGCCAAAACCGAACAAACCATTCGAAAATCTGCTTTAGATGAGATTTTTGGAAAACTTAAAAAGTCTGGTCGCGGTAACCACAATAGCAACCAAAGCGGCATAGGCGAGGAAAAAAATGCTGATAGAAGAGAGTATAATTTTGGCGACAGTTTAGACCAGATTGATATGACGGCTTCTATCCAAAATGCACAAATTAATCATGGTATTGGCGATTTCACTTTAACAGACAGAGATTTAGAAGTTGAAGAAAAGGATTTTAAAACGCTAACATCTACCGTGTTGATGATTGATATCTCGCATTCGATGATTTTGTATGGCGAAGATAGAATTACACCTGCAAAAAAAGTGGCTATGGCTTTAGCCGAGCTGATTAAAACCAAATACCCAAAAGATACTTTGGATATTGTTGTTTTTGGTAATGATGCCTGGCCAATAACCGTTAAAGATTTGCCCTATCTGCAAGTTGGCCCGTACCATACCAATACCTTTGCAGGTTTAGAACTGGCAACAGATTTACTTCGCCGGCGAAAAACGCACAACAAACAAATTTTCATGATTACAGACGGAAAACCAACCTGTTTAAAAGAAAATGGTAAATATTACAAAAATAGTATGGGTTTGGATAGAAAGGTAATTAACAAAACCTTGAATATGGCCGCTCAATGCAAGCGTTTAAAAATCCCAATTACAACCTTTATGATTGCAAAAGACCCTTATCTGCAACAATTTGTTCGTCAGTTTACCGAAATAAACGGCGGCAGGGCTTTTTATAGTTCACTTAACGGATTAGGTGAATACATTTTTGAAGATTATATTAAAAACAGAAGGAAAACGGTTAAATAAGTTAAAGGTTGAAAGTTAAAGGGTTTAAATGTCTAACCTTTTAACACATAGCCCATAACACGCAACACAATTATATGCAAAACACAACTTTAGGCCAGTTAAAGGCAACAAATTATAAATCAAGAAGCGTTAAAGAAGAACTCAGAGAAAATCTGATTAAAGTTCTGAAAGATAAAAAAACTGAATTTGAAGGCATTATCGGTTATGATGAAACCGTAATCCCCGAATTGCAAACGGCCATACTATCTCGCCACAATATTTTACTTTTAGGTTTACGCGGACAAGCAAAAACGCGTATTGCCCGTTTAATGGTAAATTTATTAGATGAGTATGTACCTTATGTTGCAGGAAGCGAAATTTTCGATGATCCGTTGAATCCAATTTCGTGGTATGCAAAAAATGAAATTGCAACCAAAGGTGATGAAACCGAAATTGCGTGGCTGCACAGAAGCGAAAGATATACTGAAAAATTGGCTACGCCAGATGTAACCGTTGCCGATTTAATTGGGGATGTTGACCCGATAAAAGCCGCTACCTTGAAGTTAACGTATAACGATGAGCGAGTTATCCATTTCGGATTAATTCCACGTGCACACCGAAGCATTTTTGTTATTAATGAATTGCCAGATTTGCAAGCCCGTATTCAGGTTGCTTTGTTTAACATGTTGCAAGAAAAGGATATTCAAATCCGTGGATTTAAGCTACGCTTACCATTGGATATTCAATTCGTTTTTACGGCAAACCCAGAAGATTACACCAACCGTGGCAGCATTGTAACGCCATTGAAAGATAGAATTGAAAGTCAGATTTTAACGCATTACCCAAAAAGCATCGAGGTTTCTCGTAAAATTACTTTTCAGGAAGCTAAGCTTACAAAAGAGCAAAAAGAAAATATTGAAGCAGATGGTTTACTTAAAGATTTAGTAGAACAGATTGCTTTCGAGGCTCGTAAAAGTGAATATATCGATCAAAAATCTGGTGTTTCTGCAAGGCTAACCATTTCGGCTTACGAGAATTTAATCAGCACTGCTGAACGTAGAATGTTAATCTCTGGAGAGAAAAACACTTTTGTTCGTTTATCAGATTTAGCTGGAATTATCCCGGCAATAACCGGTAAGATAGAATTAGTTTACGAGGGCGAATTGGAAGGTCCGGCACATGTGGCTACCACATTGATTGGAAAGGCAGTAAAAACCATGTTTGCCCGCTATTTTCCAGATCCGGAAAAAGCCAAGAAAACAAAAACAGGCAACCCATATACCGAAATTACTGAATGGTTTACCGATGGAAACAACGTTGATTTAACTGATGTTTTAAGCAACAATCAATACAAAAAAGCTTTGATGTTGGTACCCGGACTTTATGACTTAGTTAAAAAATTCCATATAAAATTAAGTGAAAACCAGACATTACTTTTAATGGAATTTGTATTGCATGGTTTGGCAGAATATTCGCAGTTAAGCAAAAACTTTCTTAACGGAGGTTTTGGGTTCTCAGATATGTTCGGCAGTTTATTCAACGCTGAATTTGACGAGGAAGAAGACGAAGACGATTTCAGATAATAATTAATTATGCATTGTTAGCTTTGAAAAATATTTCTTTAATGGGGAGAGATTTTTCAAAGCTTTTTAATTTAACCCGATAACCCAACATGGGCAGATTACCTTTTATAATTGCAGCTTGCATTCTAATTACAGTTTTTGATATTTACTGCTACCGGGCAATTGTTGCGGTTTTCAAAAATTGGAAACCATCAACTAAAAAAATATTTGGAATTTTATATTGGAGCTTTAGCATTTTATTAATTGCCGGCGTTTTCGCTGGAATATACCTTAATTTATTTTTAACACTGAGAGCAGTTATTTTAGTTGCTTTCTTTTTAACCGTAGCCTGTAAATTGGCTATGCTTCCTTTTTTAATTTTTGATGATGTTAGAAGATTATTCATCAAAATATTCCCTAAGAAACAAATAATTGCAGACCAGCCTATCAGCGAGGCTGAGCCTATTTCACGTTCAGAATTTTTAGTAAAAGCTGGTCTGGTCGCGGCTGCAGTTCCACTAACATCATTAAGCTGGGGCATTATTTCTGGCGCTTATGATTATCAGGTAAGAAGGGTAAACTTAATCTTACCCAATCTTCCAAAAGCATTTGATGGTATAACGATGGCACAAATTTCAGACATTCACTCTGGCAGTTTTTATAATAAAACAGCAGTTAAAGGTGGTGTAGAAATGTTATTAGCCGAAAAGCCAGATTTTGTTTTTTTTACCGGAGATTTGGTTAACAACTTAACCAATGAGGTTAAAGAATATCAAGATATTTTCGCAAAAGTTAAAGCGCCTTTAGGTGTTTACTCAACGCTTGGTAATCATGATTATGGCGACTATTATTTCGGTAAAGAATCATCACCGGCCAAAGTAAAAAACCTGAAAGATATTATTGATGTCCACAAAATAATGGGTTACGATTTATTGATGAACGAAAATCGTCGCTTAAAAGTAGATGGTGAAGAAATTGGGATTTTAGGCATAGAAAACTGGGGAATGGGTCGTTTTCCTAAATATGGTAAGATGGAACTTGCTGTAGAAAATACAGATGATTTACCGGTTAAACTTCTGCTAAGTCACGATCCGTCTCATTGGCGTGGCGAAGTTTTACAAAAATATCCTCAAATAGATGCAATGTTTAGCGGGCACACCCATGGAATGCAATTTGGTGTTCGCTTAAAAGAATATCAATGGAGCCCGGTTCAATATATTTATAAAGAATGGGCAGGTTTATATCGCGAGCAACAACAACAGCTTTATGTTAATGTTGGTTATGGCTTTTTAGGTTATCCGGGCAGAGTTGGCGTTTTGCCAGAGATTACGCTTTTCACGCTAAAAAGAGCTTAAAGAAGATTAGAAATTCCTGTAGTTGTAAGGCACGAAGCAATCTAAAAGAAGAGAGATTGCTTCATGCTTTGCAATGATGAAAGGAGAAACCTACCCTGCATTAAAGCGATAGCCAACACCACGCACTGTTTGCAACAACTGCGGATTATCAGGATTTAATTCTATTTTCTTACGTAAACGTACGATATGCATATCAAGTGTACGTGTATTTACGTCGGAGTTGTAACCCCAAACTACAAGCATTAACTCATCTCTGTTTATTACCTTACCAGGATTGCGTAAAAAGTAAAGCAAAATACGATTCTCTAAAATGGTAAGCTCTATCTTTTTTCCATCTCTAAATAAAGTATGGATATTTGGATGATGCTCCATGCTGCCAAAACGATGAATTTCTGCCGAATCTTTATTAACGATGAATTTAACTTTGCTTTCCAGCATGGCAACCAAAACATCCATATTAAAAGGCTTCGTAATGTAATCTGATGCACCAAAATTATAAGCATCAATCTTATCTACATCCTGCGCTTTGGCGGTCATCATAATAATGAGATTTTCAAAACCTTGCTTACGCACCGATTCACAAACTTCAGCACCTTGTTTACCAGGCATCATCCAATCTAATAAAACAATATCAGGTTGGTCTGCTAAAATCATGCGTTCACCAGCTTCGCCATCGTTTGCTTCAAGAACGTTATAGCCTTCGGCCTTTAAGCGATGTGCCACAAGAAAACGAAGGTTTTCATCATCCTCTACAATTAATATTTTTACTTCTTTAGACATTTATGTGTGTTTAGGGTTGTAATATTAAAGTGTTGAAAGGTTAAATTTTGTAAACGCAAATTAATCATTCTAACATTACAATATTTCAATTTTTAAATCTATTTAGCGCATTAAAAATAAGCAAATTTTAAGGGGCATGCTAAGCATTACAGCTTTAAAAACATATTAAGTATTATAAGGCAGTACAATTTTAAATTCGGTACCAATGCCAACCTTGCTTTTAACAGTAATTTCGCCAAGCATAAAGTTAACCAGTTCTTTGCAAAATGCCAAACCTAAGCCAACGCTTCCCATTTGGTTATATTCGTTTTGAATACGGAAAAACTTTTTAAATATATTATTTAATTCTGATGATGGAATGCCGATACCTTTATCTGCAAAACGAAATACCAAAACACCTTTAATCAGCTTTGCGCTAATATGCAATTTCTTGTTATCCGGTTTAGAATATTTGTAGGCATTTTCTGCTAAATTATCGAATAAACTACCCAATAAAACCGGATCGGTTATAAATGTTCTAAAGCCTACAATTTCATACGTAATATCAAAATCAGGATGTTTTAGCGTATGAGATTCAATCGTACTCTCTATAAAATCCTTTATATTAACTTCCTCCTGGTTAAGTTTAATGGCTTTGTTTTCAATTTGCGTAAAAGCAAGCAATTTATTCATCAAACCATTTAATTTATCAGCCTCTTCATCTAAAATTTTGCCGTAAAGATGCTGCTCTTTCTGGCTTAATGATGTTGCACTTTTAATGTTGTTACCAGCAATTTTAATTACGCTAACAGGCGTTTTAAATTCATGGGTAAGGTTGTTTACAAAATCGTATTGCAGTTTAAACATTTTACTGTTGATGTTTAAGTTTCTATATATTAAAAACGCAACAAGTAACAATACGCCATAAACCAAAAGCAAAACCAGGGCAATTGGTAAAAAGTAAATAAAAATTTCTTTTTTAATATATGATTTTGAGGATGTGAAATAGAGCTTAAAATCTGAGAAAGCACCCGGCAATGCAATTTCTGTGTTAATATTTTCGTCTGAGTTATCTATCGGATCATAAGTTAATGGCTCTACTTTAATGCTTTGATATAAAAGTGGACGCGTATTAATCACTTTTATTTTGTAAGGATTCAATTGAAAAACCAACATATCTTGTTGATAAATTGGTGCCGGATCTAGCTTACGCTGAAGCATGGCCTTATACATTTTTAAATCTTCCTGCCGAGGAATGTTTAGGTAAGTTATTTTGTTAGATAAAACAACAGAAAAATTGGTAAACAGCTCTTCCTGAGAGGGCACCGATGCGGTATCCAGCTGATCGATAAAACGTACAAGCTTTAAAGCCATTCCATTAAAATCATCATTAACTTTAAAAGAACGGGTATCTTCTTCAGAAAACAACTTAATCGAATCGGGCTTAACACTTTTTCCGAATTGAAAAATAGATTTTGGTCCGATGGAGAAATGCCCGGCGTTCATGCCATCCTTTACAGGCGTATTTTTAACCTCCGAATCGTAAAAAGTAACTTTAGAAACAAAAGGATATTTTACGGTTATCGTATCTACAAATTTGGATGCGGTTGCAGAATCTAAAAAGCCATTGTAGTACGAAACTTCAGGAATTTTATTCTGAAAAAACTCATTGTATGGTTGTATACTCTGCTCTAAAACATTAACCTTCTCTGATACGAATTCATTCTCGATAGATTTTTTACTGTAATTAAAAGCTAAAAAAAGCGAAAGGATGAATAAAATTGAGATGAGCACGATGAAAGTGACACTCAATGAGAAATTTTTACGATAACCACTTTTCTTTTCCAAGGACATAACCTACTTCTTAATCAGGTTTACCTGTAAAAATTCTTCTAAAGATTTATATAATGCCGTTCTGCCTTGCTGCCTTAAAACCGGATTAGGCCCCTCCTCTTTCTCGATATACGTTACAGATACATTACGTTTTTTAAGCTCTTTTACAAACTGAACACCTTGCGCAACGTTTACTCGTGGGTCTTTAGGGTTTTGTGCAATAAACACAGGCGCTTTAAATCTATCAGCATGAAAAACAGGCGAAGCGAAACGAATGTAATCGGTATCAGTTTCAGGGTTTCCAAATATTTCGTAATACATCTGCAAATTCGACTTAAGGAATGGCGGTATTGTAGTTAAGTAGCTAAATAAACTAATTACGCCAGAGTTAGCACCTCCGCAACTATAAATATCAGGATTTTTATACAAACAATTTAATGCAATAAATCCGCCTAAACCATTACCATAAATGGCAATTTTTTTAGGGTTAGCAATTTTTTGGTCAATAAGCCACCTCACCCCATCATTTACATCATCCTGAATTTTATCGCTCCATTGTTTAAAACCGGCGGCGTAAAATGATTTGCCATAACCAGCCGAGCCGCGATAGTTAACCTGTAAAACAGCATAACCTCTGTTTGCAAAAAACTGAACATCGGCATTATAACCCCAGGTATTTCTGCCTCCGGGTCCGTTGTGTGGTAAAACCACTACAGGTAAATTTGTTGGTTTTTTGTTTTTCGGTAAAGTTAGGTAGCCATTTATGGTTAAGCCATCTTTAGTTTTATAGTTAATTGGCTTCATCTCACTCATTTCCTCCTCTTTAATTGAAGGGTTAATATCAGCCAGTTTCTTAATTTTATTCTGATTAACTACATACAAATAATATGAACCCGGATTTCTATCCGTATAAGTTCTAACCACAAAAACATTATCATTTTTATCTTTATCCATAATGCGCCATTCTGCACCCGGTAGAAGCTGGTCAATTTTCGAGTAGGTAGTTTTGGTGCTGTCGTCTAAGTAATACTTTTCCTTCTTCCACGATTCACAGGTAACGAACATCATTTTCTTCTTCGCTTTGGAGTATTTCGCATCAATAACGTTCAAAGTATCATTACCAAATAAAACCTGTTTCTCTTTACCGGTTTTTAAATCCAAAACTACCAAAGCATTTTTATCTCTATTTACATTAGAAATGGCATAAAGCACATCGGCTTCACTCTCAGAAAAGGCAACAGGTTGTAACGTAGTTTGAAAATTATTGGATGTTACGGCTTTAAATGGTTGGCGCTCATTCTCGCGATATAAAAGCGTTTCGTTTACACCATCACTTGCTACAGCAATTTTTAAGATGCCCTTATTATCTGTTACCCATTCGGTGATGTTGCCAGGGTTTTTCGCCGCAATTTCCATGTTACCCGTACGAACATTTAAACGGTAAACATCAAAAACGGTAGAATCGCGTTTGTTAGAAGCTACAATAATATATTTATCATCAATAAGTTGATCTTCTATTACGCGAAGGCGGTTTTTCTCGTTCGAGCTCAGTTGCTTTTGCTTGCTGCCATCTTTACTTACTACAAATAAATCTGATTTTCGCTCTTTAGATTCATCCTCGGTATAATAAATCAACTCGTTATTACTGGTCCAAAAATAAAAACTGATGCTTTTTTCTTTTAGATGCGTTAGCTGTTTTACCGTTCCGGCTTCAATGTCTTCTACAAAAAGATCTAATTTTTTATCCTGAAGTTTAAGATAAGAAAGGCTTTTGCCATCGGGCGATACATGATAATAAGCTTTATCCTGCGTTCTGAAAAAATTATCTACAGGAATAGTATCCTCTTTTTTGGTGCCTTTGCAGGCCCAAATAAAAGCTACTAAAACCAATAAAATAATTCTTTTCACCATAATCTTCTTCGTTTGGGACGACAAAAATATAATAACCTGATAGCTAAAAGGTATTTTACAGTAAGAATGTTACTAACATTTAAAACACCCGATCGATTCCAATTTAGTATTTAAAATAAATAGTCAAAATAAAATACAAGTAACATTTAAAATACGTTTTATCAGTTGATTGAGTTTAAAGAATTAGGTATTAAAATGTTACATTTAAAACGAATATTTTAAGAATGAAGTCTATTATCCTAAGTTTTTTATTATTGATTAGCATCGCATCAAATGCTCAGAACTTTCGCCCTGGAAGACAGATTGCAAATGACGATGCATCGCTTGCCATCCAATATTATCAGGATGGTGAATATGAAAAAGCTGCCGTTTTGCTGGAGAAAATATTTGCAAGCCCTAATAATGAAGGCTACTTTGACATCTATTTTAATGTTCTATTGAAACTTAAAAAATATGATTTAGCAGAGAAAACGGTAAAAAAGCAAATCAAACAATCTGCAGATAATGAAATGTATACTGTGGCCCTGGGTAAACTGCAACAAGAGAAAGGTGATGCATCTGCAGCCAATAAAATTTTCTCAGAGGTGATTAGTAAGCTCCCTAAAGATGAATTTAGGATAAGAATGTTAGCCAACAACTTTTATCGCTTCGAAAATTACGATTATGCCATACAAACTTTTAAACATGGTAGAAAAATTTTAAATGATGAAAAGGCATTTGCTTTTGAATTATTAAATATTTATCGTTTTAAAAAGGATAAGCCAATGCTGATGCAGGAATATTTAGACATTTTACCAACTGCACCGCAAATGCTTCCTCAGGCGGAAGCCGTTTTATCAATGATTTTTGAAGATAAAGCAGATTATCAAACCTTTCAAACCGGAATTTTAAAAAAGATTCAGAAAGCTCCTGATGAAGAAATTTACATTCAGCTATTAACCTGGAATTACATTCAGCAGCAAGAATACGATATGGCCTTGCGCCAGCTTATTGCTTATGATAAACGCACAAAGGCAGATGGAACAACCTTATTTAATGCAGTTTACACCTTTGTTGATAATGGAGCATACGAAGCAGCGATAAAGGCCTACGAATATTTGATAACGAAAGGCAAAGAAAATCAATACTATTTGCCAGCCAAAATAGAACTGTTAAACACTAAATATAACATTCAAACCAAAGGGAAATTTAAGGTGGCAGATTTAGACATTTTAGCAAAAGATTATCAGGTTTTGTTAGATGAAAACGGCAAAAACAAAAACACTTTATTTGCGATTAAAAAGTGGTCGAATTTGCAGGCATATTATTTAAATCAGCCCAAAAAAGCAGAACTCGCTTTAGAAGAAGCGTTGAAATTGCCTGGTTTAAGTCCGCAGGAAAGTGGGCAGCTTAAATTAGATTTAGGAGATATTTACATTTTAACCAAACAACCATGGGAAGCGTTTTTAGTTTATGAACAGGTAAGTAAACAATTTGAGGGGCAGCCCATTGGTAATGAAGCCCGTTTCAGAAGTGCGAAACTTTCTTTTTACCAGGGTAATTTTGAATACAGCATGGGGCAATGTATGGTGTTAAAAGCTGCAACAAGCCAACTAATTGCCAACGATGCTTTAAATTTAAGTCTTTTAATATCTGATAACATTCAAACACCTGGCGATAGCAGTGCTTTAAAAATGTATGCTGATGCAGAAATGTTGGTTTTTAGAAACTTACCGGAGCAATCCATAAAAAAGCTAGACAGTATCTCAATCGCATTTCCTCAAAATACACTTGCCGATGCGATATTGATGAGTAAAGCCAAAATATTTATTAAAGCCGAACAATATGAAAACGCTGTGGCAATGTTAAAGAAAGTTGATGAAAATTATAAGGATGGAATCTGGACTGACGATGCGCTTTTTACACTTGCAGATTTGTACGAGAAAAAATTGAATGATTTGGTGCAGGCAAAAATATATTTCCAAAAATTGATAACCGATTATTCGGGTAGTATGTTTACCGCAGAAGCACGTAAAAGGTTTAGAAATTTACGCGGCGACGGCGTTTAGTTTTCGGCACCCTTGTTTTCTCTCTCCTCTTTTCCATAGCGTTTTTGCATTTCTAAGGCTAATCCGGTTTCGATAATAAATGCATAGAGCGCACAATTAAATACCAAGCCAAAAAAGTATAAGAAAGTGTTTGAACTAAAAAATTTCCACAAAAATGTATGGGTTGGAAATTGAAAAAAGGAATACAAATCTGCCAAAGAACTTAACAGAAAATTTGGTGCAAAAACATGCCTATCTTCCGATACAAATGCAAAAAAGCAAATTGTAGTTAAAATTGCAATAATAATAAATGCTTTAAAGCATCTATATGGACGGAAGAATTTCATTTAGGGGGTGATTATGATTCCAAAACACTAAGTTCTAAAAATTTCTCACTTATTAAAAAAATAATAACATTTACATTTTGTGGCGCTCTAATCAATTTCAGTTTGTTAGCCAAGCTAATTAATTATATTTGTGCCATGCTTTTATATAATGTAACCCTAATATTAGAAGAAACTGCCGCCGAAGATTGGTTTAATTGGATGACAGAAATCCATATTCCAGCGGTTATGGCTACTGGTATGTTTGCATCTCACCGCCTTTTAAAAGTTGTAGATTCTCCGAATGAAGGTGTTACCTATTGCGCACAATACGTAGCTGATAGCCAGGAAAATTACAACGAATATCAGGAAAAGTATGCCCCGGCACTACAAGAAGATTTAAATGCAAAGTTTAAAAATCGCTTCGTGGCTTACAGAACTTTAATGGAATTTGTAGGCTAACGCTTTTTACTATTTTAATTTCTCGTTATTTTTATGTCTATCCGCATCGCGGATGCTTTTCTTTTGCAAGTTTTTCTCAAAGGCATCAGTTAAGTTAATGCCCGTTTGGTTTGCCAGGCAAACTAAAACAAAAAGTACATCAGCCATTTCATCTGCCAGGTTTACCTCTTCATCACTTTTTTTAAAAGATTGCTCGCCATATTTGCGAGCCATAATACGGGCAACTTCGCCAACTTCTTCCATTAAGATAGCCGTATTGGTTAACTCATTAAAATAACGGATACCGGTTGTGTTAATCCACCTATCTACAGTTTGTTGTGCTTCTTCAATGGTCATGTTTACGTTCTTCTATCTCTAATTTCAGCCTAGTATTAATGTCTATCTTGGCACCTTCCAAAAGGAAAACTGTTGTACCTTTTTCTCTTGCAAATGTATTCCTCAATTCACCAATTTTGGTTATTTTTTCAAAAAGAGGTTGCTCTTTCTTACGTTCAGGATCGCTCTCACCTGCTTCTCTTATCAAAATTAAATCTTTTATAGGTTTATCCATCTTAAACCAATAAAGATAATCGGCATTGTAAGAAACTGCATCTATGTTTTTAAATTTCGAATAATAATTAATTGCTCCTGCTTGCCCGTAGTTATCTGTACGTACAACAACTGCAGTTTTATCTTTAACTTTTGCGTAAGCTGAATCTACAATTGCTGCTAACTCTTTCCAACCAAGCATATCCGCATAATCCTGTGGTAAATTATGGTTTTTTCCATCTTCCCAACGCAAAGCACCTACTTTTTCAAAACGTTTTATATGCTGTACAATTTCAATTGGCGAGTATACCGGCATCAAGATTGGAACTATGTAATAAAATGATCCAACAGTCAAAACTACAAGCAGCCCATAAATCACGTATTTTCTGCCAATAACAATAGTAAGGTAAACACTTCCAAAAGCTAATAAAACCGGATATAAACCTAATGCATAATAGGATTTGGCATTGAAATAACTAAAAATTGATATGGTAAAAATATAAGAAAATAAAACCCAAAGGTGCTTACGGAAAGGTTTATAGATGGCTAAGCCAATGAAACCCGCTAGCCAAATAAATACCACATTTATAAAAAACAGGATTTGTTCTTTAAAGAAATCAGACCGTTTTACATTTACTAATTGCGTTTCTGCAAGTTCCTTCATGTGGCTTATTACCGGAAAATGATGTCCAATTTGCCATATTACATTCGGCGATATGATTAAAAACGCAAGGAGTACCGAAAAATATAAGTGTTTATTCTGAAAAATTTTTCGGTTCGGTAAAATGAGAACAGCCGGCAATATTCCCAAAACCAAAAACATCACATTATATTTATTAAGAAAACCTAAGCCCAGCCAAATAGCAAAATAGTATAGATATTTGATTTGCTGATCTTCAAAATATTTTAAAAGGCAATAGTAAATGGCCGTCCAGGCTAAAACATCAAATGAATTTGGTTGATAAAGTATGTTAATTCTTAAATACACAGAGCATAAATATGCAAGTGCCACCAAACATTTGGCAATTAAATTACCTTTCAAAGCATCTACAATTTGCCAGGCGAAAAGCATAGTTAATGCGCCAAATAATGTTGGAAAAAATTTTACCCAGAAAACACTTCCACCAAGCAGATTTATAATTACCGAAAATATGGCTGTTAATGGTGGAATTGAGGTAAAGCCTGCTGCTAAATGACGGCCCTGATCTAAATGTAAAAATTCATCGCGATGAAGCTCATAAACATTATTAACCAACGCATAACTCAAAACAAATTTAAGTAAGATAAAGCCCGAAAGTATGATTGTTTCAAGAAAGGGCGATTTTTTTTCTTTCATCACTCCTTATTTTTCGTGTCGATTAATATGGTTACCGGACCATCATTAAGCAAACTGATTTTCATATCTGCACCAAAAATCCCAGTTTCTACTTTTTTACCAAGCAAAGCCGACAGCTTTTCAATCATTTTCTCGTAAAGTGGAATGGCGATATCAGGTTTCGCTGCTCTGGTAAATCCCGGGCGGTTGCCCTTTTTGGTAGCCGCAAATAAAGTAAACTGACTGATTAAAAGAATGCTTCCATTAACATTGGCAAGAGCCTTATTCATTAGGTCGTTTTCATCAGAAAACACCCTCATATTTACAATTTTCTGAGCCAGCCAATCTAAATCTTCAATTGTATCTGCATCTTCAATGCCCAAAAGCACTAAAAAACCGGTTTCAATTTGTCCGGTAATGTTACCATCAACAACACAATTAGCCTGTGTAACTCTTTGTAAAACTGCTCGCATATTAAACCTTGGGATATTATAATGCGAAAGATAAGTATTTTGAAATTATTGTAAAAAACAGCAGTTAATGCCTGGTATCGTTGCCATGATAAATGCTCAGGTAACTTTCATATCTCGAAACCGCAATTTCATCATTATTAACCGCTTCAATTACCGCACAACCAGGTTCGTTAACATGTTTGCAATTATTAAAACGGCAATTGTGCGAAGTTTTAAAAATCTCTCTGAAGAAATGACCCAGCTCCTCTTTTTCTATATCAATAACACCTAATTCTCTAATTCCAGGCGTATCAACAATAAAACCACCTTGTGGCAACTCAAACATTTCGGCAAATGTAGTAGTATGTTGCCCTTTATCGCTCCAATCAGAAACTTCGCCGGTTCGCAAATCTCTATCTGGCAATAAAGCGTTAATCAAACTCGATTTTCCAACACCAGAATGGCCCGAAATCAATGTAATTTTATCGGTAATTAAATCTTGAATAACCGGAATATTGATGCCCTTCAAAGCCGAAACCTCGTAAGTTGCATATCCTATTTTTTCGTAAATTTCTTTAAAATCCTGCAGAATTTCTAAACCTTCTTTGCTAAACAAATCCAGTTTGTTAAATACCAAAACCGTAGGTACATCGTAAGCTTCGGCAGTTACCAAAAACCTGTCTATAAAACCTAAAGATGTTCTTGGAGAGGCCAGCGTTACTATCAAAATAGCCATATCTAAGTTTGCAGCCAAAATTTGAGCCTGCTTACTTAGGTTAATCGACTTGCGGATAATATAATTTTTACGTGGCAATAATTCATTAATCAAGCCCTGTTTGCTACCTTTTTCGAGGTCGAATTTTACCCGGTCGCCCACTGCAATTGGGTTTGTAGTTTTAATGCCTTTAATTCTGAATTTCCCTACAATACGGCAGTCATAACGTTCGCCATCATCGGCCAAAACATTGTACCAGCTCCCCGTAGATTTAATAATTAAGCCCTGCATATTTTGCAACAAAGGTATGAAAAGGATGGAAGATGTAAGAAGTAAAAATAGAAGGCGAATTTATAAAGATTTGAAAAGCAAAACCTGTGTTTCATTTTAACGTTCTCCCTGCTTTCTGCTTTATTCCGCTGCGCTCCATGCTCGCGTCAATCAGGTTTAAAGACTAAAGGTGTTGCACAAAATCCTTTCCAATTCGTCAATATGAACCTTTCGAAAAGTAACAATTCAAGCGCTAATAATTTATGCATATAAATTATGGAATTGCACAAAATTTACCAATATTTAATAATATTCAAAACCTGTCAATCGACATTTCGTCATTGCGAGGTACGAAGCAATCCCTACAACTTTGGGTTTGATTTGCGACTGCTCGAAGATTGCTTCGTGCCTCGCAATGACGAGCGTACCTTTTAACCTGACAGACATAGAAATATTTTTTGTTCATCTCTCGAAGTAGATTGCACCCAGCCCTGCAGTCACACCTCTTTGAAAAAACGATGGCAGCAAAAATCCGTACCCCTAAAACCCACATTAGTTTTCAGTTCAAAAAATGCTAGCATTCAATCTAATTAAACGTTTTATTAAAACAATTTTAAATAAAATTAAAAATTGTTTGCATTTAAGAAAAATAATCTGCTACTTTACAGTGTACAAAATACACCATTAGCGAATGATTTTTAACACTTCAATTATTACAACGATTATTATTACCACCGGGATAAACCAGCGGGGCTAATTTGTTGTAAGTTGAATTAACATAAAAACACAGAAAGCGTCCCGATACAAATCGGGACGCTTTTTTTTAACTCTTAAACCGAAACTGATTGAAAATTTAAGCTCATAGTAAATTAAAAGCCTTAAAAATAAATCAGTTAAAAACTATATAAAATAATGAAAGTATTAAAATTCGGCGGCACATCCGTAGGTTCGGCCGAGAACATTAAAACGCTGCTGAGCATAGTAGCCAAAGAAAAATTACAGAGCAATCCGGTAGTTGTATTATCGGCAATGAGTGGCGTAACCAATTTGCTAACCGATATGGCCGAAAAAGCCGAGCGTGGCGAAGATTACGATGCTGGCATTAAGGACATTGAGGCGAAACACTTCGCAGTTATCCGTTCGCTTTTGCCGGCAGCAGCCCAAAATCCGGTTTTTACGCGTTTAAAAATCTTCTTTAACGAACTAGAAGATTTATTACAGGCCGTAACCAATCTCCGCGAACTGAGCTTGCAAACTAAAGATCAGATTTTAAGCTACGGCGAACGTTGCTCCTCTTTCATGATTGCGCACATTGCATCGCAACAATTTAATAATGCATTATACGTAAATGGTGCTGAATTAATTAAAACCGATAGCAATTTTGGGCAGGCAAAAGTAGATACAGAATTAACTGAAATGTTGATTAATAACTTCTATCAGGCCAATAAGAGCAATGTTTTATTTGTTACCGGTTTTATTTCGAGCAATGCAGCTGGTCGCGTAACTACTTTAGGTCGCGGCGGTTCTGACTACACTGCAGCCGTTTGGGGCGCAGCTTTAAATGCAGAGGAAATTGAAATCTGGACAGATGTTAACGGTATGATGACCGCCGATCCACGCATCGTTAAAAAAGCATTTTCATTACCAGAATTGAGCTATACCGAAGCGATGGAATTAAGTTATTTCGGGGCGAAAGTGATTTATCCGCCAACAATGATTCCGGCTTTCATGAAGAAAATTCCGATTGTTATCAAAAACACATTTCAGCCAGATTTTTCAGGAACATACATAAAAAGCGATGTTAAAGCATCGAGTTTACCAATAAAAGGAATCTCTTCTATCGACCATATCAGCATTATTAATCTAACCGGAAGCGGTATGGTTGGCAAAGCAGGTTTTAGTGGCAGATTGTTTTCACTACTCTCTAGGGAACAAATTAATGTGGTGTTGATTACGCAATCATCATCAGAACATAGTATCACTTTTGCTGTTAAACCAACCGATGCAAATCAGGCAATTGCACTGATTAAGAAAGAGTTTGAGCTTGAATTAGATGCCAATAAACTGGCTTTACCAGAGGTTGAAAATAATTTAGCCGTGTTAGCAATCGTAGGCGAAAACATGAAGCGCACACCAGGTATGAGCGGACGATTGTTCAATGCTTTGGGCAGAAATGGTATCAATGTCAGGGCAATTGCCCAAGGTTCATCAGAATATAACATTTCGGTCATCATCAGCGCAGGCGATTTATCAAAAGCAGTAAATGCCGTTCACGATGCTTTCTTCACCGACTTAAAACGCACCCTTAACATTTTCTGCCTTGGAACCGGAAATATTGGTAAAACATTATTTAACCAACTGAAAGAACAAATGCCATTTTTGGCAGCAAATAACGATTTGCAAGTGAAAGTTGCAGGCATTAGCAATACCCGTAAAATGATTTTTAATCCTGAAGGATTATCATTAGAAGATTGGGAAAATGAGCTAAATGATAAAGGCGAACAAGCAGATTTAGCTGTTTTTGTAGACCGCATGAAAACTTTAAACTTACCAAATTGCGTTTTTGTTGATAATACCGCAGCAGAAACACCAATCGAATTTTACCAGGGTATTTTTGAAAGTAGCATTTCAGTTGTTACTTGCAATAAAAAAGGAAACTCAGCAGATTTTGCGCAATACAAATCATTTAAAGATGCTGCCCGCAAATTTGGTGTAGATTTTTATTACGAAACCAATGTTGGCGCAGGTTTACCAATTATCCGAACGTTAAAAGAACTGATGATGAGTGGCGATAAAGTTGCCCGAATCGAAGCAATTTTATCGGGAACCATTTCTTATATCTTCAATAATTTTAAGGGCGATGCCGGATTTTACGAAACGGTTAAAGAAGCACAAGAGTTGGGTTACACCGAACCCGATCCGCGTGATGACTTAAATGGTAAAGATTTCATGCGTAAAATGTTAATTCTGGCAAGAGATGCGGGTTATCCTTTAGAAGCAGAAAATGTAAAAATTGATAATATTTTGCCAGATGCATGTTTAAACGCAACATCTGTTGAAGATTTTTATTCAGAATTACAGAAAAATGCAGCATATTTTGAGCATTTGAAAACCAAAGCGGCGAGCGACGGGAAAGTGTTACGCTACATTGGAAAACTGGAAGATGGCAATGTAGAAATTAGTCTTCAAATGGTTGATGACAGCCATCCTTTCTACATGCTTTCTGGAAGTGATAACATTATTTCTTTCACAACAGACAGGTATAAATCTCGTCCGCTGGTGGTTAAAGGACCAGGTGCAGGCGCAGAAGTGACGGCTGCAGGCGTTTTCGCAGATATTATAAATGTAGGTTCTTTAAGTTAAAAGCATAGATATTGTCATGCTGAGCTTGTCGAAGCATTTTAGGTAAAGGTCTTCGATAAACTCAGACTGACTGTTCTTATAAAATTAAACAGATACCAAAAAATTCAAAAAACAAGAAGATAAATTCTGAAGAGTTGACGTAAGGTTTTTAATCTTTAACCCTTCATCCTTATTCTAATTATGAAAGAAATAAAAGTTTTTGCTCCGGCAACGGTTGCAAACGTAGTTTGTGGTTTCGATGTATTGGGCTTTGCTGTAAATGAGCCTGGCGATGAAGTTGAGATGTGTTTAACCGAAACACCGGGTGTTGTCATCAAAAAAATTACTGGCGATGATGGCCGTTTACCTTTAGATGCGGCTAAGAATACCGTGAGTGCCAGCGTACAGCATTATTTGAAACACATTAACCGATTAGATATTGGCGTTGAAATTGAATTGCACAAAAAGATGCCAATTGGTAGCGGTTTAGGCTCTAGTTCGGCAAGCACGGTTGCGGGTTTATTTGCTATTAATAAGCTAATGGGCGATTTACTAACGCCAAAAGAGTTGGTTCCTTTTGCCATGAAAGGTGAAGAATTAGCTTGCGGTTACGGCCATGCAGATAACGTTGCTCCAGCAATTATGGGTGGCTTTGTTTTGGTTAGAAGTTACGAACCACTTGATGTAATTTCGCTCCCAGCCCCGGCCGGAATGTATGCAGCAATTGTTTATCCTGAAGTTGATGTACCTACAAAAGATGCCCGACAGATGATTCGCAGCAAGGTATTTTTAAAAGATGCAGTTACCCAATGGGGAAATGTTGCAGGCCTGGTAAGCGGATTATTTATGAATGATTTCGACCTTATCGGCCGAAGCATGAAAGATGTTTTGGTTGAACCAACGCGTTCTATTTTAATTCCTGGATTTGATGAGATGAAAAATCTGGCAATGGAAAACGGCGCTATTGGTTTTGGTATTTCAGGTTCAGGACCATCGGTTTTTGCCTTAACAAAAGATGAAGAAACGGCAAAAAAAATAACCAAAGCACAACAACAACATCTACATAAAATTAATATTAACAGCAAAGCTTTTGTTTCTTCGGTTAACGCCGAAGGACCGAGAGTTATTTAAGTGATACGTTATAAGTTTGCTAGTTCAAAACTTATAACGTATTACTTATTACCTACAACTTAAACCATGAAATTGTACTCAACCAACAATAAAAACCTAAGCGTTTCTTTTAAAGAGGCTGTTTTTAATAGCATGCCGCAAGATAAGGGCTTATATATGCCTGTAGAAATTCCTCAGCTTGATGCGGATTTTATAGAACATATTGAAAAATATACCTTGCCTGAAATTGCAAATAAAGTTGCTTCGGCATTATTAAAAGATGAAATTCCTGCTGATGATTTAAAAGCATTAATTGATGATGCTATTAATTTTGATGCGCCTGCGGTAAAACTAGATGAAAAAACTTTTGTGTTGGAGCTTTTCCACGGACCATCATTAGCATTTAAGGATTTTGGTGCTCGTTTTATGAGTCGCGTAATGGCATATTTTCTAAAAGATGGCGAACAGCTTCTAGATGTTTTAGTGGCTACATCCGGCGATACTGGAGGTGCAGTGGCCTTAGGTTTTTTAGGTGTAACAAATACCAGAGTTACCATTCTTTATCCAGAGGGAAAAGTAAGCCCGATACAGGAACTACAACTAACTACTAACGGACAAAATATTAGAGCCATTGAAGTAAAAGGAACTTTTGATGATTGCCAGGCCTTGGTTAAACAAGCTTTTGCCGATAAAGACCTGAACGCGAAATTCCGTTTAACTTCTGCTAATTCAATAAATATTTCTAGATTAATTCCGCAAACCTTCTATTACTTTAACACTTATGCGCAGTTAAAAAAGCAAGGATTAATTGATTTAATTTTCTCCGTTCCGAGTGGAAATTTTGGAAACATTGGTGCTGGTTTATTGGCCTACAAATTAGGCTTACCAGTGAAACAATTTATTGCTGCAACCAATATTAACGATACCGTTCCCCGCTTTTTAGAATCAGGTGTTTATGAAACAAAACCATCAACACAAACCTATTCAAATGCAATGGATGTTGGTGCACCAAGCAACTGGGTTCGTATTATGGATTTATTTGATAACGATGTTGAAGCATTAAAAAACATAATTACTTCTTATCGTTTTAATGATGAAGAAACACTTGCAGGCATCAAAGAGATAGATGCTAAATTTGATTATGTAGCTTGTCCGCACACGGCAATTGCCTACTTAGCCATTAAAAAATTTAGAAAGGAAAATCCTGAAGATAAAAGTGCAGCGGTATTTTTATCTACTGCACATGCCTGCAAATTTCCAGATATTTTCCCTGTAGATATTGCTGCTAAAATAGAAATTCCAAAACAGGTTAAAGCGCTACAGAGCAAAGCACATCATGCAGATAAATTAGGTGCTGATTTTGAAGGATTTAAAAGTTATTTGTTAAAGAATGCAGATTAAAACAGAATCATTAAGAGCGGTGGTAATTTAAATTCTGAAAGTCTCAGCATTACATAAAATTATATCCAAACTCTTAAGGTTTTCAAAAAATAGGAAACAATTTATTTATTTTGGATGTATCCTATTATAAACATTCTAGCCGATGATTGTTAAAGAAGTTCAAGATGCAAGTGCAGAATTATGGGAAAATGCGTTACCGCATATCTCTATAGATTGTGTGGTTTTTGGCTTTCATAATAACAGTTTAAATGTGCTAATGCCAAAGCTAAAAGGCGAACAAAGCTGGATGCTTCCTGGTGGCTATGTTTACAAAGATGAATCAATTGATGATGCGGCGAAACGTATACTTTTTGAAAGAACCGGAGCCGATAAAGTTTTTTTAAATGCCTTTGGCGTATTTGGAAACCTGAACCGTTCAGAGGATTATTTTAAAGACTATCCAGATAATTTATGGCATAAGCAACGCTTCATAACCTTGGGCTATTATGCCTTGGTAAATCACAATGATGTTAATCCTGTAACTGATGTTTATTCGGATTCTTGTGAATGGATTTCTATCGAAAACATTCCAAACTTGGTGATGGATCATAAGAATATCCTACAAAAAGCTTTGCAAGCTTTGCGAGAACAAATAAGCCACAAACCGATAGGATATAATTTACTTCCTGAAACCTTTACCATGCCTGAACTACAGGCTTTGTATGAAATCATTCTTGGTCAGAAATTAAACAGAGGTAATTTCTACCGCAAAATTATGCGCTATAATATTTTGGTTAAACTCGATGAACCTAGAAAAGGTGGCGCACATAAGGCACCAAATCTTTATCGTTTTGATAAAGAGAATTATAAAAAAGCATTGAATGAAATAAATTGGTAAAGCATAAAAAAGCCGGAATTTCTTCCGGCTGATTCCTATCATTACTACTCACCTTTTTGTGTTTTTAATAATTGCAATTCGCGTTTAAGATCGTCAATTTGCTGTTGTTGTTCTTTTATACTTCCAACCAAAAGCGGGATTAAACGTTCGTAATCTACCTTAGTCATCGTAGCAGAATTAAAAGCATTTTTACCTGCCGCGTATTGTTTTGCCTGCACTGCAACTACTGATGGCACGGCCGCTTTGGCATCTGAACCAACAAATCCATATTGTGGTGTTGATGGAAGTTTCAACTTTTCGGCCCATGCTTTATCGTAATTAAAACTTACCGGCTGTAATTTAGAAACCATTTCTAAAGAGTTGTTTAGAGGCTTAACATTGTTTTGTACAACTTCTTGTGCACTAAGAGAAAATGATGCGGCTACAAAAAATACCGCGAGTGAAATTGCTCGTTTCATATTATGATATAATTAAATTAAAAAAAAATGAATGATGCCTAAACTGTTTTTTAGGCAGAGAAAAAAGATTTGTTTACGAAAAAACTATCTTTAAATAGATGGTGGAGGCGTTAAAACCTCAATAGAGTGGGCTAAAACAAAGGAATCTCCAGAAACCGGTAATTTCTCCGGTGATGCTGAAAATACCTGAAAGGAAGAATTAGCGAAAAGTTGATCATCAAAGTATTCACTTTCAATTTTCTTCTCTTCTTTTTCAGAATCATCAGCTAGTGCTGTGTATTCAATAGTTGAGGTAGAAAATTTTAAATACGACATCACATTGCTCACCTTAAAAAATAAGGTTAGTGTTACGCAAATAATTAAAACATATTTAAAATTTATAAACTTCATTCTTACAAAGATAAGTTGTATAAATTGTTTAACAAAAAAGCTAAGATCAATGTTTTGTAATTTTCCCAAAAGCGTAGAAAGCCTTTGGCAAAAACACTTAAATTTTAAAAAATCGCTTTTGCAATTTGCTTAGTTTGCTCTGGCCTGCCCATGGTATAAAAATGCAACACTGGAACACCAAAATCGATTAGCTCCTTACATTGCTTAATCATGGCTTCTGTACCAATTTCTTTTGCTTCAGCATTGCTTTTTGCATGAGATAATGCGTCCGTAAGTTCATCGGGTAAATCGATATGGAAAATTTTTGGCAACACATTTAATTGCGTTAATGTGCTTATCGGTTTTAAACCCGGTATAATCGGTACATTAATATCGTTCTCCCGGCATTTTTTTACGAAGTCGAAATACTTCTGATTATCAAAAAACATTTGGGTTACGATAAACTCAGCACCCATATCTACCTTTTTTTTCAAAAATTTAAAATCTGCATTTAAATTCGGAGCTTCAAAATGCTTTTCTGGATATCCGGCAACGCCGATACAAAAATCGCTTTTGAAAGTTTCTACATCTTCATGCAAAAATTTGCCTTCGTTGTGATTTTTGATGTGCTCGATTAAATCTGTAGCGTAGCAATGGCCACCTTTAGTTGGCACAAAAGAATGATCGGCGGCACGGGCATCTCCACGTAAGGCCAAAACATTATCAATACCCAAAAACTGCAGATCGATTAATGCATTTTCTGTTTCTTCTTTAGTAAAACCGCCGCAAATTAAATGCGGAACGGCATCAATTTTATATTTATGAATGATTGCTGCACAAATGGCTATCGTTCCCGGACGTTTGCGGTAAGAAACTTTTTGCAATAAACCATTTTCCTGCTCTTTGTAAATGTAATCTTCGCGTAAAGAAGTTACATCAATAAACGGTGGATTAAATTCCAATAAAGGATCAATCGCATCGTAAATCCATTGTATACTTTGTCCTTTAATCGGCGGTAAGAGTTCGAATGAGAATAAGGTTTTACCTTTTGCCTCTTGAATATGTTGCGTAATTTTCATTTAGTACTTAGTATAAAGTATTGAGTATTATGATTAGAGGCTTAAACTTCTTTGCAATCCACTTATCATTTTTTGTATTTCGTTTATTTGAATTATTGTTCTATCATAATTGATTTTATCAATATATCCGAACTCGAAAGCTAATATTATCTGCGTTTCTAATTCAAATGCAGAGCCTAAACTTATGCTTAAAAACCGATTGAATTCTTTAGCTGATGCTCTACCACAGCCTTCTGCAATATTTGATGGTATCGATATAGCCGAGCGGGTTATTTGAGATGTTAAAGAATATCTTTCTTCTGCAGGAAAAGTTCTGGTGAGCTGAAATACCGATCTCGATATTTGAATTCCCATTTTCCAAACTTTAAGATCTCTGAAATTATGCATCTTGTCTAATTACTTTACACTAAGTACTAAATACCAAAAAACTAATATGCCAAATTCGGGCTCAACCATCGCTCTGCTTCTTCCAACTCCATACCTTTTCTTTTGGCATACTCCTCTACTTGGTCTTTAGTTATTTTACCTAAACCAAAATATCTCGATTCTGGGTTTGCAAAGTAAAATCCGCTAACGGCAGCTGTTGGGTACATGGCATAACTTTCTGTTAAACGAAGACCTATTTCTTCTTCAGCATTTAGCAAGGCGAATAAAGTACCTTTTTCGGTATGCTCGGGGCAAGCCGGGTAACCTGGCGCCGGACGAATACCTGCATATTCTTCCTTAATTAAAGCTTGATTATTTAAATCTTCGTCTTTTGCATAACCCCAAAATTCTTTACGAACACGCTCATGCATGCGCTCTGCAAAAGCTTCTGCTAAACGATCGGCCAAGGCTTTCGCCATGATGCTGTTATAATCGTCGTGTTTTGATTCAAATTCTTCAACCAAAGCATCTATACCAATCCCTGTTGTAACTGCAAAACCACCAAAATAATCCTGTATGCCCGATTCTTTCGGAGCAATAAAGTCTGATAAAGCGTAATACGGCTGCCCGTCAACTTTTTCGGCCTGCTGGCGAAGCGTGTGAATAGTGGTGGAATTTTCCGTTCCATTTTCCATTTTCCCGCTAACATCCAAAACAATATCATCGCCAACTGCATTTGCCGGCCAGAAACCAATTACGCCTCTCGCTGTTAGTAATTTTTCATCAAGAATACGTTTCAACAATACTTGTGCATCATAAAAAAGTTTTTTGGCTTCATCACCAACATTTTTATCGTCAAAAATCTTCGGATAACTTCCGCGTAATTCCCAGGTATGGAAAAAGGGCGTCCAATCAATGTATGGTACTAATTCTTCTAAAGGATAATTATCAAAAACCTTTGTACCGGTAAACGCCGGAATAGGAAGTTCAGCTTTAAAATCTATCTTAAATTTATTTGCTCTAGCTTCTTCTAAAGTTTTAAAACGTTTATCAGAACGTTTGTTTAAATGTGCTTCACGAGCCTTATCGTATTCAGCTTTGATGCCTGCAATATAGTCATCCCGGGTTTCCGGATTCATTAAAGTGCTGCAAACCGTAACACTTCTTGAGGCATCCAGAACGTGTATAGCCGGACCAGAATAGTTCGGAGCAACCTTAACCGCAGCATGAATTCGGGAAGTTGTTGCGCCACCAATAATTAAAGGGATAGTGAAATTTTCACGCTCCATTTCTTTGGCGAAATGTACCATTTCATCCAAAGAAGGCGTAATTAACCCACTTAAACCAATAATATCTGCATTAATTTCTTTTGCTTTTTTGATGATGTCTTGTGCCGGAACCATCACGCCCATATCTACAATTTCGAAGTTGTTACAAGCCAGTACAACACCAACAATGTTTTTTCCAATGTCATGAACATCTCCCTTAACGGTTGCCATCAAAACTTTACCGGCCGATGAACTTTGGTTTTGATCCGGATTATCTAATTTTTCTTGCTCGATAAAAGGCAATAAATAAGCAACAGCTTTTTTCATTACCCTTGCTGATTTTACAACCTGCGGCAAAAACATTTTACCGGCACCAAATAAATCGCCCACAATGTTCATCCCATCCATTAACGGGCCTTCAATTACCTGAATCGGGCGAGCGTATTTCTGACGGGCTTCTTCAACATCATCATCCAAATACTCTACAATTCCCTTAACCAAAGAATGTGAAAGGCGTTCTTCAACCGTTCCTTTTCTCCACTCCTCATCTTTAACAAGTTCTTTACCTTTTGATTTTACAGTATCTGCATATTCAACCAATCGCTCTGTAGCATCTTCCCTTCTGTTTAAAAGCACGTCCTCTACACGTTCTAATAATTCTGGTGGAATTTCCTGATAAACTTCGAGCATGCCGGCATTTACGATTCCCATATCTAAACCCGCCTGAATGGCATGGTATAAAAATGCAGAGTGCATCGCTTCTCGAACGACATTATTTCCTCTAAATGAGAAAGAAATATTAGAAACACCGCCGCTTACTTTAGCATGAGGAAGGTTTTCTTTTATCCACCTTGTGGCATTTATAAAATCAACAGCGTAGTTGTTATGCTCTTCTAAACCCGTTGCTACCGTTAAAATATTCGGGTCGAAAATAATATCTTCCGGTGGGAAACCGATTTCGTTAACTAAAATATCATAGCTACGCTTGCAAATTTCTTTTCTACGCTCGTAATTATCGGCCTGACCTTGTTCATCGAAAGCCATTACTACAACGGCAGCGCCGAATTGCATAATTTTACGGGCGCTTTCTTTAAACTTATCTTCGCCTTCTTTAAGTGAAATTGAATTTACAATCCCTTTACCTTGCAAACATTTCAAGCCATTTTCTATAACCGACCATTTAGATGAATCGACCATAATCGGAAGCTTTGCAATATCAGGTTCTGAAGCAATAAGGTTTAAAAATTTCGACATGGCAGCTTCTGAATCAAGCATGCCTTCGTCCATATTTACATCGATTATCTGAGCGCCACCTTCAACCTGTTGCAGTGCAACTGCTAATGCTGCTTCATAATCGCCACCTAAAATAAGTTTTGAAAATTTAGGCGAGCCTGTGATATTGGTTCTTTCCCCAACATTTACAAAAATACTATCAGGTGTTATGGTTACCGGCTCTAAGCCACTCAAACGCATAAATGGTTCAATAGCTGGGATTTTGCGTGGCGCTGCCTTTTTTGCATTTTTTGCGATGCAGCCAATATGGTCTGGCGTGGTACCGCAACAACCACCAACAATATTAACAAAACCCGACTGGATAAAATCATCTACCAAATGAGCGGTTTCATGCGGTTGCTCATCGTAAGCGCCAAACTCGTTTGGTAAGCCTGCATTTGGATAAGCAGAAACATAACAACCAGCTTTTGTAGCTAATTCTTCAATATGCGGACGCATTTCTTTTGCACCCAAAGCACAGTTGAAACCAATACTCAAAGGTTTTGCATGCATAACCGAGTTTAAAAAAGCCTCGGCTGTTTGACCGGATAATGTTCTGCCAGAAGCATCGGTAATGGTTCCCGAAATCATAATTTCGAGCTTACGACCGATAACTTCTTCGTATTTTTTAATGGCCACAATTGCCACCTTTGCATTTAAAGTATCAAAAATGGTTTCAATAAGCAATACATCCGAACCACCATCTACCAAACCACGAACCTGCTCGTAATAGGCTTCTTCCAATTCATCGAAATAGATAGCTCTATAACCTGGGTCGTTAACATTTGGCGACATAGAAAGCGTACGATTGGTTGGACCAATAGCACCTGCAACAAAACATTTGCGGTCTGGGTTTTCAGCCATAAATTCTAACGCAGCTTCTTTAGCAACCCGAGCACCCTCAAAACTTAATTCGTACGACAAATCTTCCATCTGGTAATCTGCCATAGAAATCCTTTGCGTACTAAAGGTATTGGTTTCGATAATATCGGCACCTGCTTTTAAATATTCCAGGTGAATGGCCTTAATAATATCCGGACGAGTTATGTTAAGCAAATCGTTATTGCCCTTAACATCACAAGGATGATCCTTAAAACGCTCCCCTCTAAAATCCTCTTCAGTTAACGTATAACGCTGAATCATGGTACCCATCGCACCATCAATTACCAAAATACGTTTCTCTAGTTCTTCTCTTATACTCATTTGTTGTTTCTAGTAGCAAGTAGTTAGTATCGAGTATCAAGATTCCCAGACATCAATCTAACTGCAGATAATTAGCACAAAATATAGACGTGCGTCTTGATACTTGATACTTTATACCTGATACTTAAAGCTTATTTAAAAAGTTGGCAGATTGATTTACCTTCTTAACTTATCTTCTCTCGCCACTGCTGAGATTAGAATTTAGCACCTTGTGTGGGCACAGGTTGCTAAGACATCGTTGGGTCTAATCCCTCCGTCTTTCTTAATAAGCATACAAAAATGCAACAAAGCAACATCAATTCCAAAAATTATCGCCTTGAAGCCAAATAAAATTACAAAGGCCACGCAAAATTGCGCAGCCTTTAAAATATTGTTCTGTTACAAGTTATTTTCTGCTTCCAAAAATACGAAGTAAGAAAAGGAAAATGTTTAAAAAATCCAGATATAAAGATAAGGCTGCTACGATGGCCATTTTCTTAGATTCTACTTGTAAAACCTGTTCGCCGTTTGCTTCGATACCTTCACCAATTCTTTTAATTTTTTGAACATCATAAGCGGTTAAAGCGGTAAAAATTGCGATACCGATGAAAGCCATAAACAAGCTAAATTGCTCACTTTGGATAAACATATTTACCAAACTAGCAATTACCAAAGCAATTACACCAACCATTAAAATCGGACCGAATTTGCTTAAATCGATGTTAGTCGTGTAACCCATTACCGCCATAATACCAAAAATGCCAGCTGCACCTGCAAAGCAGCTTACAACTGAACCAGATGTATAGGCCAATAAAATAAAGCTTAAGCTAATGCCCGTTAAAACAGAATAAAGCACAAATACACCAATTAATGAAGTATATGAAAGCTTGCTCAAACCAAATCCCATTAATAAAACTAAACCAAGTGGTGCAAACATTGCGATGTAACCGAAAATAGACATACCAACTTTTCCTGTTGATGGATTAACAGTTAATAAATATTGCATCAATTGCTCGTTCTGACTAAATAGGTAAGCCGCAATTGTTGAGAGACTAAGTGCTACAAACATCCAGGTAAATACGTTTGCAAAGAATTTTTTAGAAACAGAGCCTTGTTGTACAAAAACGCTGTTATCTTGATATTGATAATTTTGTTGTTCCATTTTTTATTTTGTGTATTTAAATTATATAAAAATAGATATTTTAATTCAATCTTTTTGTCAGCAACTCTTCAACTTTTTTAAAGAATTGTAACGGTTTTAGTGTACGCCAAGGCATTTCATCAAAGGAGCCACCAAAGTTTATGTAATAATCGATGCTGTTATCCTTAAACTCCCGGATTACATGCTCCTGAAAATTTATGCCCACAATCCACCCATCTTCAACCTCCTGAAACCATTCCTCATAATAACTATCATCAGATGAATGAAAATTGAGTACATTTTCTCCTATAAGGATGAATTTATTAATGCCTTCATCCATCATTAATTCCAAAATATCGCGTTTAAGCAACATGATGTCATTATTTATAGCGTCGTTCCATTCTCCAATAAATTCAATAATGGCATAACTTCTATCATAATCAACAAAAAGCACTTTCATGTATAAGGTATTCGAACCAAATTCATCCCATTGGGGATGTAAAAGAAAATTGTAAATCTGCTTATCGAAGTATAGCTCAGAATATTCTGTATTGTAAAACGGCGAACGTTCATCTTCTGCCGAGATATACTCATCCCTCCATTGATAATACGGCTCTATCTCGTGCATTTCTTAAATTTTTGATTTAAAGATTTACGATTTTAGATTGAAAAATCGTAAATCAGTTTATTTGAAATTGGGTTGCAGCAACCGTAAGTCGTAAATCTACAATCATAAATTCAATTGCCCTGCTTCTACCGCTTTACGAACGCTGCCATAACGATTTAACAAATCTGCTGCTTCATCATAATTAATGTGCAACTCATCAGCAACCATTTGCGTTCCGCGATCAACCAGTTTATTATTGGTTAACTGCATATCTACCATTTTGTTTCCAACAACACGTCCAAGCTGAACCATAACGGTGGTACTCAGCATGTTTAAAACTAATTTTTGTGCCGTGCCTGATTTCATCCTTGTAGAACCCGTAACAAATTCAGGTCCAACTACAACTTCTACCGGAAAATCTGATTCAGCAGCTATTGGTCCGCCGGTGTTACAAACGATACAACCGGTTAAAACGCCAATTTTGCGGGCTGTATTTAAACCACCGATAACGTAAGGCGTTGTGCCTGAAGCTGCTAAACCAACTAAACAATCTTTCTCGTTAATATCGAATTCCTGCAAATCTTTCCAGGCTTGTTCTGCATCATCTTCTGCAAACTCTACGGCTTTTCTAATTGCCGTATCGCCACCGGCAATAATACCAACTACCCAATCGAAAGGCACACCATAAGTTGGCGGGCATTCTGAGGCATCAACCACACCCAAACGGCCACTGGTACCTGCACCAATATAAAAAAGGCGACCGCCTTTTTTCATTCTTTCAGCTACTGCCGAAGTTAATTTTTCTATCTGAGGCAAAGATTTCTCCACTGCAAAAGCAACAGTTTTATCTTCATTATTAATGCCCTGAAGAACCTCCAAAACCGACATTTTTTCGATGTCGTTGTATTTTGATTCTTGCTCGGTAACTCTATCCATAAATTTAATTTTGATAAAATTCGGTAAATTCTTTCTAAAAACTAATCAAAAAAACAAAAATATGTGTCACAAAAATTTAGCAAACACTTAACTAAAGTTATTTAATGTTAAAAATGATAAACAAAAGATGATAAAAATGCGTTAAAAAATTAATCAAACCGCTTATTTTCATAAATTTGTAGCAACGCTAATGAAAAAAAACTCCCGTAATAATGCCTTAATTGCCATAAGCTATTCTGTAATTTTAATAGTAGGTATGGTTTTGGGTATTAAGTTTATCAAAGACCAGGGATATGGCGTTCAAAAACCTACAAAACTAGCCGCAAACTCCGAAAAACTTGAAGAGATTCTGCACATCATCAACGGAAATTATGTAGATGATATCAATACAGATTCTTTACAGAATTTACCTATCGACAGCGTTTTACACCAACTTGATCCGCATAGCGTTTACCTGCCACCTACAAATGCGCAAAATATGCAGGAAGATTTGGAAGGAAATTTTGAAGGTGTTGGATTGGAATACTACATGCTTAACGACACCATGATGGTAACGGGCGTTATTAAAGATGGACCAGCTTACCAGGCAGGCATAAAACTTGGCGATAAAATTTTAAGCATAGATTCTACCGTTGTTAGCGGCAAAAACTTACCCAAAGATCAATTAGCCGGTCGTTTTAAAGGCAAAGCCGGAAGTGGTGTTAATGTTTTATTACAGCATAGCGGAAACCAGCTACCAAACCGCGTAATGGTAACCAGAGGAAAAGTTAACATTAGTAGTGTTGATGCCGCATACATGATTAATAGCGAAACTGGCTATGTTCGCATTAGTAAATTTGGCGCCAATACAGATAATGATTTTTCTGTAGCTGCCAATAATTTAAAGGCCAGAGGCATGAAAAAGCTAATACTCGACTTACGCGATAACGGAGGTGGATATTTTAGTGCGGCAACAGGTTTAGCCGACCAGTTTTTAGGCGAAAATAAACTGATTGTTTACACGCAAGGCAAGCACGAACCACGTACCGATTATTTCTCCACAGGCAGTGGCGCTTTTCAGCAAGGAAAATTAGCTGTTTTAATTAATGAAAACACCGCATCGGCGAGTGAAATTGTTGCAGGTGCTATCCAGGATTTAGGCAGAGGTGTTATTGTTGGTCGCCGTTCTTTTGGTAAAGGATTGGTGCAAGAGCAATTTGCATTTGAAGATGGTTCGGCATTAAACCTTACCATTGCAAGGTACTATACACCTTCTGGTAAGAGTATCCAAAAATCTTACAAAAAAGGTTACGATGCTTACAAACATGAATTAGATGAACGCTTAAACGACGGCGAACTTACCGGAGATTTAACTTCGTTTAAAGATTCTCTCGAAAAAAATAACGGCGTAAATGTTTCGCAAAGAAAACCAAAAACTGTTGGCGGCATACAGCCTGATGTTTTTGTAAAACTCGACACTACAGGTTACAATAAATTCTACAACACTTTGGTAAGCAAAAAAGTGCTTTCTGATTATGTGTTTAATATTTTAACAACAAAATATAGTTCCACATACATCGAACAGAATATCAATACCTTTAACCTTAACGATTTAGATTTTAAAGATTTTATCGGTTTTCTGCAGCGTAAAAATGTGCAAATAGACCGTTTTCAACTCTACAATTCTAAAGGTTTAATTTTAAATGATTTGAAAGCATTACTTTGCAGATACTATTTAGGCGATGTTGGCTATTATAGAGCTGCAAACCAAAACGATAATGTAGTTAAACAAGCCTTAAACAGCTTGCAGTAAATAAAATTCCAGGCATTACTCATGACACTTGAAACAGACAGATTGATTTTGCATCCCTTAACTCATAACCAACTTTTAAAATACGTTAGAAATGATAATTCGTTAGAAAACGAGCTTAAGCTTAAGCATGGCCATAACGTAATTTCTGATGAATTGCAAGAAGCCATTCGCGAAACCATTTTGCCAAACGTAATAGATGCTAACAAGAACTATTTGTATAATACTTTATGGTCAATCATATCAAAAGATGATGAGAAATTGGTTGGCGATATATGTTTTGTTGGCGAACCCGATGCCAATGGAGAAATTGAAATTGGTTATGGAACCTATGAACAATTTAGAAACAAAGGTTATATGACCGAAGCCGTTGGCAGATTAATTAGATGGGCAGCAACGCAACCTGAAGTAAAAATCATAACTGCATCTACAGAAATCGATAATGTAGCTTCCTACTCCGTTTTAGAAAAAAATAATTTTGTAAAAATTGCCGAAGGCGAAGGCATGTTTACCTGGAAACTAAATTTAAGATAACCTATGAAATCAGTATTATCTGCAATGCTTTGCCTGATATTTTCGAGTGTTTTTGCCCAAAACCCAAAACTAAAAATTGAAAAACTAGCGCCCAATTTATACAAATACACCTCATATAACACTTACAAAGGAGATATTGTAGATGCGAATGCCATTTACCTGGTAACAAAGCAAGGCGTTGTGGTAATAGATGCACCCTGGGATGCTACACAGTTTCAACCGTTTTTGGATAGCATAAAGGCAAAGCATAATCAAAAAGTGGTATTGGCCATCGCAACGCATTCGCACGATGACAGATCCGGAGGATTAGGGTTTTTTAAAGCCAAAGGAATTAAAACTTACGCTACAGTTAAAACCAATAAAATACTAGCTGCAACAAATAAACCCACCGCTCAATTTACCTTTAATGGCGATACAACTTTTAATGTTGGCGGTTACAAAATCCAGACATTTTTTCCCGGCGAAGGGCATACTAAAGATAATATTGTGGTTTGGTTTGATAAAGCTAATTTATTGTACGGCGGTTGCTTTGTAAAAAGTATCGATTCAGAAGATTTAGGTTATATCGGTGAAGCAAATGTTAAACAATGGCCTCAGAGTTTAAAAAACCTGCAGAATAAATTTCCTGCTGCAAAGATTTTAATTCCGGGTCATGGAGATGGAAATACACCAAAAGCCATCAATCATTCGCTACAATTACTAAAAGCTGCGGCAGCTAAACCCTAATTTCGAACAAGCTTAAACTTATGCCTTCATAATGCTTCGGCAAACCATCAGTTTTTTCCATAGTTACCACACCGGCATAGTCAAAACCGCAAGCAGTGTAATATTCCAAAAGCTTTTCATTATCGGCCCAGGTATCCATTCTAATAAAAGCAATATTATTTCCGGCTGCAAAACCTTTAGCCCATTTAATAATTTCTTTTACGAAAGCATATCCTCTAAAATCAGGATGTGTAACTATTCTGTGGATGTAAATGGAATCTTTATCCCGCTCGCCCCAGATTAATTTATCATCAAAAGTTACTGCAAAAATGCAGGCAACCACTCCATCAACTAAAATTTTGTATTGTCGGTTTTCGGCAATTTCAGTTTCTACCAAATCCCTGCTGAAACCTTGCCAATGTTTATTAAAAACCTTTTTCTGGTGGGCAACGGCCATATCGTAAAACTCAAAAATTTTATCAATATCCTTAGCTGTGCTGTTCTTAACTTCAATTTGCATGATGTAAAATTATGTTTTTTACCACTGAAACATGGAATACGCGGAGGATTTTATAACAAATTATCAAATCGCCGTTATTCTGCCTATGCGGGAAACGGAAAGCAATTGAAATAAAATTTTCAATAATTTGGATGATTTAATTTTTTGAAGCGCAATTGCACTACATAAATTTACATTTCTTCCCGTTTTCCGTTTATACGCTTCGGGCGCTTCGCAGCCCTGCAGGGTATCACTTCAACCGGGGCTAAAAACTTCTGTAGTGTAAATATTTGTGGGTTTGTGGCGCAAAAACCAACACGAAATGTTATCAATTTAGGGAGAAAACAAATATTATCATCTTGAGTTTCCCAAAGCATCGATACAAGTTATCGAAGGATATATATTTTTCGTTTTTCGGTTGCAAGAAAGGTCTTCGACAGGCTCAGACTGACAACGGCTTTTTTAGAGTATGTGAAACTGAGGCAAGGGGTGGTTAACCTACCCCAAAAGCACATTACTTTGTAACTAAACCTGATTGACGTGGAAATCCCCCGATTTTTCTTCGGGGATTGAAACAAAAAAGCAGGGCTGCTTTCTCCTATGGAATGCGAACCCTGCTTTTCTAATTATTTTTAAAAACTCTTGCTTATTTCTGTCTAAAATAAATTTGAATCGGAACTCCAGAAAAATCGAAGTTTTCTCTTAATTTATTTTCGATGAAACGCTTGTACGGATCTTTAATGTACTGCGGCAAATTACAGAAGAAGGCAAACATTGGCGATGTTCCGTTAATTTGAGTAATGTATTTAACTTTAATGTGCTTGCCTTTTAGTGCCGGCGGCGGGAAAGCCTCGATTAATGGCAGCATTATATCATTTAATTTTGACGTCGGTATTTTTTTGCTACGGTTTTTATGAACTTCTAAAGCTGCTTCGATAGATTTAAAAATACGTTGTTTGTTTAAAACAGAAGTGAAAACGATAGGCACATCGGTAAATGGTTTGATGCGTTCTCTAATTTCATCTTCAAAAACCTTCATGGTTTTGGTGTTCTTTTCAATTAAATCCCACTTGTTTACCAAAATTACAATACCTTTTTTATTCTTTTCGGCCAGGTGGAAGATGTTAATATCCTGACTTTCGATACCTTCTTGGGCATCAATCATCAATACCACAACATCAGCCTCTTCTAAAGCTTTAATGGTACGCATTACCGAATAAAACTCAAGATTTTCTTTAACCTTAGTTTTTTTACGCAATCCGGCAGTATCAATTAACATAAATTCGTGACCGAATTGGTTGTAATGAATTTTAATTGAATCGCGTGTTGTACCGGCGTTTGCGGTTACAATATTGCGTTCTTTACCGATTAAAGCGTTTACCAAAGAAGATTTACCCACATTTGGGCGACCAGCGATGGTTACTTTCGGCAATTCATTTTCTTCTTCAGGCTCATCGTTAAAGCTTTTAATTACTTCATCCAACAACTCTCCGGTTCCAGAACCCGTCATTGAAGACAGGGGGTAAACTTCGCCTAAACCAAAACCATAAAAAGTATGAACTTCGTTGTATAAAGCGGTATTATCTACTTTGTTGGCGCAAACAAAAACAGGTTTTTTACTTCTGCGAAGTACCTGGGCAATATCATCATCTAAATCTGTGATACCGGTTGTAACATCAACCATAAAAATAAGCACACTTGCTTCTTCAATGGCAATCATTACCTGTTCGCGGATAGCGGCTTCGTAAACATCTTCTGAGTTTGCAACGTAACCACCTGTATCAATTACTGTAAATTGTTTGTCGGTCCACTCGCCTACACCATAATGCCTGTCGCGGGTTACGCCGCTCATATCATCAACAATTGCCTTCCGACTTTCTGTTAAACGATTAAATAGTGTACTTTTTCCTACGTTTGGCCTGCCTACGATGGCGATAATATTACTCATTGTATGTGTTATTGATAGTTAATGGCTTATAGTTAATGGTCGCGGTGTTTAGGCAAGCTGCTTAAACGATTGGGCTATCAGCCATTGACTATCAACTACTAACCGATTTATTTCGGGCTGCAAAGGTACGCTTAATTATCGTAACCAAAGCTCTTTAGGTAATTCTTTTTGCTTCTCCAATCGGGAATTACTTTAACAAACAGTTCTAAAAAAACTTTATTTCCTAAAAACTTCTCAATTTCGAGGCGGGCTTCGGTACCCACTTTTTTAAGCATTTTACCACCCGTACCAATTAAAATGTTTTTTTGCGAATCGCGTTCTACCACAACTTCGGCGCTTATTCTAACCATTAAATCACCTTCTTTACCAGAACGTAATTCTTCTTCTTTAAAGCTTTTTACAATAACTTCGGTACTGTATGGAATTTCTTTCTGGTAGTTTAAAAAGATTTTTTCGCGGATGATTTCGGACACGAAAAAACGCTCAGAACGATCGGTTAATTCTTCTTTATCGTAATATGGTGGATGTTCGGGCAGCATTTCCAGAACGCGTTCTAATAATCCATCAACATTATGTTTGTGCAAAGCAGAAATTGCATAAATGGCCACCGGGTTTAATTTTTCCTGCCAATAAGCAATTTTTTCATCCACCTGCTCTTGTAACGCTGTATCTATTTTGTTAATCAGTACAATTGTTGGAATGTCGCGTTTAATTAATTTATCTAAAACGTCGTCTTCATCGTGTGTTTCGTTAATGTCGGTCACAAATAAAAGCACATCAGCATCGGTTAAAGAACCATTAACAAAGCTCATCATACTTTCTTGCAAACTATATTTGGGCTTGATAATACCTGGAGTATCAGAAAAAACAATCTGATATTCTTCTTCATTTACTATACCTAAAATGCGGTGTCTTGTGGTTTGCGCTTTAGGTGTAATAATACTAAGTCGCTCGCCTACAAGCACATTCATCAAGGTTGATTTACCAACATTTGGCTTACCAATTATACTAACAAAACCTGCTTTATGTGCCATTAAAATATTTTTTAAAAAAAATTTGCACTACAAAGAAACGAATTATATCTTTGCATTCCAATTCGGAAACAGAGTTAAGGATTTAATTCAAGCTAAAAACGAGTTGTATATAATGCGGGGTGGAGTCCCGAAGTTTCGGGATTACGCTCGTTAGAGCTAATGCCGAATTAAAAACACCAAATATAATGCGGGGTGGAGCAGTTGGTAGCTCGTCGGGCTCATAACCCGAAGGTCGCACGTTCGAGTCGTGTCCCCGCTACCAAGTTGAATGGCGATTTTAGATTAATGATTGTATATTTTACCAATCGTAACACTTAAATCCGAAATCGCAAATCAAAATGGCCCGTTCGTCTAGGGGTTAGGACGCCAGATTTTCATTCTGGAAACAGGGGTTCGATTCCCCTACGGGCTACGAAGCTGCTTTACAAATGTAAAGCAGCTTTTTTCTTTAATACAAAAAGCACATGTAGAAAATATATTCCTAATTGTGCTAAGCAAGTCCTCCCTTTTATTTATTTTAGTATCCATGTTTAACTTTTAAAATCACCCTTTTTTTGAAATTATCACTATTTGTCATCATTTTTTTAATCAGTACGATTTGCTTTGCTCAATCGCCTAGCAAACACTCAATGGATAAAGCATATCTAATTGGAAGAGATATGACTGATGTTGACTCCAGTGATTTGATGATACAAAAACTATTAAAGCAAACCAGGGCACACCAATACCAACAAGGAACAGTTAACCTTTTAATTTTAAGGTGCGTAAATCTTTATAATAGTGGCAAGTTCGATGAAGCACTTAAAACCATCCAAAAAATTGAGCCTGAAGTTAGAGCATTAAAAAATCCTGCAAGTCTTTCTCATCTCTTTGCATTAAAAGCGAATTGCTATGGAAATTTATTTTTCTTTAATAAGAGTAAAGAATATCTCTTAGAATCTGAAACTTATGCTAAAAAAATAGAAGAGAAGGATTTAAGGAATTTTAATTTAGGAAGAGTATATCGATTAAGGGCGGTGAATATTGAAAACAACAAAACCGTACCTGTTAACTTAGATTCGGTTTTATACTACCGAAAAAAAAGTTATAATATCCAGCAATTTATTTCAAATAAAAAATTGAAAAACGCATTGGTAATTGATGCTTCTTTACTTGGTACATTTTATCTCAACAAAGGCCAGCTTGATTCTGCGAAGCATTATTTTGAAGCATCAAATGCATTGGCTGAAAAACTAAAACTTCTTAAACTGAGCATAGAATCATTTCTGGGTTTAGGTCAGATTTACACAAAGCGAAATGAAACAGATAGTGCATTATTATATTATAAAACCGCATTAAAAATTGCCCAAAAGGGTAAAAGAGTAGGCAATATAAAAGCAAGCTATAGGTTAATTGCGCAGCTTTACGAAAAACTGGGCGATAAAGATAATGCTAAAAATTACGCAAGCATGTATGCAGCTATTACTGATAGTATTGCAGCTGCAAATAAAGTTTCTTCTCAGGTAACTGCAGAAATTATACTTGCTGAGAAAGAAACTCACCACGAAAAAAGCCGGATGACTTACGTTACGCTAATTGTGGCAGCTATTATTGCCGTAATTGCATCTATCCTGGCCTTCTTTCATCTGCGAAACAAGCATAGCAATTCAGTTAAAACCCATCAACAAGAAAAAACATTATTAAATAGGAAGTTTGAGGAATTGCAGGTAGATAAATTGAGCGAAGATGTGTTGAAAGAAATTAACAATCTTGTAAAAGACAACGACCCCTCATTTTATGCTAAATTTAAAGAGCATCACCCTGTTTTTATCTACAAGCTGACTAAACACTCCCCCGATATTCTATCATCAGATTTAGATTTATGCGCTAAGTTAAAACTCGGATTTAATACAAAAGAGATAGCATACTTTAGCAAAACATCTTTAAGAGCCGTAGAAAGCCGTAAATATAGAATCAGGAAAAAAATAGGTTTATCTACAGATGATGATTTAGCGACATGGATAGTTAATTTGTAGCTAAAGTATTTTAAAAACGAAGAGATAAAAAATTAGGCAAAAATACCGCAGAATAATGCCTTAATTTTAGATGGGAAATGTCTGATTACCTTCTTTAAATTTTATCTCAAATCTGGTATCATCTATACCATAGGTTTTTAGTTTGAAACTAAAATTATGATTTAGTAATATTTCCCGGACCAGAGTTAGGCCTATGCCCTGTCCGTCTTTCTTAGTTGTAAAAAACGGGCTAAATAACATGTCTTCATGCTCTGGCGATATGCCATTTCCTGAGTTAGAAATATCCAATCTATAATCTTCAAAATCTATATAGATTTTGACTATACCATTTTTTCCAATAGCCTCAACAGCATTTTTTACAATGTTAATTAACGCTTGCTCCATCTGTTCTACATCAGCAAGAATAAAAAAAGGTTTATCTGGAATATTAAATTTGAATTCGATATTTTTCTCCTGAAGTGTAAAATGCAGTAGTTCCGTTATCGAAATAAGCAAAGAAACCAAATCAATCTGCTTACGATTGGCTTTAGGTAGCTTAACTAAATCAGCAAAATTCCGCATAAAAATGCTCAAATTTTGATTTCGGTCGATAGCTACTTTCATCGCATTTTTTATCATTAACTCTTTATCGTTGGCCCACAAACTCTGTTGAGCCAATGCAGTATTCATTATCGAATTTACCGGACCAATTGTGTTGTTAACTTCATGTGCCATCATTCTGATAACCTTATTATAAACCCCTTTTTCGGCTGCAAAAATTTCGGCAGTTACTTCTTCCAACATAATAAATATGCGCTCAAAACCCCTATCCATAAATTTAGATTTTTGCACTTTATAGTTATGTAAGCCATCAATCCTAATCATTTTAGCAGTACCGGTTTGCATGTTGTGTATATGTGTTTCGAGCAATTCAGGATTTGTTTTCAAAATCGCCAATGCTTTAGGATTAATCTGTTTAATCTGTTTATCAAAATCGAGTGTAATAATCCCGGTTGGAGAAGTTTGAATCAGTTTTTCCAGAAAAAAATGCTGTTCTTCCTGTCGGGTTCGTTCTGCCCTTAATTCATCAATCATGCGGTTATAAACGCCAACCAATTCATCAACTTCTTTTTTGCCGGTTTCTACAAATTTTACGTTAAAATCTTTATCCTTAATTGCAGAAATTCCTTGTTTTAAATAGGTAAGCGGACTAATTAATTGTTTATACAGATTGATAGAAATAACAACCGAGCATAAGATGGCAACTTCAGAAACGATGAAAATGAGCTTTTCTGTTTGGAAAATGAAATAACTCAGCACCAAACAAATGATGTGCAGAATTACGATAAATAAAATATACTTAGTCTTCAGTTTCATTAAAAGGAATTTGATGCTTCTCCAGGCGGCGATAAAGTGCATTTCTGGTTATACCTAAAGATGCAGCCGCTTTTGTAATTCTGTTTTTATGGAAATTCATAGCCTGCTTTACCATTTCAGCCTCCATTTGCTCAAGAGTCATGGTACCAACACCCGGTAATTTCACTTTATCGTTTTTTAAAGGCGATAAATTTAACTGCGACTTAAAATCATCAATACCTAATTCATTTTTATTGCTGATAAGAACGGTTCGTTCTACCAGATTTTTTAACTGGCGAATGTTTCCCGGCAAAGGCAATTGCTGCAACCAACGCACCGCTGAGGGTATAACCTGTAAATCTGGCCTATTGTAGAGCTCTTTCATATTTTCGATAAAGAAATTTACCAGAAGCGGGATATCACCCGAACGCTCCCTCAACGCAGGCAAATGAATAGTTATCAGGTTTATTCTGTAGAGTAAATCTTCCCTAAACAATCCCGAACCTACCATTTCGTTCAGGTTTTTATTGGTTGCGCAAACAACCCTTGCATCAACAGTTTTGGTTCGGCTGCTGCCCAAAACTTCATAAGTTCTATCTTGCAAAACCCTTAAAAGCTTTACCTGACTAGAAGCTTCCAAATCGCCAATCTCATCTAAAAAGATTGTGCCCTTATTGGCCATTTCAAAGCGCCCGATTCTGTCGAAACGAGCATCGGTAAAGGCACCGCGAACATGGCCAAACATTTCACTTTCAAACAATGAGGTAGAAATGCCTCCCAAATTTACCTTAACAAAAGGCTTTAAAGAGCGGGCACTGTTCTCGTGTATAGCTTCTGCAATTAATTCTTTGCCCGTACCGCTTTCGCCGGTAATTAACACAGAAGCATTTGTTCCTGCTACCCTACCAATAGTTTCTAAAATATTAATTAACCCGGCATCTTCACCGATAATTTGCGAGAAATTATATTTTTTTGTTAGTGATTTCCGGCTTTGAGAAATAGCTTGCCTTACATTTAATTGCAAAAGGGTTTCAACGGTTTGTAAGAGATATTCGTTATTCCAGGGTTTGTTAACAAAATCATTGGCGCCAAGTTTCATACCCTCTACTGCAAGTTCGATACTTGCCCATCCGGTAATTAAAATAATTGGCACTTTGGTATCAACCGCTCTGATTTTTTTAAGCAAACTCATTCCCTCCTTACCAGATGTATCGTTATAAAAATTTAAATCTAAAATAATCAGATCAGGCTTTTTTGATTGCACCCTTTCAAAAGCTTCAACAGCATTATCAGCCGTAAGCACCTCATTCCCGGCTCCTTTTAGCAGAAGCGAAATTGAAGCTCTTACCGCGATATCATCATCAACAACTAAAATCATATACGAAGTTAAAAAATTAGTCTTCATGCAATGCAATGGCAGGATGAATTGCCGCCGCTTGCTTACCCGGATACAACGAACAAGCCAAAACCAATGTATAAATAAATAATATTGCTAATAAAATGGCTATAACATAAACGCTTGCAGGTATGGCAAAAACATTTAACAGCGGAAACTGAACAGCAAAAAAACAACCTAATAATAACGAAATTGTAGTTAGTATTAATGATTCTAAAACCATTTGTAAAGATACCGAGGCACCACTTGCACCAATCGCCCGCCTTAATCCAATTTCTCCTTTTCTTTTATTAATGTTGTACCACAATACGCCAAACAAGCCAAGCGCAACATTTATAATCAAGAAAGCGGCAACAATTACAAACAGAAATATAGGTATCAGTGTAGTTCTGTTTCTTGATGCCCGCATTTCATCAACGTGCTGTATTTCTACAGCACTGCGTGTGGTGCTTGTCATAAATTTATACAGCTTGCTTTCAAAAGTTGCATCGGCAGTTTCGTTTACTTTTATTAAAATGTTACTTGTCCATTTTAAATTAGCTGTATCAAGCTGCACAAACATGATGTTATTCATCGGTGCAAAATCTCCGTCTGATTTGAAATCATTTGCAATGCCAATAACTTTTAACTTTTCTTTCTCATCGCCTATTATTTTACCTATTCCCTTTTCCTTTCCAAACATTTCCTGTCTTAAAGATTCATTAATAATGATGGCTTTATCTTTCGTAACCAAATCTTCGGGCAAAAACCACCTGCCATATTTCAGTTTCACATCCCATACTTTGTTATAATCGTTAGAAACTACGTAATGATTAATCATATTAAAATCTTTCTTTCCATATTTTAACCCTCTGTTCATAAAACTAGAAGAGTATGGAAAATTAGAATGCGAAAAACTAACTTCTTTAATCTCTGGCATAGATTTTAAACTTTTCTCCAGATTAGCATAAAAGGTAGTTAAGGTATCAGGGTTTTTAGACAATTGCTCACCGCTATAAGCAATTGCCCAAACCCTGTTATAATCAAAACCTAAAGGCCTTGAATAGTTCTGATAGTAATAAGTTATGTAAGAAAAAACAGCAAACACAACCAGAAACGAAATCAGAATTTCTGTTAAAAAAAGAAAGTTTTGCTTCCTTTTATTCCATATTAATTTAAATAGATGCTTAAACATATATATTTTATTTATGGCGATTTAAGCCTTTAAAGCTTTAACAATATTTAATTTAGACATTCTCCAGGCCGGATAAACTCCGGAAATTAACCCGAATAAAAAGCATGTTAAAAGACTTATAAAAAAGACTTTTAAATTCATGCTGAGGTTGAAGTTTGATATGTAATCTGAATCATTTATCAGGTAAATAACCAGCACAGAAAGCAAAATTCCTATCAACCCACCTATAAAAGTTAAAATTAAATTCTCGACAATAAACTGGTAAACTAAGGTTTTGGAAGATGCGCCAAAGGCTTTGCGGACGCCAATTTCTGATGAACGTTCCATAATTCTGGTGATGTTAATGTTAACCAGATTGATGGTTGGAAGCAGCAAGAAAAGTAAAACAAAAACACCGCCAATGGTAATTACTTTAGTAACACCATCATCGGTAGAATTTCCGGCCATTCTACGTGTTATGCTAATTAAATGCTTATCTGCATTGCAATAAATTTTATCAAACTCTGGCGGAATAGGCAATTTATTAACCATTTGAGCAAATTCTTTCTTCATTTTGGGTAAGTCGCTTTCAGTTCGACCAAGCAATACGCCATTACATGACCCCATTAAACCGGTATCTTTTTTATCTCTCGAAAGTGTAAATGGCAAGTACATATCTCCAGTAAAATTGCGCACCGAGCCCGGAACATTTTCTACTACACCAATAACCCTATAGTTAATATTATCAGCAGAAATGTATTGACCAATAACTGATTTTACATCACCAAAATAAGCCTCCTTTGTCTCTTTAGAAATTACCGCAACACGCTCTAAATTTTTAATTTCTACATCGGTATAGGGCTTACCTTCAATAAACTTGTAGTTCAAAACATTCCAGTAATCGGCGTTGGTGTATTTGTAACCAATAACCAGTTTTTTATTGTTAACATAAGCATTTGAAGATTTCTCGCCCGAGGAAATGGCTATTTTGTAAACTGTTTTTAATTTCGAAGCATATTGTTCAAAAAAATGAAAAGATAGGTTACTCATATTTACCCAGCCTTGTTTCGTATTCTTGATTTCTATTCTTTCTACGTATAGCGAACGTTCCTGTTTATCATCCGGGTAATCCGGACTAAACATTTTATCTGCCAAAGCAGTTGCAACCATTAATATGGTAAGCGTAAAGCTGATGCCAAATAAGCTGATGAAGGTGAAAAACTTTCTCCTTTTTAATACAGCGATAGCAATTTTGAAGTAATTCTTTAACATAGCTGTTTCTTTATTGAACTTGAGAACCATCAAAAAGGCGTACTAACCTATGCGTTTTTTGCGCCATACTTTCATCATGGGTAACCATTACAATGGTAGTACCTTCGTTTTTATTCAGGTTAATGAGTATATCCATAATCTCGTTACCCATTGCGCTATCCAGGTTACCGGTAGGCTCATCGGCAAGTATAATTTGCGGCCGACCAACAATTGCCCTTGCAATGGCTACGCGTTGTCTTTGCCCGCCAGACAGCTGACTAGGAAAATGTTTTAACCGATTAGATAAACCAACTTTTTCTAATGCTGCTGTGGCAAGTTCTTTTCTTTCTTTAGCAGATAAACTGCGATAAAGCAATGGCAATTCTACATTATCCAAAACTTGCAGATCGTTAATTAAATGGTAACTCTGAAAAATGAAACCCAGTTTTTCATTTCTGAAATTGGCCAGTTTTTTATCTGTAAAACGGTTAATGTCTTGATTATCGATAACGATATTGCCTTTGGATGGATCATCTAGCAAGCCCATAATGTTTAGCAACGTGCTTTTACCGCAACCGGAAGGACCCATGATGGATAAAAATTCTCCTTTGGCAATATCTAAACTAATGTTATTTATGGCCAGTGTTTCTACAGTGTCGGTTCGGTAAACCTTTTCAATATTTTGTAAGCGTATCATAATGTGTAAATTAATGTAAGGTTATGGAAAATGGATTAGTAAGGATGTAAAATATATGATGGTTGATGGAAAATGGATGATGGAAATGGTTATTGATCATTGCGATTTGGTTCTTGGTCTTTGGTTTTTATTTATTGTAAATTGCTCATTGTTTATTGTTTATTGTATATTCTTTAATTCCATTTTACCCAAATAAGAAAACCAGAGCAGCTGAAAAGAATCTTAACATATTAAACTAATTTTAGCCTTTAGTGGAGCAGCCACAGGCTCCGTTCTCTTAATCAGGTTTTTATGTTTTCAATAGGTAATTTTTACATTTTTTTCAAAATCGTATAACGATAAGTAGCGAAGCTGATAATAAGCGCCCCAGAAATCGCGAAGCGAAGAAACATAATCTCGTTTGGCTCTATCATTTTCCTGAAAAGCAATGCTTAAATCTGTAATACTCAGGTTGCCTAAAACATACCTTTCGCTGGCTATTTTATATTTTTCTGAAGCAATATTTTCTGCCGCATCGGTTAATTTGATTTGTTCTTTCATCATATTAAAAAGTGTTACCTGGGTAATAATCTGCTGTTCAAAAACCTGCTTATCCTGCTCTACCGCATAAGTGGTAAATTGCTCATTTGCCAATGCCGTTTTAGTACGTGATTTTGACCTTCCCCAATCCATTACCGGGATAGATAATTGTAATTCTACAGATTGCTGACTTCTTGGGTTGCGGTAAACATCAAGAGCATTGATACCCGCATTTGAGAAACCAAGATTTGCCCGCAAAGTAGCTTTCAAACCATTTTCGCCTTTGGCTTTTGCAACATCTCTCTTTGCCTCCGCTAACCGGCGGATAAAACCAATTGCATCTGAACGATTTTCAAAGGCTTGCGCCAAAACTCTATCGGCCAAAACAGACATTTGTGCAACCGCAGCAGGCATTTCAAGTTTTATGCGATCATCTCCTTCTATACCGGTATAACTGCGGAGATTTAAAGTGGCTATTTCCACATCTCTTTTTGCCGTTCCAACTGCTTTTTGGGCATTTAAAACTTCCAGCTGTAATTGCAAAATTTCATTTTTAGAGATTTTACCCAATTCAAATTTTGTATCGGCAATGCCCAAAATCCTTTTCGTATTTGTAAAATTCAATTCTGCAATATTCAGGTTTACCTGCGCCAGTAATAAATCGAAAAAATACTCCGTTACCGTGATGGAGATTTTTTCCTGCGTTTCTATAAAAGTCTGCTTGCTTTCATTGTATTTTAAGGGTTCAATCTTTTGATCCCATTTTAAACTGTTAAACTGCAAAAGCGGCTGCTGGTATCCAATACCATAAGGGATACCATTGTAAAGCACATTATTTCTATCAAAATCAGTAAACCGTTGTAGCTGTGTAGTGCCAAAAATTGTTCCGCCTGTTGCGGCAATACTCTGACTAAAATTTAGCGTAAGCGATGAATTATCGTAATGCACAGGCTGAAAAAGAATGGTTCCGTTTGGCTGTTGCACCTGGCTATAAGTTTTTGTATAACCCGGTAAAATACCTTCTAAAGAAAGCTGTGGCTGATAATTGGATTTAAAAGTACGCCATTCCCAGTATTTTGTTTCTTTTACGGTGATGGCTTGTTTGGCGGCGATAGAGTTTGATTTCGCCATTTGCACAACTTGTGGCAAAGTCAGTTTCAAGGTATCCGTTTCGGCTAAAGCAAAACTTGCAAACCTGATGGCCAAAAGTAAAGCGCTAAGTAAAATTCTTTTCATCGTTTTAATTACTTAGCGTTACGTTTTTTACATTTTTAAAATCACTCATATCCGATGTGATAATTTCATCGCCTGCTTTTAAGCCACTTTTTATTTCAACAAAGTCGAAATTACTCAAGCCGGTTTTAACAGTTCTTCGCTCTGCAACACCCTTATTTAAGACAAATATTTCCTGAAGATTTGAACCATTAAATGCTGGTCCGTTGGCTACCCTTAAAACACCGTTTCGGGTTGCCGTAACCAGAAAAACATCAACCTTCTGGTTTGGGCGTAAAACCTTATTATCTTTTTGATTTAACTGAATATCGAAAGAAACGATGGCATTACTTACAGATGGAGAAATATTGGTTATGGTTCCACGTAATTGCTCATCGCCCACGCGAATAATGGCCGCCATATTTTGATGGATTTTATCCAACAGATTATCAGACAAACTTCCGGCAATTTTAAAACCGCTTAAATCTGCAATCCGCACTAAAGCCTCACCCGCCTGCACGCTACTGCCAATATTTTTATTTACCCAGGTAATTACGCCAGGTCTGGTTGCAATTAAGTTGGCTAAATCCAATTTGCGTTTTAAACCATTTAAATCATTTCGCTGTATGGCCAGCGCAATTTCAGCTTCCCTGATTTCTATTTTCATGGTTTGCTGCTTGCTTTTGATTTCGTTCTCGAGCTGAAGTTTTTCCAGATTGGCAACGCGTAAATCAAGTTCTGCCCGTTCCACATCTTCTTGTGTACCACCACCGGCTTTTAGTAATCGCTTTGCGGAAGAAACCGCATCTTTTAGATTGCTGATGCGCAATTGTTTTATACTGTTACTCGATTTGATATCGAAGAAACTTTTTTCTAAATCGAGCTTAAGCTTACGGATTTCATTCTCTTTAGATTCCATTTGAAACTGAAGCTTGCCATACTCATCTTCAGAAACAGATTTATCGAGTGTTAAAATTGATTGACCTTTTTTTACCTGATTACCGGCATCCATTAATACTTTTTGGATAGAAGCATTTATCGGACTGGTTAAAACTTCTTCAAATTCGGGAAGCACTTCGCCGGTGGCATTAATTGTATTTTCTATTATGCCAACTTCTACCTTTGAGGTGGTGATATCGGCATCGGTTAAAGAAGGCTTAAAATAAAATCTTAGCAACCAAACAGCCGCAATAAGCACAACTAAAACTATAAATATGATGAAGTAAGTTTTCTTCCTTTTTTTCGCTAAAACTTCTTCTTCAATGAGCTTGTCCATTTAAATATTTTTGAACAAGCTTTTACAAGCAAAATGCCAAAGTTAAAATATTAACAATCAGCTAATTATAATTTAAGCTCAAACAAAAAATGCCCGATATCGAACGTTGTGTTTTATATCGGGCATTTATATGAACTTGTCACCTTATGGCTTATCGCTAATTTTAAACGTTTCTTTCATATTCACTAATCCTTTATTGCTAATGCCTTGAACGATGATTGAAAAATCATCAGCAATATCGCCGGCCTTGAAACTAATTGGAATTTCACCTGACGCATTTGTTACCATACCGGATTGCCAGTACAAGGTTGAGTGGTATTGCAAACCGCCATCATCTTCTACAGCCATATAATATTCTTTACCAGTATTAATACCTGCAATAGCAATTCCCATTTTTTCATTTTCGGTTAAGCAGCCTGTATACCAAACTCTTTCTACTTTAAACTGTGAACCCTGCAAATCAGTTCGTGTTAAATAAGGCGTATTTTTGATTGGCTTTAGCCTTCCGGAAAGTGGCGTGCCGGGATAATTTAAGTAATGATGAACACTAACATAATCACCACATTCATTAGCACCAGCTTCACCTTTAGTTCCATACATAGCACCTTTCTTTACTGTTATCTCTACATCTTTTAAAGCAATTACGTTTTGAAGATTTTTTAATATGGAATTTTCCTGATGATTTAGCAAACTTTCGAATATGGTTGGTTTCATCTTTGATACCAGTGCATTAGTTATAGGCAATAAGGCATCAGCAATTTTAAAATCGTAATTATTTTTATCTACACCAACCCGCAAAAACACATTATTATTTCGTTCTACCATGATGTCGTCATTACGCAAATTGAATGAACCATCCGTATTGGTTTCTATAATGCCGGTTTTAATGCTTCCGAAAGAAATTAAATTAACTGCTTTTTTTAAAGGTTTCTGACCATTAAATACCGCACCACTCATAATGTTCTCCTTTACCATAAACACTGAATCACGGTTTAAGGCTTGCAAAACTGCCGTATATCGCCTCCATCCTTTTATTAATAATATATTTTCCAGATATTCTTTATCCTGCAAACCATTACCCGATGGATTTGCAGGCAATTCGTTAAGCGAATTATTTAAGTAAAAATAATGCTCGATGTTTGCTGTTTTGGTACTTAAACGATTATTTTGCACCACAGAAACCGATACAATACCCGACGCCGCCTTGCCCTCCATATCAGATAATTTCAGCTTTAACTTTACAGAATCTCTTATATTATAATTTTCCTTTTCAATTTTGATATTTTGAGATAAATCCTGTTGATTGTGGTGTGCAAAGAACAGCCGTTCGGCCAAAGGTTTTCCAGATGCATCCAGAATGGTAATCGTATTCAGGCCTTTTTGAAGTGCTTCGATTGAAATATTATTAACGTTGGTAGATGCATTTGTATTCCCTTTAAGTAAAACATAATCTCCCGAATCATTATGTAGCATCATTTGAATGGGCTTAACTTGTTTAGAAGCAATTATAAATCGCAAACTATCATTCAAAACCGCTTTTGGAATATGTAAAGTAATGTCTGTATCGGTTGATTGCGCAGGAAGTTTAATATTTATACCTTCTGATGCATAAACTCCTGGCTGTAATCTTACACTATATTCGGCTCCATCATTAGGGGTAATTACAAACGAGCCCAAGCCATAATTATTAGTTGAAACTTCATACAAGGCTTCATTATTTTTCATTAACATTCCTTTTAAAGATAGCGGACGCCCATCTGCAGTTGTAACTTCCCAGCCTACACGTGATTGCAGATCGGCCACAAGCGCTCCCCCTTCCGGATAAAACTTTACATTCAACTTTTGCTTTTCTTGTGTAGGTATAAGCTTTGTATGGTACTGCACTTCGCCATCAACATTTACATTTAGCAATAGTGTTGTGTTTTGCTTTAAGAGATGCTCCGGAATAGAAATGGTGGTCTGCTTACTATCGATTTTAATCGATTTGGAAAAATCTGCTCCCAGCTGATAATTTAATGAAACTACTGCCTTGCGATTCGCATCCAGACCATCAATATTGACCTGAAACCGCATTGCACCATTTTTAATAAGGGTATCTAACCAGGTAATTCTGCTTGTAAAAGTAGGCTGACTAATATTAAATACCTTAATTGACGACCTGAATTGAGCTATTGGTAAATTCTGTGCATTTAAAACATTCGAATAGGCCATTAACTGATAATTTCCCGGTGGAATTGAATCTGGCAATAACACAAAACCAGAACTTAAACCGTCTGTAATCACAAATTTTTGCGAAACCGCTGATTTTCTGGTCTGCTCGTTTACAAGGGCAACATTTAAAAGCTTATGTTCTGCTATCGGATTGGGCGTATTAAGAAGATAAGCACTGAACCAAATTTTTTCGTTGTTGGTGTAAATATCTTTATCATGATGAAGATAGAGGAAAGAAAATGGTTTAATTTTTCGGAGCTGATTTAAATTTTCATTTAATTTAGATTGCGAACATACCGAACAAGCATGAAAAATGAATACAAAGGCAATGATAATATTTTTCATCTGCAAGGACGATATCGGTTAATAATTAATTTATGGTAATATCGCGAATCAAAGCATGGAAACTAAATCTATAGTTTCATTGTTACAAACTTATCGCCTAGCTGCAAATTTTGTTTAAGCAAGCGTAATCATATTTTTTGCCGGGTTTGGATATAACTTTAATTTTTTCAGAAGGAAATAGAATTATTTTTTTAGCGATTTTATCATAGGTCAAGATTGGGAAATATTTATTAGTCTAATTTAGCTTTAGCATAAAAAAATCACCTAAAAATAAATCAAACCTAAAAACTTAAAGCTATGAGTACACTAAGATTAAAAGACGGAACAGAAATTTTCTATAAAGACCAGGGCGAAGGACCTGTTTTGATGTTCCACCACGGATGGCCATTATCATCTGATGATTGGGATGCCCAGGTTATCTTTTTCCTGCAAAAAGGATATCGGGTAATTACACATGATAGAAGAGGCCATGGCCGCTCGAGCCAAAACATTTATGGCCATAATATAGAAACTTATGCTGCTGACGCTGCAGAATTGGTTGATCATCTCGATTTAACAGATGTTATTCACATCGGCCACTCCACCGGCGGCGGCGAAGTGATTCGCTATGTACACAAGTACGCCAACGGAAGAGCAAAAAAAGCAATATTAATCAGTGCCGTTCCTCCAATAATGGTTCAAAGCGATAGTAATCCTGATGGTGTGCCCATGTCGGTATTTGATGGTATTAGAGAACAAACTTTAAATAACAGACAACAGTTTTTTTTAGATTTAACTATACCTTTTTATGGTTACAATAGAGCAGGCGCCGATGTTAAAGAAGGCGTGCAGCGTAACTGGTGGAGACAAGGAATGATGGGTGGTATTGTTGCGCACTATGATGGCATAAAAGCATTTTCAGAAACCGATTTCAATGATGATTTAAAAGCGGTAGATATCCCGGTATTGGTACTTCACGGTGAGGATGACCAGATTGTACCCTATCAAAATGCCGGCGTAAAATCTGCCAAATTATTAAAAAACGGGAAACTGATAACTTATCCTGGTTTTCCGCATGGTATGCCAACCACAGAAGCCGCAACAATTAATAAAGATATCCTGGAGTTTATTCAATCTTAAAAAGTTGTTTGTTTGCATAGATTTTTTTTGACAAAACGAAAATACATTAAAACACGAAAGCCTTTAATTAACGTTGAAGGCTTTCGTGATCCAGCTGGGATTGGCTCAGCCCCGCAAGCCTTGGCTTAGCCCCGAGCCTTTTTCAAATTGAACCCGCCCGGCGCTTCTGTTCGAACCCCAGCGGCTTAAAATAAAAAATCCCCTAACTTTCGTTAGAGGATTTGCTTGTGATCCCGCTGGGATTCGAACCCAGGACCACTACATTAAAAGTGTAATGCTCTACCAGCTGAGCTACGGAATCGCTCCTGTTTAAGGAGGTGCAAATATAGAAATTATAAGTATTCGTGCAAAATTTATTTTAAATAAATATTAAATGTAGGTTAAACCCATTGCTAATCAAAAACTTAAATTTATATCTTATCCAAACACTAAGGTTATTGTAAATAAGAAACTGAGCCATATCACTAAAATTAACCCATAAGCAGGTTTTAATTTAAGCTTTGCGTGCTTTCCTCCAGCTATGCTGAAGAAATTGTATAGAAATTCGAATAATAACTGAATCATAAACATGTAAGGTTTATTTTAAAGGTAAATATTTTATAGCGCAATTAAAAAGTTACTAAGCAATTGAGGGCTTAAGGCCCCAATAAATTATATTTGTTTGGCTCTGCAACATGGCTTGCATACGCCTCAACCAAACAACCAAATCATTTTTTTACTGTTTATGACCAGAAAATTTTACTTTCTAGCCTTATTTGCGTCCGCATGTATTCCATCGGCAGTAAGCGCACAAAACAATCCCGGCAATACCAGGCAACAAGTTGCTGCTCCGGCCACCAACATTGCAGCCTTTACAAAGGATTTCAAAAAACAGGAAGGTTATTTCAATTATTACTATGATGAAAAAACCGGAAAATTGTTTCTGGAAATTGATCAGTTTGATAAAGATTTCCTTTATTTTAATTCTTTAACAGATGGAGCCGGCAGAAATGCAGAACGTGGCGGAGCCTCAACCAACGTTGTGCGTTTTATTAAAGTTGGCCCGAAGGTTTTCCTATTAGAGCCCAACCTGGCTTACCGTGCGGGTAATAACAATCCCGATGAAATTAAAACAATTGAAGGTTCTTTTGCAAAATCGGTGATTTGGGGTTTTGCACCTGTAGCAAGCGAAGGCAATAAAGTTTTGATAGATTTAACGCCATTCATCATAAGGGATAGTCAGAATATTGGGGGAATAATTGGTGCACCAGCTTCATCGGGTGGTGCCGACGGCCGCGGAGCGGCAACCGGTGGTGGCACTTATCGCATTGATGAAAGCCGTTCGGCAATTTATTTACCCAACACCCGAAACTTTCCAAAAAACACAGAATTTGAAGCCATGGTTACTTTAACTGGCGGTGCACCAAATGGCCGGGGAAACATTGCCCCGGATGCGAACGCAGTAACCGTACGCATGCATCAATCTTTTGTAGAATTGCCAGAAGCGGGCTTTAATCAGCGAAAATTCGACCCACGTTCGAGCTATCAGTTATTTAGTTATACAGATTTTTCTGCACCAATGAATGAATCTTTAGTTAAACGCTTTACAAGAAGACATCGACTGGAAAAAAAAGACCCGAATGCAAAATTAAGTGAAGCTGTAAAACCAATAGTGTATTATATAGACAGAGGTGCACCTGCGCCTATTAAAAAAGCATTGATAGAAGGTGGCGCTTTTTGGAATGAGGCTTTTGAGGCTGCAGGATTTAAAAATGCTTTTCAGGTAAAGGAGTTACCCGAAGGTGCCGACCCGATGGATATTCGATATAATGTAGTAAACTGGATTACCCGTGCAGGTAGTCCGAGGGCTTTCTCTTATGGTTCATCTTACAGCGACCCACGTACAGGCGAAATTATTAAAGGCGTAGTTACTTTAGGTTCAGACCGCCATCGCCAGGATTATTTAATCGCTGAAGGATTATTGCAACCTTACACCGATGGAAAAGCAGTTAGCAAGCAAATGGAAGAAATGGCTTTGGCGAGAATCAGACAGCTATCGGCCCATGAAATCGGGCATACCTTAGGCTTAAACCATAACTTTGCTGCCAGTCCGAAAGACCGGGCATCGGTAATGGATTACCCCTTCCCGCGTATCAAACAAAAAGCAGATGGTCGTATAGATTTATCTGATGCTTATGCAAAAGGAATAGGCAGCTGGGATAAAAGAGCTATAATGTGGGGATATAGCGTGTTTCCTAAAGGCGCTGATGAAAATGCTGAGCTGGACAAAATCATGAATGAAACCTTGAAGCAAGGCTTTCAATATATACCTGATATTGGCGGTTATACACACCCTGCAGCGAACCAATGGGAAGATGGAGAAAATCCAATTACTGAACTTAACCGCTTAATGAAAATTAGAAGGCAGGTTTTGGATAATTTTTCAGAGAAAGCAATTGTTAAGGATGCGCCAATGGCCACCTTGGAAGAAGTTCTGGTTCCAATTTATCTATTGCATCGTTATGAAATTGAGGCAGTCGCAAAATCAATTGGTGGTCTTTATTTTACCCACGCGATTAAAAATGACGGGCAGAAACCGACAAAGATGGTCGAGCCGGCACAGCAATGGAGTGCATTTGATGCTTTGATGGCAACCATTAGTCCGGAAGCACTAGCTTTACCCGAAAGCCTGATTCAGAAAATCCCACCACGCCCATCAGGTTATCCGGCTTCGGCAGAAACATTTAGTGGCTATACCGGCCCTACATTCGACCCAATTGCTACTGCGGAAGCCGCAGCAAATGAAACCATTTCTTCATTACTAAACCCCGAACGTGCCTCACGTTTGATTGAATACAACGCCAGAGATGCTCAACAACCGGGATTGATAGCCATAATTGAAAAGTTAATTGCCAAAACCTGGAAAGCTAAGCCTTTAACCGGTTATAATGGTGCTTTACAAACTATGGTTAATAACTTAACTTTAAAGTATCTGCTGCAGCTTGCAGCAAATGATAAGGCTGCCGAAAATGTGCGTGGCGAAGCCCTGCTAGAGGTTACAGAATTAAAATCGTGGATGAACAGTCAATTATCAAATGCATTGCCCAAACAAAAGGCTAACCTCCTTTATGGCTTATCGCAAATTAAAGATTTTGAAGAGTCTCCATCAAAATTCCAACCTGCACCAGCACAGGTAATGCCTCCGGGCGCACCAATTGGAATGGGTGGGTTGGACTTTATAGAAAATTGGAAATAAGAGAATGTTTCTAAATTAAAAACAGATTTATTTCGCACCAAACAAAGTTCTAGCTTTGCTATATACAAAACATAAAATGGCTAAAACAAAACTTACAATTAATAACAATGGCTCTGTGAAAATAGAGGGCGATTTTGAAATCGTTGATAGAAATGGAAATGAATATGGCTTGCAGGGCCGCACAGTGCTTTCTATCTGTAGATGTGGATTATCAAAAAACAAACCTTTTTGCGACGGTGCTCACAATGGTCACTTTGAGCATGAAGCTATAGCTTTTGATCTTCCTCCAAAAAAAGTATAATAAAATTAAATTATAGCAAAACAGGCTGAATCATTTAGATACAGCCTTTTTTTTATGCTGATAAAGGCAAAGCGATAAAAAATGTGCTTCCGGAAGATTTGTTGTTTTCGAACCATATTCTTCCGCCGTGCTCTTCTACAATTTCTTTGGAGATGGACAAACCCAAACCAAAAGACTCTTCGTTGGCAGTGCCCAGGCGTTGCGCCTTGGTGGTTTTACTAAAAATATTGTGGCTAATCAAGTTTGAAATACCCAAGCCCTCATCTTTAACACTTATTATGGCTTCGTTTTCAGTTGTGTTCAAACCCACATTTATGTTGGTATTTTCAAAACTGAATTTTATGGCATTTGAAACTAAATTAATGATAACCCTTTTAATTTTTTCTTTGTTAACCAATAATTGTATTCTATTTCCTTCAAGAATGATTTTTTGAGATTTTTCTGCTGCCTGAAAATTTAAGAGATATGTACAGGTATCTAAAATTTCATATAAATCGCTACGCTCTTTTGCAAGTTCTACTTCCTTTTCTGTAGTTAACAATTCGTTTAATAAGGCGGCAGCACTAGTACCTGATTCTTCTATAAGTTTCAAAAGTTTCTCTTCATCCTCAGAAAAGTTTCCATCCATTTGAATTAACCTCGAGGCAGATATAATTCCTGCAATTGGTCCGCGTAAATCGTGAACGATTGATTTTGTAGATTTTAAATGGGCTTTTTGCCTTAATTCTAAAAGTTCGCAATTACTTTGTAGTTCAACATAATTATTAGCAAGGTTATTATTTTGCTTAAAAAAATTATTTAGCTTTTGCTTAGTACGATATTGTAAATGGGCTGCGAATGCAATGAATGCAATCGCCATCAAAGATGTAAAAAATAGAGAGTTGTAGAAGTCAGTCATCAGAATGGAATTTGTAACAACAGGGAAAGTTGAGTGTTTATTTTTAAAACTTTACAAAGAACGATACTGATGTAAAAAACCAGCTGAATTTATAATACGCAAAAATACGCAGACGCTTCAATAGCTTGACAAACAGTATATTAACAAGCTACTGAAGATTATTACATAGAAAATAATATAAGCCTACGTTTTAAAAAAATAGAGCCTAATTTTGTCTGCTACTTCTGCTTCTTAGCGCAGGATTTGCCATCGAGCAGCTTTCAAATGTTACGGTTACAGGTACTCTATTGCTTTCACAGCCTCCGGCCACGGTTTGTGTTGCATAATAAGTTGCACCATTTACCAGCACAGTTGTATTTGGCAATACCGCAGAACTTACAGCATCAGCATACCACTTTATATCAGTACCCGAAATGGTTATGCTCGCTAATGTGGTATACATGGTAACGCAAATTCGTTGATTGGTTGCGGCTACCGGGTTCACTTTAGATTTTACAGTTAAAACTACTTCGCTAGTCGAAAAACAGCCTGTTGCTGTTTCAACAACTCTTACATACACCGTTTTCCCAATTCCCGAATAAGTGTTTGCTATTGGATTAATTCCGGCAACTGCATCCGCTGTGCTTGCATAATAGGTAAATGTGTAATTTGCAGGTGTAGCTACTAATATTGCATTTGCATCAGTAAAAGTAAAGTTACCCGAATTCCCCCCTGAAGTATTTGCGCAAGAACTCAAGCTAGCAGTATTTAGTACAGGGCCTGGTGTTAAACCTAGGGTAATGGCATCCGTTAAATTACAGCCCGTTCCATAAGTTACGGTAACGCTGTAAGTTCCAGGTCCTGTTACTGTAATATCCGGAGTGGTAGCGCCATTGCTCCATAATATTGAAGTGGCGTCCTGGTTAAAACTAGCAGAACTTAATACATACGGATATTCATTACACTTTAAAACCTTATCAGCTCCCAAATATTCAAAAGCGGCAATAGTAGCGAAGGTCCAATTACTGTTTCCGCCTGCATCATCACCCACTACCTTATTCTGTGCTACGGTACAAGTACCACCCGCGGTAATATCCGTTAATCGGGCAAATTTAATGTCAAAATTGCACAGGGTGGATGTTAAGATTGCTGGCACACCTGAGTTACTCGCAAAAATTCTGATTGGATTACATGGTGTTCCATTAGCTTTGAGTTTATTCGTTACTGTAAAAGTATTGCCTGATGATAATGAGTTATTTGAAGATGTAGGAAAGTTTAAATTGGACATTTCATACCAGCAACGTGATCGGTTAAAGGCGCTGCATCAGATGTTTTTACTAATCTTATGCGAGTGTGCAAAAATCCTTTATTAGCACTTTCGAGTTCTAATATTGCGTTCTTGCTTGGTAAATTTCCAGACGAAACCGATCCATCTTTAAGCTTTTGCTGAGCATAAGATGCTGTAGTACCGATAAGGATTGTTAAGAAACTAAGTAGTAATTGTTTTTTCATATAATGAATATTCTAATAGGTAATGTTTTTTTTGAATGGACGTTAATCATCAATGGACTATAATTTTTACATTTACAAAATTTTACACTTTTGTATGTTAAAACTTACAAGATCCGTGTAGATATTCCAAAAACTGAACCAATAAGAAAATATGAGTATAAATGCGTAGGTGCTTGAATAGGTGTTATTGGGGATTAAATCTTGAGGAACATATTCCCCAATGACTTACTTTTAGAACCCCATTTTTCCCGATATTTAAGATCGTCTTAAAAAAAATAACACATCACCCGGGTTGGTAATATGTTAATATTCAATACAATAATTTAGAATTTAGTTATTGAGGAAAATCACAATTTATGTTTTTATAACATTCAACTATGATTTCTATATTCACGAAGCAAGGGGTACGCCAAATTTGAACTAATGATGTGGGGAAAAATTGATGCAAATTATTAATGCATCTGAAAAATAAAAGAATTAAAATGAAAAAACCCTTTTAAAAAGGGTTTTAAATTTATTAAGCGGCATCATAAATAATTACCTTTTCGAAGAGTTCTCTAAACTCATCCAAAAATGCTTTATGAATCGGATGGACCTGATATACATCATGTGCGGCAGGATCATCAAAAAATAAGACTAAGCTAAAAGTATAACTAGTATCAACAACAGCTCTTTCTATAGGTGCAGGTGTACCTATATGAATGGTTTTAACAACTTCAATACCTTGCAATGATTCTAAACCATTTTTAAACGCTTCCTTTTGTGCTGAACTGGTTTCGGCTTTAAGCCAAAATAATACGTGATGTGCTATCATTTATAATTGTTTTTTTTTGCGAAGATAGTCATTAAGCCTATTGTAAACCCAATAAAATAACAGGCTGATGTATCGAAACTATTTTTGACTGAGATATGTTTTAAAATGAAAATTAGAAACGTATGGCAAAGGAAAAAGACAAGAAAAAGAAAAAATCGTCTAAAAAAGGTAAGAAGAAAAAAAATAAGCTTGGTGTTAAAAATTCGCTTGTAAATAATATTAATGCCAGAAAAAAGAAAGGGATTTCTCGTTCTAAAAAGAAATCGAAAATAGGTAAGAAAGCCTATAAGAAAATGAAGAAAAAGTGGAAAAAATAAAGGTCTAAATGTTGTTAGCTGTATAAATAATTTTATAATGATATTTTAGATTATCTTTGCGGAAAATAAAATCGATGGCGGTATTACACAAAAAAGAAGAAAAAATACAGGCAGTACTGGGTAGGCTTGCAAAGAAATATACTGATGAGCAATTCGTGGAAATGTTTATAAAACTTTATTCGAAAGATTGGGGCAAAATTAAATCAGCATATATTAAGCAATCTCAAGATAAAGAACCAGGTACAATTATTAATATGCCCAAGCCTGAAGTTTATTTAAAGCAAATTCTTGCAATTTATTTGCAGCAAAAAGATGAGCCAAAAATAGCGGAACCTGTAAATGAAATACCAGTTGAAGAAAAGCCTAAAAAGAAAGTAAAAGCAGATGCTGATGCGCCTTTAGAGAAAAAGCCAAAGGCAGTTACAAAGAAAACTGCAGCAAAAAAATAAAAATATTTTAACTAACGTACAATAAACAGCAGATATAGTTGTTTATATATCTGAGAGCGTTAATTTAGATGACGGGGATAGGTCGGTATGATTTATCCCCGTTTCTTTTTTTTAGGAGACGCTGGCATATCAAATTAAAAAACAAAAGCCGCCAATTTCTTAGCGGCTTTAAAGCATAATTTCCAAAATTATTTATCAATCATCTTGTAATATCGAACATAATCTACATCCATAGTTTGTGGCCAAATCGAAGCATCAATACCTTGTGCCCCACCCCAATCTCCGCCAACGGCAATATTTAGCAGTAAATGAAACTTTTTGTCGAAAGGCCAAACTTTATATCCGGTACCTTCATTAGCAAATTCAAAAACCTGTATCCCATCAAAAAAACCCCTAATTGCATAGGGTGTCCAATCTACCCGGTAGGTGTGAAATGCACTACTAACCCCATCAATCTTTTTTGTGCTACTTTTTTGTGTATTGATTTTAAAATAATAAGCTTCGGTATGCGTAGTGAAATGAACATTATCCTGATCATAACCCACATGCTCCATAATGTCAATCTCTCCAGATTTTGGCCATTCTCCATAAGCTCTATCCGTTGGCAACATCCAAATGGCTGGCCAGGTACCTTTTCCCATTGGTAATTTCGCCTTAATCTCAAAACGACCATACAGCACATCAAGTTTACCTCTGGTAACCATTCGAGATGAGGTGTAGCCCATACCACCCATATTTTCCTTTTTAGCAGTAATGGTTAAAATACCATTGGCTACACTTGCGTTATTAGTGGTGTTGGTATAAAACTGTAATTCGTTATTACCCCAACCACTACCGCCGGTATCGTAATCCCAATTGGAAGATAATGGCGCCCCGGTATTTGAAAATTCATCACTCCAGCTAGGTGAAGTTTCGAAGCTCCAATTTTTATCAACAGGAACTGTTACAACTGGAGGAATATATACTGGGTCATCAGTACCACCAGAGCCTTTTGAGCATCCGGCTAAACCAAAAGATGAGAATGCCAATGCTGCAAAAATCAGATTTTTAAAATACTTCATGGAGTTTGTTGTCTTAAAATTGAAAGAGCAGCAGGTTGAAATTATTTTCAAACTGCTGCTTAAATATTATTTAAATTCGAAATCATCGATATAGAAGATACCTGGATTCGGGTGTCCTTCACCACCTAACTGCACTACAATCTTATCATATAAAGTTTGACTAGCTGATGCAGCATAATCAAATTCTAATTGAACCCAAGTATTGTATTGAGCGCTTGTAATAGTTTTAACAATTTCGATCTGAGTTTGCCATGCATTTCCACCTAGCAAAGAATTTTGCAATTTAACAGATACGGTTGGCGCAACTTTAGTAAAATCATTTCCTCCCGGGATAAATACTTTAAGTCTGATTTTGTTTTTGGATGTTAAATCAAAACGATAAGGAAGTGTAATATTTAAATTTCCGTATTGACCATCATTGCCATTTCTTTTCTCGTAATAACCAACTTTTGAAGATGTATTTACAGGGAACCTGGCCGGATTATCATAGTTTCTATTAAAATCCATATTTTCGGTAAGCCATGCCATACCTGTGCTTAACTGAAAATCATCTGACAGGTTAGCCGCCTGAATTGGTTTTTGAACCGGCGGAATAATTGGCCTGACATAACCTTTTCTAATTAATTTTAAATACCAGGCATTACCCGCATTTGCTTTGTCTAAGCATCTTAACCACATTTCATCAGCTGTAAGTGAAAGAATTTGGTATGACGATACACCTAAGTAGTAAGATACAAAACCAGTACTGCTTAAATTGATGTATTTGGTTCCATTAACATCATTTAATATCCATGTTAAATTTGTTGGCGGTGTGTAATTAACTGTTGGATCATTACTTCCGGCAGGGCCGCCAATTCCCGGGGCATTTGATGCATTTGCAAATGTTGTCCCGTTATTAGCGTAGGTATATTTCAACGATGTAGAACCCATTGTAAAAGTCATTTCATCATCATAAAAACCTAATCCGGCCTTCTCATTTGGACCTGCCTGATACCAATCTGGAGCTTGCGAGGTAATAGGGCCAACACCTAAGTGCCCAGGTTGAGTTTGATCAATTACCCATGTTTTTCCTGCTGTATTAGATATACCTCCGGAAAGCAAGGTATATGCCGGATCGCTTAACATACTTGTATTTGTTGAAGCAATGGTAATCGTTTTTGTAGTTGAAACCGTTCCTCCATCAGCAAGTATGGTTAGCTTTACGGTGTAAGTTCCGGCAATTGGGTATGATGACTGAACATCATTACCATCTGCGCTGGCACCGTTACCGAAATCCCAATGTGCATTAATACCATTATAAGCGCTTTTAAAAGCAATTATATTTGGATTAGTTGATGTAGGAGCAGCAGTAAACTGAATCTGAGCCTCGGTTGGAGGCATTCCTATATCTTTACTTGTTTCTGTTTTTTTACAAGAAACCATAAAGCTAAGTAGCAAGCTAAAACTTAGTAAGATTGATACTTTTATTTTGTTTTTAAGTAATTTCATTTCACTATAAATTAGTTATAACCCGGATTTTGTTTGATGCTACCTTTTGTAACTTCAATTTCATTTAATGGAATGGGAAGGTATTCGCTCTTCCCGGCCTTAAAACCCTGAGCGCCTAATACAGCTACCGCACGGCCGGTTCTTACTAAATCGAAAAAGCGATGTCCTTCTGTAGCCAATTCCAATCTACGCTCTGCGTAAATATTATCTAAAGTTGCCGGAACAGAAGCTAAACCAACTCTCGCTCTTACAGCATCAAGCAATTCTTTTGCCCTGGTTGCATTACCTCCGCTTCTTACTAAGGCTTCGGCTTGCATTAGATAAGTATCCGCAAGGCGAATTTCGATCTCATTCATCGGCCAGTTTTGCTCAGCTACACCACTTGCAGAACGAAAAGCTTTTAACGGTGCATATTTTTTGATAAAATAATCAGTGTTTTGATAACGGGCGTTGTAAGTACCTCCGTTTGCTTTAAGTGCCGCTCCATCTATAATAGTTGCAGCAAAGCGTGGATCGTTTTTCATCACACCCACTAAATCAAGCGTTACCGGACAAAAGCCCCATCCGCTAGAGAATGTATCGCCATTGTATCCGTCCATACCCACAAACTGTGGGGCAACATTTCCCTCGCCGCCATTGATGTAACCCCAATCAGACCAGGCAGAATTACTTGAATGAGGAATTTCAAGAATAGATTCGCTATTGAACTTATTGTTAGGGCTGAATATATCTGCATAGTTTGGAAGTAGCGTATAGCCGTAAACATTGCCAACGCGATTTACATCCTCAAATAAAGTTGCAGCTTCTGTTAATTTAGTATTATCGTTTTGATACAATAAAACTTTACCCAATTGAGCTTTTGCAGCACCTTGAGATATTCTACCTTTCTCAGCTGTAGAAATTGTATTCGGTAAACCAGGAATCGCTTCTCTTAAATCCTTCTCGATTTGTGCATAAATTTGTGCTGGTGTTGATTGAGTTCTGTCGTAAAGTTCATTAGTTTCTAAAACTTTTGTTATTAACGGAACATTACCAAACCACCTTACCAAGTCGAAATAGAAATAAGCCCTTAAAAATTTCACCTCAGCAACAACTCTTGTTTTAAAAGCAGCATTTAGTGATGTAGCTTTATCTATTTTACTTAAAATTACGTTTGCCCGGTTTATCCCCGAGTAACTTTTATTCCACAAACCTATCTGCGGACCAAGGCCGGAGTTCATATTAAAATTATCATATGCAACCCAATTTGGTTGGTCAGATGCACTACTTCCACCCGCAAAACAATCATCAGATGCAGCACTTAAAAGCGGCATTTTCATTGTATATCCACCTGTTGTGCCCCATTGTATTACATCATATACCGAAATAACACCCTGCATTACCTCGTTTTCATTTTTATAAAAATTATCTTCTAAAGCAGTACCTCTGGGTGTTAATTCTAAATACTCTTTCTTACACGATACAAAAATTAGCATTAAGGCAACTATTGCCGTTAAGCCTTTAAATTTTTTATTGTTCATTTTTCTTACTAATTAGAAACCAACATTTAAACCGGCGAAGAAAGTTCTTGCCTGTGGATAGAAACCACGATCTACACCATAACTACCGCCACCAATTTCCGGGTCGTAACCTGTATATTTTGTAAAAGTTACCAGGTTATTAGCCATTACATAAAATCTTAGCTTATCCAACCCAGCTTTTTTAATTAGATTTTTTGGTAAACTATAGCCAATCTGAAGCGTTTTTATGCGGAAATAAGAACCACTTTCTAAAAATATGCTAGATACGCGACTGTAATTTTGATTTGCATCATCCAACGTAACACGTGGGATAGAATTACTGGTTCCTTCTCCGGTCCATCTGTTTAAAATTGCAGTAGTATAGTTAGCTGTTGGTAAATCGAATCTTCTTAATGCATTAAAGATTTGATTGCCCGAAACGCCCTGACCTAAAGCAACTAAATCAAAGCCTTTGTAGGCTAAATTGATGTTCATACCATAGGTGAAATTTGGCGTTGGGTTACCAATAATTTCGCGGTCATCGTTATTTATTTGTCCATCGCCATTCAAATCAATAAATTTAATATCACCAGGTTTAGCATTTGGCTGAATTAACGAGCCACCCTGATTTTTATAATTATTTATTTGCGCTTGATTTTGAAATAAACCATCACTTCTGTATCCATAAAAAGAGCCAATTGAGTAACCCACTTTTGTACGGGTTATTTCTAAAGCTTGAGGAGTTACCGTTTGGCCACCAAGATATTCTTTATCATCGCCCAAATAATCGATATTATTTTTTACAAAGGCACCATTTGCATTAACTTTTACAGATAAATCGCCAAATCTTTTATTGTAACCAAGTTCCAATTCAAAGCCTTTGTTAGATAAATCGGCTATGTTACCGATTGGGCCTGCATTACCTACATAACCTGGTACAGCAATTTGCAACAACATACCTGATGTTTTTTTCTTGTACCAATCTGCGGTAAGGGTAAAGTTTCCGAATAAATTCATATCAACACCGATATCTGTTGATGATGTTTGCTCCCATTTTAAATCAGGGTTTGAAAGCGCATCCGGACTAACCCCATTATTTAAACCTGCCGAAGTACCTAAAGTGTAGTTTCTGCCACCACTAACAGTAGATAAATACCTAAAGTCTCCAATATTATCGTTACCAACAACACCGTAAGATCCTCTAAATTTTAAGAAGGTTACATAATCGTTTTTTGGAAAGAAATCTTCTCTACTTGCTACCCATCCAACTGATGCTGAAGGGAAATATCCGAATTTGTTATTTGGACCGAAACGGGATGAACCATCTCTTCTGATAATACCTGTTAAAAGATATTTTTCATCATAATTATAAGTTAATCTGGCAAAAGCAGAATTTAATGTGTTTAGGTATTCTCCACCGTAGAAAACATCATTCGCTCTTGAAACCGGAAATTGTAAGGAAGCATCTTTTATGTTATTAACCGGAATACCATCTTTTGTACCGCCTTGGGTTTCACCTCTGTTCTTTTGGAAAGAATAGCCAATTAAACCGGTTACATTATGTTTGGCAATTTGTTTATTATAACTGATGGTATTCTCTAAAGAATAAAATAATCCTCTATTAGAATTTCTGTTATAAGATGTTATGGTAGTCTGGTTTATTGAATTTAAATAATAAATTGGTGTAAAGCCTTCGCTACCCCAAAAAGCTAAGTCTACGCCGCCTTGAGAACGTACTTTTAAACCTTTAATAATTTCTGCTTCAACAAATGCATTGGCAACTACTTTATCAGACCAGCCTTTGCCTTGAGCCACTTGTAAAGCTGCTATCGGATTTAAAATTTCAGATTGAGCATATTGTGAAATTCCGTATGGAAAACCAGCTTCATTTCTAACAACCGGATTACCGATGTATGGAGCAGCACCGTATTTTGCCGGGTCTGTCTCAATTATCGGTGTAATTGGGTCGATATTAATTGCCCTGTTAAGTGGAGAACCATATTCTGTATTGGTACCAACACCAACAGAATTTACCCTGGTATAACCAATAGTTTGGCCAAACTTTATGGCCTTGGTTAACTGATGTTCTGAGTTAAATCTAGCCGTAAATCTTTTATAATTAGAGTTGCTTGTGGCTACAATTCCATCCTGATCAAAATATCCAAAAGAGCTGTAATAGGTAGATTTATCATTACCTCCGCTAATACTTAATTCATGATTTTGGATTCTTGCATCATTATTAAAAACAGCAGCCTGCCAATCTGTTCCTTCGCCTAATGATTTTGGATTTGGAAACCTTGGCGTTGTTAAAGCCGGGTTACGGGCATATTCTGCCTCATTATAAATGGTTGCATACTGCGTAGCGTTTAACAAATCTAATTTGCGAGAAGGCGCCTGTGTACCTAAATAGGTATTGTAATTAACCGCCATTCTTCCATTTTTACTCCCTTTTTTTGTAGTAATAATGATAACACCATTTGCGGCTCTGGCACCATATATAGCACCCGAAGCAGCATCTTTTAACACTTCGATAGATTCGATATCTGCCTGATTTAGGTAATCAATACCACCACCAACTTGCACCCCATCAACAATATACAAGGCTTCACTGTTATTAATTGAAGTTGTACCACGTATACGCAATGTTGCACCTTCACCTGGCTGACCGGAAGAGGTTGTTATGGTTAAACCTGAAGTTCTGCCTTGTAAAGATTGCTCTACACGTACAACAGGCATATTCTCTAAATCAGTTGCCTTTACCTGAGATATCGCACCGGTTACCACACTTTTCTTTTGTGTTCCATAACCAATAACTACAGCATCGGCCAAAACTCCCGCTTGCGGTACCATTTGTACTGATATGGCAGTTGCAGATGTTGCCGCCACTTCTTTACTTTCGTAACCAATATAAGACACCACAATAATTGCGTTGTCTTCTACCGTTTTTAATGTAAATGCACCATTAACATCAGTCATGGTTCCTTGATTTGAACCTTTAACCTTAACACTTGCACCAACCATGGGTGCGCCGGTTTCATCTACAACTTTACCCTTTATATCGGCATAGCTGCGCATTAATAACGGCGAGCCGTTTAATGCTTTCTTGTGGATAATTATTGTGTTATTCTTAATGGTATAGCCAAGTGGCTGTTCCTTAAAAATTTGTATTAAAGCTTCGTTAATATCAATGTTTTTTACATCGATGGTTACTGGCTTTGCTTCTTTTAAAAGATCGGTGTTGTATAAAAAACTAAAACCAACACTTTTATTCAACTTCCGAAAAATTTTTAGCAGTTGGGTGTTTTTTTCTGAGAGCGTTACATTTTGCGCTTTGGCACCGTAACTGATTTGAAGAAACGTAGTGATTAATAAGACAAAAGTCAATTTCATAATCAACAAAAATTTAGATAGGCGCCCCTTTGGATTGGGAAACCATTCAGTATAAAAATTCATATATTTGGTTATTAGGTTTATTAATAGTTGTATCTCACAATTTTACGATTAGAATAAAGCCCTGATGTACTCCGGGAGCGTTGCCGCGCTTCCGGTTTTTTTTAGCTATGCTGTATTCTAACACCATCATAAATGACGAAAAAAGTATAAGTTTAAGGCATAACTAAAATCCTCCTTTCTTCTATCTTAAAATGAACATCGCCTGTAGCTTGTAATGTTTCCAAAACTTCGTTCACACTATTAAAACGAGAAATTTTTCCCCCAAAAAGTTTATCCATTTTTGCTCCCCGATAATCGATATCTACATTGTACCAGCGAGAAATCTTATTCATGATTGTTTGCAGGTTCTCATCGTTAAAACTGAAAAAACCATCTTTCCATGCGATAGCATCTTCGGCATCAACATTTCTAACCATAACGAATGTAGATGATGGCGAAATGGTTGATTGCTGACCAGGTTTTAAAATATTAGCAGCAGTAGAATTCAAATTTAAAACCCTTACGCTACCCTCCAATAAAGTTGTTTTGTTATTGGGTTCATTTGCATAAGCATTGATATTAAAATGTGTTCCTAAAACCTCAACCTGTTGATTTTTGCCAATACCAATTTCACTATTCACTTTAAAAGGAACACGAACGCCATTTTTATTGGCCAATTTCGCCACCTCAAAATAGGCCTCGCCTTTGAGCTCCACAATGCGCTCAGCATTACTAAAACTTGTTGGATATTTTAAGGAAGATTCTGCATTTAACCAAACCTTTGTACCATCGGGCAAATTGATTTGATATTGACCGCCGCGGGGCGTTTCTATTGTATTGAATAAATTATTTGATTTATTGTTAGGTTGAGATGATACGGTATAAATTAATTCTCCATTACGTGTTTTAGTGATGTTAATCCCAGCTTGCTTTGCAATAATACCGTTTGTAGCATCGGTTAACGAAATTTTAGAACCATCAGCCAAAGTCAATGTAGCCTTGTTACCACCAGGCTTAATCCCTTCTAACTTATTGTTAACAAATTCGTTTTCTTTAAAAGATTTTGTGACTTGAGTTTTAATTACAAAACCAATAAAAAATAGCACAACAGCTGCCGCAGCAACTTTAATCCACAATTTATAATTTGGTGTTGATTTTAAATCTGTTTGCACTTCAATGGATTGCCATATTTTATTCCTGGCTTCACTGATATCATCCTGGCTTAAATCAGATTTTTTTCTTGAAATTTCTTGAAGATGCCACGATTCTATCAAAGCAATTTCTTGCTCGGTACAAAGTCCATCCCGATATTTTTCTAAAAGTTTTTCAACTTCAGCTTTATTCATCACTAAATATATTTGGCTATTAAATACATGTAGGATACAAGGCCCTTAGGTAGTAGATAAAATAAAATATTTTTTTAAATTTTTTTAAAATGTGGCATGGGAGCCGATGAAAGGGCTATTATGAATTAAAAAACTATCTTAAAAATAATAAGAATGCAATTGAAATTAATGAAGTTAGCTTTAAACGCAAAACTTTTAAGGCATTGCTCATTTGTTTTTTTACGGTTTTATCAGATAGATGAAGTAGTTGAGCAATTTCTTTTTGCGATAGATGTTGCTGACGGCTCATCTCAAAAATTTGCCTCATTTTTGGCGGCAATAAACTTACTTCTTTCTCAATTATCGATGCAAATTCCTTTTCACGAAGGTAATCTTCGGTGATGCAATTTCCTTGTTCAGCAAAATCGCCTAACGAAAGTAAATAGTTTGATTTTGACTTATTCTTATCTAACCAATCGAAAACTTTGTAGCGTATTGCCGTATATAAATATGATGATAACTGAGACTTAATTTTAATGTTTTGATTGCTCCATAAATAAACAAATATCTCTTGAACAATATCTCTCGCATCTTCTTTATCCGTAACCAATTTAAAGGCATAAATAAACAACAAACCGTTAAAACGCTCGTATATTTCCTCAAAGGCAGCTTTATCTCTAAGCTGAATCAGTTCGAAAAGTTCGTTGTCTGTGAATAATTTATAGTTAGCCATTTGGTTAGAATGATTAACGAATGTAAGCAATAGTTTGAGTTAAATTCTAAATATTTTAACAAAGCATATTTTGTTTAATCGATTTATAAGCTCGTATTATAACCTTAAACATAGATTTGTAATCTTATAAATTATATTGGCATATCGGGAAAAACCGATATACCTTTGTGTTATGGATCAGGTAGAAATATTTAAGGCACTTTCTAACAAAACCCGTTTACAAATTTTAAACTGGTTAAAAGAGCCTGCAATACATTTTAACGAACAGCCCAATGCCGATTTCGAAAACATCGGGGTTTGTGTTGGTCAAATTCAAAATAAAGCTGGTTTATCTCAAAGTACAATTTCCGAGTACCTTTCTATTTTGCAAAGGGCAGATTTGGTATGCGCAACGCGAATTGGCCAATGGACGTATTATAAACGCAATCAGGTAGGTATAGAAGAATTAGCTAAAATTTTTAATTCAGAACTTTAAAAATAAAATAAAATGAATACAGATAGTTTATTTAGGCCTTTTAGCCTTAAAACTTTAAATATTAAAAATAGAATTGTGATGGCTCCAATGACGAGATCTTTCTCGCCAGATGGCGTTCCAACTAAGGATGTTGCCGCATATTATGCAAAAAGAGCCGCAGGAGAAGTTGGTTTAATTCTTTCAGAAGGTACAGTAATTAACCGTCCATCATCATCTGCCGATCCTAACATTCCTCATTTTTATGGCGAGAATGCATTAGCTGGTTGGCAAAAAGTAATTAATGATGTTCATGCTAATGGCGGACAAATGGGACCACAAATCTGGCACCAGGGCATTTCGGCTAATCATGCATCAGGCTGGCTGCCAAGCGCTCCATTTGAAGGCCCTTCGAGTTTTAACAGTCCGGGTTTTGAAAACGGCATTGCAATGACCGATTCGGCAATTGCTGATACCATTGCCGCTTTTGGGCAAGCAGCAGCAGATGCAAAAGCATTAGGTTTTGAAACAGTTGAAATTCATGGTGCCCATCAATACTTAATTGATCAGTTTTTTTGGGACGCTACAAATAACCGCACAGATATTTACGGTGGCAAAACATTGGCAGAACGAAGTAGATTTGCTGTAGAAGTAATAAAAGAGGTACGCAAAAGAGTAGGTGAAGATTTCGCTTTAATCATCCGTTTATCTCAGTTTAAACCCGCAGCTTACGACTTTAAATTAGCCAAAAACGAAAACGAGATGGAGCAATGGTTAACGCCACTTGCAGATGCAGGAATCGATATTTTCCATTGCTCGCAACGCCGTTTCTGGGAACCGGAATTTGAAGGTTCTGACTTAAATTTTGCTGGATGGGCTAAAAAATTAACCGGAAAAGCAACAATTACAGTTGGCTCTGTTGGTTTAGACGGAGATTTCTTTGGTGCATTTGCAGGTCAAAGTTCACAACCAAGTTCGCTTGATGAATTAGTTCGCAGAATGGATAGAGGTGATTTTGATTTAGTTGCAGTTGGCCGACCGCTTTTGGCTGATCCAAACTGGGTAGAAAAAATTAAAAACGATAAAACTGATGAGCTTAAAGGCTTTACAAAAGAAGCTTTAGCAGAACTGGTGTAAGTTGATAAATAGTTTAGAACTTCGTAAAGCGAAGTATGAAGCCATCAGCAAGATACTTCATACTTCGCTTTTTTTGTAAAGTTTTAATTAAATTCACATCGTAAAAACCCATCTCATGTCGAACATTAAATTGATTATAGAAGAACGCCCGGCAAATATTGGCAACTTTATGGTTGGCCGCTTACTTCCATTTCGCGAAAAAAGAATGGTTGGTCCATTTTCATTTATTGATCACATGGGGCCAGCGGCGATGAACGATCATGAGAATTTAGATGTTGCGCCACATCCGCACATCGGTTTATCTACCTTAACCTTTTTATTTGAGGGAGAAATTACACACCGCGATAGCTTAGGAACCAATATAGTGATTAAGCCGGGGCAGGTAAACTGGATGACATCAGGTAGCGGAATTGTACATTCTGAAAGAACGCCTGAATATTTAAGAACTACAGATAAAGTATTACACGGCTTACAAATATGGGTTGCCTTACCTAAAGAACTGGAACAAATGGATCCTGAATTTTTCCATGCGGAAGAAAAAGACATCCCCCATTGGGAAAAAGATGGATTGAGTTTTAAATTAATAGCGGGCGAGGCATTTGGCCACAAATCACCAGTGCCGGTTTACAGTCCGCTTTATTTTATCGAGATTAAAAGTACAGCTAAGCAAAAGGTAAATATTGGTAAAGATTTATTCGGAGAAAGTGCGCTGTATATTTTAGAAGGGTCTGTTGAAAGTGATGGAAATATTTTTGAGCCAAAAAATATTTTAATTGCAAATGATGCAACACTTTGCGAATTCGATATGAACGAAAATACTACAGTTTACATATTTGGCGGAACACCATTTCCGGAAGAACGCTTTATGTATTGGAATTTCGTAGCTACGGATAAGCAGCTGATAGAAGAAGCCAAAACGAAATGGCTAAATCAAAGCTACAAACCTGTACCGGGTGAAACAGGATTTGTTCCCCTACCCGACCAAAGCAAATTTATTAAACGCTAAGTTATTGTTCTAACAAAGCTTCTCTTATTTTCTGAGCAGCATCGGCAAGTTCTTCCTCAGTTGGTTTAAGCTTTTCTTTGCTGAAGTTCATATCGCTAACATTATTCATCGGAATTAAATGAATATGTGCGTGTGGAACTTCTAATCCAATAACGGATACACCAACTTTTTTGCAAGGAAAGGCTTCTTTAACGCCCTTGGCAACAATTTTTGCGAACATCCACATACCAACATATAAATCTTCTTCCATATCAAAAATATAGTCGGTTTCTATTTTTGGAATCACCAAAACATGTCCGGCAGTTAAAGGCTGAATATCTAAAAAAGCTAAATACTCTACAGTTTCTGCTACAACGTGCGCACTAATTTCTCCTGAAACGATTTTTGAAAAGATAGACATGTGTTGGAAAGTTTAAAGTGGAAAGTTTAAAGTGGAAAGTGTAAGGTTTAAAGTGGAAAGTGTAAGGTTTGATAGGCGGAGTAGTTCCTCCGCCTTTTATCTTAACGTGAAATTTCTAAAACTTCGAATTGCATTTTGCCTGCAGGCACTTCTATTTCGGCAAATTCGCCAACAGATTTGCCCAGTAAGCCTTGTGCAATAGGAGATTTAACTGAAATTTTTCCGGTTTTTAAATCAGCTTCGCTTTCTGCAACCAACTGATAAGTCATGGTTGCACCGTTTTTTACATTTTTTATTTTAACGATAGATAATGCCAAAACCTTTGATAAATCTAATTTAGACTCATCAATAAGACGGGCATTAGCCAATGTGTTTTTTAGTTTTGCTATTTTAGCTTCATGTAAGCCCTGAGCTTCCTTTGCTGCGTCATACTCCGCATTCTCAGATAAATCCCCTTTATCTCTCGCCTCAGCAATTGCTTTTGATATTAGCTGACGGCCCGTAGTTGTTAGATAATGAACTTCCTCTTTCAATTTATCTAATCCTTCTTGTGTGTAATACGTTACCTCTGTCATTGCTCAATTAATTTTGTTGTAAAGCCTATAAAAAACAAACAAGACTATGTAGTTGGTTTTGCTACATAGTCTTGCTTCAATTATAACGAAGATAAAATGCTTAAATTACAAAAGCAAATAAATCATTATGATTTTAAAGTTTTGACAATTTTCAAAAAAAAAAATTATAACAATTAGCCATTCTCAGCCTTGGTTTGTGCTTGATGTTTAACCGGAAAATTGAGTGAATTTGCAATGTAACACATTTTATTAGCCTCTTTGTGTAATGTTTCAGCCAGTTCTATATGTGCTTTATCTGCAATCAGTACAGCTGGGTTCAGTGTTACTTCCTTAAACTTACCGCCGCCATCTGCCGATTCTTCCATTATTCCAACAGCATTATCATTATAATCGATAACTACAATTTCGTTTTTAGAGCATAAGTGCAAATACCAAAGCATGTGGCAGCTCGAAATGGAGGCTAATAATAAATCTTCGGGATTGTGTTTCGATTTATCGCCTAAAAAGGCAGAATCTGAAGAACCTGAAATATCAGTTTTACCTTTTACGGAGATGAGATAATCGCGATCGTACGAGCGATAATCCATCGTACCTGAGCCTTTATTGCCAGTCCATGTTACAGTTGTAGAATATTGATGTTCTTTCGGCATGATATAATTAGTTAGAATTGTATTGCCAATTTAAGAATTTAAGATTGATAAACACATGGATAAATTGAAAGCATAGCAAATTTATTATTAAAAATTGCCTGAAATCAGTAATTTGAAAAATCTAGAAAGTTCATAAAAACAGATAGCCATGAAAGATAAATTACACAGCACAAACTACTACAATACATTTATAGAAATTGCTGAAGATAGTAAAGCGATTTCAGGAAGCCACCCTAAAGCAAAAGGAAAGGATAAAACTATTGCAGAAATTCAATTTGAGATAATTGCAAAAAATCCTTACAAATACACATCCGATGATGTTTTATTCAATGTATTTATAGAGCGAAGTGATATTTCGAAAGAAGAAGAAAATGATGCAAAAGTAAAATTCTTTTCAAAAGGTCAGGCTTGTTTCAGAGCCTCTCCATTAACCAAGCAATATGGCTTTGGTTTACATGCAAATAACGAAGGTAAAATTGCTCTTTTTGGTATGGAAACCAAAGAGTATCAGCAATTTTTAGCCGACAACAACATCAAAAAAATTAAGGCAATGCGTTCTGCTAAAAAGTAGAATCGATGGCAATTAATTTCTCGGCCAGCACTTCAGATATTTTACGATAAGAATCGAAAGTCCATCCGCCAACATGCGGCGTTAAAATAACTCTATCGTGTAGTTTTAAATCGCTATACCAGTTTTGCTCTGCTAATGCAGGAAATTTTTCTGTTTCTAAAACATCCAAACCAGCGCCTAAAATTTTGCCACTATTTACTGCATTTAATATGGCCGATACTTTGGCAATTTCTCCACGAGCCGTATTTATAAAAAATATTGGTTTTTTAAAATGGAAGAAATATTCATCGTCAACCATTTGTTTGGTTTCTGTTGTTAAGGGAATGTGTAAACTCAATACATCAGCATGTTTAACAATTTCTTCCATGCTCACCTCACGTGCGAAAGCATCAGAAAATCCGGTTTTGTATTTGTCGTAAGCCATAACATCAACCTCAAAACCAGCTAACTTTTTTGCGAAACTTTGCCCCATAAAACCATAGCCAATTATCCCAACTTTTTTGCCTTTCAATTCATAACCGCGGTTTCCTTCCCTATCCCAAATACCGTTTCTGATTTGAATGTCGGCATTTCTGAAATTATTCATCAAGGATAAAAGTAAACCAACTGTATGCTCGCCAACAGCGTCACAATTTCCCTCTGGTGCATTTATAAGCCTGATATTTTTTTCAAAAGCAATTTTATCATCGATATTATCCAAACCGGCACCTGCACGAGCTACAAATTTAAGTTTAGATGCGGCTGCAAACAATTCTGCATCAATTCTAAATTTGGTACGTACGGCGATACCATCATAATCTTTAATCTTTGCCAAAGTTTCGGCACGTGTAATTAAAGGTTCGTCATCTACCAAATAACCCAACTTTAAAGCCTGTTCCTTAAATGCAGGATGCAAATCATCAACAATTAATATTTTTTTACTCATGATATGGCAAAAGTAACATTAAACTCACTTGCAGATTAAATCTAACAGTAAAATTTAATTTTAATAAATACTAAAAGGTTTAGGCTAAGACCACAAAAATATTACCCTTAAAGCGCTGTAATAAAATAGTTACGGCACTTGTTTTAAACTTCCTTGCCGTTTCTTTGTCAATCTTTAAGAAAATTAACAAAAACTTTAAAAATTTAATGAGACTTCTACATTACAAAGCGATAAAAATCACCTTTTTTTTACTTTTCACTTCCTTTAGTTTATTTGCACAAACCGGTGGTAAAGCAAAAATCATCGGGGTATTAAAAGACGCCAAAACACAAGAACCTATTGCTTTTGCAACTGCCGTTTTAGTAAATAAGGAAACTAAAGCAAATGCAAAATTAGCACAAACAGATATTGATGGTAAATTTACCATGCCTGACTTAGCAAACGGAAGCTACACTTTCAGAGTGAGTTTTGTTGGCTACCAAACAATGGTTAGGGATAACATCACGATAACTGATGCTACCGGAACGCTAAATTTTGGCGATATTAAAATGAATGCCGCAGCTGGTACAGTATTAAAAGACGTTACAGTTACTGCCCAAAAAGCAGCTATGCAGATGGGTATTGATAAAAAAGTATTCTCTGTAGATCAAAGTTTAGTAAGCGAAGGCGGTTCGGCTACAGATTTATTGGCTAATGTACCGTCAGTATCAACTGATATTGATGGTAATGTAAGCTTACGTGGTTCATCTGGTGTGCGGGTTTTAATTGATGGAAAACCATCGTTAATTGCCGGCGGAAATGTATCTCAAATTTTAGCATCTATCCCTGCAAGTTCTATAGAAAGTGTTGAATTAATTACCAATCCATCATCAAAATACGATGCAGAAGGCCAGGCTGGTATTATCAACATTGTACTTAAGAAAAACACCAAACTTGGTTTTAATGGTTCAGTTGCAGTAAGTGCCGGTAACCGAGATAATTACAACGGAAATACAAACCTTAGTTTTCAAAATAGTAAGGTTAACCTTTATGGAAATTACAGCTACCGTTACGGAAATCGTTTAGGTGGTGGCTTTCAAGATATTACCTATAAACAAAGTACTGGCTCAACTGCATTTGCAAATCAAACTACAACATCAAATTCTTTAGATAAGGGGCATAACGTTAAAGCCGGACTTGATTATTACTTAGCACCAAAAAGCGTGGTAAGTTTATCCGGAGGTTTCAATTCGAGAGAAAATGATAGAGATGAATTTGTTGATATCAGACAGTTAGGTAGAAATTTAAATCCTGTTTTATTAAGCAACAGACTAAATAATAACCTCGGTAGCGGAAATAGCTATGATTTAAATTTAGATTATTCGCAAAAATTTGCAAAGCCTAAAGAGGAGTTAACTTTTAACTTTGGCTATTCTTCGGGTACAAATAATAACGATCAGGATTACAGTACTACTTTTACCAATATAAATGGCAATGCGGTAAACATTAACCCAAGTTTGCAAAGAATTTTTAATACCGGAGATAATACAAACTACAATGTGCAAGCAGATTATACTTTGCCAGTTGGTAAAGCCGGTAAAATAGAAACAGGTTACCGCAGTCAGATTCGTTTAGGAGATAATACTCAGGATGCAGATTCGATACTAACGAACACCAACATTTTCGTTAGAAACAATAAACTGATCAATACCTTCAGCAGTAAAGATCAGGTTCATGCTTTATATTTAAACTATCAAAATCAAATTAAAGATTTTGGTTACCAATTAGGTTTAAGAGCAGAAGATGCCCGTTTAGATACTTATTTAGAAGGTTACAATGGAAACGTACTAACAAACAGCGAAGGCAATATCCATTATAAAAGATTATACCCAAGTGTTTTTGTTTCGCAGAAATTAAAGAACGAACAACAGGTACAGTTAAGTTATACACGTAGAGTAAACCGTCCACGCCCGTGGGATACAAACCCGTTTCTTGATGTTTCTGACCCATTAAACTACAGAGCCGGTAACCCTAATTTATTGCCAGAGGATGTGCATTCATTCGAGTTAGGCTACAATAAATATTGGAAAAAAGTTACTTTAACATCAAGCTTATATTTCCGTCAAACTAATGATGTAATTCAAAGGGTTAGAAGTGTGCCCGATGCGAATGGAATTATAACCACTACGCCTCAAAACTTAACCCGTCAGTTAAATAGTGGTTTAGAGTTAATTGGTCGTTTCGATTTAATTAAAGCATTAAACTTTACCAGTAACGTAAACCTTTATCAGCAGAAAATTGAAGGCGACGCCAGATACGGCATTCAGGATAGAAGTGGCTTTAGCTGGAATGCAAACTTAACTGCAAACATAACTGCCATTAAAAATTTATCATTCCAGTTTCGTGGAGATTATCGTGCACCAGAAGTAATGGCACAAGGTAAACGTAACTCAATGTATGGTATTGATGGTGGTGCAAAATATGATTTCCCTAATAAAAAAGCATCTTTAAGCTTAAATATCAGAGATATGTTTAACACCAGAAGATGGAGCATGACAACCGATGATAATTTTACGCTGATTGATTTTCAACGCCGTATGCAAGGCACAATGGGTAACTTAACATTCTCTTACCGTTTCGGAAAAACTTTGTTTAACAGTACGAAGAAGAATAAAAAAGAAGAGCAACAAGAAAGCAGACCTGATGAGGGTTCTTTTTAAACAATAAATAACTTACAGGCGTTTCTATAATTCGGAACGCCTTTTTTATGCAGTTTATTCTTAACAAATCTGCACATTTTATATCTTGCAGTTATGGAAGAAATCAATCCCTGGCAAACGCTGCAAAGTGAATTAAAGTATGATAACAACTGGATTAGTGTAACTGAACATCAGGTTATAAATCCGACGGGCGGAGCAGGAATTTATGGTGAAGTTCATTTCAAAAATTTAGCTATTGGCATTTTACCTTTGGATGAAGACCAAAACACCTGGCTAGTCGGGCAATACCGTTATCCTTTAAAAGCTTACAGTTGGGAAATCCCCGAAGGTGGTGGCCCGCTGGGTGAAGAACCGCTAAAAAGTGCGCAAAGGGAATTATTAGAAGAAACCGGAATGAGTGCCAGAAACTGGAAAGAAATTCAGCGTATGCACCTATCTAATTCGGTAAGCGATGAAATAAGCATTATTTATATCGCAACAGATTTGATTCAGGGTATTGCTATGCCAGAAGAAACTGAAGAGTTGGTAATAAAAAAATTGCCTTTTGAAGAGGCATACCAAATGGTTAAGCATGGAGAAATAACAGATTCGATGAGCGTAGCGGCAATTTTAAAAGCAAAGCTGATGTTTATGACTGGCGATTTATAGTGTTGAATGGTATAAAATCTAATTTTTATATTTGCTAAAATTTTTAAGCCCAAATGAGCAAACTTTTTGGTTATATACTTAGCCCAATTTTTTATTTTTTCTTCGCGTTAAGCCTTTGCATTTTCCACCCAATTCAATGGCTTTGCTACAAATTTGGCGGATATAAAGCGCATAAATTATCTGTTGATGTGTTAAATTTCTTTTTAACATATTGCCAGATTTTCCTTTTTAATTCCATCAGCTTTAAAAATACACAGAACCTGCCTACTGATAGGCCGATAATTTTTGCCGCAAACCACCAAAGCATGTATGATATTCCATCGTTAATTTGGTTCCTGAGAAAATATCATGCTAAATTTATTTCCAAAATTGAACTAGCAAAAGGGATTCCATCCATTTCTATAAACTTACGTTTAGGTGGTGGTGCAAACATCGACAGGAAAGATAATAAGCAGGCAATTTCTGAAATTATTAAACTAGGCCGTAGAATGAAAGATAATAACTGGAGTACAGTTATATTTCCGGAAGGCACAAGAGCTAAAGATGGCCAGGTAAAAACCTTTCAATTTGGTGGCGTTGCAACTTTACTGAAAGTGGTACCAAATGCTTTGGTTGTTCCAATTGCAATAGAAAATTCTTGGAAAATTGTACGCTTTGGCATGTTTCCTTTAACGACTGGCCACGCTTTAAGGTGGACCGTTTTAAAACCTATCGAACCAGGCGAAAAAACCGCAAATGAAATAACGCTGGAAGTGGAGACTGAAATCAGAAAAGTATTGAATCAGAAAGTACTTGATTAGTTTACTGGTTGTTCAGATAATTGGTTAAAACAAACAATTAATTCCGCAAAACCGTTTCCCATCATCAATCTTCCCTTATCAATCATACATCCTCTAAATGTTTTTATTTCCAATTACTTTAAAAAACTCATCTCTATAGGTATCTCCTACCGGGATAATTTTTTTGTTAATGGTAATCCTGCTTCTTTCAATGCTTTCAATTTTATCTATGGCAACAATATAAGATTTATGAACACGGATAAACTGACTATCAGGTAAAGCTTCTTCCATTTTTTTCATACTTTGAAGGGTAATGATACGCTCCTCTTTAGTAAAAATAGAAATGTAATCCTTCAATCCTTCTATGTATAAAATATCGTGAAGATATATTTTTTGAATTTTATGTTCCGTTTTTACAAAAATAAAATCCTGTATTGGATTTGGAGAACCTGAAAATGGCGCAGGTGTTATTAAAGGCTGAATTTGCGGTGGACTCACTTCTGCGGGCTTCATCTGGTTATGAACTTTTTCTACCGCTTTATAAAAACGATCGAATGCGATGGGTTTCAGCAAATAATCAGAAACATTCAAATCATAGCTCTCTAAGGCATATTGAGGATACGCAGTTGTTAAAATGAAATGACATTTATTCCCTGCGATTTTTAAAAACTGTATCCCTGTAAGTTCTGGCATTTGAATATCAAGAAAAACCAAATCTATACCTCCAGCCTGAACAATTTGTAAAGCCTCAATCGGATTTTCGCACCTTTTAGTAAGCGTTAAAAAAGGTACTTTTGAAATATAATCCTCTAAAATATCGAGTGCTAGTGGTTCATCATCTACAATAATACAGTTCAAGTTCATCTTAGGTAATAATTTATTTGCTTGTAATTTTTTGATAAATAATTAGAGATTTCTTTGGTTTTAGATATCAATCATTAACTCGCAGGTATAGTGTGTAGGCGAATTTACAACATTTAATTTATATCTATCCGGATAAATAAGCTGTAATCTACGCTCAACATTTGGCAAGCCAACACCACCCTGCGCATCTTTATTTTGATTATTTTTTTTGTTGATTACACTAAAGTGCAAAATCTTTTGATTGGCGATAATATCAATTTTCACTGGCTCATTAGCATCAGTAACTACGCCATGTTTAAAAGCATTTTCTACAAAAGAAATTAGCATCAAAGGCACAATTTTCTGGTCATCAATTTCGCCATTTAAAGTCATCTCTATAAAAGCACCATCTTTAAACCTGATTTTTTGTAATTCAATGTAGTTCTTTAAATAATCAACTTCTTTACTTAGGGCAACTGTTGGCGTATTACTCTCGTAAATCATGTAACGCATAATTTCAGATAGCTTCATAATCGCATCAGCGGTTTTATCTGATTTTTGATAAGCCAATGAGTATATGTTGTTTAACGAATTAAACAGAAAATGTGGGTTTAATTGCGATTTTAAAAACTGAAGTTCCATTTCTCGGCGCTCGCTTTCGAGGTTGCGTTGAACACGTTCACTATCAAACCAATCTACCATAAAACGTACAATTCCGCTACTTACAAGAAAAAAACCTGCAACAAAACAACTAACTATGACAAACTCATTAACAGAACGTTCTTTAAGTTTCCCATCCATTACGTAATGTAAAATCTCTATCGGATTTAATACTGCTATTACTGTTTTTACCAATACTACAGCTATTATTGTTACTACAAACAAAAGAATATAAACCCAATATTTTTTCCGCTTTTTAACAAATTCAGGTATTAGAAAAATATAATTGATGTAAAATATAGATACGTTAAGCAGACCAAAAACACCAATAGAAAGAAAATAATCTTTCATTGTAATTTTCTCTGGTTGCATAAGCACTGTCGAAATGACAAAAATTGAGATTATCCCCCAAAAAATAGAATTTAGTATTAATGGTGCTTTACTTTTCTTCATATTAATAAAAACAGAAATGCAAGCTTTTTGGCTTACAATAAATCATCCCCCAAAATAAATAAAGAAACTTGTATTTAATTACACAATCTACCAACGGGCATTTTTTTTCTACCAACGGCTTATCGGGCAAAATTTATCGACCAACGCCAAAATCACCTGTTCATCTATAATCTTTAACACTTGGTATAATAGATTTTAGCACCCTGTTTTTCTTCTGTTTCTTTGAACTATCAAAACGAAACGATTATAACTATAAATAAACCTATTATGAAAAAGTTAGCCAACACATCGCCATTTTTACTTTTATTACTACCAGTTTTTATGATGATGGTATTTACACTTACCATAAACACCAACCAAAACAACACCGAAGAAGTGGTTGTAAAGCCAGCAAAAACTTCTGGTTCAATTGTAAAACAAGCTACTGCTATTTTTAAATAGGAAATGAGCGCTTTCGCAATCGAAACGGTCGGCCTTAATTTCAATTTCGGCAGCCAAACCATCGTAAAAGATTTATCTTTACAAGTGCCAAAAGGTAGCATTTATGGCTTCTTAGGGCCAAATGGGGCTGGAAAAACGACAACCATTAAAATACTTTTAAACCTGCTTCAGTCTCCGGCCGACCAGGTTTTTATTTTTGGTAAAGAAATTAACCGAAACCGCATTGCAACTTTAAAAAGGATTGGCGCTTTAGTAGAGCAACCAGCTATTTACGGGCATTTAACAGGTAAAGAAAACTTAATAAACCGCTGTATTTTATTAGGCATCAATAAAAATAAATCTACCGAAATGCTTGCTTTGGTTGGCTTAACTGATGCCGCTAGTAAAAAAGCTGCTCAATATTCATTGGGTATGAAACAAAGACTTGGCATTGCACTGGCTTTAGTTTCCGACCCAGAACTTTTGTTATTAGATGAACCTACTAACGGCCTCGACCCAAACGGAATTATAGAAGTTAGAAACCTGATGGTTGAGTTGGCTACAAAACATCAGAAAACAATTTTGGTTTCCAGTCATTTATTAGCAGAAATTGAACGCACAGCCACCCACGTTGGCATCATAAATAAGGGGCAGCTGTTGTTTCAAGGTACAATTAATGAACTTCATCAGCTTAGCAAACCCATGTTAGAAATCGAAATAAATGATGTGGAAAAAGCTTCAGATTTACTCATCAATTGCGGATACCAAGTGGCAGAGAATGATGGTAAAAAGCTAAGCATCCCTTATAAAAATGATAAAGAAAATGCAGAAATAAATACTTTGTTAGTTCAAAACGGATTTATGATTTCTGCACTTTACAAACAAAGAAAAGATTTGGAAAACCTATTTCTTGATATTACCAAAAACAACTAATTATGCGCTCTTTATACATCTCATTATTTTCCGAATATTATAAATCAAGAAAAACATTAGCTTTTTGGGCAGCTATTTTGCTCCCTGTAATTATATGCACCCTTGTATCATTTGGTTTTTACTCAAATGCCGACAAGATTTTGCCACTAAAGTTTTCGGGCATGATGCTTTGGGCCAGATATAGCAGCGCAACACTAAATGTAATGGGTTTCCTAATTATGCCATTTTATGTAATTTTTATGGCTTTTTCGGTAAATAATATAGAGCATAAAAACGATACCTGGAAAACACTCTTTGCACAACCTTTAAACAAATTCTCCATCTACGCAGCCAAATATTTATTCGCGGTTTTACTCATTTTTATCTGCCTTGCTTTATTTGGAGCATTAACATTGGGCTTTGGTTATATATTGCAATCTCTTGTTCCGAAATATACATTTAACCAATATAACCCTGTAACATTCCTTTTTAACTCATACGCCAAACTTTTCCTTTCATCACTCGGAATATTATCGCTACAATTAATTTTAAGTCTTATTTGGGCCGATTTTTTAAAACCAATGGGCATAGGTTTTGTAGGCACAATTATGGGTATCGTTACTGCAAGTTTAAACTGGAAATTTGCTTACTTAATTCCATACAGTTTACCAACATTAGCCTTGCAACTAACCAAAGTAAAAAAAGGTGGCGACCCGCTTGCATTCGAGGTTTTTTCCAGAGAAATCTACACCAGCCTAATTTTTGCAACCGCATTTTTTATTATCGGCTATTTTATTGTATCTAAAAAAAGTATCAAATAATTTATTTTTTAAGCCTAACCGCTTTTCAATTCATGCTAATCGTTTTTACAATTCCTGCCTACCACTGGCAAGAAAATTAGCATAGATGAACCATGTGCAACAAGCAAGCGCAAAATAAATAGATATTAGCGCTTAAACCTTCATTACAGAATTTCATTTCAATAAAGGTTATTTTTTTCAGTTTGGCTTACTAGTAAAACTCAATTTTAGTTGACTCCACCAAAATTTACACATAAATGCAACTTAGTTACTATGTAAAATTCTCATGGTAAATAATCTCATTAAAGCATATTAAGCTTATTTTTAAGCCTAATAACCACCCTAACTATTTACAAATGATTAAAAAATTTACTGCTACGGCATTGGCATTAAGCTTATGCCTTTCTGTGCTTGCTCAGGATATACCCGACCCGGCAATGGTACAAAAAATAAGAAAAGAAGGATTAGATAATTCGAAGGTTATGGACATTGCTTTTAACCTTACTGATGTAAGTGGGCCACGTTTATCAAACTCTCCTGGTTTAAAAAAAGCTCAGGAATGGGCAATGAAACAACTTACCGATTGGGGTTTAAAAAATGCCAAATTAGAATCGTGGGGAACTTTTGGTAAAGGATGGCAAATTGATAAATATTATGCAGCCACAACATTGCCATTCTATCACGCAATAATTGCTTCGCCTAAAGCTTGGACACCTGGTACAAATGGCCCAATAAAATCTGAAGTGGTATTAATCAAAGCAGATAGTGTTGCAGATTTGACTAAATATAAAGGTAAATTATCGGGTAAAATTGTAATGATGGATTCTGGCAATCCACTACAAAGCGGTACACGCCCAGATTTTGTACGTTACACTGATAGCGTTTTGGCTAAAATGGCCGATGCAAAACCAACGCCAGCAGGCAACAGAGGACAACGCCCTGGTGCTACAAATAATATGATGGCGCAAATGATGAAAATGAGAGAAGTTAGAGCAGCCATGAGCAACATGCTAGTTGAAGAAAAAGTTGGCTTAATTTTAACTTACGCTCGCGGTGGACAAGGAACTTTCTTTACCAGCAATGGCGCATCTTATGCATTAGATGCTAAACCGGTATCGCCAGAGTTAGAAGTTGCCGCTGAAGATTATTTACACATCTTACGCTTATTACGTGCCGGAAAACCGGTTGAGTTAGAAGCCGATATAAAAACATCTTTCTACACCCAAGACCCTCAAGGTTACAATGTTATTGCAGAAATTCCCGGAACAGATAAAAAATTAAAAGAAGAAGTAGTTATGATTGGCGGTCACTTCGATTCGTGGCACGCAGCAACCGGAGCAACAGATAACGCTGCTGGCTCAGCCGTTATGATGGAAGCCGTTCGTATTTTAAAAGCAATTGATTTTAAACCAAAACGTACCATCCGCATTGCACTTTGGAGTTCAGAAGAACAAGGTTTATTTGGTTCCAGAGGTTATGTTGCGAAGCATTTTGGCGACCCTAAAACGATGGTATTAACGCCTGATCAGAAAAAAATCTCTGCATATTATAATTTAGATAATGGTACCGGAAAAATTCGCGGTATTTATTTACAGGGAAATGAAGCAGCCGGCCCAATTTTCAAAAACTGGTTGGCACCTTTTAATGATTTAGGCGCTACAACGGTAACTGTTAGCAACACAGGCGGTACCGATCACCAGGCGTTTGATGCTGTTGGTATCCCGGGTTTTCAGTTTATTCAAGATCCTGCAGATTACAATACCCGTACACACCATAGCAACATGGATACCTACGATAGATTGGTTGAAGATGATTTAAAACAATCAGCAACCATCATTGCATCTTTTGTTTACAATACTTCACAACGTGATGCGCAAATTCCGCGAAAAGAATTGCCTGCAGCACCTGCTTCTACATCTACAGGTACAGCTACACCTGTAAGAAACTAATAAATAGTCAACTCACAAAAAAAGGCCCACCGTTTACGGGGGCCTTTTTTTCGGGATTGTTTTTCATAATCCTAACTATAACTAAAAAATGAGAGATTGACTTTGTTTAACCAAAGTTCAACGTTATTTAGAGCAGTTAATATTTTACAGCAATATTTAATGTTTTAAATTTTGCTTTATATTTTACTTAATCGCTAAGTAATCCTAATATTTGCTTTTCTTTTATCCAAAATTACTGTTCATGCATTAAATCCTTAAGCATTAAACACCCTTTTTACAGAGGGTGTTTTTACGGTATTGGCATAGGGGAAAATTGCCTTAGAATAAACATGTATTTATAACCAATTTTAGATAATATACACCCAAAAAAAAATCATGATTAAAACTTCGTTAACAAAAGACGGAACAAATAATTCCGTTCCGGTTGATATTGCGAAAAAAATGACAGCTGCTTTTAGAGAAAGTCAAAAAGCTGATAAAGGAACTTACACCGAAGCTGCCTGGCTCCCAGCCGAACAAATAAAAAAAATAGCAGAAAAATTAGCCGAATTTGAGGGTGATGGAGTACGTATTTATTTTGCAAGATATACGCAGGATATTATCGATTCTATTAATAAATTAAGTTATGGAGATAAAATTCCGGATAAGTATTGCAATATGAACACCATACTTCTTGTAGTTACTAAAGTGGTTGATGGCAAACCAAAGACAGATTATTTCTTAGATAAAACCATTGAACAAAAACCAATCTGTGATGAGGCTGATCCAAATCCGACTGACCCGGAAAACAGAGGAGTTTTATGTCCAACAGAATGTGATGATGATAGTGCGTTAATGAATGACTAGTAAGCTTAAAATCAATTTTGAAAAGTGCTCAATGATTAATATTTTTTCTCCAACCTTGATAATTGAATTAACATGTTTGTTATTCGCCATCATATTTCTAATTAATGATAGAACCAAATTCTGGAGAATTACATTAATATACATTGTATGTATGTGTATTTCAGAAATAATTGCCAAATATATGGGCAGAGTTTACCGGAATAACATCGAAGTTTACAACACATATACACTTTTGGAGATGAGTTTTATATTTTATGCTTTTCATCATTTTTTAAAAGAATATATAAAAATTAAGAAGATAATATTGGCAAACTATATTCTTATTCTTATCATTTACTTTACGCACATCTTTATTTATGGTTATAAAGCTTATAATGCTGTTACAGTTAGTGTAATGTCTGTATTCTTTGTTATATATGCACTACTTTATTTTTATTTGCTTTTAAAAGATGAAAAATATATCGACCTAAAATTTCATCCCGCATTTTGGTGGGTTGGCGGTACATTAATTTTTTACTTTGGAAGTACCTTAGCCAATTTCTTTGATGATATCATACAAACAAAAATTCTTGGAAATTTGAACCCCCGGCTGCTGATTTACACAACATTAAACTTCTTTTTATACGGTTTTTGGTCCTATTCATTCATATGCAGAGCTCGCCAACGCAAATCTTATCTTTAATTTTATTGGCATCATTAGTTTTTCTTTTGATGCCAATATCCTTGCTGATGTACATCCGCTCGTATAATCGGCACAAGAAGAATCATTTTATTGAGAAAGAAAACATGCGCCAAAAATTTGAGTCGGAAATTTTGAAAACGCATATTGAAGTACAAGACCAAACCATGCAAACGATTGCCACTGAACTACATGATAACATTGGGCAATTACTAAGTTTAACAACTTTAACGCTTAACTCCATTCAAATAACAGATAATGAAAAAGCCAGCGAAAAAATTTCCAGTTCTTTATCGCTGGTGAGTAAATCCATAAAAGAAATAAGGGAGCTTGCCAAAATTCTACATGGTGAACAAATTGTAGAATCGGGAATTGGAAATGCAATTGAGCAAGAAATAAGCTGGCTACGCAAAATTGAAGGTTATACATTACAAGTTACCAATGATTTACTTCAAATAAATATCACTTCGCAGGATAAAGATTTAATCATTTTAAGATTATTACAAGAGATAATAAATAACATAATAAAACATGCCCAAGCCAGCACAATTCAGATAGATACCAGCTTAAAAAACGAGACTTTACTTTTAACCGTTAAAGAAAACGGTATAGGTTTTAATTATGAAGATGCGGCAAAGCGAAAAACTGGCATGGGTTTAAATTCAATTAAAAAAAGGGTTGAAATGATTGATGGGAAAATAGATGTAATTTCAGCTCCAGAAAAAGGCACTTCAATTTTTATAGAAATTCCATATCCTTAACTATGAATACAAATACCTTCCGCATTGCAATCGTTGATGACCACACACTGTTTCGCCAAGGGCTTGCAAATCTTCTTTCAGAATTTGATGAGATAGACATTATTTTTCAGGCTACAAATGGTGTTGATATGCAAAATCAAATTAAAGCTCATCCAGATGTTCAGCTTATATTAATGGATATAAACATGCCTGTTATGGATGGTTATGCCGCTACCCGCATCGTAAAAAAAGAATATCCTGATGTAAAAGTGTTGGCCTTGAGCATGCATGAAGAAGAGAAAGCAATTATTGAAATGTTAAAAGCCGGAGCAGGTGGTTACATTTTAAAAGGATCTACCCCGTCTGATTTAGTTGTTGCTATAAAAGCCATCATCGAAAAAGGATTTTTTATTAATGAAATGGTATCCGGAAGACTGTTATTTTCATTAAAAAAAGAAGATCCTAAACCAATAATTACCGAAAAAGAACATACTTTTCTACAGCATTGCAGTACTGAACTTACCTATAAAGAAATTGCCGATTTGATGAACATCAGTCCGCGAACGGTAGATAATTATCGCGAATCTTTATTTGCCAAGCTGAACATTAAAACAAGAACCGGCCTTGTTGTGTATGGAATTAAAAACGACTTAATAAAAATTTGATATAAATTTCTTTCTGAAAACTTGCGTAACTAATTAATTAGTTCTATCTTTAATACAACGGGTAAAATTTTATTCGTTCCTATAATCAAGAAATAAAATGGATATTAAAGATTTAACCAAAGCCGAAGAACAGATAATGCAAGTATTATGGCAGTTGGAAAAAGCATTTGTTAAAGAAGTAATTGACGAGTTACCAATACCTAAACCAGCATACAATACAGTTTCAACAATTATCAGAATATTAGAAACTAAAGGTTTTATAGGCCATGAAGCTTTTGGTAAGGCTCACCAATACCATCCTTTAATTAGTAAAGAAGAATACAAGCGCCATGCAACTGAAAAATTGTTGGGCAATTACTTCGAAAACTCAGTAGAAAGCATGTTTTCATTCTTTGTAAAAGAAGAAAAGTTAGATTTAAGTGATGTGGATGAAATTCTTAAAATGATTAATAAGATTAAACACAAACCAAAATGAGTTTCGCCCATTACCTTTTGCAGGTAAACTTGTATCTGATAGTATTTTATGGATTTTATAAATTATTATTAGACAAGGAAACCTATTTCACGCTGAATAGAATCTATTTGGTTGCAGCAGGCCTTTTATCTCTGTGCATCCCATTTATAAGACTAGAATGGCTAACTACACAAAAAGCGGCGCAAAACGTTTATGCAACAGTGAAGTGGGATACAATTCTGGAACAGGCTACTGTTGTTTCTGAAGCGCAAAATGGCTTTAATTGGGCAAATTTATTAGTAAGCATTTACTGTGCAGGAATTTTATTTTTCCTCTGTCGATTAGTTATTAATCTCTTATTTGTTAAAAAATTAATACAAACGGCAAAAGCCGGATCTGCCTTTTCATTCTTCAGCAAAAAAGTAATTGATATATCATTACCAAACAGTGATATTATTGATAGCCATGAAGAAGCTCATGTTAAGCAATGGCATAGTTTTGATATTTTATTTTTTGAAGTGATAGGTATACTTACCTGGCTAAATCCAATAATATATCTTTATAAAAAAAGTATTAGAAACATTCACGAATTTTTAGCTGATGAGCATGCTGCAAGTTATCAGGGCGACAAAGCTGAGTATGCTATGTTAATTTTAAGCAAATCTTTTGGGATAAACCAAAGCGCATTAACAAGTAATTTTTTCGAAAAATCTTTAGTGAAAAAGCGCATTTATATGTTACATAAAGAGCGTTCAAAAAAAACAGCTGTTTTAAAATACGGCATTTTCATTCCCCTATTCGCTACTGCAATTTTATTCTCTTCTGCAACCATCAGAAAAAATGAAAATTTGATTTCTCTTGCAGCAGAAATTCCTTTTGATAAACCCATTGCCTTTGTTGAAGACATAGTTATAAAACCAATAAAAATTTCAGCGCCTGAAAAAGCAAAAACTGTAGCTAAGCATGCCTCCGTTAGTAACAACTGGGAAGATTTCTACAAATTTTTGGCTGAGCATATCAAGTATCCAAATAACGCTCAGGAAAAATCAATAGAAGGTACAACGCATATTATGTTTACAGTTAAAAACGGTAAAATTACCGATTTAGGCTCGAAACAAGATTTAGGCGAAGGCTGTGATGAGGAGGTTATGAAAAATATTTTAGCCTATAAAAATTTTAAGGCTGTTAAGGATGGAAATTATGCTTTCAAAGTAGCTTTCAGCCTAGGCGAATCTCAGTCGGGGAACGAAGATTTATCTAATCAAAAAATTGATGGATATAAAGAAATTTCGCCACTTCAAATCATCGGATATGTAAGGAACAACGAGGAAGTTATAGAAAGAAGAGATAAAGTTTATGATTTTGTATCTATAGAAAAACAACCCGAATACCATGGCGGAATTAAAAATTTCTATGATTACTTAAGTAAAAATATAAAGTATCCCGAAGACGCAAGAGAAAATAATATTCAGGGAAAAGTGTTTCTATCTTTCACTGTAGAGAAAAATGGCAAGCTTACCGATATACAGATTGTAAAAGGCTTAAACGAGAGTACAAATCATGAGGCCATTAGAGTTTTAGATGAATCGCCTAACTGGACACCTGGCATACAAAATGGAAAACCCGTTAGAGTTAAATACAATTTATACATAAATTTCACTTTAGATAATTCTGCAAAAACAAAATCAACACAAGTTGTAGACAATGGAAATCTTTCCATCAAAGGAATTCAAAATCTATCAGAGGCCAATAGTCCATTGGTTGTTTTAGATGGCGTAACACAAGGTAAAGATGCATTGAAATACATAAGAACAGAAAATATAGAGTCTGTTTCGGTATTAAAAGATCAAGCTGCCACTACTTTATATGGTAATAAAGGAGTAAATGGTGTAATCCTTATCACAACAAAGTTGGATAAGAATAAGTTGCTTAAAGCCGTTGATAATAAGATAGCACCTTAAAACTTGTGTATATTTTAAAGTCTAAATTATAAGGATATGAAAAAAATATTTTTCTTAGCAGTTCTAATTAGTTGCCTGGCAACAGCTGGCATTGCACAAACAAAAGCAGACTCAGCTAATGTTAACAGCGTAAATATCATTATACGAAACATAGGCGATTCTACTTCAAAAAGGCCTTTGCTATATGTTATTGATGGCGTAAAACAGTTTGACACGGATTTTACCATTAAAAAACTCAATCCAAACGATATTAAAGCCATAACTGTGCTAAAAAACGATAAAGGTTCTAAACTCTTTGGAAACGAAGGTAACAATGGAGTGGTTTTGGTAACTACAAAATTTGGTTTGAATTCGCCTGAAAATACGCTGCTTCGGGCAAGAATTAAAGCGCTGAATACTTATGCTGATAATGGTGAGACATCAAAGCTGGCACTAAAAGGCGATAATTTAAATGATAGTTCAAAAGTAAGAATTTACTCACATAACGCTCCGTTTAAAGGAATTAATGCTGGAAAGCAGACCAATCAACCGTTATACATCGTAGATGGTGAAAAAGTTGAAAGCGCTTCAATCGAATTGCTCGACCCAAATACAATTCAATCTGTTACAGTGCTTAAAGATAAAGATTCAATTATTAGTTACGGTTTAGCTGCTTCAAACGGAGTTGTTTTAATTACAACTAAGGCAACAAAAAAGGCTTTAAAATCAACAGAACCAGACCAGAATTAGAGAATTTATACCCGAAATAATTAATGTTCTTGTTATAACGATTATTAACAAAAGGAACATTTCAACACAAAGCCCGGCAATAAGAAATTGTCGGGCTTTTATGCTTTCTCTCCTGTCTCGGAGTATTAAAATTAAAAAATCTTTAATGTATATGCAAATTTTACAAAATAAAATTTTTAATTAATTGAATTATTAATATGCAAACATAATGATTTTGCTAATTGAACAAATTAATATTTGCTGTTGCAATTTTCTTTTCATTTCTTTTGGATGTAAAAAACTTTCGATTCTTTACATTACATTATTTTTACCTTAAAATTTAGAACTAATTACTTCTGATTGATTGTAAATATTCATCACATAAAAAAGTAAAAAATAAAAAGCCTCCATAAAAATGGAGGCTTAAAATCTTAAATTGGAATGGAATCGTATGCTTTTAAACTTCTTCTTCGCTGGCAAATTTTGCAGTAAAGTAATCTCTGTTCATACGAGCGATATTTTCTAATGAAATACCTTTTGGACATTCAGCTTCGCAAGCACCAGTATTGGTACAGTTACCAAAACCTTCTTCATCCATTTGGGCTACCATGCTTTGTACACGACGATAACGCTCTGGCTGACCTTGTGGTAATAAAGCCAATTGAGATACTTTAGCAGATACGAATAGCATTGCTGAAGCATTTTTACAAGTAGCCACACAAGCACCACAACCAATACAGGCAGCAGCCTCGAAAGCAGCATCAGCTTGTAACTTAGGAATAGGCAATGCGTTAGCATCTTGTGCATTACCAGTATTTACCGATACGAAACCACCAGAAGCAATAATACGGTCGAAGGCAGAACGATCTACGGCTAAATCTTTAATTACCGGGAATGCTTTTGCTCTCCAGGGCTCAACAACAATCGTATCGCCATCTTTGAAAGAACGCATGTGCAATTGGCAAGTAGTTACCAGGTCTTTTGGTCCGTGAGGCTGCCCGTTGATGAACATTGAACACATGCCGCAAATACCTTCTCTGCAATCATGATCAAATACTACTGGTTCTTCACCTTTAGTAATTAATTGTTCGTTCAACACGTCAAACATCTCTAAGAAAGACATATCTGGAGAAATCTCAGAAAGCTTATAATCAACTAATTTACCAGCTGATTTGCTATTTTTTTGACGCCAAACTTGTAGCGTTAAATTCATATTTCCTGTACTCATTTTCTTTAAGTATTGAGTAACGCGTATTGCGTATTGAGATTTAATCTCGCTAAACTTTACACTATACTATTAATAACTTTATAACAGTCGTTTGAGTTTGTCGTATAGTTAAATACGCACATCTCAATACGCTATACTATTTATAATTTCTTTGTGCAACCTTAATGTTCTCGTAGTTCAATTCTTCTTTGTGCAATTCGAATTCACTTACGCCTTTATATTCCCAGGCAGCTACGTATGCGAAGTTTTCGTCATCACGCTTCGCTTCGCCTTCTTCAGTTTGGTGTTCCTCTCTGAAGTGACCGCCACAGCTTTCTTCTCTGTTAAGCGCATCAATACACATCAACTCACCTAATTCAATAAAATCTGCAACTCTGTGTGCCTTCTCTAATTCAGGGTTAAATTCATCTGCAGAACCTGGAACTTTAACATCCGCCCAAAATTCTCTGCGTAAATCCTGAATTTCTTTAATAGCCTGAGTTAATCCTTCTCTGTTACGAGCCATACCACATTTTTCCCACATGATGTGGCCTAATCTTTTGTGAAAATGGTCTACAGATTTAGTTCCATTAATGCTTAAGAACTTATCGATGGTTGCTTTCACATTATTTTCAGCTTCAACAAATGCTGGGTGGTCTGTAGGAATTGGCTTGGTAGCTAATTCTTTTGATAAGTAAGCCCCGATTGTGTAAGGCAATACAAAATAACCATCTGCCAAACCTTGCATTAATGCAGACGCACCTAAACGGTTTGCACCGTGGTCTGAGAAGTTAGCCTCACCAGTGCAATATAAACCAGGGATGGTTGTCATTAAATCATAATCAACCCATACACCACCCATAGTGTAGTGAACCGCTGGATATATACGCATTGGCATTTCATAAGGATTTTCACCAGTGATTTGCGCATACATATCGAACAAGTTACCATATTTCTCTTTGATAACTGCTGTACCTAAACGCATGCAAGTTTCTTTATCAGGGTTATGGTTACCAGCTTTCGAAGCTTCGATACGACCATAACGCTCTGTATTTGCTTTAAAATCTAAGTAAACAGCTAGTTTTGAAGAACCTACACCATAACCGGCATCGCAACGCTCTTTAGCAGCACGAGAAGCCACATCACGTGGAACCAGGTTACCGAAAGCAGGGTATCGACGCTCTAAATAGTAATCTCTTTCATCTTCAGGAATATCTGAAGCTTTACGATTATCATCTTTCTTTTTTGGAACCCAGATACGACCATCGTTACGTAACGACTCCGACATCAAGGTTAATTTCGATTGATGATCTCCCGAAACCGGGATACACGTAGGGTGAATTTGAGTATAGCAAGGGTTTGCGAAAAACGCTCCTTTTTTATGCACTTTCCAGGCTGCAGTAACGTTACTTCCCATTGCATTGGTTGATAAATAGAATACGTTACCGTAACCACCAGTACCTAAAACCACTGCATGACCGAAGTGACGCTCCAACTCGCCGGTAATCAAGTTACGAGCGATAATACCACGAGCTTTACCATCAATTACAACAACGTCAAGCATTTCATGGCGGGTGTACATTTGTACTTTACCCATACCTACCTGGCGCTCTAATGCAGAGTAAGCGCCTAGCAACAACTGTTGTCCGGTTTGGCCAGCCGCATAAAATGTACGTTGTACCTGTGTACCGCCAAAAGAACGATTATCTAACAAACCACCGTATTCACGAGCCAAAGGCACACCTTGCGCCACACATTGGTCGATAATATTTACACTCACTTCGGCTAAACGATGTACGTTTGCTTCACGTGCTCTGTAATCTCCACCTTTAATGGTATCATAAAACAAACGGTAAGTGCTATCACCATCATTCTGATAGTTTTTTGCTGCATTGATACCACCCTGAGCAGCAATAGAGTGTGCTCTGCGTGGTGAATCCTGAAAACAAAAACATTTAACTTTGTAGCCCATTTCTGCTAATGTAGCCGCTGCAGAGGCACCCGCTAAACCAGAACCTACTACAATTACTTCTAAACTTCTTTTGTTCGATGGATTAACCAAAGGCATAGAAGCTTTATATTTTGTCCACTTTTGGGTTAATTCGCCCGCAGGGATATTTGAATTTAATGTCGACATTTACTTAATCTTTTAATTAAACGTTTCAGTTAGCTAATCCAGCCTAAATAGACAGAAATTGGCATTAATGCGAAAATGATAGGAACAATGATTGAGAACCATATACCTATCGTTCTTACAACTGGTGTCCACTTTCTGTGATTCCAGCCCATCGTTTGAAAAGACGATTGAAAACCATGCAGCAAGTGGTATCCCAAGGAAATTACGCCTAAAATATAAACTACAACTACCCAAAGCTCTTGAAAAATTGCTACAATGCCGTGGAAGGTGTTATGTTCTTCGTGCGAGAAAACAGCAACTTTTGTTGGCCACCAAAAGTGGTAAAGATGCAGCACCAAAAACATTAAAATCAAAGTACCTAACAATCCCATACTACGAGAATACCATTTGCTATTCGCCTGTGGCTTATTGTAAGCATATTTTTCAGGACGAGCCGCATTATTCTGGGCAGTTAGCATTACCGCTTGAATAATATGCAGGATGATTCCGGCAAATAATCCAATCTCGAGGATGCGGACCACAATGTTATGACTCATAAAATTGGCTGCAATGTTGAAGGTTTCACCTCCATCATTCGCAAAAATTAATGCATTTATAGATACGTGTAAAATAAGGAAAGTAATCAGGAAAAGACCCGTTAATCCCATTACGTACTTTCTACCTATAGATGATGTAAAAGCTTTACTTAAACTACTCATTAGATTATTTTATTTATAATTCTTTGTGCAAAAGTATTTAATTATAGTTTCAATTTATAAATGAATATGACAAATCAACGATAAATGATTTATTTAGAAACATTCTAAAGGTTATTTTAATTTTTTCTAATATAAATCTAATTACACACCCAATAAGAATATTTTTAAACAGTAATAAAACCAACTAACAATTTCGTTATATTGCTTTATCTAATTAAATATTCATGAAAAAATTCACCCTCATAATTTTAGCTCTCCTATTGCTTAATTCTTGTAGCAATGACCCTGCATTATTTAACCTCAATGCCAAAAACTTTGGAAAAAATGCCACGATTAGCATCATATCTACAAATGGAGAATTGCTAAAAGTAGAAAACATAAAAGAGAACAATCAAACCTTTCAGGTTAATTTGCCTAAGGAAGGATTTGCAGCCCTTAAAGTTGAAAATGGAATAGATGTTAGAGATTTCTGGTTCCATTTAACAAGTGGCACGTATAATTTAGTTCTCAATGCAGAAGATAACAGAACTATTTACCCCTTTAAGAAAACACCATCAACCCAAGGTGAGGATTTTATTCATTTCTATTCCATAAAAAATAAATTGAACAAGCCAATCACTGATAGTTTACTACTTGCCAAACGTGCGGTTGATGCTGCAGACTTAACCAACATTAATGTAAGAGTTGATGTGTTGGCAGACTTAATGGATCGAACTAAAACATTAGATTTAAATGCAATTGAAACGTTTGCCAAGAAGCACCCAAATTCGGAAAACACTATCTTTCTACTTGATCAATTGGTTGTAACAGACTTAAATAGCGAAAAATTTGAAAAAATATTCAGTTATCTGAGTGATGATGTTAAAAATTCTAAAGCAGGTAAAAAACTTTTAGAGCAAATTACCCGGGTTAATAATAGTAAACCAGGCAATCTTTTTGCCGGTATTGCCGGCGAAACTCCTGATGGAAAAGCTTTTAGTAAAGAGATTTTTAAAAAAGTTAATCTGGTTTTTGTTTGGACATCGTACAATAATCGTTGCAGAACAAATAATAAAGCACTGCTAACGCTTTATAATAAGTATAAAAACCAGGGAGTTGAATTTATTGGTGTTTCGCTGGATAGTAAAAGAAATTGGTGGGTAAATGTTATTAGAGATGATAAATTAAGCTGGCCGCAATTCTCTGATTTGAAAGGCGCAAAATCTCCTAATGCAAAAAACATCGGCAATTATAATGTCCCTTATTTTATGATACTGGATAAAAATGGCAAAATTTTAATGAGCGAAGATATAAGCCTTGAAATGCTTGAAGCCGATATTATTAAATATTTGAGAAAAGTTTCTTAAAATATCGCCCATAAAAAAAGTCCCGATTTGCATCGGGACTTTTTACGATTTATGTATTCGAGTTTTCTTAAGCTACTTTAACATTTACCGCGTTTAGGCCTTTTCTACCTTCTTCAACTTCGTAAGTTACAGAATCGTTCTCACGAACATTGTCGATTAAGCCTGAAGCATGAACAAAAATTTCGGCATCGCCATTTGCTGGGATAATAAATCCGAAACCTTTAGTTTCATTAAAAAATTTTACTGTTCCTTGTTGCATTATATTGTATTTTAATTTGCTATAAAGGTAAGCTTAAATACCTATAAATCAATTTTTTATTTTTTTAAACACAAATAAAATGCAAAAACATTGGTTTAATGGCACTTAGGAGCTAAATCTTTGCTAAAAATAATTAAAGGCTTATGCCATTTTAACCTGAAATTTGAACTTAAAATGCTGTAAACAATAATTTTTTAAGCAATAAAAAGCGTCACAACTTAAGGTTGTAGAATGTCAATTACAGATTAATTGATGATTTTTAACGTAATGTATAGTCAAATCATCAGTAACCTTAACCATAAAAGTTCGATTAAAAACACGTTTACCATCATAGCTTAAAATCAACATATCATCAACCAATTCATGCAAAACCAGTTTAGGACTTGTGTAAGTAATAGATACCACATGCCCCGCCTTGTTTTCTAAATCAGAACAAAAAATTTTAAGTAGTGCCATTTCAAATAAAATTGGTTTACCGGCTTCATCGTATAAAACAGGCATTTTATTGTCAAGCAATTTAATATTTTCAACTGCCGAATCGTGTAATTTTTGATGCAACGAACCTGCTTTACTATTTGCCGCCTGCATTTGAGCAAAAGTATTTAAACCGTTTTTCAAATTAAATATTTTAGACTCCTTTTGAAATTCCTTATACGTATCGTGAAATATCCGTCTTTCAAAATCGGTTTTGCACATGAAATTAAAATATTGTGTAGAGCTGATGTTGATGTTAGCTAAAGCCATAATATCTATTTTGTGTTGCTTAAATAATTACAATAAAAAATGAATTGTTGGTAAACTTCTATTAAATAGTTAAAACCCTAAACTATCATTAGAAAATGAATTTAAAATGAACCCCTTTTCATGTAAAACGAGTAAATGTTCAAAATCGCTTCACTAGCAAAAAAATATTATTAAGAAAAGCAGTTTCCTGTTCTTTTGTTGTCGTTAGTCCTGCTGTTTGTCCAATCTTTTTTAACCTCTTTTACTGCTAAGTTACGAAGCAACAATTTCATTGTTTGCAGATGCTTCGTGCCTCAGCATGGCAAAATATTCAGGCTTACTGCAAACAAAAAAGGATTTCCCTACCATCAGGTTTATATTAATCAAGTTTCTGCAACTATTAAAAGCAAAAATCACAATAAAACGCAAAAAAAATTACCAAAAAAAAAGTCTCGATTTTCATCGAGACTTTTAAATCTTATTTAAGCATTTATTGAGCCGGGAAACTAAAATTAAAAGTTCCATGTTCATTTACACCCGACATGAAAATCATGCCATTTCGGGTTTGAGGCAAAGCTTTTTGAACATCAGTTACACTATTAACTGCTTGTCCGTTTACTTTAGTTATAATTAAACCTTTCTCAACACCAATATTATCGAAGGCTTTTCCGGCAGTTACCGAAGTTACCACAACACCGCTGTTAATTTTCAGTTCAGATTTTTGAGCTTGTGTAGCCGGAGCAAAAGTTGCACCCAACTTGGTAACTTCTGCCGCTTTGTTAGCAGCAGTATTTGTATTTAATCCAACGCTTGATTCACCTTTTAACGTAACACTAACATCTCTTAACGAGCCATCTCTTAACACTGATAATTTAACTTTATCACCAGGATTTAAGCGACCGATTCTTTCTTGTAGATCCGGAGAATCATTAATCACTACACCATCAACTTTCTTAATAATATCACCCGATTTTATGCCTGCTGCAGCAGCACCACCACCAGCAACAACATCGTTTACATATAAACCACTAATCTCTTTAGTTTTTACATCTGATGGATTTTCTGCACTTAAAGGCACAAAATTAACGCCTATGTAACCGCGTTTTACTGTGCCATATTTCATAAAATCATCTACAATTTTACGAGCTAAGTTTACTGGGATAGCAAAACCGTAACCTTGGTTATATCCGCTTTGAGATGCAATAGCAGCATTAATGCCCACCAATTCTCCACTTGCATTTACCAAAGCACCACCACTGTTTCCTGGGTTAATCGCCGCATCTGTTTGTATAAATGATTCGATACTCGTATTAGCCGGACGCTCTGGTCTTTTGCCCGTACGCTGATATTCTCTATATTCTTCTTCAGTAATGCCACCGCCTTGCTGCTCGCGACCAATAATACCAATACTCCTGTTTTTCGCACTAACGATACCAGCAGTAACGGTTGTTTGTAAATCAAGCGGGAAACCTACAGCTAAAACCCATTCGCCAACTTGTACATTATCTGAGTTACCCATTTTCACAACAGGCAAGCCTGTTGCATTTACTTTAATTAAAGCTAAATCGGTATTTGGATCACGACCAATAACCTTTGCTTCCACTTTACGTCGGTCTGTTAACACAACCTCAACTTTATCTGCATTTTCTACAACGTGATTATTAGTAACGATATAACCATCCTGACTGATAATTACACCCGAGCCAGAAGCCGCCTTTGGTTGACGCTGCATTTGACGACCGCCGCCACCGAAGAAATCTTCGAACATATCAAACGGTGATGAACCGCCTTGACTTCTGCTTGATTCTGAACTGTAAGTTGTTTTAATGTGAACAACACCTGGCGCTACAGCCGCAGCTGCTTCTGTAAAATCTGCAGCACCTGCCGATGATACTTTTAATGGATTATTGGCGAAGTACAAATTTTGCTTTTCAGAAATTGTCCCACCGTTTTGGCTACCCTCAAATAGCTTGTAACCCCCAATTGCTGCTGCACCACCTATAAATGCAGCTAACACTGTAATTCCTAATATTTTTTTCATGTGTTAAAATTGTTTTTTATCCCCACATTTAAATTATAAGCCAATTTGCTAGCTAATTGTTTGGTAAACTTATAATAAATGTATTTTACTAATTTATTTTTTGCGAGAGCTTTTCACTTTGATTTAAGCAGATTGCTCAGGCAGTTTTTATCTGCTCAAATTTCTTTTTATGTTTATTCAAATTTAATACCATATAAACGATATTTGCATAACAAATGCACCTGGCTTCGTGTTAAAAAATGTTAAATCAAAAAACATCGTTATAACACTAAGCACTCAGCTCAAATTTTGCATTTAAAAATGAAGCTTTTATGAAAATTAATTTCTACAAATATCAAGGTGCAGGCAACGATTTTATTTTGATTGATCACACCATGGCTCCGCTTGAAAACGTTGATAATAAGCAAATTGAGGAGCTTTGTAATCGAAGATTCGGTATTGGTGCAGACGGTTTAATGTTTGTAACCAAACACGAGAACTACGATTTTGAGATGCACTACTTTAATGCAGACGGTAAATTAGGCAGCATGTGCGGAAACGGAGGGCGATGCATAGTTGCCTTTGCAAAACAATTGGGTATTATTGATAGTGAAACAAACTTTTTGGCAGTTGACGGACCACATTATGCCAGAATTTCAGAAAATGGCGAATGGGTAGAATTGCAAATGATTGATGTTGATACCATGTCTAAAGATGCTGAAGCTTATGTTTTAAATACAGGTTCGCCTCATTACGTTGCTTTCAAAAAGGATTTAGAAAACTTTGATGTTTTTAACGAAGGAAAAAATATCCGTTACAATGAAATTTATGCAGAAAAAGGCATAAACGTAAATTTTGTGGAAGATAAAGGCGACCATTTATTTGTTAGAACTTACGAACGTGGGGTTGAAGATGAAACTTATGCCTGCGGAACAGGAGTTACGGCAGTGGCAATGGCAGTAGCAAAACACAAAAATTTAACGGGACATTTAAAAACAGATATAAAGGTTTTGGGTGGCGATATAAAAATTGAATTTGATTACGATGGCACAACATTTACGAATGTATTTTTATGCGGTCCGGCAAAATTAGTTTTTGAAGGCACAACCGAATAAAATCAATAAATAATTTCAAACCATAATTATTGTGTACTTTTTACACGAAGCGCCATTCTATTTTGCCTTATTTTCCGAACAATCTTTAACAAAAAAATATAAAAAATTAAGCCTTATTAACTGTTTTTAACATCTGTCGCAATTTATTTACACAGCATTTAAAGCTAAATAAAACGCTTTAAACTATTAAAAAACAGTGTTTTACATTCATAAACAACTATTATTAGATTAAAAATAAATCAATCGATTGATTAAATGACAGAATTTGGACAGATTTATTTTTTTTTAGGCTCTATTTTTGGGCATTAATCACGTAAAAAATAGAAGTGCGCTCAGAACACTTTTAGTCCCGGAATTTAAATTTTAATACACACAGAAAACATCCATGAGAAAAGTAACAACGCTCGTTTTTAGTATGAGTATCGCTATGCTGATAGCATCTTGCGGAAATAACGACGAAGCAAAAAAAGCAGCCGCAGCAGCAGCTGCGGGTCCACAACCATACCCGGTATTCACTGTTAATGCACAAACTACAGAATTAAATTCAGATTATCCTGCAACAATTGAAGGGATACAGAATATAGATATTCGTCCGAAAGTTGATGGCTTTATACAAAAAATATTGGTTGATGAAGGTGCTGTTGTTAAAAAGGGTCAATTACTGTTTACCATAATGGCTCCACAATATGAGCAAGAAGTTAGAACGGCTAAAGCTGCAATTAGCAGTGCTGAGGCTGATGTTAACGCCGCACAACTGCAGGTTAACAAAACCAGACCCTTGGTAGAAAAAGATATCATTAGCAAATACGATTTGCAATCTGCAGAACTTACCCTTCAAAGCAGAAAAGCTGCATTGTCGCAAGCTAAAGCGGCATTAGCAAATGCTAGAGTAAATTTAGGTTATACATCAATTACAAGCCCTGTTAATGGCGTTGTAGGCAGCATCCCTTTTAGAAATGGAAGTTTGGTAAGCAGCTCGAGCACAGAGCCATTAACAACGGTTTCGAATATTGCTAAAGTTTACGCCTATTTTGCACTTAACGAAAAACAACTATTAGATTTTTCGACAAAATATAAAGGCAATACGCTTGCACAACAAATGAAAAACATTCCACCTGTTAGTTTAGTGCTTGCTGATGGAAGCACTTATGCTCAAAACGGAAGAATTGAATCCATCAATGGACAGATTAATACCCAAACTGGTTCTGCTAGTTTAAGGGCAACCTTTCCAAACCCAACATCGTTGCTAAAAAATGGTTCAAGCGCTACGGTTAGAATTCCACAAAAGGTAGAAAATGCAATTTTAATCCCTCAAAAGTCTACAATCGATTTGCAGGGTAAAAAGTTTGTGTATGTTTTAGGCGATTCTGCTAAAACCATCAGCACTGAAATTGAGATTATGGATTTAACTAAAGGTAAATTCTACGTAGTAACCAAAGGCTTAAAAGCAGGCGATAAAGTTGTTTTAGAAGGTTTTCAATCGTTAAAAGATGGCACCAAAATTAAACCGGAAGAAAGAAGCTCAGATTCGGTTTATGCTGAACTAAAAAAGTAAGCTAGTGTAAATCGTTAAGAAAAAATTATGTTTAAGAAATTTATAGAAAGACCTGTTTTATCAACGGTAATATCCATCATCATTGTAATTTTGGGAATATTAGGTTTGGTAACGCTTCCGGTATCTCAATATCCCGAAATTGCCCCGCCTACCGTACAGGTTTCTACCTCGTACCAAGGTGCAAATGCCGATGTGGTAATGAATAGTGTAGTTGTTCCGCTGGAAGAACAAATTAATGGTGTAGAAGACATGACCTACATGACATCTACAGCTAGTAATGATGGAACTGCAAGCATTACCATTAACTTTAAATTGGGTACAAACCCAGATTTAGCAGCCGTAAACGTACAAAACAGGGTTGCCAGAGCATCAAGTTTATTGCCGGCAGAGGTTACACGTGCCGGTGTAATTACCGCAAAAAGGCAAGCAAGTAATGTATTAATCTTCGCGGTTTACAGCGAAAGTGATTCTTACGATCAGAAGTTTTTACAGAATTACGCCAACATTAACATTATTCCACAAATTAAGCGTATTAATGGTGTGGGTGATGCAAGTGCATTCGGTACATTGGATTATACCATGCGTATATGGCTTAAGCCCGATGTAATGGCAACATACGGCTTGGTTCCGAATGATGTAAACGTTGCTTTAGCAGAACAAAACATTGAAGCCGCTCCCGGACAATTTGGAGAACAAGGCGACCAGGCTTTTCAATATACCTTAAAATATACCGGCCGTTTAAAAGATGAAGCTGAATTTAGCAACATCATAATTAGAAGCAATCCAAACGGACAAATCCTTCGCTTAAAAGATGTTGCACGTATTGAACTTGGTGCATTAAGTTATGCAAGTTCGGTAAGGTTTAATGGTAAACCTGCTTTAGGTATTGCAATTAACCAAACTGCTGGTTCAAATGCGAAAGAAGTTATCGAAAACTCAATTAATACATTAAACGAAGCTCAAAAATCTTTTCCAAAAGGCATTCATTATACAACTTTAGTAAACGTTAACGATTTCTTAGATGCATCGATTGAGAAAGTAATCCACACTTTAATTGAAGCATTTATTCTGGTTTTCTTGGTCGTGTTTATCTTCCTTCAGGATTTCCGTTCGACCTTAATTCCTGCCATTAGTGTTCCAGTGGCTATTATTGGTACATTCTTCTTTTTAAGTTTGTTCGGTTTTACCATTAACTTATTAACCTTATTTGCCCTGGTTCTCGCAATTGGTATTGTTGTGGATGATGCCATCGTAGTAGTTGAGGCCGTACACGCCAAACTGGATGAAGGTTATACCGATGCGAAAAAAGCCACAGTTGATGCAATGGATGAAATCAGCGGTGCGATTATCTCCATCACATTGGTAATGGCAGCCGTGTTTATCCCGGTAAGTTTTATTCAGGGTTCATCGGGTGTATTTTACAAACAATTTGGTTTAACCTTAGCAATTTCAATTATATTATCGGCTATTAACGCCTTAACATTGAGTCCGGCTTTGTGTGCTATTTTACTAAAACCACATAAAGATGACCACGATAAGCCTAAGAACTTTTTAAAACGTTTCTATGCAGCTTTCAATACATCTTTCGATGCCGTAACCGGAAAATATAAAAAATCGGTTAGTTTCTTATCAAAGAAAAAGTGGATAGTTGGTGTTGGTATTGCATTCTTTACCATTGTATTGGTTTGGACTATGAACACCACACCTAAAGGTTTCGTTCCAAATGAAGATTTAGGTACTATCATGTCTGATATTTCATTACCTGCCGGAACATCTCAGGAAGAAACAAATGTTATCATTTCTCAAATTGATAGTATTGTACATAAAATTCCAGAGGTAAAAAGCTCCTTAAGAGTTGTTGGTAGAAGTATGATTAGTGGTTCTGGTAGTTCATATGGTATGGTTATTTCGAGATTAACACCTTGGGATGAAAGAAAAAGAGACGTTAAAGCAATTATAGGAGACCTTTTTGCCAAAACCGCATCAATTAAAGGTGCTAAAATTATCTTCTTTGCGCCACCAACCATTCAGGGTTTTGGTACAAGTGGTGGTTTCGAGTTTCAGTTACAGGATAAAACCGGTGGCGACATCAAAAAATTTAATGAAATTGGAAATTCATTTTTAGCAGCATTAGCTAAACGCCCAGAAATTCAGTATGCATCAACTTCATTTAACCCAAATTTCCCTCAATATCAAATTTCGGTAAATGTAGCCAAAGTAAAACAAGCCGGCTTAACGGTTAGTGATGTTTTAGGCGTAATGCAAGGTTATTATGGTGGTGTTTATGCATCAAACTTTAATAAATTTGGTAAGCAGTTTAGGGTAATGTTTCAGGCTGATGCAAAATATAGAGCAAATCAGGAGAGTTTAACAAGCATTTACGTTCGAAATTCTGCAGGTACAATGGCGCCAATATCAGAATTTATAACTTTAGAGAAAGTTTACGGTCCGCAAGCCATTTCTCGTTTTAACTTATTTACCTCAATATCTGTTACTGGTAATCCAAATGCAGGTTTCAGTTCGGGTGATGCCCTTAAAGCGGTACAAGAAGTTGCTGCAGAGCAATTACCTGCAGGTTACGGTTACGAATTCTCCGGATTATCCCGTGAGGAAATGAACAGCGGTAGCCAAACCATCTTTATCTTTTTACTGTGCGTAATCTTCGTTTATTTCTTGTTGGCCGCACAATACGAAAGTTATATTTTACCGTTGGCCGTGTTAATTTCATTACCAATTGGTTTGGCAGGTGTATTTGTTTTTGATAAGATATTTGGAGTTGATAATAACATCTACACCCAAATTACATTAATTATGCTCGTTGGTTTATTGGCAAAAAATGCGATTTTAATTGTAGAGTACGCTGTAGATAGACGACGAAAAGGCATGAGCATTGTTAACTCGGCAATTGATGGTGCAACAGCACGTTTACGTCCAATTTTGATGACATCATTCGCATTTATTTTAGGTTTATTGCCACTAATGCTTTCATCTGGAGTTGGTGCTTCGGGTAATACTTCTATTGGTACAGGAGCAGTTGGTGGTATGTTAATCGGTACACTTTTCGGTGTATTTGTTATTCCGGCCTTGTTTATTATTTTCCAAAGTTTGCAAGAAAGAATAAGCAATAAATCGCCTTTTAATGAAGGCATTGACCATGAGCAAACTAAAGAAGAATACGAGTTAGCTACCAGCAACAGCAAACATTAATTTAGAAAAATAATGAATTCAAAATATAAATATTCGGTTTTAATCGGTTTTGTAATACTTACACTGGGTGCCTGCGTAACTAAAAAATACGAAACACCCCTGGTTAAGAAAGAAGGATTATACCGCGACAATAATACGACGGATAGTACAACTATGGCCGATTTGCCATGGAAAAGCTTATTCTCAGATACAACCTTACAATCCTTAATTCAAAGAGGTATAAACGAAAACCTGGATTTAAAGCAAGCTATAGAGCGTATAAAAATTTCGGAAGCAACTTTGCAGCAAAGCAGAGCGGCATTTTTGCCAAGCTTACAGGCAGATGCATCTGTAACCGATGCAAAGCAATCGTTATCATCTTTAAACTTTCCTCCCGGGATAAACATTAACCTGGAAACCCAAACCTATCGTGCACAGTTAAGCACCGCCTGGGAAGCTGATATTTGGGGGAAATTGAGCAGTGCAAAACGTTCTGCCTATGCAACACTTTTGCAGAGTGATGCCGCAAAAAGAGCGGTACAAACGCAGTTAATTGCAACCATCGCCAATAATTATTACACTTTGTTGGCTTTAGATAAGCAACTGCAAATCACACAGCAAACCATCGACATCAGAATGAAAGATGTTGAAACCATGAAAAGCCTTAAAGAAGGTGCAATAGTAAATGGTGCCGCAGTAGTTCAAAGTGAAGCTAATTTGTATGCCGCACAGGTTACCTTACCAGATTTAAAAAGAAGCATAAAAGAAGCTGAAAATGCGCTGAGTGTTTTAATTGCACAGGCGCCGGCAACAATCGGCCGTACTACTCTGGAGCAACAAGTTCCTTACGCAAATTTACAAACCGGTGTATCAGCACAGCTTTTAAAAAACCGTCCGGATGTAATTGCGGCAGAATTTGGTTTTAGAGCCGCATTTGAAAACACAAACCTGGCTAAAACTTACTTTTACCCATCATTAACACTAACCGCTTCGGGCGGTTTATCTACTTTACAATTAAAGAATTTCTTCGATAATTCGATATTCTACAATATTGTTGGTGGTTTAACGCAACCAATTTTTGCCCGCGGACAAAACAAAGCACGTTTAAGAACAGCACAAGCCACTCAACAACAGGCTTTTTATACTTTTCAGCAAACACTTTTAACCGGCGGACAAGAAGTTTCGAATGCATTATATGCTTATCAAACGGCTGCAGAAAAAGAAGAAACCAGGGCAAAGCAAATTGCATCATTAACTAAGGCTGTAGATTTTACCAAAGAATTATTACGCTATAGTTCTGCAACTAACTACACCGATGTTTTAACGTCAGAGCAAAGTCTATTAACTGCCCAGCTTAACGGCATTAACGATAAATTACAGAAACTACAATCTGTAGTAAATTTATACCGTGCTTTGGGCGGTGGCTGGAAATAGTAAATTAACAATTTGTACGTCATTGCGAGGCAAAGCCTTCCCCGACAAATCGGGGAAGCAACTAATTTGGATTGATAGATTGCTTCAGCTCACCAAGTCTCGCTTCGCAATGACGCCTATTCTTAAATAACAGTTATCCTAAAAGGTAACTTGTAATCGCTCTCAGATTGAAAAATAAACTGAATTTCAATCTATCCTTCCTTCTTTTCAAAATAGTCCAAAATCTAACAAAATATATTTTTTGTAAAAATGTTCGCTTCTTTTGATGTAAACTCAAAATAGTGTAAGTTTAAAGTTTTTTAAAGGGGATAACTTTAAAAAATTTTCACATCCATCAATGTTACGCGTAGATAGCTCAAAATCCTGCAAAATTGTGTACTCCTTGTGCAAACATGAGTATTTGGGCTTTTTAATTGAACCTCATGTTGTTCAGCTTAATCCACAAGGCGATTTCTCTTTTACTTATCAAAGAATTTTTACGCATACGGCTGATGAATTTAAGGCTTGCTTAAGCGAAATCGACTACAAACTCATCAAAATTTTGGATGATATTGAGCAGGATTCCCTCATCAAAAAGCACTACAAAAAATTAATAAGGCCTACAGAGTTTTTTACAAAAATTTTCGACAGCAAATTTTACGAAAGTGTTCGCCCAAAAATTGAGAAAAAACTTGCTGAGGCTTTAGAGCTGCTAAAGGTTAAAGATGCTCTTTATATTATGGATAAAGATGGTTGGCCGGTTGAGCGTAAAATCGAACTTGCTACAGAACCTGCTTCCATCCTATTTCACTTCCGTAGAAATGAAACTGAAACACGATATTTTCCAACGATAAAATATCAAAATTTGCGTATAGAATTTATGTTCAAAGAAGCGCAAATCATCAGCAATAAACCAGCATGGCTATTGTTAAATGATGTTTTATACTTTTTTGACCAGGATATAGAAGGCAAAAAACTTCAACCTTTTTTAAATAAGCGTTTCATTGCGATACCCAAAGCGACTGAAGCCACTTACTTTGAAAAATTTGTTGCACCGCTAATTGAAAAGCACCATGTTTATGCCGAAGGTTTTGAAATCAGAACTGAACAATTTGAGGCTATCCCAGTTATTAAAGTTTTATATGTTGATGGTGGAATTTCTCAAATTCAGCTTTATTTTAAGTATGGCGAATATATTTTTCCTTTAGAAAACGCACACAAGGTTACGGTAAGGTTAGAAAAAATAGACGATAACTACATTTTTCACCGCATTAAACGCTCTGCCGAATGGGAGAAAAAACAGCTTAATTTATTGCTATCTCTTGGTTTAAAAAAAACCAGTGCTTTATTTAGCAATTTAGAAGTTGCCGCCGAAATTGATAACCCGAGCTACGCAGCCATAAATTGGGTAAATGAGCATATAGAAATGCTAAGCGATGCAGGTTTTGAGATTGAGCAGGCCACCGGACAAAAACGTTTTGTTATTGGAGCCAGTAAAATAGACTTAGAAATTAAAGAAGGTAATGACTGGTTCGACATTAACGCTGTGGTTTGGTTTGGGAAATATCAAATTCCATTTCTTTCTTTAAAACAACATATTCTACATAAGCGCCGAGAATTTATTTTGCCTGATGGCGAAGTAGCCATTATTCCTGATAAGTGGTTTACGCAATACGGTAGTTTATTTAGTTTGGCCGAAGCCGGAAAAAATTTAAAATTAAAGAAACACCACATCGGCTTAATTAACGATTTGGCAGAAGATAGCTTGGCCAATGTAACTTTGGAGCGCAAATTACAACGACTATCTGATTTTGAAGATATTGCCGATACGCAAATGCCGGTAAACTTTAAAGGCAGCTTACGCGATTACCAAAAAGCAGGCTACAATTGGTTTAGTTTTCTTCGCGAATATAATTTTGGTGGCTGCCTTGCCGATGATATGGGTTTAGGTAAAACCATCCAAACCCTGGCGATGTTGCAAAAAGTTAAAGAAGATGATGCTTTAGCATTAACACAAACCACTTCCTTAATTATTATGCCTACTTCTTTAATTTATAACTGGTTAACAGAGGCTAAGAAGTTTACACCAAAATTGAAAATTCTGGCGCATACAGGTACAAACAGGAATAAAGATGTTGCCAATTTTGCCAATTACGATATCATTATTACAACCTATGGCATAACCCGGGTTGATGTAGATGATTTGAAAAACTTTTATTTCAACTACATTATTCTGGATGAAAGTCAGAACATAAAAAACCCATCTTCAAAATCTTTTAAAGCGGTTAGAAGTTTAAAATCGAGGCATAAACTAATATTGAGTGGTACGCCGGTAGAAAATTCTGTTGGCGATTTATGGTCGCAATTGACCTTTTTAAACCCCGGTTTATTGGGCACACAAGCATTTTTCTACGAAGAATATGTTCTGGCTATAGAGAAGCGAAAAGACGAAGAAAAAGCCAGAAAGCTGCAATCTATTATAAAACCATTTGTACTGCGTAGAACAAAAGAACAGGTAGCAGCAGAATTGCCGCCTAAAACGGAGCAGATTATTTATTGTGATATGAGCGAAGACCAGGCCGCTTATTATGAAAAAACAAAATCTGCTTACCGTAACGATTTGTTGCAAAGCATGGATGATGGTACATTTGCTCAGAAACAAGTTCAGCTTTTGCAAGGTTTAACCGCTTTGCGTCAATTGGCGAATCATCCGGTAATGATTGATAACGAATATGCATCAGATTCGGGCAAATTTAAAAACGTAATTCACACGCTTGATAATGTTTTAAAAGGCGGCCATAAGGTTTTAGTGTTTTCGCAATTTGTTAAACACCTCGATATTTTCAAGAAACATTTCGAAGCTGAAAATATTCCTTTCGCCTACCTGGATGGCGCAACAAGAAACCGTGGAGAAATTGTTGCCGAATTTCAGCAAAATACCGATTTAAAGGTATTTTTAATTTCGATAAAAGCCGGTGGTGTTGGTTTAAACCTTACGCAGGCCGATTATGTATTTATCCTCGACCCATGGTGGAACCCGGCAGTAGAGCAGCAGGCAATTGACCGTACCCATCGAATTGGGCAAGACAAAAAGGTTTTCATCTATAAATTTATTGCAAAAGATACTGTTGAAGAGAAGATTTTAGCCTTGCAAAACCGTAAGAAATCGCTTGCCAATTCTTTAATTACTACTGAAGAAAGTTTCTTTAAATCTTTAAGCAAAGAAGACATCAGGGATATTTTAAAATAGTATTTGCCACGGAAACACAGAAGGCACGGAAAAGTATTTATTGAATTAATAAATCTCATCAGCTTTAATGTACTAGGTAATTTTAATTACATTCTGTGTTCTATGTGTTTCCGTGGCTAAAAGCTTCAAGCCCTAGTTTATAAGCCTGATTGTAGTGAAAATCCTTTTGGCTACCAAAATTGCAGTTTCTGCAGTACATTAGGCAGAAACTTGGTTAAGAATAGCCAAAAGATTGTAACGGAAAGCAGGGCGAAAGATGCTATTGGCAATAACTTTCACTTTCAAATTAAACAAATAGCGATTAAATTATTTCATTTAAAACCCAAAGGCTTTTAACTTGTTATTACATAGCATAAAATATACAGCTATGACAAACGACGATTTAAACAAAACCTTAAACAATATAACCGAAGCCTGGAAATATCCTGAGCTTTATGAAAACGTTTCAAAATCTGAACGTTGGTTATCTGGCGCCGCCGGAACTTATTTTCTATACAAAGGCCTAAGTGGATTATTTTCTCACCCAATTATTGGCTTAACAGGTGTTGCAATTGGCGCATCATTGCTTTACAGAGGTGTAACGGGTTATTGCCCAATGCGAGACTTAGCTCAACAAAAGGAAGAACAACTAATACCAGACGAAGTAATTGTAACCGAAACATTTATTACTGACGATTTGAAGTAATAAATTGAATACTAAATTTCTATTTCTTAATAAACTGGTTAACTTTAAGAGTTAAACCACATATATGAAAAAGTACGCACTGTTATTTATTCCTGCATTTGTTGCAGTTAATGCTATGGCTCAGGATAAAAAAATTGATCCAGCGAAAGATCCAAAAACCACTGAAGTTTGGGAGCCGGTTCCAAAAATGGTTGTTCCAGGTAAATTACCACAAGATGCGCCAAGTGATGCACTTGTTCTATTTAATGGAAGGAATTTAGATGCCTGGCATTCGGTTAAAGACCCATCTAAACCTGCAGCCTGGACAATTGACGATGGCTTTTTTACGGTAAAAAAAGGTACCGGAAATATAGAAACCAATAAAAAATTTACTGATTACCAATTACACATGGAATGGAAAATTCCGGCAAATATTTCTGGTGAAGGACAGGCAAGAGGAAATAGCGGCGTATTCTTAGCTTCAACCGGCGGTGGCGATGATGGTTATGAAATTCAGATTATGGATGCATACAACAACAAAACCTACGTAAACGGCCAAACCGGAAGTGTTTATAAGCAAGGTGTTCCATTGGCAAATGCCAATAAAAAACCAGGCGAATGGCAGTATTACGATATTATCTGGAATGCACCGCGTTTTAATGAGGATGGCAGTTTACTAAAACCTGCAAGTGTTACCTTATTTTTAAATGGTGTTTTATTACAAAATGGCTTCGTTTTAAAAGGTGAAACCAGATACATTGGCGCACCACAATACAAAAAACATGGGCCGTCTTCTATTAAACTACAAGACCACGGAGACCCTAGTCCGGCGATAAGCTTTAGAAATATTTGGGTTAGAGAATTATAACATTTTAAACCAAAAATACAGAACCTGCAATTTTAAAATTGCAGGTTTTTTTATGCTTTGTGAAGGATGTTCATATACAAATCTCTTTCAATCATTTCTGCACCCAGACTTAATAAATGGTCAGTTGGCATTTGGCAATCTATTAAATCTATATCAGTTTTAGCCAAAAAAATTAAGGCCGCTTTTGATGCATTGCTCACATGGCTGAACATACTTTCGCCACAAAAAACCCGGTTAATTTTAACACCATATAAACCGCCAACAAGATTGTTATTTTGCCAAACTTCTATGCTATGCGCAAATCCTTTATGGTGTAAATTTAGGTAAGCTTGTTGCATTTCGTCGGTAATCCAGGTTCCGTCCTGCCCAATTCTAGGCGTTGATGCACAATTTTTCACCACTTTTTCAAATGCTTTATCGATGGTGATGTTAAAGCTATTGGCGGATATAACTTTGCGCATACTTTTGCTCACTTTAATCCTTTCGGGAAATATTACGCACCGTTGGTGCGGCGAATACCAAAGAATTGGATCGCCTTCGCTAAACCAGGGAAATATTCCATTTGAGTAGGCAATAAGTAATCTCTCTAAACTTAAATCGCCCCCAATTGCAAGCAATCCATCTTCTTCTGCAAGCGCCGGATTAGGGAAATTGCAATCATCTTCAAGCAATTGAAAAAACATAGCGCTAAAGTAACAAACAAAACAATGATTAAACCACTGCGTTTAAAATTAGTCATATAACTAAAATATAATCATGAGCCCGAAAGATAATTTTTACAGAGTAAAGCATCTTTACAGCCGAGCTGGCTTTGGTATTTCTTATAATGATTTGCAAAAACTCAGCAAAAAAAATTACGAAAAAGTAGTTAATAATCTGATAAAACCGCCCAAAGCGCAAGATAATATTCTACTGATTGATTCAGCATTATCTAAACAACAGATGCTGATGCAGGCCGGATTATACTCTAAAAAAGATTTAACAGACGAAGAGAAAAAGCAGCGACAGGAAATTGTGAAAATGCAAAATGAGCGAAGCCGTGATTTAAACATTGCATGGGTAGAGAAAATGATAAATACGGCTACACCTTTGCGAGAGAAAATGACGCTTTTTTGGCATGGGCATTTTGCCTGCAGAAGTAATAACCCCATGTTTGCCCAACAGCTTAACAACATTCAGAGAGAAAATGGTTTAGGTAGTTTTAAAACGCTTTTGGTTGAGGTTTCAAAATCGCCGGCTATGTTGCAATACTTAAACAACCAGCAAAATAGAAAAGGCAAACCAAACGAAAATTTTGCCCGTGAGTTGATGGAGCTTTTTACTTTAGGCAGAGGCAATTATACGGAGCAAGACATTAAAGAATCTGCCCGTTCTTTTACCGGCTGGATGTATGATAAAGATGGTTCGTTCGTTTTCAGACCTAATTTACATGATGAACAACCTAAAACATTCTTTGGTAAAACCGGAAACTTTGATGGTGAAAATATTATAGATATCATTCTCGAAAAGCCACAAACGGCTCAGTTTATTGCTCAGAAAATTTATAAGTTTTTTGTAAATGATACACCCAATGAAGCACACGTTAAAGATTTAGCGGATACGTTTTTCAAATCCGGATATGATATTTCGGCAATGATGAAAAAGATGTTTATGGCCGATTGGTTTTACAGTCCTGAAAATGTTGGCACCAAAATAAAATCACCTGCAGAGTTTTTGGTTGGCTTGAGTCGCGAGTTTTACGTTACCTATAATAAACCGCAGGTTTTAATTCAGCTTCAAAGTAGTTTAGGTCAGTACTTATTTAACCCACCAAATGTTGCAGGCTGGCCTGGCGGACAAAGCTGGATTGATAGTTCTTCATTAATGCTGAGGATGAGAATACCATCTTTAGTTTTGAATGATGGAGAAATTGATTTCAGCGGCAAAGCCGACCCCGAAGATGAGGCCATAATTGCACAAAGCAAAGCGGCAACTGCAGCTGTAAATGCAAATGTTAAGCCTAAATCTTATGTAGATTCAAAAGCAGATTGGCCAAAATTTTTAGATACGCTTCCGAAAGGAATTACACCAATAGAACTGGCAGAATTTTTACTTCAGCCAAAGCTAAATAATAAAATTACCACAATGATAAGTGATAATAAAGGTTTGCGCAGTACTTCGGTAGAATTAACAAGCATGCCAGAATATCAACTTTGTTAAATTTAAGGTTATGAACAGAAGAAATTTTTTAAGGAGTTCTGGTTTTGTAGCGGCGGGTTCGCTATTTGTACCGGCCTTTATGAAACCGCTTGAGGCGATGGCGCTGGATGAATTAAGTTTGTACAAAAACCTTGTTGTGGTGCAGCTTTCTGGCGGAAATGATGGATTGAATACTGTAGTTCCATTTGGAAATGATATTTATTACCAAAAGCGAAAAAGTATCGCCATTAAGCCCCAAGATGTTATTAAACTGAACGACATGCAAGGCTTAAATCCTAATATGGCTGCTTTACAGGAAATTCACGACCAGGGTTGGATGACGATTATTAATGATGTTGGCTATCCAAATCCAGATCGTTCTCATTTTAGATCTATGGATATTTGGCAAACCGGGAGCGATAGTAATCAGTTTCTATCAACCGGGTGGATTGGAAGATATTTAGACAGTAATTGCCAAACTTGCAAATTTCCTTACACTGCCATTGAGGTAGATGATTCCTTATCACTGGCCTTAAAAGGCGAAACTAAAAAAGGTATCGCACTAAAAGACCCGGCGGCATTATTCCGCAATACAAACAATCCGTTTTTTAAAAATATCATTAATGGCGATAAAGAGCATTTGGATGAAGATAATTTAGGCTATCTGTATAAAACCATGATTGAGACTTCTTCATCGGCCAGTTACATTCAAAATACCTCAAAAGTTTATCAAAGCAAAGCAACTTATCCTCAATCTGGTTTCGCAAATCAGTTAAAAACGGTTTCTAAATTTATTTCATCGGGCTTAAAAACCCGTGTGTATTATGTTTCTTTAAGTGGATTTGATACACATGTAAATCAAATTAACCAACAAGGTAATTTACTGAAGCAGTACAGCGAAGGTATGGCTGCATTTTTAAAAGATTTAAAAAGCAATAATAAGTTAGAAGATACTTTGGTGGTAACTTTTTCGGAGTTTGGACGTAGAGTTGAGCAAAATGCAAGTAACGGAACAGACCATGGAACTGCAAATAACATGTTCATCTTCGGAGGACGTTTAAAGAAACAGGGAATTTTTAACAGCCCACCAAATTTGAGTGATTTAGATACGGGCGATTTAAAATATCAGTTAGATTTCCGTCAGGTTTATGGAACAATTCTAGACAAATGGCTTGATGTAAACAACGGCGATATATTGAATAAAAAGTTTAATACGCTGGATTTTATATAAGTTTTGGGATAGAAAAATACATAATGAAATTGATCTTTAAGCTACTTAATAAGGCTATCGTCATTGCGAGGCACGAAGCAATCTCTTGTAAGTGAGATTGCTTCGTGCCTCCCAATAACGACTTTTAGCATTAAATCCCTTCAAATTTATCCTTAAACTCCAGCCTTCTTTTCGGTAAACTTTCAGGGTAATTGGTTTGAATAAATGCAATCATCGCTTCGCGGATGTTACAGCGCAAATCGAAAGCACGAGATGAGTTTGAAGCACTCATTAAAAAACGAACCTCTATCGAACCATCTTTTGTACTATCTGTAACCTGCACAACATTTACGCGTTTATCCCAAAGGGGATTTGCGCTTAAAAGCCTCGTCATCTCTTGCCTTAAAGGTTCAATCGGAATCGTGTAATCAAGGTATAAAAAAACCGTTCCTAATAAATCAGCCGAAACCCGTGTCCAGTTTTGAAATGGCTTTTCGATAAAATAAGTAATCGGTAAAATCAAACGCCTCTGGTCCCAAATATTTACAACAACATAGGTTAAAGTAATTTCTTCCACCTTCCCCCATTCGCCTTCAACAATTAGTACATCATCAATCCGTATTGGTTGTGTAAAAGCAATTTGAAAACCAGCCAATAAATTACCGAGCGATTTCTGCGCCGCAAAACCAATAATAATCCCACCAATACCAACACCGGTAAGTAAGCCGGCGCCTATTTTACGCATGCTTTCAAAACTCAGCAGTATAATTGCAGCTGTGATTAAGATGATTAAGGATACTATGAACTTTCTTACAAATTGAAGTTGCGTTCTGATTTTACGCTCCTTTAAATTATTTTCTTTGTTGAGGTCGTATTTGAGGTAAAAAAAATCTTCTAGTACGTTAATTATTCTTACTAAGATTAATGCAAATGTTGCAGTTAATGCAATTTCTAAAGATTTATCTAAAGGTATTCGAATTGCTGCTGGCATTACCATTACATCTAAAGAGAAATTTAGAAATAACAGGGGTATAAATATGGCTATTGGCCTATGCAAATGCTTAATGGTAGATTTTATGACGATGAAATCCCACCAACGAGATAATAACAGAAAGATTTTATGAATGATGAACCTAACAAAAATGCCAAGAAGAATGGCTATGATAGCAATTATTAAATTTTTAAAAAATAAGGGAATTGGATATCCGAAAATATCATCAAAGTAATGCATAAAAATCTGTTGGTTAAGAGAACACTTGTTTAACAACAAGCAAAGTTTATTGTTTGAAGTTGCAATTTGTGACCTCAAAAATCACTTCTGTTTTTGTATCCAATTTAAATCCAATAATGATATGATGGCTAAACAAACGCTTTCTATCATCCCTGAAAATATTTTACTTAATAAGATTTATGAGATTCGCCGGCACAAGGTGATGCTTGATAGCGATTTAGCAGAACTTTATGGTGTTGAAACGAAAAGACTAAATGAACAAATCCGCAGAAATACCGATAGATTCCCCGAAGACTTTATGTTTCAACTGAATGATAGTGAGTGGGAGTTTTTGAGGTCGCAAATTGCGACCTCAAAGATTGGAAGAGGTGGTAGAACATATTTACCCAATGTTTTCACAGAACATGGAGTTTTGATGCTTTCCAGTGTTTTAAATAGCCAACAGGCTATTCAGGTAAACATTCAAATTGTAAGAATTTTTACAAGATTGAGAAATTTACTGAGTGAGCATACAGAATTAAAACTTGAAATTGCGGACATTAAAACGCAACTCCAAAATCATGATAAAAATATAGAATTGGTTTTTAGTTATTTAGATAAGCTGATTGATAAAGAAAACCAGCCAAGAAAACGGATTGGTTTTAAACCCGATGATTTGTAGCCATTCTGTTTGACGCCATCAATAGCATAACAACCCAAGCCATATAAACGGGATTGCAGCGATATCCTTTTAAATTTGCACCAACTTCATTTACATTGTCATGCTTCGTGCCTCAGCATGACATAAGTGATTTAAAAGATTTAGCGTAAAGCCCGGCCGGAACCAACCAAAGAATTACTGTAATTGCTTTACAAAAAATTCTCGAAATATGATGTTTAAATAACTTCGGCTCGAAGAATAACATATCCTTCACGCCCACCGCACTAAAACTTAAAACTTATTACTTAAAACCTTTAACTTTTTTCTAATCAACTATTTGATAATAAAAGTTTTCTACCTATCTTTGCAGTCCCAATTTTAATGGGAATAAATAATTGTTTAATAAATTAAATACAAGCAAGTGAATACGTTAAGTTACAAAACTGTCTCTGCCAATGCGAAAACTGTTAACAAACAGTGGATTGTTGTTGATGCACAAGGCGAGATTTTGGGGCGCTTGTCATCGAAGATCGCAATGATCATCCGTGGTAAAAACAAGCCAGAATACACCCCACACGTAGATTGCGGAGATAACGTTATTGTTATCAATGCAGACAAGGTTAAATTGACAGGAAACAAATTCAGCGAAAAGCAATATGTTTCTTATACTGGTTATCCAGGTGGTCAACGTTTTATCTCTCCAAAAGAGTTAATGGCGAAACACCCTCAACGTGTAATCGAGAAAGCGGTACGTGGTATGTTACCGAAAACTAAATTGGGTAAAAAACTTTACACCAATCTTTTTGTGTATGCTGGTGAATCTCACCCTCATGCAGCTCAATCTCCAAAAACCATTAAACTTTAAGAAATGTCAGTTACTAACACTTCAGGTAGAAGAAAAACAGCAGTAGCACGTATCTATTTAAAAGATGGTGCTGGTGCAATTACCGTTAACGGTAAAGATCACAAAGTTTATTTCCCAACTTTACCTTTGCAATATATCGTAAACCAAAGTTTAGAAGTTTCTGAGCTTACTGGTCGTTATGATATTACTGTAAACGTTCAAGGTGGTGGAGTAAAAGGACAAGCAGAAGCTGTTCGTTTAGCTATTGCTAAAGCGATTGTTGAACTAGATGCGGAGAAAAAACCTGCATTACGTGCTAAAGGCCTAATGACGCGTGATATGCGTATGGTTGAGCGTAAGAAACCAGGACGTGCTAAAGCTCGTAAGAAATTCCAATTCAGTAAACGTTAATCACAGGAGGCAAAGACAATGGCAAGAACAACTTATCAAGACTTATTGGATGCAGGTGTACACTTTGGTCACCTTACCCGTAAATGGAATCCAAAAATGGCTCCTTACATTTTCATGGAGCGTAATGGAATTCACATTATAGATTTAAATAAAACTTTAACTAAAACTGAAGAAGCTGCGGCTGCGATTAAGCAAATCGTAAAATCAGGACGTAAAGTATTATTTGTTTCAACAAAAAAACAAGCAAAAGGAATCGTAGCTGAGCAAGCTAAAAAAGTAAATATGCCTTTCGTAACCGAACGTTGGTTAGGTGGTATGTTAACTAACTTTGCTACAGTTCGTAAGTCAATCAAAAAGATGTCTAACATCGATAAAATGACTAAAGACGGTACTTATGCTATCTTATCTAAAAAAGAGCGTTTAATGATTCAGCGTGAGCGTATTAAATTAGAATCACTTTTAGGTGGTATTGCTGATTTAAACCGTTTACCTGCAGCTTTATTCTTAATTGATGTTAAGAAAGAACACATTGCTGTAACTGAAGCGTTAAAATTAAACATCCCAACTTTTGCGATGGTTGATACAAACTCTGACCCTTCTAACATTGATTTCCCAATTCCGGCGAATGATGATGCTACAAAATCTATCTCTTTAATTACAGATGTAATTATCAAAGCGATTGAAGAAGGTTTAGATGAACGTAAACGCGAAAAAGATGATGAGGCTGAAAAAGAAGCAGTAGCGGCTAAAGCTGCAGCTGATGCGCCAGAGGTTAAAGAACCAAGACGCAAAAAAACAGCTGAAGCAGAAGTTGAAGCATCTTCATCAGAAGAAACTAAAACAGAAGGGGAATAATAGCCCCTCTTTACCCTCCCCAGAAGGGAGGACTCTCAAATAATTCATAATGATAAACTTCTCGCTCCTCCCCCCATTAGGGGGGAAAGAGGGGGGCTAATTATAATAAAATGTCTACAGTACAAATTACTGCCGCTGATGTAAATAAACTACGCCAACAAACTGGTGCTGGTATGATGGATTGCAAAAAAGCTTTAGTAGAAGCTAATGGCGATTTCGAAGCAGCTGTTGATTTATTGCGCAAAAAAGGTCAGAAAGTATCTGCCGCTCGTTCAGGTAATGCTACATCCGAGGGTTTGGTATCAATCCAAGTTTCTGCTGATGGTACTAATGGTAAATTAGTTGCTTTAGCTTGCGAAACTGAACCAGTTTCTAAAGTTGAAGATTTCCGTAATTTAGCTCAGGCTGTTTTAGCTGCTGCAGTTGCAAATAACCCTGCTAACGCTGAAGAATTATCGGCTATTGCTTTAGAAGATGGACGTACAGTTGCTGAAACAATTACTGAATTAACCGGTAAAATTGGTGAGAAAATCGTTATCCAGGAGTATGCAAACGTAACAGGCGAGCAAGTTGTTTCTTATGTTCACTCTAACGGTAAAATGGGCGTTTTGGTAGTATTTGAAGGTGCCAACGGTGCTGATATTACTGATGCTGGTAAAGATGTTGCAATGCAAATTGCTGCAATGAATCCGGTTGCTGTTGATAAAGACGGTGTTGACCCGGCTACTATCGAGCGTGAAATTGAAATTGCTAAGGATGTTATCCGTCAGGAAGGTAAACCAGAAGAAATGGTTGAAAAAATTGCTGCTGGTAAATTAAACAAATTCTACAAAGACAGTACTTTATTAAACCAAGAGTTTGTTAAAGATGGTTCTATGGACGTTCGTAAATTCTTAGACAATACTGCTAAAGGATTAACGGTAACAGCTTTCAAACGTGTTCAATTAGGTGCATAAGCATTTATAAAATTATAGGAAACCGCCCGATGCAAATCCGGGCGGTTTTTTTATGCTTTTTTCTTTTAGAAAATGAACGGTATTTAACGTTTAGGGAAATTCAGCCCCGCTATTGTTCCAATCTTTTTGAAAAATGCTACTGCCTTTAAATCCCGTCATTGCCTGCCTACCGCAGGCAGGCGAGGAAGAACGACGAAGCAATCTCCAATGAAAAATCAACAAAAAGTATTTCCACGCTATCGGGTTTAAAATTACAGTTTCTGCTTAAACACCAAAAATCCCCCCTCAACTTTGTACCTTAGCAGATATGCTAAACCTATCCAATACAAAATTTTACCAGAACAATACTTTACAAGAAGGGAAAAGTATAAATATTCAGGATGGTAAAATCGTGTCAATAAAAAAATCAGCATCTAATTCAATCGAATCATTAATTGTACCAGGCTTTATCGATTTACAGATTTATGGTGCAGGGGGCAGATTATTCTCAGCTTCGCCCAATGTAGAGTCGTTAAGCATTATGGAAAATGAATTGTTAAAAAACGGCACAACAGGTTTTTTAGCTTGCATGGCAACAAACACCAAAGAAGTTTTTAACGAATGCATTAAAGTTGCTAAAGAACATCGTTCTACAGCTAAAAACTGTTTAGGCTTGCATTTAGAAGGACCCTTTTTAAATCCTAAGCGCTTAGGTGCACACGTTCCGGAGTTTGTTAGAAAGGCTACGCTTGATGAAATTAAAGAATTACTTGATTTTGGCGATGGCGTAATCAAAATGATGACCATTGCACCCGAGTGCCAGGATGAAGAGGTTATACAATATTTATTAGATAACGGTGTTGTGGTTTCACTTGGCCATAGCAACGCTACTTTTGATGAAGCTACAAAGGCATACAATAAAGGTATCCAAACCACAACGCATCTTTTTAATGCAATGAGCCCTATTCACCACCGCGAACCTGGAATACCAACTGCGGTATTTAATCACGATAAAGCAGTGGCTAGTATTATTGTAGATGGACAACACGTAGATTTTGAGGTGGTGAAATTTGCAAAAAAGCTTTTAAAGGAACGATTATTTTTAATTACCGATGCCGTTACAGAATGTGCAAATGGGCCATATCAGCATGTAAAAAGCGGAAATAAATTTGTTATGCCAGATGGAACCTTATCGGGCTCATCATTAACCATGTTACAAGCGGTTAAAAATTGTGTAGAGCATTGTAATATTTCTTTGCCTGAAGCTTTAAATATGGCTACAAAATATCCTGCCAAGCTAATTGGCCTTGATAATTTTATTGGCGAAATAGAAGTTAATAAATCTGCAGATTTATTGATTCTTGACAATGAATTAAACCTAAAACAAGTTGTGTTTAAGGGCGAATTATTTTAATTAAAACCTTTAGCATTAAAACTTTCCAACATTAAAACAATTATCCTATTTTTGAGGTCATGAAATACAAACGCATCCTACTAAAGCTTAGCGGCGAATCGCTAATGGGCGATAAACAATACGGTATTGATAATGAGCGTGTTAAACAATACGCTGAAGACATTAAAGCAGTACACGATAAAGGATTAGAAATAGCAATCGTAATAGGTGGCGGAAATATTTTTAGAGGTTTGAGCGCCGAAAAAAGCGGCATGGACAGAGCGCAGGCCGATTATATGGGTATGTTAGCCACTGTTATCAACTCAATGGCCTTGCAAGATGCATTAGAAAAAGTGGGTTTAAAAACCCGTTTACTAACTGCAATTAAAATGGAACAAATTTGCGAACCTTTTATCCGCAGGCGTGCTGTTCGTCACTTAGAAAAAGGGCGTGTGGTAATTTTTGGAGCAGGAACAGGAAATCCATACTTCACAACAGATTCTGCAGCAGCGTTAAGGGCAATCGAAATTAAAGCAGATGCGGTATTAAAGGGAACCCGTGTTGATGGCATTTACACTGCAGACCCTGAGAAAGATCCGCTTGCTACTAAATATGACGAAATTTCTTTCAAAGAAGTTTATGCAAAAGGATTAAACGTAATGGATATGACCGCCTTTACTTTATGTGAAGAAAACCAAGTTCCAATTATTGTGTTTGATATGAATAAACACGGCAATTTTATGAAAATTGCTAATGGTGAAGCAATCGGTACACTGGTAAAATAACCATTAAAAATTTTATTATTTTTGTAGAAATACACACATTATGAACGAACTCATACAATTACAATTAATGGATGCCCAATCTTCGATGGATAAAGCTATCGATCATTGTGAATCTGAATTGACTAAAATTAGAGCTGGTAAAGCTTCTGCGGGAATGCTTGATGGTATTTTTGTTGATTATTATGGTGCGGCAACAGCATTATCTCAAGTAGCGAGTATCAATACACCCGATGCCAGAACAATCGTTATTCAACCTTGGGAAAAAACATTATTAGTACCAATTGAGAAAGCAATTCAGGTTGCAAATATTGGTATTAATCCACAAAATGATGGTATTGTTATCCGTTTAGTTGTACCACCATTAACCGAAGAACGTAGAAAAGATTTAGTTAGAAAAGTTAAAGAAGAAGCCGAACGTGGAAGAATTACGGTACGTAATATTCGTAAAGATGCGAACACTAAAATTCAGAAATTAAAAGGCGAAGGCGTTTCTGATGATGAAATAAAAACAGGCGAAGGCGAAGTGCAAAAATTAACCGATGCGTATATTATCAAGGTTGATAAGCATGCCGAGGCTAAAGAAAAAGATGTAATGACCGTTTAATAGTTAAGATAAATTATTTAAAAAGGAATGGAGCAATCTATTCCTTTTTTTGTTTGGCTTAATTTATAAAAAATTCTCTCTAAAAAGAAAAAGAGCAACCCATCCGGGATTGCTCGATTAACTAACTTATTATTCATAAAAAATGCTGTTGGGGAAGGAGTCGAACCTTCAAGGGGTAGTTAGCTACAGTTCAAAAAATTAATTGTGGTCAACCCAATAAACTGCGTTTGTCCCATTATTCCCCACCACCGAGACAAGGAGGCGTGTCTGCCAATTTCACCACCCAACATTATTACTTAAGTTATAAGTTTTACGTTTTAAGCAATAAGTTTAGTATAGAAACTTATAACCTAAAAACTTATCACTTACAACTTCAGTGCTGTAGGGGAAGGAATCGAACCTTCAAGGAGTGGTTAGCCATTGCTGGTTTTCCCATTATTCTCCGCCACCGAGACAAGGAGGTGTGTCTGCCTGTTTCACCACCCTACAGTATGTTAAACAAATTGTTAAAGAACGTTCCTTTTTGTTATTTGCTTAATACAAATGTAAAGGAACATCTAATACCTTGCAAATATTTTAATCATTTAATTTTATTTTTATAATATTGATAATTTTATTTAAATTTGCTTATCAAAATCAGAAAATATGCTCAAAAAAGACAATTCCAATTTAGAAATTGACAACCTCGACATCGACATTTTAAAACAATTAATGCAAGATGCCACCAAACCATACACAGAAATAGCAAAAGATTTAATCGTTTCCGGCGGTACAATCCACGTTAGGATGAAGAAATTGCAGGAAATGGGCATCATTAAAGGCTCTCACTTAATCATCGACCCACAAAAGGCCGGCTACGATATTTGTGCCTTTCTTGGTATTTACCTTGAAAAAGGTATTCAATATAAAGATGCAGTTGCCCAATTAAGCAAAATTAAGGAGGTTGTAGAGCTTCATTACACAACCGGCGCTTACAGTATGTTTGCGAAAATAATTTGCAGAGATACCAACCATTTACGCCACGTTTTAAACGAAGAAATACAAGCAGTAAATGGCATCCAGCGTACAGAAACTCTAATATCATTAGAAGAAAGTATTAAAAGACAGATTGAGCTAGGGTAAGGGTTTTAAGTTATAGGTTGTACGTTTTAAGTGTAAAGTTGAGAGTGAAAAGTTGAAAGTGTAGAGTTAAGCGTGTAAGCGTATATGATAACCTATGGTGTATTTTGAAAGGCCAAAGAGATTTAATCTTTCTTATTTGGAAAAGAAAGTTTGAAGTTATTCTGATTCTGTAGTCCCGCTATACGCTGTGGTTCCGATTTTTAATCGGAAGCCGTCGCTCCTATCGGGTTTAAAAAAATGGTACGTGCATTAAATAGCAAATTGCATATTTACAATTGTGTATGTTAAGCGCCTAGCCAAAAATAGGATTACATATTGAGCCATTTAGACCCGATTGATTGAACACGAATCCCGATTTCCATCGGTAGCGTAAAACGGAAAGCGGGAAGAAACCTTTAATAGAAGCAAAAATTTGCTCTTCTAAATATATTTCGAACCTATACGTTTTTATTTAAGCAATTGATAAGCAATCAGCGCTGCGAAATAAGCTAAAGCCGTCATATATACCAATTGTATAACCGGCCATTTCCAACCTTTGGTTTCGCGGTAAACAATTGCCACAGTGCTCATGCATTGCATGGCAAAGGCGTAGAAGAGCATTAATGATATGCCAGTTGCGAATGTGTAAACCGGCAAACCAGTCCGATTATTAACCGAAGCCGACATACGTTCTCTAATGGTTGATGTATCTTCATCGCCGCCATCTACACTATAAATGGTTGCCATTGTACCTACAAAAGCCTCTCGAGCAGCAAAAGAAGTAATTAAACCAATGCCGATTTTCCAATCGTAACCAAGCGGACGAATGGCTGGCTCAATCCAATGACCTAAAATACCCACATAAGAATTTTCTAGCTTTTCTGTAGCAACCAGGGTTTCGATATGAGATGTATTTTTACTGCTATCGTTTAAAGCTGTTTCGTATTTCTTGTCAATATTTTCGAAGCGATTCCCCGGCCCGAAGGATGCCAGCACCCATAAAATTATAGAAATTGCAATGATAACTTTACCAGCCTCAAAAACAAAAGTTTTTGATTTTTCGTACATCGTGAAGATTACATTTTTCCACCTGGGCATGCGGTAAATAGGCAATTCCATAATAAAATAAGCTCTCTCTTTGGTTTTTATAATGAATTTAAAAACCCAGGCCACTAAAACTGCCGCGATTAAGCCAACCAAATACATTGCCATTAAGGCTAAACCTTGCAAACTGAAAATACCGAAAACGCTTTTTTCAGGAATGATTAGCGATATGATTAAAATGTAAACCGGTAATCTAGCCGAGCAACTAATTAAAGGCGTCACCATGATGGTAATCATTCTATCTTTCCAATTTTCGATGTTTCTTGCGGCCATAATTGAAGGAACGGCACATGCCAAACCACCAATCATTGGCACAACCGATTTACCATTCAAGCCAACCTTACTCATGATTTTATCCATCATAAAGGTAACACGAGCCATGTAACCCGTATCTTCTAAAATGGAGATAAAAGCAAATAATATGGCGATTTGAGGAATAAAAACGAAAATACCACCCAAACCTGCAATTACACCATCTAAAACCAAATTGGTGAGCATACCGGCAGGAAGATACTTGTGCCCAATTTCTGTAATAAAACCGAATGCCACTTCAATCAAATCCATTGGATAGGATGACCAGGCAAAAATTGCGTTAAAAATTACAAATAGAATGAGTAAAAAAATGGCAAAGCCCCAAACTTTATGGGTTAATACAGAATCTAGCTTATCACTAAAAGAAAATTTTTCTGCCGTTCCTTTATCAATTACTACATCTGCCAATATGGAACTTAACCTTTTATATCTGGCAATGGTTTCTGCCGCTTGTATTTTGGATGATTGAAAATTATGTGCCTTTTCAATCTCTTCAATTTCAGTTTGATCTTTATCTGTAAAGAAAGTTAAATGCTCATGCTGGTGAAGAATTTGAAGCGCATAATAATCGTTTTCAGTATTTATTTTACGCTTCACAGCATTTATGGCTTCAGGCGCTAAATAATTAATATCTACAGCATTAATTTGTGTAGCAATTTTATTGGTATAGGTAATTGCAGCCTTTAATTTATCTAGTCCTGTATTATTACGAGCAGATATTGGTATAACCTGTACGCCTAATTTTAGCGCAAGTTTATCAATATGGATGTAAATACCTTGCTTATCAGATAAATCTGTCATATTCAAAGCCAAGACCATTGGAATGCCGAGGTCTGCCACTTGAGAAAAAAGCAGCATGTTTCGTTTCAGATTGGATGCATCAACAATTAAAACAATAACATCTGGATGGCTGCTGTTTGCCTTATCTGCTAAAACCTGAAAAACAATACTTTCATCGTTACTTTTTGGATACAAACTATATGTACCCGGCAAGTCAATCACTTCGGCATCTTTGCCATCAATGAGTTTAGTGTAACCTGTTTTCTTATCAACAGTAATGCCCGGAAAATTGCCAATTTTTTGATTTAAACCTGTTAGGCGGTTAAACAAGGTAGATTTACCTGTATTGGGATTACCAACTAATGCAACTTTAATATCCAAACTATGTAAGCTTATTGAATGATGATAACCGCAGCCTCACTTTTACGTAAGCATAGCTGATAACCTGCAACTCTTATCGCCATCGGATCGCCAAGTGGTGCAAATCTTTCAACTTCAACAAGCTCGCCCGGAAGGCAGCCCATCTCGATTAATTTTACAGACATTTCTAGATCTGTAAATGCTACAATCGTTCCTGTTTCTCCAACTTTTAACTGCGATAGTTTCATCTGTTAAATTTGGTGCAAGTTAGCCTTTCTTTAGATTTATTCCAAATAAGAAGACTAATAAATGACCTCATAAAAGGTAAATTACAGGCAAATGATTTAGTTTCGGTTTCTGCCACCGCGGTTACCGCTTCCATTTCTCTGTTCGCCTATCATATTCATATTTTTCCCGCCCATGCGGTTAAGCGCATAAGTAAACGAAAACATAAAATAGCGTTTTAAAACATTGTAACTCACATCCTGGATAGTATTATTGTTCGCTGTTCTGGTTATACCTTGGTTTTGGTTCAATAAATCATTTACCGAAGCTTTAAGCGTTCCGCGGTTTTTAAACAAGAGCTTGCTGATGTAAGAATTTATCAAGGTAAAGTGCGTATCAAAACCTTCGCCACGACCAGTATTTTGATTATAATCTGCATCTATGTACCAACGGATATCGCCAGGGAAAAGATAACTTACGCTAATATTTGGACTAAAAGTATAAAACCTTGTATTTGAATTTGGCTGTACCGAATAAGTAGCCCGGTTAATGGAACCATTAACACCAGCGGTTAAATCCAACTTATCTAAATTAGAAACCAGGCGATAACCATTGGTAATGCCCCAGCTATTGGTGATATTTTTTATAGAATTAGTGAAATTCACATCGCGATCATAATTGCCGCCAATATTGATGTGGAAATTTAATTTATTATCTGGCAAGAAAGGCAAACCCAAAGAAGAAGAAATACTGCCCGAATATGTTCCGTTAACGTTTACCGGTAGTATTGCAAGCTTACCTTGGTTTATACCGCTTTGAATTAAACTGCTGCTGTTTGCAATCCTGTTCATGGTTTGCGTTAGGTTCATATTTACAAAAAGCGACCGATTTTTTCCAACTGTAAAAGTGTTGTAAGCAATGCGAAGGTTGTTGTTAAATTCTGGCTTTAAATCTGGGTTACCTACCGGGATGCTTTGCGTATTGGTATTATTTGGTATAGGTTGCAATTGCTGGATGGTTGGTTGATTTGTTGAACCTCTGTAATTAACAACCAAACGTTTACTATTGCTAAAATTATAGCGGTACATTGCAGATGGCGTATAATTAAACACGTTTTGCTTTAAGGTAAAACCCTGCGTTAAATTATCGTTTGTTCTATCAGTATTTTGAACAGCGAAACCCAGATTCCAGTTAAACTTTTTGCCATTACCATTAAAGCTGAAACCTGCTGTATTTGTTAAAATGGTATTCTCGTAAGAATTGCTATAGGTTAAATCTAAGATATCATACTGCAAAGTTGCCGGGTTAAAATTGTAGGTAAACCTATCGGATGTATTATGATTATAACCGTTTTGATAATTTAATTCGAGATTTAAAGTTTTGGAAATTGGCTCTGTATAAACTATTCTCGAATTTTGATTAATTGATTCGGTGGTTTGGTCATTAAGCTGATTGGTAATTTTTTGTGTGGTGATGCCTGCATTTGTTGTATTATCAACAATGTTATTATAATTATCGGCATCGTTATTATTAATACTGGTATTTAAGTTTAAGGATAGTGTTCTACCTCTACGCTTAAATTTTCGTCTAAATAAAATATTATTATTTATTGATGGAGAAGTATTCTTATTATTTAAAGCCTGCGTTCCATTTGTAGTGTAGGTACTGTAATCTCTTGTGTATGTACTATTGTTGGCGCTCTCATTGTTTGTATAACTTAGCGTAGGTTGAATTCTAAGAGAAGTTAAAGAATCAATTTTAGTATCGACCATAAAATTTAAACGATGGTTTAATCTATCAGCCACATTATTTTGATTGTTATTAAATATGGTTGTAATATCGCCTAACAGGTTTTGCGTTACACTGTTTCGCTGAACTAGATTTTCGGTTTTATTGAAAAAATAACTGGCGTTAACCTGAGTTTGATCTGAATAAGTATCTGCAAAATTAAAACCCAAGGCATTAGTTGTGGTAATACCGGTTCCTCTACCGCCTGCACCGCCATTACCACCTAAGCCACCACCAAAATTTTGCTTATTTACATTGTTAAATTGCGCCACCAAACTCATCTGCTGGTCTTGATTAAATCGGTTGATGTTTGCGTTAGCATCATATCTATCATCAGAACCATAACCTACACTGCTATTTCCAAAATAACCGTTTTTCTTATTTTTTCTCGTGGTGATATTGATAATTTTTGTTCGGGTTCCATCATCTACACCAGTAAACTGTGCCTGATCTGATAATTGATCTATAACCTGTATTTTATCAACCATATCTGCCGGAAGATTTTTTGTAGCCAATAAAGGATCATTACCAAAAAACTCCTTTCCATCAACCATAACCTTGGTAATAGTTTCGCCTTGGGCTTTTACTGCTCCGGCTTTATCTACCTCAACACCCGGAAGTTTTTTAAGTAAATCTTCTACCACGGCATTTTCTACCGTTTTAAAAGAACTGGCGTTAAATTCTAGCGTATCCTTTTTCACAACAATTGGAGGCACTTCTGCTTTAATTTCAACCGTTTGCAAATCAATTGCACTACCATCCAAAACAATATCACCTAACGCAATTTCGCTTTTATCAGCAGTTATAGAAAAATCTTTGCTGTTGTTTTTTAAACCAATATAAGCAGCATATATTTTATAGTTACCTGCCTGAAGATTTTTGAATGCGAATTTGCCATCCTCACCGGTTGTACCAGAAACTACGGTGCTCGAGTCTTTAAGATTTTTGATTACTATTGAGGCATAATCTAAAGGTTTTCTATCCTTCGATTGAACAATTCGACCGCTTACGGTTCCGGGTTTTTGCTGAGCAAATGTAGAAAGGCATAAAAAGAGTATAAAGCAGGTAAAAAATGTTTTCATTCGGTTTACGGATAGTCTGTATAATGATTGACTGCCAACCTACTAAAAGGTTTGTTTTATAGCAGGTAACAATTGAAATACAAAAAAGCCTATCGCTGTTAACGATAGGCTTAAAAATTTGAGTTCTATTATATAATTACATTCTCATGCGCATTCCGCCCTGACCAGGTGCACCAGGCATTTGAACATCATTACCAATATTTCTGCCGCCAATACGTGTTAATGAATAAGTGAATGAGAACATATAATAACGTTTTAATACGTTGTAATTTAAATCGGTAATTGTATTTGCTGTAGCTGTTCTGCTAATTCCCTGATTCTGATTTAAGGCATCATTTACCGCAACCTTGAATGTACCACGGTTTTTAAAGAACTGACGGCTGATGTATGCATTAACCAAAGTGAAGTCTGTATTAAAACCTTCTCCTCTACCCGTGTTTTTCATGTAATCTAAATCAACCGCAAGGCGGATATTGCCTGGGAAAAGATAAGAAACATCGAAGCTTGGATTTAAGGTAAAGAATCTTGTATTTGAGTTAGGTGTTGCAGAATAAGTTGCTCTTGTAACTGTACCACCAATACCAGCGGTTAAATCTAATTTATCCAAATTGGTTACAAACCTGTAATTATTATTTAAACTCCAGTTGTTAGTGATATTATCTAATCCACTGGTAATGTTTGTTCCGCGTGAATAATTTCCAGACAAGGTTGCATTTAAATTCAATTTGTTATTTGGAAGAATTGGCTGACCTAAAACCACGTTCGCATTACCGCTGTAATTTCCATCAACATTGATAAAAGTTGATGCAATTTTACCATAGTTAATATCTGCTGGATTCGTAATAACCGATTGGCTCGATGCAAAGGCATTAAACGTTTGGGTTAAGTTTAAAAACACGGCGAAGAAACGCATTTTTGCAAAAGCAAAGTTGTTGTATCTAACACTTAGTGTATTGTTAAACGCAGGTTTCAAATTCGGGTTACCTAAAATAACAGATTGTGTGTTTGTATTATCTGGAATTGGTTGAATTTGATCAATACTTGGTTGTTGTGTATTTCCTCTATAGTTTACAAATAACCTTTTACTGTTGCTAAAATTATATCTGAACTGCGCTGAAGGGGTAATGTTCACAAAGTTTTGGGTAAATACTACTCCTGTAGTTAAATTGGTATTTTCTCTATTTGTTTGTTGTCCGGCAACGCCAATATTCCAGTTGTATTTTTTCTGTGTTACTGTATAACTTAAACCAGCGGCATTTGTTAAAGTCTGGTTTTCGAAATGGTTAGAATATGTATTATCAACTAAATCAAAGTTTCCGGTTAGCGCATTAAAATTAAAGATATTTCTATCTGAAGTACTGTTATTTATACCGTTTTGATAGTTTAACTCCAAACTTGTAGTTTTAGATAGAGGCTCAGTATAAACAACCCGTGTGTTATTTGTTAAATTACTACTGCTTAAATCATTTAATTGATTCGTTAGCTTTTGCGTAGTTACGCCATTAAATGTGCTGGCCTCTGAGATGTAGTTGATATTATCCGAATCGCTATCATTAATTGTAGTGTTGATATTTAATGATAAAGTACGGCCTCTGCGTTTAAATTTTTTACGAACCAGGATATTATTGCTGATAGCTGGTGTTGAATTATCTGTAGTAAAATTCTGATTACCGATAGTGTTGGTGGTTCCATTCGCCAGAATGTTGTTTCTATTGTAATTCTGCAAACTTAAACCACTGTTTTCGGTGTAGGCCACATTCGGCTGAATTTTGATACTTGTACTCGAATCTAGTTTTGTGTCAATCATAAAATTAAATCTATGATTGTTTCTATCGCTATTGCTGTTTAAATAATTATTTACATTTTGAGAAGTATTACCTAATAAAGTTTGTGTTGTGCTGGTTTGTTCGTTAAAAACAGATGACTTGTTAAAGAAGTAACTTCCCTGAATTTGGGTTCCGTCTTTATAGGTATCGCCAAAGTTTAAACCCGCAGCATTTGTAGTGGTAATACCGCCACCACCAGATGATGAACCGCCGCCGCCAATACTAAAACCACGGCCACCGCCGCCACCGCCACCAAAACCGTTGCCTTGACCACCGCCACCACCAAAGTTTTGTTTATTTACGTTATTAAACTGACCAATAAAACTGAATTGCTGGTCGCCATTAAATTTATTAACGTTTAAGCTGGCATCGTAGCGGTCGTTAGTTCCGTAACCTACATTACTATTTCCAAAATAGCCTTTTTTCATACCGCTTTTGGTGGTGATGTTTAAAATTTTACTTCTTGTACCGTCATCAACACCTGTAAATTGTGCCTGCTCAGATAATTCATCAATAACCTGAATTTTATCTACCATATCTGCCGGAAGATTTTTTGTTGCCAGCAATGGGTCGCTACCGAAAAATTCTTTTCCATCTACCTTAACTCTGGTTACAGTTTCGCCCCCGGCTTTAATGCTACCATCTTTGGCAACCTCAACACCTGGAAGTTTCTTTAAAACATCTTCTACAACGGCATTTTCACGTACTTTAACCGATTTAGCATCGTATTCTAAAGTATCTTTCTTAACCACAACCGTTGGTACCTGAGCCGTAACATTTACGTCATTAAGGTTCAAACCATCATCAGCCATAGCGATATCGCCAATGTTTATAGCGGCTTTTGCTACAGTAATAGTTTTATTGGTTGTTTTTAAACCTAAAAATGCAGCGATAACCCTGTAATTACCTGCTGGGATGTTTTTAAAAGAAAAAGTTCCATCGGGATTTGATTGACCGGAAGCCACAATAGAGGAATCCTTTAAGCTTTTTACTGCAATTGTTGCATAGTCTACCGGTTTTTTATCTTTCGCATTGATAATCCGACCATTTATTGCTCCGCCATTTTGCGCCTGAGCTAAGTATCCACAAAAAATAAGAACAAAAAATATTGCTCTTTGAACGTAAATTTTCATCAAAATTTGAATATAATTAATACAAAACTATGCTATCAGACTAAGGGAATGCTGAAAGGTTTGTTAAGGTATGTTAAAAACAAGGTAACATTTTAAATACAGCCGAAAAATCGCTAATCTGGCGGCATTTTAATGCTATTTATTTTTGGGATGGATAAGACTTGTAATATACTTTAGGACAGTTGCAATCCTTTTTGAATACACTACAACTACTTAATGATAGTATAAAAATTAAACAGATTAAACTAATTGGCTTTTTCATTGAAATTTAATTTATGCAATAAAACGTAACTAAAAACCGCCATAAAACAGCCTAACATATCACATGTAAAATCCCACCATTCGGCAGCGCGATACGTAAAAACTTTCCATTGCAATAACTCAATTCCACCACCAATTATTACGTTAATCAGTATAATTTTAAAAATTGTTAAGGTTCTGAAACCAAAACTATGCTGGTAATTGATTTTTCCATAAAACAGGAGTACCGATAAAATATAGAAGAAGCCCAGGTGAGCCATTTTATCAAATCCAGTAAAGAAAAAACCATCACCATCCTGATCGGGGAGATGAATATTACAAAGCACTAAAGTTACAAGTGTCCATAATATGGCCCATTTTTGTGTCTTTAGTGCTTTAAACAATGTTGTTGGATTATTATGCGCCAACTAAAGCCTGATATGCCTCAGCTGTAAGTAATGCATCTACATCTGCAGCGTTAGATAATGAAACTTTTACCATCCAGCCTTTACCGTATGGATCAGAATTAACCAGTTCAGGGTTATCATTTAATTCAGCATTAATTTCTAACACAGTACCAGCAATCGGCATAAATAAATCAGAAACAGTTTTAACAGCCTCTACAGTTCCAAAGACCTCTTCCGAGGCTACTTCTGTACCCACGCTATTGATATCCACATAAACGATATCACCAAGTTCACGCTGAGCAAAATCAGTAATGCCGATATATGCTTCATTTCCTTCTACTTTAACCCATTCGTGGTCTTTAGTATATTTTAATTCTGATGGAAAATTCATTTGTATAATTATTTGTTTGTCAAAGTTAAATATTATGTTGGAATGTTGAAATCTAAACATTGAAATGTTACGCTCAATTTATCCATACATCAATTAATTCAAAGTAAACCTCAGGCTAAAACCAAAATTACTAAACGATGTATTGAACGTTTGCGATGTATATGGTTTGGTGATGTTGGAATCGTAAAACAATCTGATGTTAAACTTTTGATTTAATACGTAATCAATTGTAGGTCTTAATGAAATGTTTTTTGCTCCAGATGATACCTCCGTTTGTGCCACTTCCTGATTACGCTCATCTGTTACCGTTCTATAAATAACTGTTTTATTATCTCTAATGGCTACATCAAGTTTAAAATCCATATTGTTATCCATTTTTAAGCTTTTAAACCATCCAAATGGGAAACGGAATTTATTGGTACGGTAACCAAAACCCACCACCACGTTGTTTTCTGAAAGTTGCGCTAATTGACTGTTGGATAAACTCAAACCCAATAAACGAGAACGGTTTAATTCTATATTCGCAGTTAAATTATTCTTTAAGCGAGTGTCTATTCCAATCAATGGAGAAAAATATTCTGAAACCGTTACCTGCGCAAACTGAAATTGTGGCAAGAAGTTATTATTAGCATCTCTTGTGCTTACAAAGCCATTATTTTCCTGGTAACGTAGTAATGAATTATAACCATTAATATTGTATGCCGAACGGTACCCATGTTTAATATCCACCGAAGAAAATCTATCGGCAATAAATGGAATCTTAGTTAATCCGTTATACGTTAAACTCCAGTTTGGTAGCGGTATTTTAGGAAAAGAACTTAATTTTGAATTATTGGCATCTTTACCAGAATAAGCAGCTAAAAAGGCTGCAATAACCACATCCTGACTTTCTTTGCCATAACCATCAGCATAACCATTTGTAATACCAGATGAATTTGGATTTTGACCGCCTAAACGCCTCGACATTACCAAACGATTTGAGATAAACCTATTGTATAAAGTTGAAATGGTACTTGCATTGTTTTCTTTAAATGCCGTTCCGAGTGCGATGTAAGAAATACTGTAATCACCAGTAGTAATTGCACTTAAATTTTCAAAAGAAGAAACGCTTGCCACGTATCTGAAATTGCTTGAGAAATTTCGGGTTTGTGCTCTATTTGCTCTTAAAGTAATTCTTAAATCTTTGATTGGCTCAATCTGCCCGGTTAATTGAAAGTCTTCTCTCAAAGTATTTACATATTGCTGGGTTTGTAAGGTATCTGTTGTTATCCAACCGTTATTTAATGCCATATCCCTAATATCTCTCTGGCTACCAAAAACAAAGCCTAAGCCAGGTGCACCGCTTACATTATCGATACCCAAATACCTTGTTCTTGGCAAATAACCAGGCAAAAATGTACCTTTAGTTTGTACATAATTTAGGTTTACATTTTTTAAACTGGTAAGCAGGTTAACAAAAAACTTTTTCGCGCCACCACCTTCTGCATTGTTCGCTTCGCGGATAAAACCAAATTTATTGTAAAGCGTATTGAAATTGAAAGTTGGATTTACCTGAATGTTTCTACTGTTTTGAACCGTATTACCTAAATTAATATTAGGGTCGCTTAAGGTTGCCAAAGGCTCAGTTTGCCAGTTAAAGTTTGTACCGTATTTAGTTAATAAAGTTATCCAGTTAAACCCCGGAATTTTATTTATCGGCACAGCATAAGTTACATTCAAATTATGATTGTAATCTGTCGTTCTGCCTAAACGCTTCAAGTTTTGCCAAACAGTATCTCTTTTTAAGCCTTCTATTCTTCCATCGGGTTCATCAATTATAGAATAATTAGTAGCATTAAAATCTAGCTGTAAAGAACGGGTTAAATTCCAGGCGATACCATACAAGCGACTCATTCTAAAATTCTTGTTAAAGGTTGTACCGTAACCGCTTTGCAACAACGGAATTGTATTATTAGGGTCGTTGTTTCTTAAGGTATTTTCAGAGTATAATCGGTCAACATCAACCCTGAAATTAATTGCGCTAGGCAAAATACTGAAGTTAAAATCTTTCAATATCGAAAGCATATTCGACTTTATAATCTTTTCAAATGGCGCATAACTTCTCGCTTCTTTCGAGTAACTATACTGCAAAGAGCCGCGGTAATTATTTTGAATGCTGCTTTGATTAATAAAATCGCGATGATCATATTGCGTGTAAGCATAGCTTGCAGAAAAATTTTCTACATCCCATAACTGTACAGGTTTAGTATTGTTGGTGCGCTCTTTTCTAACGTTTGTAAAGTTTATACCCCTACGAACGGTGTAATCTTGGGCAAAATTTAATATTGAATCTTTTTGCGCTCTTGTAGATTGATCCAATGCATTTTTCAATTCAATATCTGGTGTTTTAGGATTGTACTGTGGAGTAGCAACCTGCTTAGAATAGCTTACAAACATTGGTATTTTTACACCAGATTTTTGTGGCAAAAATTTACCTAGCTCAACCGCCGAAGAAACATCTAATAAAACGTTATCGGCACGATTTCTTTCGCTAACGCGAGAATCAATAGAGCCAAACCCAATAGTAGATTTACTTCCAGAAATATTTACATCGGCAAAATCTGCAAGTTTTAAGTTTAACCTGGCAGTAGCTGCCCAACCGCCACGCTCATCAAATTCGGTTAAGCGAAGCTCGTTAAACCAAACCGTAACACTTTTATCCAAACCATCATCTCTACCCGGGCTAGCCAAATTTCTGAGTGGATTTTTAACCCCAAGCATATAAATACGCACTTTGCTCATATCGGGCTGACCTTTCACAATAATTGTCCGCACCCCATCAGAATAGGTAAATGGTACATTTATCGGCCAGGGTTGTCCGTTAGCTTGTTTAGCTACGTTACGAGCCAGTTTAGCATTTTGAAAAAGCGTTAAATCTATATCCATTCGGTTTGCTTCAGGCCAAATGGCATCAGGGTCTGATGTTCCTGGTGTTGTTATTTTAAGCGGGATATTATATTCGTAATAGTTATCCTGATTGTCTGTTCCAATTCTCAAAAAAGCAGAAACGTCGCCATCATTTAAAATTTGATTATCTAAAGCTTCGGCGTGTATAAACATTTCCAGGCGCTTGTAAGAACGGAAATCGCTGTATGCTGTTTTGAAAGCAGCTCGACCATATCCATCTCGTAACGTTTTCACATTTACGGCAAGCGATTGCTCATTTAATCGGGTATCTCCACGGTAATTACTGTAATCTCTTTCTCTGATGATGCCCGGTGGCGTTACATAAGGAATTGGCGTACGTCTGCCATTTTCTTCAATGTTTACAGTAGCAACTTCAATACTGGAGTTATCTGGTGTAAGCAATGGCAAACTTGGATCAACGATAACCTGATCTGCACCATTTTTGGTATTAAATTCACGCCATTCGCCACGAATTAACTGCAGTTTTGCAAAACGCATAATGGTTGTATCCGCAAAATTCGTCATAAACATTCTAAAGAAACGAATGGATTTAAAATCCTGAATGTTACCAACTTTTTGCTGATAATCGCCAATTGGAACCCGAAACTGATACCAGGTTACTGCCTGAGTATTTCCATTCGCCAGCTTAACCGATGAGGTTACTTTATCGCTAATGAAATTTTGTCCAACAACCAAATCAGCCGGACGCATAGAAACTTTATATTGGAAATATTCATCGCTTTGCGTCATGTTGTTATCGCGATTAATATCTTCTCCATCAGGTAAAGCGGTTGATGCAGAATTTTCTAAACCAAGTTCTGCTTGAGATTGCTGCGAAGTTTTAGAGTTTCCTTCCGGCCCGTTGTATTTTTCGTAACGTTTTAAAATACCAGCATTAATTTGATCCAAAGCAGGACCGCGGAAATATGCATAATCGTCTGATGACGGATCTGCATCCATAATGGCCGCAGCAGCAGGACTTAATTGCGCTTTAATTGCCGCAAGTGCATTTGCAAATTTTGTTTTTTCATTTTGGTTTGATAACCCATCTAAACCAACATCCTGTGCTCTACGGGCATCCGGATCATTATCAAATGCCTGGATTACGGGCTGCAATCTTGGTACACGCCCCCAATTGGTTTCATCATATTTAGATGGATCATCATTAGCAGGCAAACCATTTTCTAATGATTTTCTGCCATCTTTTAAAATATCTTCTGAAATATTACCGAGGTTAAAATAAATATCGCCGCCTGCGGTATTGCTTTTGTTATAAATAAATGGATCTAAAACCCAAAATTCTATAAAGCCAACATTCAAAGCTTCAAAATCATTTGTTTCAATTCTACGTTGAAAGCCACCCCAGTTATTTCTTGGGTTTAATAAAGTTCCATCTCTGTTAAAACCTGTTGTGCGGTAATTGTATGGACCACGAAGCGTTGGATAATAAGCCACATCCAAAGTGGTAATATTTAAAGCTTGCCCTGTTGCAGTTTGCTTAAAGGGAAAAACCTCTTGCTCCACCACCTCACGTACGTAGTGATTTGAAAGCTCATTACGGTTATTACGAATATTTGCAGGCGTTGTAGATGCCGCAGCATTGTAAAAAGTTGGGTCGATATTGTAAAAAGCTACCCTTGCTCGGTTATAACCATATTCCAAGTTATCGATTAGTTGAGATTCTGGAAAAAGCTGAGGTGTACCAGATAGTTGCCACGAAATCGCTCCTTTTAAATCAATTATCGATCTCGATGCTTCAAAATCGTCCAGATAACTTACGCCATTACGGCTACCAGCAAAATTTAAAGCTCTTGGATGCCCGGGAATAAGTTGAGCATATTCACCATAAAAGTTTACACTCGATGGCGCTTTTGTAGATATAAAAGGAAGTTTATCTACTAATTTTGTTAAAAAACGAGATGGGGAACTGTAATTAATATCGGCGCCCCAAATGGTGTTTGAAATCGGTTCCTCTCCCAAATTAACCTTTTGAGTTAATGGTTTCTCCGTTAGGTTCATTATCGTACCACCAAGATTTAACTTGTTATTTAAACGATAATCTAACCGCGTACCAAATAACGAGCGCTGCTGTAAACCAAAAAGCTCGTTGTTTTCAGTTGTAATCCTTATCGGCTGGCCAGAAATTAACAATGCCTGGTTAATAACACTTACCCTGCCACCTTGATAATCTACTGTAAAATCTACACCTTCTACCAAAGGCATAGTTCCGGCAAAAACCTTAACAGAACCTTCAGGAACATTTATTGCATTAAGGCTAAATTCTGAAGAAACTTCAGATTGATAATGACCCTTTAAAACATACCTGTTTTTATCCTGAAATAATTGTTTAGCTATAGTTTGTGTAGAATCATATAATGCCGTAAAGGTGTACTTATCGATTAAAGCTTGTTCACCAGGTGTAAATTTAGCAGCCAAATCTTTTCCAAAAGGCTCAATAACCGGGAAGATAATTCTGCCATTGGCTGGGTCTATCGTAATATAACCAGTATTTGTATTGTTCAGCAAAGCTGATAAACCGCTGGCATTTAAATTTGAGCCAAAAGTTGAACTATTATTCGCCGTATAAGCATTTGTGGCAGAGCCGAAAGCATTATTCGCAGGCACAAAGTCAAAAACACCATCCGATTTTCGTTCGTTTTGAGGATTCAATCTATCAAACTCTGTTAAATTAATCCATTGTTTATTCGCTGTGTTTTGTCCCTCCGTCATCACCGGACTTTCAACGCCGCTTTGATTATCAATCCTGAAAATATCTAACCTAAAATTCTGACTACTAATCTGATACCCACCAATGGAATAGATATTTTTCATCATCAAATCCCAGGTTGGCAGGTTAATTTTAGTGGTTTCGTTTTTTAGTAGCTTTGCAAATAATACTTTAGGTGTAGCGCCATCAAAAGTTACATCTGTAGAAAATTCTCCAACCTGGTATTCAACGCCATTGTAGGTGTATCGATAAGCAACCGCTAAAACTTCATCGCCATTTAAACCATTGTTAAGGGAAATGTAACCAAGTTGAGGCTGGAAAGTAAACTCTCTGTCGGTTAGTTTTCTGGCATAAATCAGCTTTGCAAAGTTATCTGTACCGCCATTTGCCTGAAAGTAAGAAATTACATCATTAGAGTTGGTAAGCCTTGCGCCTGCCGGAAGATTTTGTAATAAATTATTCGATTGCTGCGGAAAACCAGTAGCTGTTGTTCCTGCAGGAAGTGCTGAACTTCCGCCGGTTACTTGCGCCGTATTAAATGGGTTATTTTCACCTAAGTCGATTAAACCTAAAACATCACGAGAATCGGTTGTATTACCGGCTTTGTTTGTTATCCAAACCTCTATTTTTGTAATTTGGATTGGTGATGTAATAATAGGTGCATTCGCTAAATTTTTGTTGTAATTATTTCTAAAGTATTGCGATAAAAAGAAGTGCCGATTGGCCTCGTAATTATCTGCACCAACTCTAAAATCGTTGGATTGCGCACCATTCGTAATTTTTATTTCACGAGATTGAGATTTTTGCTGTGTGTAAACGCTGGTTACATTTAATTTACCAAACTGCAATTGCGTTTTTAAACCAAAAAGTGCCTGAGTACCGGTAATTAAACTGGTGTTTAATGGCAAACTCACATTTCCAGCCTCAATCTTCTTGATAATATCGTCAGCACCACCGGTATAATCCAACTTAATTTGATTTTCGAAATCAAACTGCGCCTCAGTATTATAATTACTTTTTATTTTTAGTTTCGTACCAATGTTACCAATCAAATCCATTTGAATTCTTTGGTTAAAATCGAAATTGGTTTGCACCCTTTGGCGCTCATTAAACAGTGGGTTTTCATTCCTGTTGGTTCGACCAAGAAAGGTTAATTCAGCTTCGCCACGAGGCTGAATATCTATAGTCGTTCCGCCAAATAATTTTTCGAAAGCTTTGCTATTAACCTGTATTTGAGGAATTACTCCAGTGTTTCTAAAATCGCTAACCTCTGCATTAGAAATACTTCTCCAGTTGCCGCGTTTTATTTCGCTGTTAACCAATCGCTGGTATTCATCTATCGTTAAATACTGCGTACTGGTTACATATTTATCGCCAACCAAATCTTTAACAATGTAACGCTTGTTTTTAGCATCAAACTCTACCGTTCTTTTTAAACCATTTGGAAGTGGATAAAAGGGATTGGTGGTAGGGCTTAAGCCAAGCAATTGCTTTTCGCGGAGGCTAAAATTATTTTTTTTCAATGAGGTATCCGCTTTGCCTGTTACAACTTGCGAAAAGCTGTTTTTTGTGGCAAATAGAATAGGGATGAGAATTAATAGGGTAAATATTCTCTTCAAAGGCGGTTAGTCTATAAGTTCTTCAAGGCATGTTTAATTAGCTGCTCTACCGAAAGCGTTCCTTCTGTTACTTTTAAAATCTGATCGATAGTTTTTTCGGCTGTTTGTTTGGCGAAACCGAGCATTACTAATGCTGATAACGCTTCATCTTTAACGGTATTGTGCAGAGGAACAGAAATTAATGAATCTACGCCCTCCTTCTTTAGTTTATCCTGCAATTCTAAAACTAAACGCTGTGCAGTTTTTGCGCCTAGTCCCTTAATTCGCTGAATTAGTGGATAGTCTGCATGAACGATAGCTGCTTGAATTTCTGTTGGTGTAATTGAGGATAAAATCATCCTTCCTGTATTCGGGCCAATACCCGAAACAGAAATCAGATGTAAAAATAAACGGCGTTCACCCTCATCGGCGAAGCCATATAGTGTGTGTGCATCTTCCTTAACATGTAGCCAGGTGTAAAGTTTACACCTTTCCGTATCGGTAAGATTGCTATACGTATTTAATGAAATGTTTATATGAAAACCTATTCCTCCTGCTTCTATAACAACATAAGCAGGGTTTTTAAAGGTAAGTTTACCATCAATATAGGCGTACATATTTTAGATTTCGGATTACAGTTTGAGATTTTCAATTTAAAGCTAATTACTATTAAAAGCAACTAAACTTACTTTTTTGCTGCTGTTTTAGTAAAAATACCTTTCCGCTTTGTGCCACCTGCCGATTCTTCTTTGGCTTGCGCATCTGCAACAGCAATGGTTACCATATTTACAATTTCACGCACCGAACTACCCAACTGCACAATATGCACCGGTTTATTTAAGCCTAACAAAATCGGACCAACAGCTTCAGCACCTCCAAGTTCTTGTAGAAGTTTGTAAGCAATGTTACCAGCTTCGAGATTAGGAAAAATTAGCGTATTTGCAGGTGCATCTGCCAATGTGCTGAAAGGAAAATTATCTTTCAAAAGCTCATTATTAATGGCAAAATTACCCTGCATTTCACCATCCACAACAACTTCAGGATGTTCCTTATGTAAAATATTAACAGCTTTCCTAACCTTTTCTGGTGTTATGCCATCGTTCGAACCAAAGTTTGAATAAGACAGTAAGGCAACTCTCGGCTTAATGTTAAATTGTTTAACCGATTTCTCTACTAATAAAGTGATGGCAACAAGTTCCTCAGCAGATGGATCTACATTCACAGTAGTATCTCCAAAAAACACCGGACCTTTTTTAGTCATCATCATATACATACCTGCAACACGCTTAACCGATGGATCTACACCAATTACATGAAGAGCTGGCTTAATTGTATCGCCATAATTTTTGGTTAAACCAGAAATCATTGCATCAGCTTCACCAAACTCAACCATCGATGCACCATAATAATTTCTATCTCTCAATAGTTTGGCCGCATCTTTTGCAGAAATTCCTTTACGCTGACGTTTTTTATAGAGTGCGTCTGCATATTGTTTGGTTTTAGCAGGATTTTGAATTGGATCTATAATTTCTACACCATGCAATTCCAAAGCGTGGGCATCAATTATATCCTGAATTTTTTCTCTGTTACCCAATAAAATTGGGATTGCAATGCCTTCATCTTTCACAATTTGGGCAGCTTTTAAGATTTTATAATTATCCGCTTCGGCAAAAACCACACGTTTTGGGTCTGATTTTGCTTTATTGGTGATGGCTCGCATAATTACATCATCCAAACCTAAGCGTTTTCTTAATTCTTCGTGATAAGCATCCCAATCTGTAATGTTTTTACGGGCAACGCCACTTTCAATCGCCGCTTTAGCTACCGCGATAGAAACTTCTGTTATCAACCTAAAATCTACAGGTTTTGGAATGATATAATCTCTGCCAAATTTAAGATTACGGGCGTTATAAGCAAGATTTACCGCCTCAGGCACAGATTTTTTCGCAAGCTCGGCAATCGCCTTAACAGCAGCAATTTTCATCGCTTCGTTAATGGTTGTTGCACGTACATCTAAAGCGCCTCTAAAAATATATGGGAAACCCAATACATTATTAACCTGGTTAGGATAATCAGAACGGCCGGTAGCCATAATTAAATCCTTACGGGTTTTTATAGCTAAATCATAAGCAATTTCCGGATTTGGATTGGCCATCGCAAAAACAATCGGGTTTTTGGCCATACCAACCAACATCTCAGGCTGTATAACGTTTCCTGCTGATAAACCAATGAAAACATCAGCGCCTTTCATAGCCTCGCCAATGTTTTTTATGTCTTTCCTGGTTGTTGCGAAACTCATTCGCATATCATCCAAATCTGTACGTTCGGTGTTAATTAACCCATTAATATCGAACATAACCAAATTTTCGGCTTTTACGCCCAAAGAAAGGTACATTTTAGAGCATGATACAGCCGCTGCACCAGCGCCACTTACCACAACCTTAATTTTATCTATTTTCTTCTTCTGGATTTCGATGGCATTCAATAACGCTGCACCAGAAATAATTGCTGTTCCATGTTGGTCATCGTGCATCACAGGAATATTCATTTCTTCCTTTAACCGACGCTCAATTTCAAAACACTCAGGCGCTTTAATATCTTCTAAATTTACACCACCAAATGTTGGCTCTAAAGCCTTAACGATTTTCACAAAATCATCAACATTTTTAGTGTCCAATTCCAAATCAAAAACATCTATATCTGCAAAGATTTTAAATAACAAACCCTTACCTTCCATTACAGGTTTACCTGCTTCGGGGCCAATATCGCCTAAACCTAAAACGGCTGTACCGTTACTAATTACCGCAACAAGATTTCCCTTTGCGGTGTATTTATAAACATCATCCGTGTTAGCGGCTATTTTTAAACAAGGTTCTGCAACACCCGGCGAATAAGCCAAAGTTAAATCGCGTTGCGAAGTTGTTGGTTTTGTAGGTACTACTTGTATTTTTCCTGGCCGCCCTTGCGAGTGGTAATCGAGCGCATCTTGCTTTCTATTGATATTACTCATTAAGTAACTTATTAGTGACGGCGCAAAGGTACAATTCTTTTTATGAGGCTTAAAATAAAAAGGCTATTGAATAAAAAGAATGGAAGTTATTCAGCTCTTCAAGATGTTCTGAAAGGCATCTCGAAGTTCTAATAAAATAAGGATTTGAAATCCTTATTCCTTTCCAAGTCTGGCTGCACACCTCAGCTCTTCGAGATGTTCTGAAAGGCATCTCGAAGTTCTAATAAAATAAGGATTTGAAATCCTTATTCCTTTCCAAATCTGGCTACGCTCTGCCAACATCAAGAATAGCGAAAATAAAAAAATGGAAGTTACCCTTTACTAATCTTAAGCACCATACCAGGTTGCAAACCAGCTTTAGCCAGTCGATTATCTTTTCTGATACTTTGAACGCTTGCACCATCAAATTTTTCAGCAATTTCAGATAGCGTATCACCACGCTTTACTGTATAGCTTAAATAAGATGCAGGTGCTTTCAAAGCAACTGTTCTTTTTGCATACACTTTCAGCTTTTGCCCCGGAACTACCGTTTGGCTTTTTAAACCATTCCAAACTTTTAAATCCTGAACTTCAACACCATACTTATTGGCAACGGCGGTTAAATTTTGACCTGCTAATACTTTATGGAAAATCATCGCTTTTGAAGCAATAGTTGTTACCTTTTTCTTTCTAAGTTCACGCACATCATCTGTTCCGGCTTCAATAACACGCATATTTCCGTCAAACTCATCGGCGTTTAATACATCGTACAAACCAGCCAAATCAGCACTTTTTAATTTAGGTAGAATTACACGTTTTGGTAAATCTGCCGTACCATTAATAATTTTTTTCTTATACCATGGGTTTAAAGCAAACAATGTGCTTTCGTCTACATTTAAAACCTTCGCAAGCGATTGTAGTGAAACAAAATGGTTAACCTGCATGGTATCGGTTTTTAAAATCATATTGCTGGCCAGCTCAGTAATCTGGTGTTTGCCAGAATAATTCATAACATAAACTGCCGCTATAAAAGCCGGAACATAGTTTCTGGTTTCTTTTGGTAAAAACTGTCTTATCTCCCAAAAATCGCGTGAGCCTGCTTTCTCAATTGCCCGATTCACATTTCCTTTGCCACAATTGTAAGCCGCAATAGCCAAAAGCCAGTCGCCTAATTCTTCAAAAGCATCTCTAAAATATGCGGCGGCGGCATAACTTGCCTGTATTGGGTCTTTACGTTCATCAACATAATTATCCATTTTTAAGCCGTAAGCTTTACCGGTACCAAACATAAACTGCCAAATGCCGGTTGCGCCAACCCTTGAAATGGCATGCGGATTCATTTGAGATTCTACAATGGTAAGGTATTTTATTTCCTGTGGAATATTGTAATCCCTCAATGCTTTTTCAAAAATCGGGAAGTAATAATCAGATAAGCCATGCATTTTGCCAAACATATCTTTACGTTTAACATAAATATCTATGTATTGCTGCACATATTCGTTATGCGGAAGTGGTACAATTTGCTCAACCGAATCTAACCGAAGTTTATAAACATAATTTTGGCTTAAAAGCAAAGGATTTTCTATTGCCGGAGGAACGGCTACCGTATCGGTATTTATGAATACGTTATTTTGCTTTTTAAAAAGACTATCTGCTTTTAGAATTTGCTGTGCCGATGCCGAAAAAACAAATCCGCTTAGCGCCAAAAAACAAGTAAAAAGTAATTTTTTAATCATGCGTTGTGGTTTAATATAAAACTAAATTGTAGCGCAACTAATTACACTTATTAAAAATTCTTCCCGTGTTTCGCTTTTACGCTTCGCTTCGTCGGTTTCCTCCTCGCTGCAGGGTAACCGCTTCACCCGGGGCTAAATGGCAAAATTATATTCCATTTTAATGTTTCCAACCTACACAAACCTTTGTACCTAAACCCGATTGACGTGAATCCCGATTTTTCATCGGGAGCAACAAAAAGCGGGACTACAATCGGCCAAAAGGCAAATGCTTCAATTTCCAAAATAAAAATCTTTTAGGTTTTAAAAGATTCCTTTTTCCTCGCAATAACGAGCTATTTTAAAAACGAATTAGAGAAAGCAAGTAAAGCATCCTCTTCAAAATGCCTGGCTATAAACTGAATACTTAACGGCAAACCTTCGCTATTATTGCCTAAAGGCAATGCAATCGCCGGGTTACCGCTTAAAGATGGTAAAACCGTAAAAATATCGGCCATGTACATCACCAAGGGATCTTGAAAATTCTCGCCAATTTTGAAAGGCGAAGTGGGTGCCACGGGCGATAGAATTAAGTCGTAAGACTTGAATAAATCATCAAGTTTTTCACGGATTAGTCTTCTTACCTGTTGTGCTTTCTGATAATATGCATCGTAATAACCAGCGCTTAAAACAAAAGTTCCAAGCAAAATACGGCGTTTAACCTCTTCACCGAAACCTTCAGAACGAGAAAGTTTATATAAATCTGTGAGCGATTTTGCTTCCGCGTTGCGATGCCCGTAATGCACACCATCATAACGCGAAAGATTTGAAGAAGCCTCTGCGGTAGTTAAAATATAATAAGCCGGCACTAAATAATCCAGTAAATCAAAAGAAACATACTCAATGGTATGGCCTTTTTGCTTTAAATTTTCTATAGATTGAAGTATGGCAGCTTTAATTTCCGGATCAAGCGCTTCGCTCTCGATGGTTTCTTTTAAAACGGCGATTTTTTGTTTTTTATTATTGCTCAAATGAGCAGCATAATCAGGCACTTCTAAGGCAGAAACAGTAGAATCATTCTCATCAGCACCTGCTAAAACCTTTAATAATATGGCTGCATCATCTACAGATGAAGTTATCGGACCAACCTGATCGAAAGAGGAAGCATAAGCGATTACGCCATACCTGGAAATTCTTCCGTAAGTTGGTTTTAAACCAATTTGCCCACAAAAAGCAGCCGGCTGACGAACAGAACCGCCCGTATCGGTGCCTAAAGCTGCCAAACACATGTCTGCCTGAACGGCTACTGCAGAACCACCTGATGAGCCACCGGGAACAAGTTCTGGATTTGCAGCGTTTTTTACCGCTCCAAAATATGAGGTTTCGTTAGAACCACCCATTGCAAATTCATCGCAATTTAAGCGACCAATTATTATGGCATCCTCCTGTAATAAACGCTGTACAACCGTTGAAGAATATGGGGATACAAAACCATCGAGCATTTTTGAAGATGCCGTAACAATATGATCTTTATAGCAAATATTATCTTTTATGCCGATAACCATGCCCGCAAGCTTACCTTGCGTGCCTTCGTTTATTTTTTGCTGTACTGTTGTCGCCTGCGCCTCTGCCGAATAAAAAAACACCTCATTAAATGCATTGAGGTGTTCGTTTGCTTTAATTTGCTTAAAATAATAAGCCAATAAATCGGGTAAAGTGATTTGCTTCTGCGAAATGAGCGTTTGAATCTCCTTTAGAGAGCTGTATTTCTTCAAAACCTAAAATTTGTATTAAACAGTTTTATCGCGGTTTGATGGATCTACTTGTTCGCCATCTACACCATCTTTACCATCTTTAAATTCTTTTACACCTTTACCTAAACCACGCATAAGTTCAGGAATTTTTTTACCACCAAATAATAAAAGTACCACTACCGCAATAATGATGATTTCTGGTGTGCCAAGCATTGCTGCTATTGTTGTATTTAACATAACTTTTTAGTTTAAACTTTTTGACTATCTGTTACAATTTTTTCATCAATGGGAGTACTGCTAACAGAGGAATGTGTATTATCTGGAGTTGTAGCAACCTTTTCATCAACTACCGAATCATCTGAAGGATGATGGCGCTGGCTATGTATGTTGGTTGCATGCTGTTCTTCTTCTTCTTTATCTAAATCCATTGCATTGATGTTTCTATGGATTTCGCGTTTTACACCATCAGATGCATCTTTAAATTCTCTAATCCCCTTCCCTAATCCTCTTGCTAATTCGGGTAATTTTTTACCTCCAAACAACAAAAGAACCACAACCAATATAAGTACGATCTCTGATCCACCCATATTTAAAAACTCTAATAACGTGCCTTGATACATCACTAATCTATTTTATACAAATATAAACATTTAATTCCCTATTGTTATTTACTAATCCAAGCTTCTGGATTTAAGGCCCCTTGACCTCTTCTAATCTGAAACTTCAAAATCGCATCATCGCCTGTATTTGCAACAGAGCCTATTGATTGTTTAGTATCAACCGTTGAACCTGTGGTTACAGTAACCGCTTTTAAATTCTGATATACTGTGAAATATTCTCCATGGCTAATTAAAACGGCTATTCTACCCATAATATTCTGAACCATTACAACCTTTCCGGCAAAAACGGCTCTAACTGTAGCACCATCTGAAGTAGTAATATCTATTCCATCATTGGTATATGTAGCTTGATCTATTTTATGTAAACCAAAACGCTCTGTAATAGTACCTGCTGCAACTGGCCAAGGCAATCTACCTCTGTTATTTTCGAAACCTGCTGATAATCGTGCTGCTTCAGGTGTAGCTGTTAACAGTTCTGAGGTACTCTTCTCTTTTACTGCCGGAGCGGCTTTAGAAGCAGTTGGAGCAGGCTTATTTTCTGCTTTTGCTTTCTCTGCCGCAGCTCTTTCTTCTGCCGCACGTTTTGCCGCCGCTAAACGAGCTTCCTCAGCTGCCTTTCTTCTGGCCTCTTCAATTGCTCTGGCGATTGCAGCACGAATGGCCCTATCAATTTGCTGTTGTTCTTTTCTTTTGGCGTTAATATCCTGCTTAAATTGACGCTCTTGTTTGCTTAAGTTTTTTAAAGCTACAGACTGCTGGTTTTTATCTTTTCCTAAGCGTTCTCTTTCTCTTTCCTGCTCTTTTAAAAGTTCGCTTTTTTCTTTTAAGGTTTTATCCAAAACCCTGATTTTACCATTTAATTCGGTTTGCGTATTTTCGATGTAGCCTGCTTGTTTTTTACGATACTGACTAAATTGTTGCAGGTATTTAATTCTTTTATAGGCTTGATTAAAATCTCTTGCTGCAAAAACGAACATCATTTTTTCGTAAGCATTTCTATTTCTTTGCGCAAAACGAATCATGCCGGCATATTCTTTTTTTAAATCGCCAAGCTGTCCTTGTAATGTATGTACGGTATTTGTATTCTGAGAGATTTGGTTATCGAGGTTTTTTATTTCAGAGTTGATGGTTCCGATTTTATCCTGGCGAAGCCTGATTTGGGCATTAATGGCATTAATTTGTTGTAAGGTTAGCTTTTTACCACTTGCCGTTTTATTAAGATTTTTTTGTAGCTGTTCTATTTCTCGCTGTATAGCTTCTTTTTTTCTTCGTAATTGGCTCTCAGTTTGCGCATAAGAAGAAAAGGCAATAGTGCTTAAAGACAGGATGATTAGGAGTTTGTATAGCTTCATTAAGCCAAAAGTATAAAAATTTTACAGTAAAAAGTATTAAAATTAAGTTACTAAGGGCATTAGGAGTTCATCTTCACAAAAACTTCATGCCTGTAACGAAACATTTAAATTGCAAAATTTTATACTTAAATCTAATTGATGAATAATTTCGATTGGGTACGAATTATTTCACAATCGTGTATCGCTTTGGTACAGTAAACGGAAAATCTACCGGAACATTGCCATCAATTTTTACGTACTGCATTTCGATATTAATTTTTTTACTTCCTGATAAGGTATTAATTTTTAAACTGCCCGGAAAAAGGAACTCATTAAGCTTTTGGTAATCATCATAATTTACCTTCAACGCTTGTCCGTTTTTAGCATCGTTAAGGTTAGTTTCGGCAACTTTAAAAAGAGCATTAAAAAGCAGGCGATAATCTAAGCTTTCTTTATTGCCTGATACTATCCATGCGCCATTTTCTTGCTTTAATGTAGATTGTTCAGTCAAAAATTCGCCCATGGCGTTGCCTGTTAAAATAGCTTGTAAGGTGTTAAAGTTTACCTGTTTATTGGTAAAATTGTAAATGTAACTGAAAGGTTTTTTCAGGTATTCAGTTTTAAGCTTATTTTGAATTTTGATGCTATCGGGCGTAATTAAAGCCCTTGCAACTTCGGCCATTCCGCCTAAAGCAGTAATACTCACCCAAATCACTTCTTTATCCTTCATTCTGAAATTCATAGTTACATCATTTACATCACCAGAAATATCAAGCGAAGCCTTTGCCTTTAACGAAAGTGTATTAAACTTAAGCTGTTTACTATTTAATAAATTCAGGGTTTCGATTTTTGAATTATCGGTTCTAGGTGCTGGTGTGGTTGTTGGCGCAACTACAATTTCTTTTTTTGGTTTACAAGCAGCAAAGAACATTACTGCAGATAGGATTAAAACACTATTTAAAATATTTCTTTTCATTGATTTTCTTTGTTAAAACTTCTGAGCCATTACCGGCATCTTTGGCCTTTTGCCATTGGAGCATCGCTGCATCTTTTTCACCTTTAAGAAAAAGAATGTCGCCGTAGCGCTCCAAATAAACACCGTTTTTATTGCTATTGTTTTGCAATGCCTTTTCAATCCAGGTTTTTGCCAAATCGTATTTCTGCTGCTTAAACAAAATAAATGCATAAGTATCTGCAACCGATGAATTTTCGGGCATCGCATTCGCTGCTGTTTCTGCATATTTTGCCGCTTTAGCTAAATCATCATTCTTTAAAGCAAGGTAGTAGGCATAATTATTCATTATCAGATAATTATCAGGCTCGGTTATAATTGCCTTTTCAAATGCTAGTTTGGCTTGCGGAAAATTATTCTGGTTAATGAAAATATCGCCTTGCAAAGCATATACCTGCGCTTGTAAGCTTTTATTATCTACATCCAGCTGAAGTGCATTTTTGAGGTTATTTTGAGCAACATCATATTTGCCCGTTTTATACAAGGCATAAGCCATGTAATAGTATAAACTTGCCTGATTGGGATAAATGGTTAATGCTTCATCGCCAAGCTTAACTGCATCTGTATAATGGCCTAATAAAGTTTGGATATTTATTACCTGTTCCCAAACTGCGTAAACTTGTTCGTTAAGTTTTAAAGCTGCCTGATATTGCACCAACGCATCTTGCAACTTGTTCTGCTGATACAATATATCACCATAAAGCGATAATGATTTTGCATCTTTCGGGTTAGCTTCTGCTAAACTTTTACCTAAGGCTGTAATGTTTTTAGATACTATTGGCTGATCTATTTTTTGGAAAAGCGCTGCAATTATTTTAACCTTTTCATCAATCGGCATCTCTTCGCTTTCAAATGCTAATTTTAACGATGCAAATGCGGCTTCATCATTCTTTTGCTTGCGATAAACATCTGCCAAGCCAAGGTTCACTTCAAAATTTTTAGGCTCTATTTGCTGTGCTTTCAATAAAACTTTCAAAGCTTCAGCATCGTTGTTTTTTTGAAGCAATAAACCCGCAGCATACAGATAATTTTTTACATCGGCCTGGTTGCCTTCTAACAACTTTACAATGTCGCTTTCAGTTGCATTAGTTCCATCAATTCTCCTCCTGGCGTTTGTTAATTCTCTCGATACGCCAAATTTTGATTCGATTTCGCTGTAGGTTTTTTTTGCTTCATTAACCTGGTTAGCAATTAACTGTGCATTTGCCTTATCAAAATAATATATGTCATTTTCAGGCTCGATTGCTATCAATTGGTTAAATACAGAAATAAGCGAAACCATATTATTATTCCGCTTATAAACTTCGCTTAGCAAACGCAAATACCATTTGTTTCCTGGATTTAAATCGATAGCTTTTTTGATATTTAGTTCGGCTTCTGATAATTTATTAAGCCTTAGATTTAAACCAGCAAGCTCATAATAAGCAGCATGATTTTTGGTATCCAGCGTAACTACCTTATTAAAAGTTGTAGATGCAACGACAAAATTCTCAAACATTTTTTCGCGTAAGCCTGCAAAGAAAAGCTGTTTAACCACATTGCTATCCTGATTAAGTTTTACAGGAGGCAGCTGACTAAAAGCTTGCAGACTAAAAGCAATTAAAGCGAAAAAAATGTATTTTCTCATAATTTAAACCTAAATGCCAGATGAGCTATTTGGCTATTGCAACACATTCAATAATTAAAACTTAATCATTAAAAATTTATTTGCCCGTATGCCCATAACCGCCCGCTCCTCTTGCTGTATCAGATAATTCTTCAACAAGATTCCAGCTTACAGTTTCATGTTTAGCAATAACCATTTGAGCAATACGCTCGCCATTTAAAATCTTGAAATCCGTATCGGATAAATTTACCAATAAAACTTTCAATTCTCCACGATAATCTGCATCAATAGTTCCGGGTGCATTAACAATACTGATTCCGTGCTTGTAAGCTAACCCGCTTCGCGGTCTGATTTGTGCTTCATAACCAATTGGCAATTCAATATGTAATCCTGTCGGGATTAACATTCTTTGCAAAGGCTTTAGCGTAATTTCCTCAGTTATTGATGCCCTCAAATCCATACCTGCAGCATGAGCAGTTTCATATTGTGGCAATGGGTGTTCTGATTTATTGATGATTTTTATCTCCATTTATAATTTTGAATGACTGAATGTTTGATTGAATAAATGAGTGAATTAATGATTATTGCATTATCGTTTTAAAAGTTTTCTGATTTCATTTTTCTCGAAGTAAGCGATACCGGCAATAAAAGCAATAAGCATCGCATTGCCGATGTAAATATTTTTATCGAACACAAAAAACGAGGTAAAAACTATTATGGTTGAAACTATTAAATAAGCAAGTATTTTTTTTAGGTTATATGGAATTGGATAATGTTTCTGTCCGAGGATGTACGAAATGATGGTCATAATTGCATAAGCAGCCATCGAAACCCATGCAGAACCCATGTAACTGAAGCGAGGAATTAGTACAACGTTTAACACAATTGTTATAATAGCGCCAATAACTGAAATATATAAACCGAAGCGGGTTTGATCTGAAAGGCGATACCATATTGATAAATTCATGTAAATGCCCAAAAAAACATAACCCATTAATAAATATGGTACAGCAGGCAACCCAACCCAGTATTCTTCATTCCTGATGAAATATTTTAAAAGTTCTATGTTTGCAATTAATGCAACAAAAAGTATGGCAAGCGCAATTACGAAATACTGCAAAATGGTTGCATAAGTTTCTTTGGCATTTTTATTTTTAGCGTGACTAAAGAAAAATGGCTCTGCCCCCAAGCGGAACGCAGTTATAAATATGCTCAGAAAGATGGCAATTTTGCATACAGCGCCGTAAATACCCACTTCTTCGTTAGCAATATCTGCCGGAAGCAAATCTTTTAGAACAATCTTATCTAAATTTTCATTTACGATGAAGGATAAGTTTGCAATAAGTATAGGCCAGCTATAAGAAAACATGTTTGAAAACAGTGATTTATCAAACTTCAGTTGTATTTTTAAAAACTCAGGAAGCAATGCGAAAAGCGTAGCTAAACTTGCAATTAAGTTAGATACAAACACATAACCAATCCATTGATGGCGATACCAAGACTGTAGCCATGATGCACCAATCCAGTTATGTTTTATAATGGCAGGCAGTACAAAAATAAATATCAGGTTAAAGCCAACGAAGCAGCCAATATTTAGGAATTTTACAACACTGTACTTAAATGGCCTTCCATCTGCCCGCAGTTTGGCAAAAGGAATTACACAAATTGCATCAATAAATAAAATCCACAGAAAAAAACCAACATACTGTTTGTAATCAGAAACTTCGGATGCTTTTGCGGCCAGATATGTGGCTATTGGATTTGAAAAAATTAACCCGGTTATTAAAAAAAGAGTAGAAATAAAGGCAATGCACAAAAAAGAGTTATTGTAAACTTCTTGCTTTTTATCCTCAAACTTATTCAGGTACCTGAAATAAGTACTTTCCATACCAAAAGCCAAAATTGCATTTATCAAAGAGGCATTGGCATACATGTTGGTAAAAATTCCATACACGCCTTTTTTATACACCGAAGTATAGATTGGGGTAAGGATAAAATTGAACAATCGGGAGAAAACGGTACTAAGACCATAAACCATTGTTTGCCCAACAAATTTTTTATATACAGACAATTTTATTTCAGATTTTTGATTTACGATTTTAGATTATAAGATGCTTAATCTATTTATTTCTTAAAACTTCAAAATTACGATAGTTTTTAACTTCGCCTTCGCTTACCGAAACATTTTCAACCCGCGAACGGTCTGGCCCTTCATGGCACCAGTTTACAAACTCTTCAAGGAAGATATCATCTGCTTCTGCTTCAACATACACCGAGCCGTCTTTTTCGTTTCTAACAAAACCATTAACCATCATTTGATTGGCAATAATTTTGGTGGTTTCGCGAAAACCCACACCTTGAACTTTTCCGGTAATAACGATGTTGAAATGCTTCATTGAAATTAAATGTTGAATTGTTTTACGGTTGCAAAGTTAACATTCCAAATGCTTATCAAATAGTTAGTCTGTTAATTCGTTGTGCAAATCCTTTAATCTTTTTAATCCGGCTTTGTATTCGCTCCAAATTTCATCCAAAATTTGTTTTGCAGGTTTCACTTCATTTAGCATAGCTGATACCTGACCAATTTCCAGTTCACCATTTTGCATATCACCTTCAAACATACCAAGTTTAGCCCTTGCCCTACCTAATAAATCCATCAGTTCAGTTTTCCCGGTGCCTTCGGCTTCAGCCTTTTCAACTGCATCAGCAAATTCATTTTTTAATAACCTAACGGGAACAACCTTTTTCATGGCCAGTTTGGTATCGCCTTCGGCGGATGAAATAATCTTTTCTTTAAATGCCTGATGTGCCGAAGATTCTTCAGCAACGGCAAAGGCAGAACCAATTTGAACAGCATCGGCACCTAATGCAAAGGCCGCCAACATCGATTTTCCACTTGCAATACCACCAGCAGCAATTACCGGAACATTTACCGCAGCCTTAATCATCGGTATTAAACACATGGTTGTGGTTTCCTCCCTACCGTTATGTCCGCCGGCTTCAAAACCTTCGGCAACAATTGCATCAACACCGGCTTCCTGAGCTTTTAAGGCAAACTTTGTATTTGCAATAACATGTACAACTATAATTCCATGCGCTTTTAGTGTGCTCGTCCATGTAGCCGGGTTGCCAGCGGATGAAAAAACGATTTTAACTTTTTCTTCAATAACAATATCAATTATTTCTTGAATGTTCGGGTACAACAAAGGTATATTTACTGCAAAAGGCTTATCAGTAGCGAGTTTACATTTTTGAATGTGGCTTCTTAAAACATCAGGATACATTGAACCTGCGCCAATAATCCCCAAACCACCAGCGTTTGAAACCGCCGAAGCTAACTTCCAACCACTGCACCAAACCATTCCGGCTTGAATAATCGGGTATTTTATATTAAAAAGTTTACAAATTGAATTCATAAATATTAAATCAGTTTAGTAACCTTATCACTTTCTATTTCAAAATTATTAGATAGTTGAATCAAATTTAAGCCAGGCGTTTTGCCAATTTCAATTGTTCCTAACTTATTCTCTAATGCTAAAAATTCGGCACCATTGATAGTCGCCCAAGTTAAAAGTTTTTCGAAATTGACTTTTTCTGCCTTTTGCAAGGTTCTCATTTCAGACAGAATATTTAACTGATGATTACTTGCCAGGCTGTCGGTTCCTAATGTAATTTTCAGGTTTTCATTAATCAGTAAATCTACATCAGGTAATGCATTTTCTATATATAAATTTGCATTCGGACAAAGGCACCAGTATAAATTTGGATTTGCCTTTTTTGCAAAATCAATATCTTCTTTACTGGAAACCGTATTATGAACCATTAAAGTTTTAAGCAACTCTAAGTTTGGCAAATAGCTTTGCAATGATGTTTTGGCTGTCGCTTGGAAAAACGATATATCTAAACCTAAAAACTTGTATAACTCTAAAAAATCGCCTGTCTTGTTTTGAAAAAATGAATTTTCTTGCGGGCTTTCCTGATTGTGAATGCTGATAAATTGCTTATTCTGATGAGCAATTTCTCTAATCAGATTGAAAAGCTCAGCAGAAACTGAATATGGTGCATGGGGAACTATGGAAGCATGCAATGGGGAGAAATCATTCATAATTTCTTTTGAATGCTTCATAATTAATTCTGCCCTATCGGGATTAAATCCCATTGCTTCGACAAAAGTATGGTAATAAATTTTACTCTTTAATTTAGTTTCTTTCGAAACAATTTGATTCGAAATATCGCCAACGGCAACGATGCCATTATCAAACATTTGTTTATCAGCAATTTCTATAGATGCTTTAATTTGTTCATCGCTAGCTTGCCTACTTTTAATTACCTGCTTTACAAACTCCACCAAACCGGTTTGTTCTGGAATTTGCTTAAACATGTGCGATAATTCGAGGTGGCAATGGGTGTTTACAAAACCTGGAACGATAGCGCCATTGTGTTTATAGACATCTAAATTTTTCGATTCATCTTCATTAAGAAGCTTAGTGATTTCGCCTTTAGCATTTGTAACAACTGTACCGTTTTTTATAGCAGGTGCATTAACAGGAAATATCCAATCGGCTGCAAAATATTGTAACATAAAGCGAATTTATGATTTTTGATTTATGAATGTAGTAAAGCTGTGGAGTAAAACGCTTTAAGAAAAGATATCGGTTTTGAGCAAAATCTAATATTTTAAATCTGCAATCGAAGATAAAAAAGAGCCTCCTATCGGAATCGAACCAATGACCTACTGATTACAAGTCAGTTGCTCTACCAGCTGAGCTAAGGAGGCTTTTTATCGGGCTGCAAGTATAGAAAAAATTATGTTGCCGAAAAAAAGTTTTTTAAAATTTTATTCGTTTCGCTTTAACCTCTCCTCATTAATTTAACCTTTCAATCTGTCAGTCTGCGCTTCTCGAATACCTTAAATTACTTTTTATGAACTAAAGATTCTGTATAACAATAACTTGTCAAGAAGTTTAGGGAAGCTCAGGATGACAAGCACAAATTTGCTTGAGTTATTGACATCGGAGCAGGAGCTACCCTTTCTATTTCCTGCAGAAACCAATTTACCTAAACCCGGTAATAGCGGCAGCCCCGAGCTTTTTCTGCGAGGGCTACAGCGAATAACGGGACGAACTTTGATTATTAGCAGTGCTTTTGCTTTCCAAAAATTTAAAAAATCAATTTAACCTGTTGGCATTACCCCCAATGTGTGGAGAAAGTCTACACACATAATTAAGCTACTAATTTTTATAGTCTTGAAAATCAATAAGTTAATAAGGCATGCCAGCTTTGGCATTATTATGAAACCTTAGCAAGTATTGTTACAAATATTAAATTTTAAAAATCATACTATGAAAAAGTTCATTTTATCAGCTACATTTTTAGCGTTCGCAGGATTCTCAGCAGTACAAGCAAGTGAAGTAAAAGATTTAAATACAACTGCAATTGTTGCAGCTCAAGATAGCACTACAAAAACTCCGGTAAAACTAGAAGAATTACCAGAGCCGGTTACAACCGCATTAAAATCTGATGCATATAAAGGCTGGACAGCTACAGAAGCCTGGGCAGTTAAAGAAGGAACAAAAGAATATTACCTAATCAATGTTAAAAAAGAAGCTGAAACTGGCTCGGTTAAAATTGATAAAGACGGTAAGCCGGTACAATAATATTAATAGCACCCCAAAAATTACAATACCCTCGATTGAGGCATAATTAACCAATAGTGTAGCCATTTACCAGGCTACACTTTATAATAAAAATTTACAACTATGAAAAAGTTCATTTTATCAGCAGCATTAGCTGTAGCAGGATTAACAGCAGTACAAGCGAGTGAAATTAAAGATTTAAAACCAACTGCAATTGTTGCAGGTCAAGATAGCACTACAAAAACTCCGGTAAAATTAGAAGAATTACCAGAGCCGGTTACAACCGCATTAAAATCTGATGCTTACAAAGGCTGGACCGCTACAGAAGCCTGGGCAGTTAAAGAAGGAACAAAAGAATATTACCTAATCAATGTTAAAAAAGAAGCCGAAACAGGCTCAGTTAAGATTGATAAAGACGGTAAACCAGTACAATAACCCCAAATTATTGCATCTACCTAGTATACGAAAGGCCAGTATTTAACTGGCTTTTCGTATTTTTGTTATATGGCGAGAATCCTGATTTTAGAAGACGATACAACATTTGCTCAATTACTTGAAGGTTTTTTAACTAAAAACAATTATGAGGTTACGCTCGTAACCCATGTAAAGCAATCTTTTAAACTTATAGAAAATCAGGAGTTTGATTTGCTTCTTATTGATTATCGCTTACCAGATGGCGTTGGTTTAGAAGTGATTACCCACACCAGAAACTTAGGGTTTCTGACCCCGATAATCATCATGACAAGTTTTAATGATGTAAGAACAGCTGTGAAATCTATGCAGATGGGCGCTTTCGACTACATTACCAAACCTGTAAACCCTGATGAACTTTTGATGGTTATAAAAAACTCGCTTACAAAAAAGCAGGATAAAGACAATAACCAAAAACCTGCTGAAAGCGATTTTATTAAAGGCAGAAGCGCAATTGCCGATAAATTGTATGAACATATTGCTTTGGTTGCACCAACGGATATGTCGGTAATTATTCAAGGTGAAAGCGGAACGGGAAAAGAATTTGCCGCCAGAACTTTACATCAGCAAAGTAAAAGAGCAAATAAACCATTTATTGCTATAGATTGTGGTGCATTATCGAAAGATTTGGCCGCAAGTGAATTATTCGGACATGTAAAAGGTGCTTTTACAGGCGCACTAAATGACAAAAAAGGTCAGTTTGAGGCTGCAGATGGCGGAACTTTATTTTTAGATGAAGTAGGAAATTTAAGTTACGAAGTACAAATAAAACTTCTGCGAGCCCTGCAAGAACGCGTTATACAACCGCTTGGCAGCACAAAGCAAATTCAGGTTGATGTTAGAATTATAACTGCAACCAATGATGATTTAGCAGGAAGCATGCAACAGGGTGAATTTAGAGAAGATTTATATCATCGCTTAAACGAATTTAAAATTCAGTTGCCTCCATTGCGTGATAGAGGCTCCGACCTTGAATTATTTATCAACCATTTTGTGCAACTATCAAACCGCAACTTAGGCAGGAATGTTAAAACCATATCTGCAGATGCAAAAAGCCTGCTCTTAAATTATGATTGGCCAGGAAACCTGCGTGAATTAAGTAATGTAATTAAGCGAATGGTTTTATTAACACAAGGTGATGTTGCGCAAGTAGAAGCCCTTCCAGATGAGATGATGATTTCTGTTCATCAGCAAACAGCGGTTGGAAATTCATCAGATTTAAAGGCGGTGAACGAACAAAACGAAAAAGCTTTGATAACAGAAACCCTAATCAGGGTTAGGCACAATAAATCAAAAGCTGCAAAAATTTTAAATATCGACAGGAAAACATTGTACGCCAAAATGGAGCGATACGGGATAGAATAATGTGGTAAGAACGGCGAAAATTATTTTGCTCCAGCGCATTCCATTTCTTCTATAACCGCGATTAAACCCTCCAGTTTTTGGAGTTGATTTAGAACTTCTTTAGAATTTCCATCTGTTAATCCAATCTCGGCAATATCTATTTCCAATTCGCGGAAAGCGGTTGCTAAAGTTTTAGCACCCATTTGGGCGGTTCGCCCGGCAAGGCGATGAACAATTAGCCTGCTTTTATCCTGATTATTATCTTTAATATATTGTGTAAGTTCTTTTGAATCGTTAACACAATCTAATTTAAACCTCGTTAATATTTTTTCCAGCATCTGCTGGTCGCCAAAAGTCATTTTCTCTATTGAAGAAAAATCAAACTCTATTGCATCAGTAACAATTTTAGTTTTATCAAAAATTGATAATAAATCTACCGCCTGGAAGGGTTTCATAATCAAACCATCAAATCCATCACCCAGAACCATTTCTCTTTCCTCTGGTAAAACCTGGGCTGTTATGGCGTAAAACTTAACTTCGGCTGGGAGTTTTTTCCTTAATAAATGGCACAATTCAATACCGCTCATTTCGGGCATTCGCATATCAATTAATACGTATTTTAAATCTGGGGCAACCTCTTCATGTAAAATATCAGCCACATGATTAAAGCTTTTATACGGAATTTTATTTTTACCGAAAATGAAACCACATAAATCAAGAATAAGCTTATCATCATCAATAATCCAAACCAAACCCGGGTTTACAATGGCATAATGTTCCAAATCTAATGCTTCATTTACCTTTTCATCAGTGTATTGGTAAGTTAAGTATATATTAAAGGTTGTACCCTTTGATGGTTTACTTTTTACATGAATTCTTCCGCCTTGCGCTTCGATTAAAGATTTTACTATTGGTAAGCCTAAGCCTGTTCCGGTTTGGTTAATAACATATTTTTCCGGCGATTCTATCTGCTCAAATTCGTTAAATATTTTGCTGATATCGCTCTCTTCAAAACCAATTCCGGTATCCTGTATGGTAAAATGAAAGTGTAAATCATCTCCTTGCCTTTTGCAGGCAACGGATAAATTTATCTCCCCTTTTAGGGTAAATTTGACGGCATTACCAATTAAATTAAACAGAATTTGTTTTAACCTGAAGGCATCACCTCTAACAAACTCAACACCAGTAATGTCTAAATTGGCATTAAGCAGCAACGATTTTTGCTCTGCTAATGGTCGCATCACAGAAATCACTTCGCTCAAAATTTTACGGATGTCAAAAACCTGGTTGTTAAAACTAAACTCTCCTGAAATAATTCTGTTGTAATCCAGCACTTCATTAACAATCTGCAGCAAATGAATAGAGGATTGATAGATAGCATCGATATCTTTCTTTTTAGGATTATCTTGATGTGCAATCAATTCTGCATAACCTAAAATAGACTGCAAAGGCGTCCTAATCTCATGACTCATATTAGAAAGGAAGCGTTGTTTTGCCTTTCCGTGGTATTCTGCCTCATCTTTCGCCTGCTCCAGCTCCTTTCTGTACCGATTGCTTTTAGTGATATCTGTTAAGATAAAATAAAGCAAAATAACCGTTAGCAAAAAGAAAGCAATGATAATTACGGTAATTTGGGTAATACCATCATTTACAACTTGCTTTGCCTGAATACCGTTTAAATCTATTTGTGCCACGGCCTGCCCTTCAACTTCTCTCAAAATTTGCAGCATTTGAGCCGTTAAGGCATTACTCGCATTAGATAATTCAGCTTCCCGTTTTAAAAATTTCTGGCTTTTCTGTCGCTGCTCAAGTTCGATATTTTTTAACGAACCCGTCATGCTTTTCATAATGCTGTCTTCAGCTTTCGCATTTAAAGTATCACGTTTTACTTTAAATTCTTCGTTTATAATTTTGTAAACATCAGATTTCTTTTTACCAAAAAGCTTGCTTAAAAAGCCTTTTGATTTTTGCGCCTCTTCGGGTGCAACGGTTGTGGTAGATGTAGTGGTTTCAGTTGTTAAAACTGCACTATCTGATTGTACAGACCTTTTTACCACTAAATCATTCAACTTTTTAACCTCTTCAGAAAAAGATTTTGTATTAACCAAAGTTTCTCTAACCTTGAGGTAGTCTACAAATTGTTTATCTCTGTCAGATAATAAATTTTTTATCGATTTAATTCTGGCCAGTTGCAAAGAATCTCCATCATATAAGCGCTTCAAGGTATCTAGCGTAGCCCTTAATTTTCTCGATTCCCTTAAAAAACTGTAATCGCCTTGCTTGTTAAAAGCTTCATCGCGTTGTAACTGATCTAGCCTGGCTATTTTGTGAGAAAGGTTATTTACCAGCCTAAGTTTATCATTTGGTGCAGAAATTTGCTCAACAGTGCTAAGCATACGCGTAAAGGCGAACTTACTGATACCCCAAGCCAAAAGCAAAGCAAAACAGGCAAATAAAAACCCAATAATTACCTTACTTTTTATTGCCCTTAAGAAACGCTTTTGAATAACGGCAGCCATTTAATAGAGATTTTGTTTATCATATAAAACGAATATTTATAGAAAAACACATGTAACCTATGTTAAACAAATAACATACCAAGGCAATGTAAAAAATTTGATTAATTTTAGTTAACCAAACAAAATGAATCGCATCGACAGACTTTTCGGTATCTTAACGCTACTTCAATCGAAGAAATACATCAGCGCAGAAAAAATTGCTGAACGCTTCAATATTAGCGTAAGAACTGTTTATCGAGATGTAAAAGCATTAGTTGAGCAGGGTATTCCGATTAGCTTTGAACAGCATAAAGGCTATTTTTTAGTGCAGGGGTACTTTTTACCTCCAGTTTCATTTAACACAGATGAAGCCAACGCATTACTATTGGTAGAAACTTTAGTAAATGGCTTTGCAGATAATTCCATTCGTTCGCATTATGCTACAGCATTAACAAAAGTAAAAGCCGTTTTAAAGAATGGTCAAAAAGAAAAACTTGAAACCATGAATCAGCATATAAAGCTGCAAACGCCAACCAGGCTACGCTTTAATTATGATTATCTTTCATTAATTCAGGTGGCAATTTCTGATAAACACATTATAGAAATAGACTATAAAAATATTAAAGATGAAGCAAGCAAAAGGATTGTTGAGCCAATCGGATTAATTTTTTATGCTTTCAGCTGGCATTTAATCGGCTGGTGCCATTTAAGAAATCAATACCGAGATTTTAATTTAACAAGAATCGTTTGCTTAAAAAACCTGCAAATTCCTTTTACTAAAGAAACTCACATGCCATTAAGCGATTATATGACGATGTTGCCAGTTGATTTTTGAGTTACAAGCTTTACAACTTTGTATGTGCATTTGGTAAAGCCTAAGTAGTGTTTCTTCGTTGTACTTTAAACCGGCCTAACATCCCGTACGTACGGGATTGGGAATACATTGTCAAAGCCAAACCACTAACTTTAATACAAAAACTGCGAAGCAATCATGAGTACCTAAAAAACATTAAACACAAATGAATAATTTTCAGCCGGCAATTTTGTTTCTTTTGTTGTCAAAAGAAAAATGCCCGTCTGGTTAAGACAAATTTAAATTTCTGCAAATCACTTAGAGTTTTATTGCCATCCATCTTTAATTTTTAGTCTTTAAAAAAATCTAAAATATATTTTTTACACTGCCATAGGGTTGTCACTCACCAGTATTTTCTTTGTCTAAACAAACCTCAAACAACATGAGCTTAGTCGACTTTTTACTACTGGATATTAACAAAGAAGAAAACTTAAACAAACAAAAAATGGAAATCATTAAAGCATTACTAAAAGAACTTGAAACTGAATTTAACACTTCAAAAATATTTATGGCCAGTGTACCTGCCGATAAATTCGATTGGGCACCACACGAAAAAAGCATGAAAATGAAATCCCTTGCAAGTCATGTTGCTGAATTACCAGAGTGGATTTCTTTAGCCCTTACAACTGATGGATTGGATTTCGCAACGGCACCTTACGAAGAGAAAAAAATTGAAAGTGCCGATGATTTAACTAAAATTTTAGAAGCAAGCTACAACGCAGGCAAAAAAGAATTAGAAAAAGCCAGCGAAGAAAGTTTAACTGAAAGATGGGTATTACGCAATGGCGAACAGATTTTATCAGATTCGACAAGGTATGAAATGATACGTATTGCTTTTAGCCAAACCGCTCACCACAGAGCACAATTAGGCGTTTATTTTAGGTTATTGGATATTCCGGTTCCAATGAGTTACGGACCAACGGCAGATTATCCTTCTTTCTAAATTTTTAACCACAGATGTACACAGATAAAAAGGATAAATACGGCTAATAAACCAAATCCGTGTTCATCCTTTTTATCTGTGGCTAAATTATTTTAAAAGATTGTCATGTCTTGATAACCTTAATTACACAATTTATTTCCGTAAAATTGCAGCATGAAAAACACTTCTGCAACCCGGTTAAATAAATTTATAAGCGAAAGCGGATTATGTTCTCGTCGCGAGGCGGATAGATTTATAGAACGTGGAAATGTTTTCATCAACGGCAAGCGAGCCAAAATTGGCGATCAGGTTTTAGCCGGAGATAGAGTAATGGTTAACGGGCACAACATCGAACCAAAAGAAGAAAGTAACTTTGTTCTTTTGGCATTTAATAAACCTGTTGGCATTACCAGTACAACCGAAAGCAGTGTTAGGGATAATATTGTAGATTACGTTAACTATAGCGAGCGTATTTTCCCAATCGGCAGGCTAGATAAAGATTCATCAGGATTAATTTTTTTAACCAATAATGGCGACATTGTAAATAAAATTCTTCGTGCAGGCAATAACCACGAAAAAGAATATGTAGTTACAGTGAATAAGCCAATTACCGAAGATTTTATTTTCGAAATGAGTAATGGCGTACCCATTTTGGGTGTAAATACCAGAAAATGTAAAGTACGGCAACTTACAACTTTCTCCTTCAATATCATTCTAATTCAGGGTTTAAACAGGCAAATTCGCAGAATGTGCGAGCATTTTGGTTATGAAGTAACCAAGCTGGAGCGTACCCGAATTATGAACATCAATTTGAAAGGCATCCCAACAGGAGAGTTTAGAGAATTTACGGAAGCGGAAATGGAAACGATGATGAAAAGTGTAGAAAAGTCTTCGTCAGAGGCCAAACCTAAACCTGCATCCAAACCTAAAAAACAAAACAACTCATGGGAGGAAATTCCAGAATTAAAGGAAGAACGAACAAAAAACTTTAAACCATCTAAGCCTGCTCAAAAATCGGGTGGTAAAAAACAATCTGCCCATTCGTCAGCTAAACCAGGTCAGAAAGGCCCAGGCTCAAACCGAAACTCACGCCCTGCAAAAGGTAAATCTTCTGCTAAAACCAACACGCGGCAAAGGGGCAGATAAACCAATAAATTGTAAAATTACCTGCTGATTTATAGTCTTTTAGGAATATACTTCATGCATAAAGCCTTTTTAAGTACCTTTGTGCTATTCTCAGCCAGAATTTAATATTTAAGCTATGGAAACATTAATTATGCACCCTGAAACCAAAGAGCAATTAGCTGCTTTGAAAGCAATCGCAAAAGCTTTGAAGGTTCCGTTTAAAAAAGAAGAGCGGGAACTAACAGAGCGTGAGAAAACGATAAATTTATACGGCATTGATATGGTTAATGCAATAGAAAAAGCAGAAGAGTCTATCAAAAAAGGCAATGTTAAAACGCTGGACCCAACGAAATCGTTATGGGAAAATATTCAATAGTTTTAGATAAATTAGCTGAAAAGAAAATTAAACTGCATCTTAAATCAGGAGATAAAGCATCAATTAAAAGAATAAATCAAATTTTCGAAGAACTTAAATCCCACCCATATAATGGGGTTGGAAACCCAGAGGCTTTGAAATACAATCTATCAAATTTTTGGTCGAGAAAAATAAACCAAAAAGATCGATTAATTTATAGAGTAGATGAAAACATAATCACCGTTTTCATTGTAGCCGCTACCGGTCACTATGGTGATAAATAAAATGTTAGAACAATTAATTAAAAAAATCGATATCCGATCCTTAAATCTGCTACAACTACAGCAACATTTAACGGCAATGCAACAACCTGCATTCAGGGCTAAGCAAATTTACCAGTGGTTGTGGGAGAAATCGGTTACCACATTTGATGACATGAGTAATCTTTCTAAAGATTTACGCAAAGCATTAAATGAAAGCTTCACCATAAATGCTGTTCAGGTTAATAATTCGCAGTTCAGCAACGATTATACGATAAAGAATACTTTTCGTTTAGCAGATGGAAACATCGTTGAAGGCGTTTTAATTCCGCTTGAAGACCGTATGACGGCTTGTGTAAGCTCTCAGGTGGGTTGTAGTTTAACTTGTAAATTTTGTGCAACAGGTTACATGGAACGCAAACGCAATTTAAATGCCGATGAAATTTACGATCAGGTTGTTCTAATTGATAAACAAGCTAAACAAAACTACAATAATCCACTTACAAATATCGTGTATATGGGTATGGGCGAACCCTTGCTTAACTATGCCAACGTACTAAAATCAATCGAACGCATAACCGCACCCGATGGTTTAAATATGAGTTATAAACGCATTACCGTTTCTACTGCCGGTATTGCCAAAATGATTAAAAAACTTGGTGATGATGGTGCGAAATTTAATCTGGCACTCTCATTACACGCGGCAAACGATAAAAAGCGTAACGAAATAATGCCTATTAACGAGGCCAATTCCTTACAATCTTTAGCCGAAGCTTTAAAATATTATTTCTCTAAAACCAAAAACCCCGTTACTTACGAGTACATCGTTTTTAACGATTTTAACGATGAAATTGCGGATGCTATGGAACTTGCGAAATTCTGCAAGCATATCCCCTGCAAGGTAAACCTTATCGAATATAATCCAATTTCATTTGCTGATTTTACAAATGCCGATGGAGATAAAATCGATGCCTTTTCCAACTATTTAAAAAGTCAGGGCATAAATACAAATATTCGCCGTAGCCGAGGCAAAGATATCGATGCTGCCTGCGGACAATTAGCCGTTAAGGAAGAAGCAAAAGCTTAATTTTTTTTGAAAAGCACAAACAGTTCAAAAATTATAGTGCTGTCCTGCTGTACATTTTAGTCCCGTTTTTTCGAAGAAAAACGGGCGCTGTCATTTCCATCAGGTTTAATTACAGCTGCAATTGCTACTATTTTGGGTTGCCAAAAGCCTAGAAATATATCATCACATCAATTTATCTAAAGAAACCTTATATTTAGTTAAATGATTAATAATGGAAGCACTCAAATTAAATAAATGGTGGCTAAGCCAATGGAGCTCTGATTTAATTGGCTTGTTGTTTCCTAACCTTTGCAATGCATGTGGTACATCGCTATTTCAAAACGAACACTTAATTTGCACACGCTGTTTTTATGATTTGCCTTACACAGATTATCATATCCACGATGAAAACCGTGTAGCCAAACAATTATGGGGCAGATTACCCATTCATGCTGCCATGGCAATGCTTTATTTTAGAAAAGGCGCAAAAGTTCAAAACCTAATCCATAGCTTAAAATACAATAATAAAACAGAAATAGGTGTTTTATTGGGCGGCATACTCGGTGAACGATTAAGTAGCAGTCCGCTTTATCAAAATATCGATTTAATTATTCCGGTTCCGTTACATCGAAAGAAACTTCGTATCCGCGGTTATAACCAGAGCTCATTTATTGCAGAAGGTGTGGCAGAAAAAATGAACATCCCTTTGGATGAAAAGATTTTAGTCAGAAATACATCAACAGAAAGCCAGACCAAAAAAAGTCGTTATAATAGATACGAAAACATGAAAGATGTTTTCGGAATTGCATATCAGGAGTTAATTAAAGGCAAGCATATTTTATTAATTGATGATGTAATTACCACAGGTGCTACTTTAGAAGCTTGTGCAAATACACTTTTAGAGAATGGTGCAGAAAAAGTGAGTATTGCGGCTTTAGCATTTGCAGAATAATTATATTTGAGTTATGCGTTCGGTTATATTATACAGTTTAATCTTTTTAATTTTTATTTCTTCTTGCAGAAAAGATGAACACATTACAACTGACCCGAATGCAAAACTAGCGCTATCCAGCGATGCTATATTATTCGACACCCTATTTACATCCATAGGTTCAATTACAAAAACCGTTAAAATAATAAACAGAAATAGCGAAGCAATTAATATCTCAGACATTGCACTTGCAGGTGGTAATGCTTCTTCTTTTAGCCTAAATATTAACGGCGAAAATACCAGTAGCAGAACCAACCTCAAAATTAATGGTCAGGATTCTTTAAATATTTTTATTAAAGTAAACATAAACCCCGATTCGAGAACAAACCCTTTCCTTATTCAGGATTCGATTATATTGCAGTCAAACGGAAACCGACAAGCCATTCAATTACTTGCTTACGGCCAAAATGCGGTTTTTATAAATAACGAAGTAATTAATAGAAGTACAGTCTGGAATAAAAACTTACCCTACATTATTAATGGTTCCATTACCATAAGTAGCAGTGGTATTTTAGAAATAAGACCGGGCACCAAAGTTTATTTCCATAAAGATGCTGTAATGAACGTTGATGGAAAATTATATGCAAGTGGTTCTGTAACCGAACCGATAATATTCTCTGGCGATAGATTAGAGGATATTTATGCTAACGAACCCGGACAATGGAAAGGCATTTATTTAAAACGTTCTGGCAGTAGCATAATAAATCATACCATCCTGAAAAATGCATCTGTGGGGATTTCATCAGATTCGCTATCTAACACGTCAGAACCCAAATTAATCGTCGTCAATTCCATTATTAAAAACATGCAGGTTGCGGCTTATATTGGTTACCACTCAGAATTATTGGCCTTTAACAATTTAATGTACAACTGCGGCAACTACATTATCTATGCCGTTGGAGGCGGCAATTACAACCTAAAACAAAATACATTTGCGGGTTTTAATCCTCGTTTCCCCAGAAAGAATGCAGCGCTAACTTTCTCAGATTACATATCGTTAACTTCTTACAATAAGCTGCAATTAAACCTCACTAATAATATTATATGGGGCAGCTTAAATAACGAATTAGACATTCAAAAAAAGACGAATGCTACGAGTGAAATCAGCCTGTTTAATAATTTAATAAAAAGCAGTAACCCGTATCCAAGCAATAATAACATTACAAATAGCGACCCATTGTTTACATCCGCAACAAAAGAAAATTTTGAATTATCTTTTGGCAGTCCGGCTGCATCAAAAGGTTTAAACCTATCAGCAGATAACTTCTACACAACTTATCTATCAAAAGATTTGAAAGGTGAAATAAGAATTTTCCCTTCATCTTTAGGTTGTTATGAAAAAAAATAAATTTTTCATATCTCTGAAAACAAATTTATTGCGACTGTGTTTATATTATCGAGAGCGTTAATTTAGATGGTAAGGGTCGATACTTCTTTTATAGAATATCGGCCCTTTACTTTTTTAGCTCCGGATTTTTTAGATTAAAGGATTATCAATACGATTTACCAAAATAATATCTATTGATTAAATCAGGAAGATTTTTTCAGTGCAATTATTTAAAACAAAAGCGCCTTACAAAATAATGTAAAGCGCTTTTTGCTTAAACCTTAAAAGGTTTTGTATTATTTGTAAAGTGGAAATGCACTTACCAATTTAATAACTTCGGCTTTCACTGTATTTAAATTAGCTTCATCTTCAGGATTTGTTAAAACCTGATCGATTAAATCAACAATTTTTTCCATCTCTGCTTCTTTTAAACCACGGGTTGTAATTGCAGCAGTACCTACACGAATACCTGAGGTAACAAATGGCGATTTATCATCAAAAGGAACCATGTTCTTATTTACCGTAATTTCCGCTTTTTCTAAAGCATTCTCGGCAAGTTTACCGGTAATGTTTTTATTTCTTAAGTCGATTAACATCAAGTGATTATCGGTTCCACCAGAAATAATTCCGTAACCTTTAGCAACAAAAGCTTTAGCCATTGCCTGTGCATTTGCAGCAACCTGTTTAATGTAAGTTCCATACTCATCACTTAAAGCTTCGCCAAAGGCAATTGCTTTTGCTGCAATAATATGTTCTAATGGACCACCTTGAGTACCCGGAAAAACAGCCATATCTAGCAAATTACTCATCATACGGGTTTCACCTTTTGGCGTTTTTAATCCCCATGGGTTTTCAAAATCTTTACCCATCATAATCATACCACCACGCGGGCCACGTAAAGTTTTGTGCGTAGTTGTGGTTACAATATGGCAATGCGGAAGCGGATTTGCCAATAAACCTTTAGCAATTAAACCTGCCGGATGTGATATATCTGCCAATACCAAAGCGCCAACTTTATCAGCTACAGCACGTATGAAAGCATAATCCCACTCACGTGAGTAAGCAGAAGCACCGCAAATAATTAATTTTGGCTTCTCCGCCAACGCAACCTCTTCGAGTTTTTTATAATCGATTAAGCCGGTTTCTTTATCAACACCATAAAAAAATGGTTGATATAACTTACCAGAAAAATTTACCGGAGAACCATGTGTTAAGTGACCGCCATGCGATAAATCGAAACCCAAAATTTTATCGCCAGGTTGAATAACCGCAAGCATTACCGCCGCGTTAGCCTGTGCACCTGAATGTGGCTGAACGTTAACCCATGCCGCTCCAAATAATTCTTTGGCTCTATCAATAGCAATTTGCTCAACAACATCAACAACCTGACAACCGCCATAATAGCGCTTTCCCGGTAAGCCTTCAGCATATTTATTGGTTAATACCGAGCCTGCAGCTTCCATAACCTGCTTGCTTACAAAGTTTTCTGATGCAATAAGCTCTAAACCGTGCTCCTGGCGGTTTAATTCCTTATCAATAAGTTCAAAGATTTGGTTATCACGTTTCATCCGTAAAATAGGTTTGTTATTTTTTTGGCAAAAGTACGCAATTACATGTTAAATATGGCTCAATTAAGCCATTGCTTTTACATTAAAATTATTAAAGCCGTTGCCTATGTTTATTTCAATGATTTGTTGTTGCAACATTTCTAAAATGGCAAGAAAATTATAAACAAAGTGAACCTTGTTTTCCGAGTTTTTGAGCACCATCGCAAAATCAATCTGTTTATTGATGTCTAAAAGATTGGCAATGAAATGCTTTTGATGCTCAATAGTATATGGATACTGAATCACCGTATGCTTTACCTCCTGGCTCCGCAAGTCGTACTTTTGCATGCTACGATGATAAACCATCAAAAGTTTATATAAATCCAGCGAAAGTAGTTCATCCTGATGGGCTGAAGATTCTGCGGCTATAGATAAATCATATTCAATATTTCCTCTTCGCTCTTGTTGCATCCTTAAATCTTCAAAGCGTTTTAATTCTTCAGAAACTGATTTAAATTGTTTGTAAGCAATTAACCGGGCAATTAAATCCTGCTCAGGATTAACTTCATTACCCACATCATCAACTTCAATACGGGGAAGAAGCATTTTAGATTTTATGCGCATTAAAGTTGCCGCAACCAGAATAAATTCGCTGGCAAGCTCTACATTTAAAGCCAATAACTGATGTATGTAAGCAAGGAAATCGTTTGTAATTTTAGCAATTTCGATATCCTGAATATTAAGTTCATCACGTTCTATAAAAAACAGCAATAAATCGAAGGGACCTTCGAATACCGGTAGCTTTATTTCAAAATTTTCTGCATGCATCCTCAAACAAACATAATAAAATATCAAATCAGTATTTAATGCAGAATGTTAAATTATCAAAATCAACCCTTTACGTATTCAATTTTAACTTTTTTACATATAAACAACCTGTGTGTGTATTGCGCTTTTTTTTTCTAAAATATTAGCACAAAATTCACTTTCTTTGTATCTTGTTTTTTACCCAAAATATTAAATGCAAGTAAAAGCTGGCCCCCTATTATCTAAAATTAACTATCCTGCAGATTTAAAGCAGTTTAGCGAAGCTGACTTAGAGCAAATAAGCCAGGAATTACGTCAATACATTATTGATGTTGTGAGTGTGAATGGTGGCCATTTCGGCGCCAGCCTTGGTGTTGTCGAATTAACTGTTGCATTACACTATGCTTTAAATACGCCTTACGATAAGTTGGTATGGGACGTTGGTCATCAGGCTTATGGTCATAAAATCTTAACAGGAAGACGCGATTTATTCCATACAAACCGTATCTATAAAGGAATTAGCGGGTTCCCTAAAATTAGCGAAAGTGAATATGACACCTTTGGTGTTGGTCACTCGTCAACATCTATATCTGCTGCATTAGGCATGGCTGTAGCTTCTCAAATTAGAGGCGAAGCCGATAGACAGCATGTAGCCGTTATTGGTGATGGCGCCATGACTGCAGGTTTGGCTTTTGAAGGTTTAAACCACGCTGGTATTGAGAATAGTAATGTTTTAGTTATTTTGAATGATAACTGCATGTCTATCGATCCGAATGTTGGTGCGTTAAAAGAATATTTAACAAGTATAACAACATCAAAATCTTATAATCGCTTTCGCGACGATATATCACACGTGCTCACAGGTTTATCAAAACTTGGCCCGAATGCACATAAGTATGTTAAAAAGATTGAGAAAAGCATAAAAGGCACTTTACTTAAGCAAAGCAACCTATTTGAAGCACTGAACTTTAGATATTTTGGTCCGGTTGATGGACATGATGTAAAGCGTTTAGCAGCGATTATCAAAGATTTAAAAGAAATTCCGGGTCCGAAATTACTGCATTGCGTTACTGTAAAAGGTAAAGGTTTTGCTTTAGCAGAAAAAGACCAGACTAAATGGCACGCACCAGGCCTTTTTGATAAAATTACGGGAGAAATAAAAAGGAGCATCCCGGATAAGCCTCAGCCACCAAAATATCAGGATGTTTTCGGGCATACAATGGTAGAATTGGCTGAAGCAAATGATAAAATTGTTGGGATAACACCTGCAATGCCTTCAGGCTCATCATTAAACATTATGATGAAAGCAATGCCAACAAGAGCTTTTGATGTCGGGATTGCAGAACAGCATGCCGTTACTTTTTCGGCAGGTTTGGCTGCACAAGGTTTAGTACCTTTTTGCAATATTTATTCGAGCTTTATGCAAAGGGCTTATGATCAGGTAATACATGATGTTGCCATCCAAAAGCTTAATGTTATTTTTTGTTTAGATAGAGCGGGTTTAGCTGGCGCTGATGGTGCAACACACCACGGTGCCTACGATATTTCATTTATGCGTTGTATACCAAATCTGGTCATATCATCGCCAATGAATGAAGAAGAATTGCGCAACCTAATGTTTACGGCACAACAAGAAAATGCCGGACCTTTCGTAATTCGTTATCCCCGTGGAAATGGTGTAATGCCTGATTGGAAACGACCATTTAAAGCATTAGAAATTGGTAAAGGTAGAAAAATTTGTGATGGGGAAGATGTTGCACTTTTAACGATTGGCCATGTAGGCAATTTTGCTGTTGAGGCTTGTACCGAACTAAACAGTGAAGGTTATTATCCTGCACATTACGATTTACGATTTGTTAAGCCTTTGGATGAGGAAATGCTTCACGAGGTTTTTGCTAAATATAAACATGTTATCACCATCGAAGATGGTTCTTTACAAGGTGGCGTAGGCTCGGCTATTTTAGAATTTATGGCTGATAATCAATATAGCGCTAGAGTTATCCGATTAGGTATTCCTGATGAATTTATTGAACACGGAGAACAACCAGAACTTTGGGCAGAATGTGGTTACGATAAAGCATCAATTATTAAAACGGTAAAAAGCGTTAGCGAAAAAAGAATAACCGATACGATGGTTGGCTAAAATTTATTTTCAATATAAACAAAAAGAGCCCCATCAAATTTAATTTGATGGGGCTCTTTTGTAACGTTTAGTATTCTAAAAATCTGTATAAAGATTTCTGAATGAGCTTCTTAAACCAATGGTAAGCATACCGGTATTATTTGAACCTAAATTATTGGTTTCCTTTCTATAAATACCACCTAACTCAAAACGTAAGTTATATTTAGGATTGATGATATAAGCAACTCTACCTTCGGCATAATATAAATCGGTTCTTAATCCTTGAGTCGTAAAATTACCCGTTTGTCTGATGGCTTCAGAATATGGAATACTCAAATCTTTACCATAATCTTGTCCGTTTAAGGATAAACCATATTTAGCATACATAAGCTGACCGGTAAAATCGAATCTTTTCCATGAGTAATTAGCCAAACCGATTACTTCTCTAAAGTTTGTACCTAAACGATGTGCCAAAGGCTCTGAATATGCTGTGTATGCAACAATTTGCGTGCGACCAGTGTAAGTATAAGGTTTAGAGGTATTGTACTCCAACAAGTAATTTAAGTTTTCAACTTTAAACAAATCACCACCTCTTATACCCAATTGCCAAGAATATTTATTACGAGGGCTTCCATTGCTCGAGAAGAAATTGCTGGCTTCAAATTCGTCTAATGAAAACTGACCGTAAGCCACTAGTTCTTTTGACAATTTATACTTTCCGGTTAATCCAATCATTGAATTATCCGGCGAACCACTTGAAGCCTCTACCGGGCGCAAAAAGATAATTGGATTTGCATAACCCCAGTCAAAACCTCTCTCATTGCCCAACTCATCGGTTTGGCCCCAAATAATAGAATCAAAGAAACCTATTGACAATCTATTGGTAACGTTCCAATCTAAATAATGAAAAACGCCACCCTTTTTACGGTTTCCAGCCTCATAAGATAACTTCCTTACATTAGGATCTTGTAAGGCCGCCCAAATTGCTGTGTACTGAACGCTTCCTAGGTTTCCCGTAAGTTTTAAGAATGGATATGGTGAAGATACGTCCGATAAAAGCATCGAACGATAACCATCGCCTACAAAGTTTTTATCGTAACCAGCAGTTACATTTAAATACTTTGATTGTGTATATGAAATCAATGCGGTAACATATGACCAATCTAAGGACATTTTACCAGCATTTGAGCCGTAATCCCTGTTGTAAGATTGGCCTGGCACAACATTTATACTTCTGGCATAATCAGTATAATATTTTGCAAACCTGCCCTGGTTTTCGAAACCGCTGGTGTAAAAAGAGAATTTTTTACCAATTGTACCGCCAATTTGATAACCACGAGTGTTTAACCAGGTATTTTGTTTTCCGGAGAAGTCTTTGCCAATTTGGAAATCAGGGAGGAAATCTGCATAAAATGTATATTCATCTTTTTGTATATCAATTAGATGTTCGTTAAATAACTTTCTAGCAACCCACGAGTGTCTTGTCGAATCAACCCCAACGCTTAGTAACTGTTTACCATGTTCAACCAATAAACTATCATCAATAAAAAATGGCTTTAAGCTGGTATGGAAACGAGTTTCGGGATTATAAACTTCGCGATTTAGTTTCTGATAGAACTGGAATGAGTATGGTTGGTAAAGTGACTGTGCATTTAATTTGCCTACTCCAAGGCATATTATTACGAATAGTATAAGTTTTTTCATCAACATTATTTTTAATAAAATTTACGCAAAGGACGTAAAATTAATTTGTTTTTAAAGTTCAAGGCTTATTTTTAGAAATATAGCAGGCTTTAATTAGCCTTTTTATGCCCAACTATAACCTGCCAAATGGTTAAGAAAGTAATTTTCAAATCAAGAAAAAGCGACCAGTTTTCGAGATACCAGATGTCCGCTTTAACACGTTCTTCCATAGAGCCGTCTTCGCGGGTTTCTCCTCTAAAGCCATTCACCTGAGCCCATCCTGTAATACCCGGAAGCAAAAAATGGCGAACCATAAACTGATCAATCATTTTAGAGTACTCGGCGGTATGTTGCAACATGTGAGGCCTTGGCCCTACTACAGACATTTCCCCAAATAAAACATTAAAAAATTGAGGCATTTCATCGATACTGTTTCTACGCATAAAAGCTCCTATTTTGGTAACCCTCGAATCTTGAGGGGTGGCCTGTTTGGTATCAGCTTCGCCGTTAACCTGCATGCTTCTAAACTTTAAACAGTAAAAAGACTGGTTGTCTTTACCAGATCTTAATTGCTTAAAAAACACCGGTCCTTTTGATTCTAACTTTATCAGTATGGCCATCAAAGGCACAAGCCAGCTCATAATAAAAACAACAATCAATAACGAAAAAATAACATCAAATAATCTCTTTAACACTTGATTGCTTAAAATTTCCAATGGCTCCGTACGTGGGCTAAGTACCGGCAAATGACCATACAACTGAACCATCACATTTTTTTTGAAGTAATCCTTAACATCAGGAACCAATTTAAAACGAATCATGGCTTTATCAGCCTGGCGCATTAGCGTATCGATTTTTGATAAGGCTCTATCCGGAAGGGCGCAATATATTTCATTAACATTACTTCCCTTTACATAACTTATGCATTCATCAACCTTACCAATTACATGATTTTGATTGAGCTTGGCAGGATCATCATCAAAAAAACCAATAACTTTATAACCGAGGTGTGTATTTTTTTCAAGATGGTTTTTTAAATCTAAGCCTAACGGCCCTGCACCTACAATAACAACCTTTTTATAATTAATAAGTTTAGCCCTGCTCGATCGCCTTAAAAGTAAAAAGACAATTTTACCTGCAATAAATAGCGGCCCGAAAAGAATACCGGCGTAAATAAGTAATTGTTTGGAAACACTAAAATCTCTTAAAAAAACAACGAGGCAAAATATAATGGCGCCGAAGAAAAGTAAACTCCATAAGGCTTGCTTTATGGTTGGAATAGCATCTTTAACAAACATATCTTGATAAAGACGCGTAATTTGAGTTACATTAAACCAAACGAAATTGATAAGTAGTATGTGCAGAAAATTTATCCCTCTCCCATCCGACATACCAAAAGTACCATAAGCAAGCACATATCCCAGATATCCTGAAAGGTTTACAAGAAGAAGATCTATAAGGATACTTATTGTCTTAAAATAAGTACTATTACTTTCAATCATTTATGAGGTAAAATTTTGCCAAATATAGCCCTGGTTTAAGAAACAGATTATTTGTTTGTTATAAAATCATCGCAATTGCTTTCAATAATTTAATCGCCTTACCTCAAAAAACAAGCCAAATTATCATAATCAGGCAAAACCATTATAATTGGGCATATTATGTTTATTTATTATAAATTTGCAAAACATCTTCCAAAAGTTTTGAAGCAAGTTCTAACAAATTTTATTAGTGGATTAAAAGAAACTAAAATTGTTTCCAATTTTTTGAATTTGAGCAGCATTCAGATCTCAAACACTTTACTAATACTGCTCATTTACCCTATTATTACCAGAATTGTAGGTATTGAAAACTTTGGTATGGTGATGTTAGCCAATACTTTTTCAGGCCTGTCTTCTATAATTATCAATTATGGCACAAACCAATCCGGTGTTAGAGATGTAGCCACTTACGCCAAAAATAAAATAGAATTAAATAAAGTTTTTAGCAATACAATGTGGATTAGAATCTTAATTTTTATTGGATATCTATTACTCCTTTTTATATTGCAATGGGCCCGGATAAAGTATTATTCTTTTATCATTCTATCCACACCGATAGTTTTGGCCGAAGTGCTAAATCCGCTATTCTTTTTCTTAGGTGCCGAAAAATTAAAAATTTATAACATTGCAAATTTAATCTCTAAAGTGTTCATTATTTTAGGGGTGATTATCTTTATAAGAGGCGCAGAAGACTCCGAATGGGTAAATTTTATTATTGGATTAGCAAGCACTGCCACTTATGCTATTCTGCTGTTGTTTTTAATAAAAAATTACCGACTTAACTTTCAACTACCTGATAAAAGTGGTATTTTAAAAATCACAAAAGACAATTTTTTTCTAACCATTAATAATATATCTGTTCACTTACAGCAATCGCTGATGGTTTTTGCCTTAGCCAAATGGGGTACGCCGTTGTGGTTGGGCGCATATTCACTATGTGATAAGGTGATAAGTTCATCAAGAATATTAATTATTTCTGTTTCAAATGCAATTTACCCTAAAGCAGCCCAAATTTTTGCAGAAAGCACCGACGCCTGGAAAATTTATAAAGGCAAGATGAGCAAGCTGATAGCTGCAATGTTTTTGCTACTATCGCTAACCTTATTTATTATGCCAGGCTTTATTGTTCACCTTCTATCTGGAGCGCATAACCAGGATGCCATTAATTTTTTAAGACTGATGGCTTTTGTTCCGTTTTTGGCGGCACTTAATGTGCTTAATGTATTGGATCTTTTGCTAAAGAATAATACTTTGGCCATATTCAGGATAGCGATTGTGTTGTTGGTCATCTCTGCAATAACATCATGGACATTGGTTACAAATGGCCTGCATAATTGGTTTGGGCTTTATACCGTGCTTATAGATGGCTGCGCACTAATTATGTACGAGTACGCAATCAAAAAATCTAATACGTTCAATGCCTAAATCCGTTGCTATACTATTATTAAACTGGAATACTCCGGAGCACACCATAAATTGTATATTATCGGTTAATAAATTCTGCAAGGCAGATGATTTTGATATAATCATTGCAGATAACGGCTCCACCGATGACTCTATCTCAATTTTAAAAATTAAGTTCCCCGAGCTTACCATAATAAACAATAAGGCTAACTTGGGTTTCGCCGAAGGCAATAATAAGTTGCTCGAATATAGCATACAAAATGGCTACAAATATTCGCTGGTACTAAATAATGATACCGAAGTTGATGAAGATTTTTTAAGTCCTTTAGTTAATCATTTAGAAAACAACCCTAAAACTGTTGCTGTGCAGCCAGCAATATATTACCTATACAAAAAAGATGAATTGTGGAATGGCGGCTCGTTTTTTAATCCATATTTAGGTTATACCTATTCAAAAAATCAAAAGGAGAGGCAAAGCCTAAAAACCCCTGAACAAGTTGAATGGCTAACCGGTTGCTGCTTGTTAATAAGAAACTCGGCCCTAAAACAATGTGGTTTATTCAATAGCAAATTCTTCCTTTATTACGAGGATGTTGATTTATCCTTCAGGTTAAGAGAAAATGGAGGGCTTTTAGACTATTTACCCACCACCAAAATCTACCATGAGGCCGGAGTTTCGGGGCAACAAAAAACTAAAACCAGTGAGGGCACTTTAAGCCCAATTATACACTTTTATACCAGCAGAAACAGGATTTGGTTTCTAAGACGTTATGCTAACCCATTTTTGTTACCACTTATATCTGTCCAAATAACTTTTTATAATGCTTTTTTATTAACTTATTTTATAATCCGAGGAAGAAAACAAAAAGCAAAATTTCTGATAAAAGGCTTTAAAGAAGGCTTTTTTACACCATTAAAGGAAATCTGGGTATGATAGCAATATTTCCGTTAGTTTATATTTTTGCATTTGTTTTAGCCATAAGCGATATTGTTAGGGGCAAAAAAGACGGATTTATACTATTTCTGATATTCGGACTGTCTATTTACACAACCGTTCTTTCTGTCACTTTCTCCTTAGGTTTTAAAAGTCTTATACCAATATTACAATCGCTTAAAGAAGTTTTTGTAATCCTTGTGCTGGGCATTAGCATCTTTAAGTTAAAAACAAAAATAAAACTCCATTATATTGATTATTTAATCATTGCATTTTTCATTTATACACTATTGTATGCTTTTTTACCTGTTGGCGAACAAGGATTTGGTGCTAAAATAATGGCCTTTAAAACATTATCCTTTTTCGTGCTGGTATATTTCTGTGGCAGATTATACAAGCCTGGAGAGATTTATATAAGTAAATATTTTCATTACATACTACTGCTTTCTATTGCGGCTGCAGCTGTTTTACTTACCGAGGTTATTACAGACCAGCATCTACAAACCCGAACAGGCTACGCTGATTATAATTTTTACCTCTTTAACTTTGAGCCGAGCGGTAATTATGGCTTAACCTGGACATTCGAATCTGAAGGTGGCTATAAAAGATTTGCCAGTTTTTTTGCTAACCCTTTAGAGTTTGCATCAGCAACTGTTATTGCACTGGCAGTATTAGCCGCACTTTACACTACAGATAAGTACAAATTAAAACTTGATAATTTTGGATACATAGCATTAGCAGCAACTCTATGCTGCATTATCTTTGCATTTTCACGTTCTGCATTTATAAGCTATTTCATTTTGCTTTATGTGTATTCTGTATTTACAAAAAAGAAATACATTTACCACACTGTGCATGTTGGAGCATTATTGGCCACAATTTATGTAATTTACCTGTTCGTTAAAGAACAAGACCAAAATGATGGGTTACAAATGGTAATTATGAATACCATCAATTTTAGTAACCCCTCTAGTGTCGGCCACGTAGTAGAGTGGATTGAAGGTGCTTTAGCGATTGCCTCCAGCCCATTAGGTTTGGGTTTAGGCTCTTCGGGTAGAATTGGTGGTTCGCTTGGTGAAAATGTGGGTGGGGAAAATCAATACATTATTATTGGAGTACAGGCGGGAATAATTGCCCTAATCCTATATTTAACAATTTATGTCTGCCTAATTAAAGAAAGCATAAAATGGTATTACCGTTTGGAAGGAAAAGAAAAGAAAATTTGTCTGGCAATACTTTTAATTAAAATTGGATTCATTATTCCATCCTTAACTTCAGAGATAGAAACATCATCTTATACATCGTATTTAATGTGGTTCCTGTCAGGATTATTCGTTAATATAATTTCTACAAAAGTGGCCATTCAAAATGAGCAACAAGAATTGCTTGATTAAAGAAAAAGGCAGAGTGTTAATATTATTCTTTAAGTTTGCCTTTAAAACCCAATAAAGGGTTTGGCCTATCTAAATATGATTAACATTACTTGTCCGCTTTGCCTAAACGATAAAACACAACTAAGTCCTGTGCGATTCGAAATTCAAGCAGCAGATGAGCGATACTTGATCAAAACTTGCCAAAAATGCGGTCATAATTTTACTTGGTTTAAACACGAGGTTGATATAGAAAGTTATTATGATGATAAAGATTATGCTGTACAAGACACCCGTAAAAGTATTTTTTATAAAATACAGCAATTTGAATATAATGCGGTTTTAAAAAAAATTCTGTCTTTCAAAAAAATTCCAGCAACACTTCTAGATTTTGGATCGGGCAAAGGACTCTTTTTACAATTTGCTAAAGAACAAGGTTTTGATGTTAAGGGTATAGAAAGCTCTGAACCAAGAGCAGATTATGCAAGAAAATATTTTGGTTTGCATATTAATACAGATTACTATAAATCGGGATCTGTTTTTAATAAAAAGTTCGATGTGCTCGCCATGTTTCATGTATTGGAACATATTCATCTTTCTGATAACCTTTTAGAGAATTTAATTCAGGATAACCTAAAAGATGATGGTCTTTTAATTATCGAAGTTCCAAATTTTAACAGTTGGCAATCTAAATGGGCAGGCAATAAATGGTTACATTTAGATGTACCCCGGCATATAAGCCATTTTACGCCATCCGTCTTAAACAATTTGATTGAGGAAAATGGTTTGGAAGTAAAGTCATCGGCATACTTTTCGCTACATTTAGGCATTATAGGAATGATTCAAACCATATTCAGCTGGTTTGGATATAATGGTTTTCTGATTGCAGATTTGAAAAGAAAAAAAACTCTTTCATTAATGTTGGCCTTACTTTTTGTTTTACCTTTTGCGATTTTACTGGAGTCCGTTTCCGCAGTCTTTAAAAGTGGTGGTATTATCCGTTATTATGCAGTAAAAAAAAATCATCTTAATAAATAATAAACGGTTAAATGCGAATTGCAATAATAGGTTCGAGGGGATATCCTTATGTGTACGGTGGATTTGAAACTTTTGTTAAAGAACTAAGTGAACGTTTAGTTAAGCAAGGTGTAGAAGTACATGTTTACTGCCAGAAAGATTTGTTTACCGCGCATCCTAAAGAAGTTAACGGGATTAGACTACACTATATACCAACTTTACCCCAAAAATCCTTAAATCAAATTATCCATTCATTTCTATCCATCATGCATGCAACATTTAGCAAAGCTGATGTTCTGCTCGTTGTAAACTTAGCCGCCGGACCAATGGGTTGGATACCTAAGATTGCTGGAAAAAAAACCATGATTAATGTGGATGGCTTGGAATGGTTAAGACCAAAGTGGAAGGGTTTAGGTGCTAAATACTTTTATTGGGCAGCAAAGTTAGCTACAAAACTATACGATAAAGTAATTACGGATGCCGAAGCCATGCGACAAGTTTATCTGAAAGAATTTAAAACAGATTCTACGGTTATTGCCTATGGCGCACCTGTTTTTAAGCCAGCTTCAGAAACTGGATTACAGCGATTGGGCTTGGAAAAAGAAGACTATTATCTTATTGTTGGGCGATTGATTCCCGATAACAATGCCGATTTGATAATCAAAGGATTTTTAAATTCTAAATCTCAAAAAAAACTGGTGGTAGTCGGCGATGTACCTTACAGTGATAAATATGCATCTGATTTGAAATCAATGCAAAATGAAAGGTTAATTTTTACCGGTTATATTAAAGATCAGCAGGAACTAATGGCTATGTACCAACATGCTTTTGCTTACATCCATGGTCATAAATTTGGTGGCACAAACCCTGCAATGTTAAAAGCGATGGTTAATAATTGTGCCATATTAGCTTTAAATACTGTCTTTAATCAGGAGATGCTAAATAATGGAGCATTTGGATTGTTTTTTGATGAAAATGAAAAGGCAGTTTCAGTTGCGCTCGAAAGTTTAGAAAACGCACCGGAAAAAGTTAAAGCACTGAAAAACTTAGTAAGTACAGGTTTAACTGATAAATATAATTGGGATAAGATAACAATAGCATACAAAGAGGAGATGTTAAAACTATTAAACGTTTAATAGCGAATGGAAAAGACAATTGTTGTTGGTATAGATATAAGGGATTTAAAAATTGCCAAAACCGGAACAAAAACTTATCTGGAAGAAATTTGCAGGGCTTTTAAAAAGGAAAGACCTGGAATTAAATTTTATTTTTTTGACACCATATTACCTGTTTACATTGGGAAAAACAAAATACTAAAAATTGCAGAGCATTTGCGGTTCTTTATCTGGAAACAAGTACTACTTCCAGTATTAGCATTATCTAAAGGCTGTGATATAATTTTCTGTACTGATTTCTTTGTGCCATATCTAAATTTAGGTTATAAAACAATTCCTGTTTTTCATGATGCCTTTTTCTGGGAATACCCGGAACACTACAATAAATTGTGGCTTAAAATATTTCATAAATTTGGAGTACAAGCTGCAAGAAAATCTGCCTATGTTATTGCGCCAACCGAATATGCAAAAGATAGAATTGCGCATTATTCTGGCTTACCAGTTAATAAAATAATAAGTATTCCGGAGGCACCAAAAACACTTCTTTCAACACCCTCCTTATCAACAGGAACCCTAAAATTGAAAACCTCGAAATACTTCTTACATATTGGTACTTTCGAGAAAAGAAAAAATCTTTATTGTTTAGTGGAGGCCCTTCACCTTCTACACCAGCAAGGTTTCACAGATTTTTCATTGGTTTTATGCGGACAAATCAGCCCCAAGAATGATATGGATGGCAGCAGAAAACTATATGAAGCGATTAATGCATACAACCTGACAGATTATGTTATCATGCCCGGTTATGTGAGCGATATAGATTTATCATGGTATTACCAAAACGCTGAATTATATCTCTTCCCGTCTGTTAATGAAGGGTTTGGCCTTCCAATTTTAGAGGCCTTCCAAAATAAACTACCCGTTTTGGTTGCAAACAATACTTGTTTACCAGAAGTTGGAGGAGAAGCTGTCGTAACATTCAATCCTTTTGACGCTTCTGATTTGGCAGATAAGATAATTCCTATCATTACCAGTAAAGAAAGAAGATTAGCGCTTATAGAAATGGGAAATGAAAGGTTAAAAAACTTTTCGTGGGAAAGAACAGCCAATGAATTAATTGAAGTGTTTAAAAAGGCTGCACAATATTAATATTGCACAACTTATAAATTTCCTTCCTTTAAAAATGTACTTTTGTAGTTTTGATACAACATCCATAACATCAAACCTATTTTTACAAATTGAATTCGAATACGCATAAAATAAATCTAATAATCAACTGATGAATATACTTATTTTAGGTGCTTCATCAGATTTATATGGTGGGAGCAAAATACTTTCAATCGTTGCTAAAATCTTAGTCGAGGGTAAGCACAGGCCCATTGTGGTGATTTCTGAAACCGGCGAACTGGTAGATAAGCTGAATAAATTAGATGTTGAAGTAAGAATTATTCGGCTAGGTATTTTAAGAAGAAAGTACCTTTCCATCCCCGGAATATTAAACCGGATAAATGTTACAGGAAAGGCATGGCGATTATTGGGTAAGTTAATCGATGATGAAAAAATTAACATTGTTTACTCAAACACCACAGGAGTTTTAATTGGTGCTTTTTTAGCCAGAAGGAAGAAAATCAAGCATATTTGGCATATTCACGAAATTATAACTAAGCCTAAAATCTTTACTAAGGTTTTAAGTTTTCTGGTTGGTCAATACAGCGACAACATCATTGTCGTATCTGATGCAGTAAAAAATCATTGGAAAAAATACATTCAGCAAAAACCAATTACCCGGATTTATAATGGTATTGATACAAGTATCTACGGCAAATCTGATGGCCTGCTAAGACAAGAGCTAAACCTGAATCAAAGCGATATATTAATTGGCATGATTGGAAGGGTTAACCATTGGAAAGGACAGGATTACTTTATTGACATTGCTAAACTTATCCTTGAAAAACAACCTGACATAAAATTTATTATTGCCGGAGATGCTTATCCGGGGAATGAACATTTAGTAGATAAACTGATCAATCGTATTAAAAATGAGCAACTAACAGCATCCATTCATTATATCGGCTACCGAACAGATATACCCAATATTTTAAGTTCAATTGATATTTTTGTTTTACCATCTACTTCACCAGATCCATTTCCAACCGTAATTTTAGAAGCAATGGCAAGTTCTAAGCCTGTTGTAGCAACTAAACATGGTGGCGCCTGCGAAATGATTGCTGATGAGATAACCGGACTGCTTATTCCATTTGATGATGCCAAAGTATCTTCGGGTAAAATTTTAGAATTGATTGGCGATAAAACTCGGATTAATGAAATGGGCAGATTGGCTAAAATTAGAATTGATGCACATTTCTCATTAGATAGTTTTAGAAAATCAATTTTAAACATATTTAAAGCCACTTTTTAACAGAAATTACAAAAGGATTTCAAACCTATTTTAATTAAATAACCCTCAATAAATTAGAATTGAACGATGAAGCATGCATTTGAATTTTTAACTTATATTTGCAGTTAAAATTTTACAATACATGCGTTTAAAAAATATCTTTTGTGCCCTAATTTTATTTACACTCCTGCCTTTGGCAAAATTATCTGCACAAACCATATCAACTGATAACTTAAGCAAGGTAAAAGTAGAGCAGTTATCCGACGCACAGATATTGGAAATTTCCAAAAGATTTGAAGCATCAGGCATTAGCGAAGCTGAAGCCATTAAAATTCTGGTGGCTAAGGGCATGGACCCCGCTGAGGTTGATAAGTATAAAGAACGTTTGGAACAGGTACAATCTGGCGGAAAAACGGCTAAAAATACAACTCAGCCAACTGTTATAAAAATACAGGACGTAAAAAACAGAGACACAACAAGATTTAGCGATCCTAAGCCAATCAAAAAAAGCAGCCCGATTTATGGCTATGAATTCTTTAACAATCCTAACCTTAAATTTGAACCAAACATCCGCATTGCGACACCTAAAAGTTATGTTTTAGGGCCTGATGATGAATTATCAATACTTTTAACCGGTTTAAATGAAAGCACCACCAATGCAAAGGTTTCACCTGAAGGGAATGTAAAAATCCCCTACGCAGGTTTAGTGTATGTAAATGGCTTAAGTATTGAACAGGCAACCGCACAAATCCGCTCAAAAATGGTTAAAGCTTATCCTGCACTAGCTTCAGGCCAAACCAAACTAACCGTTAATTTAGGTACAGTAAGAAGTATAAGGGTAACCATAATTGGCGACGTTGCTACACCTGGAACTTATACCGTTTCATCTTTATCAACTTTATTTAATGCACTTTACCAAAGTGGCGGACCAACCTATCGCGGTTCATTGCGTAAAATAGAATTAATAAGAAACAACAGGGTGATTCAGGTTGTCGATCTCTATAACTTCCTTCAAAAAGGTATACAAACAGATAATGTAAGCTTACGCGATCAGGATGTAATCAGAATACCGGTTTATACCACCAGGGTAGCAATTGATGGTTCTGTTAAAAGACCGGGCATCTATGAACTAAAAACTTCTGAAACCTTGAACGACCTGATTACTTATGCAGGTGGCTTTAGCGATTTGGCCTATAGAGGCATGGCGAAGGTTACACAGGTTGGTGATAAAGAAAGAAGTGTAAAAGATATCTCTTCGGATATGTTTGACCGTTACACCCTAAAAAATGCGGATTCAGTATATTTCGGTGCAATATTGGAACGGTTTGCGAACAGGGTTGTGATAGAAGGTGCGGTTTACAGACCTGGAACTTTTGAATTAAGCCAGGGTTTAAGCTTAAAAACCTTAATTGCTAAAGCTGATGGCTTACGCGAAGATGCAGCTTTGGGAAATGGATATATCAAACGTATTAAACCCGATTTAGAAAAAGAAATGATATCCTTTAACCTTGGCAATGTAATGGCAGGAAAAGAAAATGATATCATGCTCATGCGGGAAGATTCGGTATTTGTAACCTCAACAAAAAGCTTAAGAGATGAGTCATCTATCAGCATAGGTGGATATGTAAAAGCACCCGGCTCATTTCAATATAGAAAAGGAATGAGCGTTGCCGATGTGGTAAACATGGCAAATGGTTTTACGAACGACGCAGCAAATCACCGTATAGAAATTTCCAGATTAATAAAAGATACTTCTGATACCTTATCCAATCAATTGGTTAAAATCATTACGCTCAGTTTAGATTCTGCTTTATCATCGAATGATGGTAAATTTTTACTGGAGCCTCTGGATTATATTTATGTACCAAGATTGGTAAATTATCGTTCGATAGGTAATGTCAAAATCCGTGGAGAGGTTTTATTCCCTGGAGATTATGCACAACAAAGACGGGATGAAACCGGTATGGAATTTATAAAAAGAGCTGGTGGTGTAACACCATTAGGTTCGATAGAAAACATACAGGTTTATCGTAATGGTGTACGTGTTGATATGGACCTGACCGGAAAGCGCAAAAGACAAAGTGCAGATGCAACGATTTTAATGCCAGGCGACAGTTTATTTATTCCTAAAAATGAACCATTTGTAGAGGTTATTGGTTCGGTTAATAATCCACAGTTATTACGCTATGCAAATTCTAACTTTAAATATTATGTTGATGCAGCAGGCGGAATAACAGAAAACGCAAGATTAAAAGGCGCATACATTAAATATCCAAATGGCATTAATGCACCCGTTAAAACATTCTTATTTATCAAAAATTACCCAAAAGTAACGGCAGGTAGCCAAATCGTTGTCCCAGAAAAATCAGGAAAAAATAAATTAGGCTTTGCAGAAATTACAACCATTGCCTCGGCACTTACCGGTATTGTGAGTTTAATTGCCATCCTATTTAAATAAGTTTATGCAGTCTGCCGAAAATAAAACAACCTATGCTAACGTAGAAGAAGAATTTTCTTTTTCGAAGATGATGGATGCCCGCAAGAAGGATATTGCATATTTATGGAAGTTTAAAATTAAAATATTAATAATCGGACTAATCGGTGGCGCCTTAGGTTTTCTGGCAGCCTGGTTTTGGCCCGTTACCTACACCGCTAAACTAACTTTTGTAGTAGAAGAGGGTAAATCCAGCGGTGGTGGAATATTATCCTCCCTTGCCGGGCAAATGGGCTTTGATATTGGTGGTTTAACAGGTGGAACAAGTGGAGTTTTGGCTGGAGATAACGTATTGCAGTTATTAACCAGTCAGAAAATGATTAAACAAACCATTTTAACCCCATTAGATACAATAAATAAAAATTATACTATTGCAGATAAATATGCTGATGCCTATAAACTTAAAGAAGATTGGAAAGATTTAAAGGCTAATACTAAAAAGGAAACCATCATGTTTCCGCCAGAAACTAAAACATATACCCGCTTACAAGATAGTTTGCTTCACGACATCATTAGGAGAGTTACAGAGAAAGAGCTTTCGGTAAGCAAACCAGATAAAAAACTGGGCTTTTTTGCGCTTACAACAACCATGAAGAATGAGCAACTTGCAAGTTTAGTATCAACCCGTTTAATAGAAGAAGCCACTCAGTTTTATATTGAAACCAAAACCAAAAGATTAAGAGTAAACGTTAATCGCTTGCAACATAGAGCAGATAGTATTGGTAGATTATTAAACCGTAAAACTTATGCCGCTGCAGGTGCAAATGCGATTATGTTAGATGCAAACCCAGCCTTTGCCACCATTGGTGTGGGTGCAGAACTTCAGGAACGGGATAAAAGAGTTTTACAAACCATCTATTCAGAAATTATTAAAAACTTAGAGGTAAGCAGAACCATGCTCATGCAGGAAACGCCAACTTTCCAGATTGTAGATGAACCGGAAATGCCTTTGAAGAAAAACAAAATGAGCAAGGCTTTGGGTATCGCCGCCGGCGGATTATTATTAGGTGCTTTGTATTGTTTATTTTTGCTTATTAGAAGAAAAAATTAATACTAAATTATTGTTGTCATCCTGAGCCGTCGCCCGTCCCGACCATTCGGGAAAGAATCTTACACAATTCGTCATTGCGAGGGAGTCTTTACAACGAAGCAATCTTGGAGAGAATTGCAGCAAGATTGCCACAGCTCGCTTAAACCCAGCATCGCAATGACGGCATGGGTTACAGCCATCGCTGATTTCCCTTCATTGCGAGGAAATACGGCCTGTCCCGACCATTCGGGAAAGCAATCTCAAAGAGAATTGCCTTTAAAAGATTATCTAAGACTATATCAATTCTTAAGATTAAACCTTTGCCACACAACTTATTTGTCACTCTGAGCGTAGTCGAAGAGCAAAGCGCTGTCACAACTAAAACCTAAAAGCGACACCCAGTTCTCCGTGAAAATTAAACACGGTATTATGCGGTATGTAATACTGACTATCGGTAAAATCCTTCTGCCTCCACTGGTAATTCAAAGATTTAATGCCCTGGATTTTTGCATTAAACAAGAAGTTTTTATAATCCCAATTACCTTCAGCAGCTAATGCAAAATCTACCCAGCTTCTATTACCACCTTTTGCACTTCCGAAACCAGCAAAATCATAAAAATCACGGTTGTGTTCTAATCTATCAAAGGTTAAACCTAATCGTTTTAAACCTTTAACCCAACTAATATCAAAAGACTGCAAATTACCTCCTGATCCACTTCCAGCACCCAAAACTTCTCCATTATTCGTATATCCCTGTTTTACTTCGCCATGATAATAAAAACCATAAGCGTTTCTAAGTAAAAGACCATCAATGGTTTGAGACATCTGTGTGATTTCCGCACCTACCTGAACAAATTCTTCATCGTTATTTTTTAAAGGAATTAACTTTTTAAGTCCAAAAAGATAAGCCCTTGAATGATCTGGCGAACCAATGAAATCTCTGAAATTGTAAGCATTGTCGTTCAATCCATACTCAAAATAAATCTCAGCCTTAGCCTTTGTCATAATCCATCTGGCATATAACGACGTTCGCTGATCTCTGGCCTGACCATCATCGCCACCGCCATTATCAATCCTGTTTTTCTGAAATGGGATGAAGAAAGGGATATAGTCATCCACGCCTTCCAAATCAGGCCCATAAGACATAAAAGTTCTGGTAAATCCTATAAAAAACCCAGGTAACCATTTGGGTTGATAATTTATATTTAAGCCTGCCAGGTATCGCCAATCCTTTCTTGGAGCAGTATATATCACTGAACTATTGCTGAGAATTTTTTCGTCCAATGGTGCAAAACCGGACTGCTCTAAACGACCTCCAAATATCTGCCCTTCAAACGAACCAATTGGTGTTTTAACCGGGCGAACCGTATTTAGCGTCACGTGTTTAAAGCCCTGAGCATTGTTGCTCATCATCAAACTATTTTTAATGCCCGGACCCCACCACAAATTCTCATTAGATAAACCTAGGGAGGCCGGACCAACCGTTAAGCGAATACTACTTTGACCCCAGTTAAATCTGCTGTATGATCCATTACCAAAGCGTTCAGGCGCATCAATTAAATTATAGTTTTGAGTGAGATAAGCTTGTAATTCTGTAATTGCCCTATCATCACCATAACTCTCAAATGGACTGTTTTGTGCATAAACATACTCCGGCCTTAACTGAATACTTAAAGGTCCGAATTTCGCATAAAAACCACCGGAAACCGAAGTCTGGTAACCTTTTGCCGGAATCATGGCCCCATCATTCCAGCCAAAAGGATGATGGGAATTGACCTGTTGCTGCCAGGAAATAGGTAGTATCTGAAAAATACCCTTTCCAATTGCAAAAGAAACGGGGCCTAATGGCTTGTAAGCCCCATCAGAAGCTACAGTATTCAAAGGGTCGAAAACGTCAGTTTGCTTTAAAGCATCGTTAGATAAAGGGCGATTACTGAAAGAAATGGTCGAATCCAGTTTACCTTGAAGTTGTAAACGTCTGTAATACTCTTCTAAAGAATGAGTTCCTACGGGAATTGTTTGCGCAAACAAATTTGTTGAAACAGCCACTAATAGGAAAACAAATATATATAAGTAAATATTTTTCATCTATGATTAACTTAAAAGCGATAGGTGACACCCATCTGCACCTGTAAATTAAAAACATCTTTTCCTGGAACCATATAATCTTCCCCAGGTTTCTGCATTAAAAACCATTGATAATTTAAAGATTGTATGCCTTGAAGTTTTGCATTAAACAGAAAGTTTTTATAGTTCCACTCACCACTTGCCCCAAAACTTAAATCTGTCCAATGTCTTCTAAAATCGAACGAGTCATTAAAAGCATAATAATAAAAATCATTGTTATGTACTAGTCGCTCAACCTGAAAGCCCAATCTTTTAAAACCCTTAACCCAACTCAATTCAACAGACTGGTGATTCGCACCTGGACCGATTCCAGCGCCCAAAACCTGGCCACGATTGGTATAACCATGTCTGATGTTTTTGCTCGTATACCAGCTATCCAGATTCAAAACTTTCGCAATATTCGTCTCCTGCATCTGGGTTATCTCTGCACTTAACATTAAATTTTCACCTGCTCTCGAACCAAATGGAAATAACTTTCTAATGCCAAAAACATAAGCACGCGATACATTGGGTTCCAAAGCCAAATCATTTAAATCCCCTGAATAGTTATTCCGACCGAATTCAAAATAAACTTCAGCTTTTTCCTCTGCCCACAACCACCTCATGAAATAGGAGTTTCTTTGATCCCTTTTGTTAATCGCTTCCGTTGCAGAAGCTTGCTTTTTGGAGGAAAAGAAAGGTAAATAATCACCAAATGAATTTAAACCACTACTGTAATGTTGCGCAGAACGGGTTAAACCTAAAAATAATCCCGGAACCCATTTTGGCTGCCAGGTGATAACCAGACCAGACAAATACCGCCAGTCATTTGGTTTAGCCACAAATAAAGGCTGATTAAAATATTCGCGTTCGGGCTCTAAAACACCATAACCAGAATTTTCTAAACGACCTGCAATAATTTGCCCCTCGAAACTTCCTATCGCACTTTGAATGGGTTTTCGGGTATTTAAGGTTAAATGTTTAAAGCCAGGCGCATTATTACTCATTAAAAGGGAATTGCGCATACCCGGACCCCACCATAAATTTTCGGTAGATAAGCCAAAAGAAAGGGCTTTATAGTTTAAACGAATACTACTTTGTCCCCAATAAGCTTTGGTTAGGCCATCCCCCCCAAATCTAGCCGGTAAATCTATATTATTATAGAAATCATAATACCTCGCTGTAATCACATCGAAATGTTCCTTATCAAAAGTATCGAAACTACCATTAGCGGCAAGCACTAGCTCCGGCTTAAATTGTATGGTTAAAGGCCCGTATTCAGCATAAATACCTGCGGTTAATAAAGTCTGCAGTCCCTTAGCCGGAATCATGGCACCATCATTCCAACCATAGGGATGATGGGAATTATTTTGCAACAATAAACCTATGGGTAAAAGCTGCCATCCAAATTTACCATCTTTAGAAAGCCCTGAGCGTTCAGTATGGAACAGATTAAACCTGGTTTCGCTTGAATCCGGATAATCCATATCCTTAACTTTAAATGCAGACTTTGGTATAATCGGACGAACGGTAAATGAAACGCTCGAATCTAATTTTCCTTCCAGCTGCGCCCTTCTGTAGTAATCTTCTAAAGCTGAAGCACCAACCGGGAGCGACTGACCATAGCCAAAGCCAGCAAACAAACACATTATAATGGTATAGATTAACTTCTTCATAAATTAATAACCTTAATCCGGATATTATCTACCGACCAGCTTTCATCACATTTAGCATCAGCTGCATTCGTTTGAATAAGCTGATCACGGCATTGCATTAAAAGTGTGGACTTAGAATGCTCGATAACCTTCGTAATTCTATATAAGCTGGTACCGCCAATTTTACCGGCTAAATTGCAGACACCCGGCAAATTTGGGTTTGCTGCACCTGTTTTTGGATTGTTATAGGCGTTTGGGTAATCGGCAGGATAAGATTGCGGCGGGCAAAAGCCAGCATTATTGCAATCTTCGTTAGAGAATGTTGCATTTACATAGAGCTGCCCGTCGACCATAAATTTCCAGATATCCGGACCATCCACCCCTGAACTAACCTTATTACCATCCCAGCTATCGTGAATGTATAAGTCGAAACTTACCTCTATTAACTTGTGTGCAGGAAGATTAGACAGATTAAGATCAAAGCCGGAAGCATTATAGCGCCCTAAAACCTTTGTGCCGTTATAGTTTTCAATTGATGCGTTCAAAAGCCCATCAACATTATTTGTTTCGAAGTCGTTGAAATAAACTTCCTGTTCATTTTTCACTTCCTTGGCGCAGGAATTCAGCAAAAGCCCAAGGATTAATATTCCAAATAGTTTTCTCATCATTTCTGCTTAAGGTAACTGATCCAATTCTTCAAAAACTGAATTTTTACTCTTAAACTCAGGCACCAGCTTTTTCATATTAATCACCACCTGGCGGTCGTTATTGCTTTTTGCAGATTGTACTAAAGCCGTGATTTGATCTACAATATCATCAAAAACATATTCCCTAACCTTTCCAATCATAATTTTATTATGGTGTGTAGGCATGGTATTTTCATTATCGTTTAGCAATTCTTCATAAAGCTTTTCTCCCGGACGTAAGCCAGAATATTCAATCTTAACATCCACATTAGGTTCTAAGCCAGCCAAGCGAATCATTTTTTTGGCCAATTCTACAATCTTTACGGATTTACCCATGTCGAAAATAAAAATCTCGCCCCCTTTACCCATACAGCCAGCCTCCAATACCAATCTACAAGCTTCAGGAATCGTCATGAAATAACGGGTAATTTCCGGATGGGTAACCGTTAAAGGGCCACCCTTTTCAATCTGTTGTTTAAACCTTGGGATAACTGATCCATTGGAACCCAAAACATTGCCAAAACGTGTCGTAATGAATTTAGTAATGGGCTTTACCTCCATTTCATTAATATAGCTTAAACCGTTACTGAAAATAAACTTATCCTGACTTAAAGAATTATTTAGCGACTGTACATAAATTTCCGCAATTCTTTTAGAGGCACCCATTACATTGGTTGGGTTAACCGCCTTATCCGTTGAAATCATGACAAACTTTTGTACACCATATTTGACCGACTTATCAGCAATGGTTTTCGTACCTAATACGTTGGCTTTAATCGCTTCGGCCGGATTATCTTCCATCAAGGGCACATGTTTGTACGCCGCGGCGTGATAGACATAGTGTGGCTTATAAGTTTCGAACAAAACATCCATCCTTTGCTCATCCCTAACATCCCCAATAAAAGCATGAAAGTTTTTACTTCGGTTGGTTTCTTCCAACTCCAGATACAATTCATGCAATGCTGATTCAGCCTGATCACATATAATTATTAAACCAACATCAAACTTAGAAAGCTGGCGAACAATCTCACTTCCTATAGAACCCGCTGCCCCGGTAATCAGAATGCGTTTTTTATCAAGCATTTTACCAATGCCTTCAATATCAATATCAATCGATTTGCGGTTCAATAAATCCTCAATATTTAGCTTCTGAATTTGAGCAGGCTGTAATTTTCCGTTAGTCCATACATCCGGAGGCGGAATATTTAATATTTTAATATCATTTTCCAGGCATAAATCAATGATTTGATCCTTACGCTCATCGGGAATAGTATAAGAAGCAAAAATGATTTCATCTAACTCATGCTCTTCAATTAAGCCTTCCAGCTTTTTAGCATCCAGAATTTTAACACCATCAATGGTCTTGCCAACTTTTCGTTCATCATCATCTACAAATGCAACAATATTTTTATTTACGCTGCCATCATGATCGAATGTTCTTTTGGTGGCCAAACCGGCCTCACCAGCACCATAAATAATTACTTTTTTCTTATCAAGCTTCAGGTTTTTTATGTATAAGAAAAAATATTTAATCAAAATACGATAGGTAATTAAGAGTAAAAAGCTCGCTAAACCATTTGTAATCAGAATGGTATGCGAGATGAGCAGTGTATTAAAAAAAGTAATGCCAATCAGATTTAATACGAAAAAAGTGCCATTGCTGATGATAACAGAAAATAAGATTCTGAATGAATCTTGAGCACTGGTATAGCGAATAATACCTGCATAAGTTTTAATATTAAAAAAAACAGCAATATTAATTAGCCCTAAAATCAGGATACTTCTGGCCAGTTCGGGAATATTAACAGAAGTTAAATCTAAGTTTTGCTTCAAGGCATAAGCAAAAACCAAAGAGAAGGTGCAGATGATAATATCTAAAAGAAAAATTATCCAGCGGGGTACAATATTAATCTGAGTAAACAAAATTCAATAGGCTTAAATTCCTGTAAAGATAAATATAATATTAATACGGTTAAGTTTTATATTCCTACATGTTTTTATAAACAAAGAAAACGCAATTTCGTCATCCGGAGCATAGTCTAAGGGCTAAACAGAATGCCATTGCAAAACCTTGATTAGCGCAAACCGCTGAATTTCCAATGGTTCGTAAAGCAAATTTACTTAATTGTCAACCTTGCAAACTACAGCCCAGGCATAATCAAAGTACTAATTCTTTTACCCTGTCATCCAGAGCTTGTCGAAGGACAAACACCTATCTTCCTGTCACCCTGAGCATAGTCAAAGGGCAAACAAAACGCTTATCCTCCTTTCACCTTGAACGGAATCAAAAAATTATACCCCAATCAACCGCTTTTTACCCTCCATCTTAAACCTGATGATTAAGAATAATATAGCAGATAGCAAAACCAGAACAAATGCCATTATATAATTATCTCCTACCCAATAAACAATTAGAAGATTAATGATAAGCTGAACTATAAAATATAATCCGGAAACCAACAGATGAGACCATTTTTTTTCATTAGCCAGATATTGATAAAAATGACTACGATGCGCTGCAAATATATTCTCCTTCCTCAGTAACCGAAAGAAAATCGTAATGACTGCATCCAATCCATACACCAATAAAAGCAAGATATAACTGAAATTACCAGTATTTATAATCAATTGCCCGATTAAAAAAACAATGATGAAAGCAATACTCACACTCCCTACATCTCCGGCAAAGCATTTCGCTTTTTTCCTGAAGTTGAAAAAGTTAAAGACCAATAAGGATAAGCCGACTATTACTAATAAATCTGAAGAGGTAAACAAAACCACCTTTTCGTTAATATAATATAATGTGCCAATCGCTAATAAACTATAAGAACCTGTTATGCCATTAATACCATCCATAAAATTGTAGGCATTAATGGTTCCGATAACAAACACCAATGCCAAAGGAATCCAATACAAACTCAACGCAAATAGATTCCATTGGTAAAACATTAGCAACACGGAAATTAGATGGATGCTTAATCTTATTTTATTATTTAAGGTAATGACATCATCTATAAAACTTATGGTAGCGATGGCGAAAAGACCAATAATGAAAAAAGGGTATTGAAAACCGGATAAAATAAAATAAATAATGCCAGCCAAAGCGAAAATTACGCCCCCACCTCTTAATGTAATACTTTGGTGTGAGCTTCGGGCATTTGGTTTGTCAATAATATTGAAATGATCAGCAACCTTAAAATAAGTAAGTTCTAAAAGAAATAGGCCTGTAAGAATCGAAAAAGCAAGGATTGGCGTCATAATCTTAAAAGGGCGAAGATAGTGTATTCGACTAATTTATTTCTATTGTTTCTTTATTTATATTCATCGCCAAATGCTTCCACCATTTCAGAAGCAACTCTCTTAATTTCCTGCTCATCGGATTTAGGATAAATCAATAGCACTTTTCCATCGTCAACCACAATAAAATTGGATAGACCTTTAATTACCGCGGCTTTACCCCATGGCAATTGAATCAAACAATCCGTTGTCGCTGATAAATTCAAATGCTCACAACTGATGGCATTATTATGGCCGTCTTTTTGTGCAACAGCATGCAGTGAAGCCCATGTGCCCAAATCAGACCAGCCAATATCTGCTGGAATTGTATACACGTTGTCTGCCTTTTCTAAAATGGCATAATCGATGGAGATGTTAGGAGCTGTTGGGTAATTTTCCATGATAAATTCCGCTTCATTATCGGTATTATAAAATTCATGCCCGCTAGCAAATAAGGAAGCGATTTCTGGAGCGTATTTCTCAAAAGCATTTTTAACCGCTTTCGCAGACCAGATAAAAATCCCGGCATTCCAAACGTAATCACCACTTTGCAAATATCCCTGTGCTTTACTAAGCGAAGGCTTCTCCATAAAAGCATGCACTTTTTTGATTCCGGAATCATCATCTAGATTCTTGAAATTTGAAACTTGATACTTGATGTATCCATAACCTGTATCCGGACGAGTAGGGCTGATACCCAAGGTTAATAATGCATCGTTTGATTCAGTAAAAGCCAGGGCTTGCTTAACTTTTGCCAAAAAATCTTCTTCTTTTAATATCAAATGATCAGATGGAGCCACAACTATATTTGCATCCGAATTAGACTTTGCTATTTTATAACTGGCATAAGCGATACATGGTGCAGTATTATTTCTGCTTGGCTCTAACAATATATTTTCGATTAAAACTTCAGGTAATTGTTCTTTTACCAAATCAGCATAGTCTGCATTAGTTAAAATATAAATCTGATTGTTTGGGCAAATTTTTAAAAAACGCTCATAAGTAAGTTGCAATAAAGATTTACCTAAGCCCAAAATATCTATAAACTGTTTGGGAAATTGATTGCGGCTCTTCGGCCAAAAGCGGGAACCCACACCGCCTGCCATGATCAGAACCTGAGTGTTATTACGATTAGCTCCAGTCATTATTTTTGATTTCGCTATACACTTTTTGTATACCCGCTCTCAAAGAGGTTTTCGCCTTCCAGCCCATCATATTGAGCTTTGATACATCCATTAGTTTTCTCGGTGTACCATCTGGTTTACTGATGTCAGTAATAATCTCGCCATCGAAACCTACAATTTCCTTCACCAATTTTGCCAGTTCTAAAATAGACACATCTTCGCCAACACCAATATTCACTAATCCAGGTTCATTATAGTTGTTCATCAAATAAACGCAAGCTTCAGCCAAATCATCGGCATATAAAAATTCTCTTTTAGGTGTACCTGTACCCCAAATGGTTACCGTGCCAGAACCATTTTGTTTAGCCACAATAAACTTGCGCAACATTGCAGGTAGTACATGCGAATTGTTTAAATCATAGTTGTCATTAGGCCCATAAAGATTTGTAGGCATCACTGAAACGAAATTACATCCGTACTGTGCTCGGTAAGCATCACACATTTTTATACCTGCAATTTTGGCGATGGCGTAAGGTTCATTTGTTGGCTCTAACTCACCTGTTAGTAAATATTCTTCCTTTAAGGGCTGAGGAGCCAATTTTGGATAAATACAAGAAGATCCAAGAAACATCAACTTCGAAACCTTATTTAAATAAGCCTGATGAATCACGTTATTTTGTATCATCAGGTTTTCATATAAAAAATCTGCACGATAGGTATTATTTGCGACAATACCACCAACTTTTGCCGCTGCTAAAAACACATATTCTGGTTTTTCGATATTGAAGAATTGAGCTACTGCTGAGGCATCACGCAAATCTAATTCTTTGGAAGTTCTTGTAACAAGATTATCAAAACCCTGAGCTTCCAAATTTCTTAGAATAGCGGAACCTACCATGCCACGGTGGCCAGCTATATATACTTTACTATTTTTATTCATTACTTCGTAATTACAAGAGACTGTGACTAAGCCATCTCCTTCCTATTTTTATTCGAATTGATTTTTTACGCTGTAACCGGCAGCTTTTAACAATAATTCTTTCTTAAAATGCTCCACATCTGATGTCATCATATCTTCAACCAATCCGGCTAAATCATATTGTGGCTTCCAGCCTAGCTTGGTTTTAGATTTTGTTGGGTCACCAATTAATAAATCTACTTCTGTGGGCCTAAAATATTTAGGATCAACTGCAACCACTTCTTTGCCTATCTCTAATTGGTAATCTAGATTACTACACGATGCAACATAAGCTTTCTCCTCCACGCCCTCCCCTCTAAACTCCAATCCTATCCCCACTTGTTTAAAGGACATTTTCACAAAATCTCTAACAGAAGTGGTTACACCTGTCGCAATAACATAATCCTCTGGCGTTTCTTGTTGTAAAATCAACCACATCGCTTCTACATAATCTTTTGCGTGGCCCCAATCACGTAAAGCATCTAAGTTCCCAAGAAATAATTTATCCTGTAAACCCAAGGCAATTTTGGCTGTTGCTCTGGTAATCTTACGGGTAACAAAGGTTTCGCCTCTTAGTGGGCTTTCATGATTAAATAAAATACCATTACAAGCGAACATATTATAAGCTTCACGGTAATTTTTAGTAATCCAGAAGCCATAAATCTTCGCAACACCATAAGGGGAACGTGGATAAAATGGAGAGTTTTCGTCATAGAAACCTTTCTCATTTTTATTCTCAGGCATACCGCCAAATAACTCAGAGGTAGACGCCTGGTAAACTCTGGTTTTCTTTTCTAAACCAAGAATCCTTACCGCTTCCAGTATTCTCAAAGTACCAATACCATCAACATTAGCTACATATTCAGGCGAATCGAATGAAACTTTCACATGACTCATTGCACCCAAATTATAGATTTCATCAGGTTGAATTTCCTGAACAATTCGAATCAGATTAGTTGAATCCGTTAAATCGCCATAGTGCAATTTAAAACGGACATTGCTTTCATGCGGGTCCTGATATAAATGATCGATACGATCCGTATTAAAGAGAGAACTACGGCGTTTGATGCCGTGAACTTCGTATCCTTTTTTTAATAATAAATCTGCCAGATAGGCCCCATCTTGGCCAGTTATTCCTGTTATTAATGCTATTTTCATAAAGTATTCTTCAAGCTATTTTTTAACCGCTAAACGAATCTGCGGTTTTTAATAAACCATTTCGTGTGGTAATTGGTAAAGGTAAGTTGATCGCCTCCTTTATTTTTTTATTGCTAACTATATAATTCTCTGTTAACTTATTTAACCTGTCAGTATTTAATGGTAGTTTAAGTAGATCCCCAAATTTAGCTAAAATACGTATAAAACTAGTAGGAATTGCCCATAATCTAGAGGGCTTTTTCAAAGAATTTGCTAAAATCTCAACAACTTCATTTGTTGATAATGCTTCATCATCAGCAACATTGTAAACTCCAGATGGAATATCTTTATTCAACAAGTTAGCAATTACAAAACATAAATTCTCCACGCTCAGAAAAGAACGTTTATTGTCAAATGCAGCTAGTGGATATGGTATGCCTTTTTGTACAAATTTATGTAATAAGTTAAGATTTCCTTTATTCCCTGGCCCATGAATCATACAAGGACGTAGGATATAAAATAATTTCCCCGCTTTCAAAGGCTGTTCCTGAATATATTGTTCAGCCAATAATTTGGATTTACCGTAATGAGTTTGAGGATTTGGCCTATTTTCCTCCGTTAATACACCATCAACCATATCCGCCGCAGCTTTTACCGAACTGATGAAGATAAATTTTTTAGCATCAGATTTTAGAAAAGCATCATAAAGCTTTTTGGTCAACTCAAAATTAACCTGGTAGTATTCGTCGGCACTGGAGGTCTTTTTTAGATCGTGGGCTTTACCTGCTAAATGAACAATACACTCGAAACCGTTGAAGTCAATGTCACCTTCAAAATCATTTCGGGCAATCGTTTTAGCCGATATATTGTTTGCTTTCAGAAATGGGAGAAGATTTTGCCCTACGAAACCTGTACTACCAGTTATTAATATATCCATTATCTAAACTGTTTTAAGGCGTTTGAATTGATTTCGCCACGCTCTTTGTCGAACAACCATCCCCATTTGTTAAAGTAAGAAAATGCTGAGTTTAAGAAAATCTTAAATAATTTAGCACTCTTGTTTGCACCAGATTCATAACCATGGTACACTGATACAGTTGGAAAATAAACTGTTTTGTATCTAGCATGCATACGTCTTGATAAATCCCAGTCCTCAAAATACATAAAGAACCGGTCATCATACATACCGACCTCTTTAATCGCTGCTAAATTTAGCAAAGTAAAGCAGCCAGACAAAACAGGAGCATTGTAGATCCGGTCAGTTGGAACAAATCTAAGTTCATACTTATTAATAAAATTTGAATAAAAGATTCGTGGCGCACCAAGTTTTCGCCACACAATGCTCATCGGTGTCGGTAGCAGTTTTGGCAAATTTTGGAGCGAACCATTTTCATTCAAAACCTTTGGCATCATCATACCAATGGACTGGTCATTTCCCATAAAATCTATCATGGTTTCAACGACATTATCATCAAAATGAATATCTGGATTTATTATAAAATGAAATTGATTACCTTTCGATATGGACATCTCAATTGCAACATTGTGAGAACTTCCAAAACCTGGATTATGAGGATTATGGATATACACGATTCTTTCCCCAATATCTTTCAAATTCTTTAACCTATCGTCGGGTGAATTATCAATTAGGTAAAGAGACGTATAACTGCTCCGCTGTATGAAACTTAGAATTGCTTTCTTTACTTCATTATACTCATTTTTAAATAAAACGATACTGCCAGAAAAATGTCTATTCACCATCTCTAGGGTTTTCTATTTCACTGGTATATTCACATAAAGACACCCAATTTGCTAAAAGAAAATTACAACCTGGTTTCGGTGGTTGATCTATATTTATTTCCATTATTATACTTTTTTAACTGGTTCCCAATTATTCGTTTCGAAGTTAAATATTTTTATGACTTTTGCCGGAATTCCAACAGCAATCGAATAAGGGGGTATATCTTTACTTACAACAGATAATGCACCGATTATGCTGCCTTCGCCGATAGTAACCCCAGGCAAAATGCAACATGATTCTCCAATCCAAACTTTATCAGCAATTACTACAGGTTTAGGTATTGGTTTTCTATCCATAGGGTTACTCAAAGGAGAGTCACTAAATTCTAGATTATAACTTCCGTGGTTATGATCAGATATATATATTTTACTTGCCATTAATACATTATCACCTATAGTGACAGAACTTACTGCTCCTATATGGACATAGTCATTAATTTGAACATTACTACCAATTTTAATACAGTACTTCCCGTCTTCAAGAATAGGTAAAGCTTCGATCCGACAACCAAAGCCTGTCGTAAATCCTTTGCCTAACTTAATGTATTTGCGATTTCTTATATCAAAAGGCAGGCGGATCAATCTTGCTCCAGGATACCAAATCCTAGTAAATATCACTGCACGTATTAACTTTATGCATCCCCAAAAACCGTATCTTTTCCACATATTATCGAGATTTAACAATTATAACCCTTCTAAAGTATTTAAGTATGGAGAACACTGTCAACAAACTATATTCAAAATAATTAATAATCTTCAGATTTAGAGCTAGTTTTATGTTTCTGAGTTCACCACGCTCCATTTCTTTTAAATTACTTGATAAGCCTGAATGGCCAAAGTGCGCTTTTCCTCCGCCGGTGATCACCAAACTTTCATTCAAAAGATAACAATTGAACTTTTGTGCTATTCTAATGAAATAATTCCCTTCTTCAGCATATTTTTGACTCTCATCGAAGTATCCAATATCACCAACAATTTGCCTTCTAAAAAGGATTGTTGGAACGACGAAAATAAACTTCACAAGCAACAATCTGGCCGAAATTTTTTCCAACATCCCAAGTTTTTTCCAAAGAATTGAACTGAAATGTTCACCATTTCGATTAGTACCTAGAAAGTCAATCGATGGATTATTGTCTATTATCTCAAATTGCCGCTCCAATTTGTTAGGCAACCACTCATCATCACTATCTAACAATGCTATCCAAGGAGCTGAAGACTTAGATATACCTAGATTCCTTGCGGTGGAAACTCCTCCATTTGCTTTCTTAATGAGTTGAATTTCTAATGAGTCATTTGATCGAATATACTCTTGTACGAGAACGGCGGACGAATCAGTACTGCCATCATCAACTATAATAATCTCATAATCTGTAACCGTTTGATTTTTCACCGAATCTAATGTTCTAATAATCGTATTCTCGGAATTATACATTGGTATAACCACAGAAACGCGTACCCTGGTATTGTTCATAATAAATTTATATATTCCAAGCATCGGTCTTTTAGATAAAAGTACCTATGTCGGAAATGTCTGACTATCTTAATTTTAAACTCATTAACTGAATGATGAATGTATTTCCACTTTATCTTTTTGCCGATCGGATTTCATAGATATTTTAGATAAATTGAATTAATTTACGTGATTTGACACCAACCTTTTTATCATCTCTCATTCCAAAAGAATTTGTAAGGTATCATTGGTGATTCAACACCCTCAACTTGTACAGACAGATTCTTTGTTAATAACAAAAAACTAAATATCCCATATATATACAGTATGAGCATAAACTTATTCTGAAATTTTAACATGCCGAAATTTTCTTTGATAAAAACTAAAAGACCAAACAAAAATAAAGTCTGTAGTCTCAGTCCGGCATAAGACATCTTTGCGATGCCAAAAGACAATAGTTCTAAACAAAGCAAAATATGTAAAATTTTGAAGTTATCCTTATTGGAAAAAATTATGAAACTAAAATAAATAACAAAGAAAGACAATAACGGTAGCAATCCAGATGTGATTCCAGGAGAGGCTATATCCTTGTAGGCATCTTGTTTATCGTATAAATATATCAACAGCATAGGCGCAGCGGTAATTATACCTGCTAGCGTAATGATCATCATCAAAGCAATATAAATAGCGTATTTCTTGCTAACACCCACAAAGATGAATGGGATGATAAGTAAAAAAGAAGAATATTGAGTAAGTATTGCTAATAATGAGAATACAATTGCCCCTAGATATTTTTTTTTATAGATATTTTCAATTGCTATAACAGCCAACGCAAACCCTAAGCCGTATCTAAGCCCATTCATTGTCATATCCACGAAGTATATTGGAAAAATGACCCAACAAAAAAGAAGAAATTGTTGCTTATTTCTAGAGAACGAAATACAGAGTAACAGGATCGTCAACAGGCTTACAAGGGCAATACTCCCCCTGTCAGTTAGACCAAACAAATCAATAACCTTAAGCAAGAAATGGAAGCCAGGCTCGTAATGTTGATAATTATTCGACCCTTGACGCAAATCATTGAAATATCCTATATAGTTTAATGTATCTGCTCCTACATCTCCGCGTAACACAGCAACAAGCGTTGCCGGCAATAGCAAGAGAAAAAGAAGAACACCTTTGGGTATATCTTCCATCCTTACCTTGTATAAAACAGACGAAAGTGTCAGTACAAAGAGATATGGAATTACATAAAATATCATTTACCTAGTCCGCTATAAATGTTAATCGCTTCCTGTATATCAATTACCCGATTGTTTACTATATATTTTTTCGATTTAAATTTTGCTTTTAAGGTATGGGCAAACTTCTTTAAAACAATTTTGGAGAAAGCTAAACTCAGCCCTGCATACAAAGCGATATTTGAGATTTGATTACATTTCCTTGTAATGCCCGATTCTTTTTTGATTACATCCGGAATGAACTTATAATTATTAACCCAGCCTTGAGCCATAAGCTGATACATGTTAAATAATTGAAGATATTTTACTTCGCCCAACTCCTCTAAGGCTTTTAAGCCTGATTCTGCCCAAATGGTATTTACGCTATAATATTTAGGTACCTTAACATTCCATACATAATTAGGGCGATTTTGCAAATGTGGTATATTATCAACGGTACCGGAATGTTTACCTGAAAAATTATCTGCAGTGGTACTCGTTGCGCAAACGCCAGCAATAGATATAGGTTCGTTAATAATGTAATGATTCCTGGCAATGCATGATACTGCTATACAAGAGTAGGTATCTGGACTCAACCCCCCGTAATAGTGACCCGTTTTTGCCTTAATTTTATCCAAAACATCTTTTTTAACGATACCATGATATGTTTTTGGCAAAGGATATAGCAAATAATGCTGTATTCCGTTTTTAAGCAATTTAACTAAATTTTTTTTGACATTAACAGCCTCTTTTTCTGAGGTACCAACAGGTATTGTTAAATGTCCGTTTGGATAGATATCTCTGGAGTTTGGCCAATAATAAACTACGCTCTCATTTGAGCAGATAGAATCTGCATCATTTTCTTTGGCCCAAAGTGCAACATCTACAGCATTTGGCAATATCGAGTCATCATCTCCAATCATCAAAACATATTCACCAGAGGTTAATTCAACCGCCCGGTTAAAATTTTCAATCGATGATACACCTCCACCGTCATATCTATATTTAACCTGAGTAGAATTGAGATTTTCTACATATTGTTTAACTAAGGTGGTAGCGCTGTTATCCGCAATCGTAATTTCTATCCGCTTGTCCCTATAGTCTAAAATACTTTGAATTGCTGCAATACAGTATTGCTCTCTATTTTTAGTGGCGATGGCTACACTCAATAATGGTTTCATCAATTTACTATTTTAGTTTTGTTGTATAACAAGCGTGGTGATGTTGTCGATATCCAGGTTTGTAAGCATATACCCTTTATTTTTGCTATGATACGATAGCATTGCGCCCTTTAATATTTTTCTAGTATTTCTTTTAAACTTGTTATTCTCCTGTTCATATACACCTTTTCCAAAAATTTCTTGCTACTAATCAAATAGTCGCCCGTTTGATCTCTTAGGTGATTTGTTAGCGTCTCTTCAAATATTTCGTACGAACTCATGGATTCAGATATTGAGGATAAATCAAATGATCTAGTCTCCTCATTCTCTGGATATCTGGCCACAATGCGGCATCCATTTACAATAAATTCGAAAAGGCTGGGTGTTACATGGTTAATAAACTTTGAATCTTTCTCATCAGTACCTGGTGTAGAGTAAAATGCAATTTTGGAACTTCTTAATAAATTTATGTACTCAGAGCGGCTAGAATACTCACCTAAAACCCCATCTAAATTAGAAACATAAACATTATTTCTATACATATTATTACCTGCCCAGGTTCTAAATACATAATTAAAATTTGGATGTGATGAAGCATAACGTTCGGCATACTCCTCCAAAACTCTATTTTTCCTTACAAAAATGGCATCATACTTTTTACTCTGGTAATCAGTAAATAGCTGATATTTATCAGAGAGACCTAGTGGTAAATGAACAATATTTAACGGGCAGTTGGCTTCCTTTAATATATTATATGCGTTTAAACTTGAAACTAAAATAAGTTTACAGTTTTCATAAACCTTGTTGAAGTTATTGATGTCAACATTTTTATCAAAATCGATTAAATACGGTATTTTATCTGAGAACACCTTGAATCCAAATTCTTTTACTGGATAAAGGTGATAGATTAGGGTATAAGCATGAGGTTTAAACGAGTTATTGACCTGCTGAAACAGGTTGGAAAGACCGATCTTACTAGCCATCCTATAACCCATACTAGTCAATCTGGCAAAAACCTTGGTGGATGAGTGTATTGGAATCTTTAATTCTTCTGCGATACAATCTTCCCATTCGTAGATCAGATCTGAGTAAACCTCGCTATTACTCTTGCGTGTTGAATAAATATTTTTTATTTGCATAGCTTATTAAGCAGGAAAATTAGATGGTTTTTTTGAAATTTTACTCTTTACCGTTGATACAACCTCCAGAATCATTGTGTTCTTTAAGACAAAGACCTGTAAGATTAGAAAGTATAGGGCACAAAAACATACAGCAGAAAGCAATACGAAAATTGGTATCGAAAATATCACCCTGGAAAGTATTACAAACCCAAAGAATGGCATACATAATACTGTTAATAATATAATTTGTTGGAATGGAATTTTTACCTCGATACTTTTACGTACATACAAATAACAACTTACCAGTACCACCAACTCTGCAAGCAAATTAGAAATGGCTGCCCCGTTTTCTTGAAAGACCGGAATAAGGGTGATGTTAAGAATTAAGCTTACTACGGTACCCATAATGACTGCGTTTAAAAGCTGTTTATCCTTGCCCATAGGGATTAAGAGTTGTGTGCTAAAATTGGTAGTCATACCAATTACCAAAATAATTGGGCACATGATGCGTAGCGTTGTAATGGATGAGGAAAAAGCCTTACCGGAGAATAAAGTAATGATTTCTGGTGCCAACAAATACAAACCTACCATAATGGGAACGCCTAGAAGAATAACAAACTGCAGCGTTTTACTAATAAGTCTATTGATCTCGGTATGATTTTCATTTTTAAATTCAACGGAAATTCTGGGCAGCATTACAGGCACCAGAACCATAATTAAAGACAACGGTATTTTGTTAATTCTAGACGCAACAGTATAAAACCCTACACTGGCGTCGCCAGCTATAAACCCCAGAATAGTGGTATCAAGTAAATTATATATACTGGTAAAAACCATTACGGAAAATAGTAACAGTAAAGGTTTGATGTGTGTTCTGATATCTAATTTGGATGATAAAACCTTAAAATCAATAAACTTTAGGATGTATTTAGTATTAATTACAGTATTTAAAAGGCTGATCAATATTGGAATACAAAAATAAATCAATGTGTCTTCTTTGGTTTTAATCAGTATGAAGGTGATAATCACCGAAACAACCTGAAAAAAAACTGTTCGTATGGTGATGTATTTAAAGTCTTCTAAAGCATAAAAAAAGTAATTTAAGTCAAATATTCCGATGATGATAGTGCTAATACCCAGCAGATAATAAATTAAGCTATCATGAAACTTACCAATAGTAAAAATTAATAGGAGGTAGATTAGAATACCTACGATGGTGCAACCAACTTTAATTGATAGTAGTTCAAATAAGATCTTGCTCCTTGCTACTAGCGATTCTTTTACTTTTGCAACTTCCCTAATGCCATATAATGGAATACCTAATGAAGTTAAAATTACAAAATACTGAATAAAGGAATTCGCAAAATTAACATGACCAATCCCTTCTGGAGCTAGAATTCTCGTAACGTAAGGGAAAGTTATCAAGGGCAATACCAGACCAGATCCTGTAAGCAGAATATTATAGAAAGCGTTTGTTTTTAATTTTACCATCATTTCAACTAAAGGATAACCCTGCCCTAACCAAACTAAAAATTAAGCGCTTTCAATTCCATCGCAGACTCTATACATTTATCCATATTGTGATATTCCCATTCAGCAAATCGTCCCAGCAAAAAGATGCCATAGGGTTTCAGTAATTTTTTCAATAGTGATATTTTGTCTCTGGTTTCCCCATCTTGTATTATGTACGAATTTGGTTCGTAATTAAATGCAAGGGGTGATAAGTTGCCAGGTAGTAATGCCAATTCTTCAACCATATCATTCTGATCTTGTTTGCCAGAAAATTCGACAACACAAGTTTTACGGGATGTTCCTCCGTTGTTTGAATCACTGAAATTACCAGTGTAAATTATACGGTGTGCCTTAAACTTCTCTTCCGGTAAATATAACCAGGAAACATCATTCGCATCCGTTTCACAAAGAACGTTTGAAGTGCCATTGGAAAGCAGGTTCGATACTTCTTTCATTGCATGCTGTAATTCTGAATCATCAATTTTAACTATTGTATGTAGCTTTCTTACATCGCCACAGTAAATGATAGAATCAACCACCTTATCTCCCTTGTTAACAGACAATTGTTGCTCCTTTAAGTATTCTATCGATTGTACATCGTAAGATCTGTTTATAGCTAACCCTTCAGCTAGCCTATCAACAATAAACTGAGATCCATCTTTGCATGGGTAATAAAAAGTAGCATGAACCATTGTAGATTCTTCTTTTTTAATGACGTTACTAAATATCACTTCTCTTAACTTAGGCATTGGTAACTTCCCATCAAGCCACACAAGAGGAACCTTTGATAAATCAGTATTCCATAATTTTGTATTGTAAGGGCCAAAATAAGTGTTATATAGCGCTTCGCCAAAGTTGCCAATTAGAAAATCTTTAAAGTTTTCATAGTCACTTACATCCTTTACCTTTTCCGATAACTTATCAAGCAACTCATTCAATATAGTTGTTAATTGCTGCTCGGGGAGCTGGTATAAGTAATTCTCGATTGGATAACCAATTAAGGTATCATTCATCAATATCTTGGCATTTCGATTTGCTTTAATAAATTCATTTTCGATATCGAAATGCTTCCAAAACCAATCTAAAACAATTGTATTGCGACTATTAAAAACATGACCGCCAACGAGATGGAATAAATTGCCATCAATCCTTTTGCATTTTATTAAACCGCCATGCAATTCGTTACGTTCCAAAATCTCAACTTCGTTATCTTCTGCCAGCATTCTGGAAATACTTAAGCCAGAAATACCTGAACCAATTACTACTACTTTCTTCATTGTTGATTTATTTGTTTTTAGATGAAAACCACATTATTACTGCCTTTTAGAAATTTCGACCACTATACTCAAAACTGTTAACCTTAAGTTTGTGGTTATAAATCATATAATTTATACCGTCCGCGATGGGAGATAAGATTTCTTTCTTTTTAACCAAGGACCATCCAAATTTTTGATAGTAAGCAATAAGATGATCTTTACATAGTAAAATTCCTTTCCAATTATGCTCGAAAAGGGATATATTTATTGAATCCATCAATATGTTCCCATACCCTTGACCGCTCTCTCTTGTGCAAACGTTGCCAATTCCTTTAAAAACTGTAAGTTCTCCGTTAATAGATGCAAAGGTATTTATCAGATTTGAATAGGCAACCAATTGCTGATCCTTGCTGACCAATAAGTGATAGTCATTAGCCTCAATATTTTTTTGCATCCAGCTTTTATGTTCCTCTAAAGGATAATTCCATCTAATGGCTTTAAGTTTACATATCTCCTCAAGTTGAATTTCGGAGATATCCCTGTGTTTTGAAAGTATTAGCTCCTCAACCATAACTATATATGTACCCACCATCCGCAAGGTAAAGCCAAAAACTTATTCATAAATTCATTTACACCTTTCAACTCCTCATTATTTTTGAATACGGAGTAAAGATTGTTATTGATATGAACTCCGGTTGCATACCAACCTTCATTTCTGAATTTCGCTAGCATATCTGCCTTATGTTCGCAAAGAATGCCAAAAACCCAGTAATTCGGTTTTGTCTGAGGTGTTAATTTAACGCAGGAAACATCTTGCATCTCTGCTATCTTCTCATACCACTTTTCAGCATTGCCCCGTTGCTTACTTAAGAGCGAAGGGATTTGATTCATTTGCATGTAGCCGATATATGAAGTTAATTCACTCATTAATGCACCGTACCCTTCTACTTCAATATCACAACTATCGCTGATTTCGCCTAATTGATTTCTGAATTTCGATCTGTCGATACCATAGTCTCTAATCTTTTGAGCCTTTTTAAACAATTCTTCATTATTAAAAGATATGGCTGCCCCATCAATTGTATTTGGTAATCTTACGGTTTGAAAGGAAAATACAGACATATCTGATAATAGGTTTCCAGTTTTTAAACCGTTATATTCAGAACCAAATGCTTCAATACAGTCATCAACCACATATAAACCGTGCTGTTTGGCGATGTTGCTGATCTCCGTAATATTACCCAAGAAACCACAAAAATGATTGTGAAAAATAGCCTTAGTTTTGCTCGTAATCCGTTTTAAAACATCTTCCGGACACATACTTCCAGTTAAGGGGTCAACATCTGCCCAGATAACATTTAAGTTTTTGACCACGAATGGCTGGTTAGATGCTAAGCAACTTACCGGCGAAGCAATAATTTCATCACCAGGTTTTAAATCGAGTATAGACAACGCCATTAGCATGGCGTGATTATAAGAGCTTACCGTTACAATTTTGTCGTTATCGATATACTCAGAAAGTTGTTGTTCGAATAATTTTCCATATTTCCCATAGGCTAAATTTCCAGAATATAAAATTTCTTGAATTTCTGGCATGATACCTTCGGGCATGTATGGCTTGAAGACTGGAATCATTACCAACCGGATTTAATTAAAGAAATCATTTTATCACAATCTGTTTTATTTACCCACCAACCACATGGAAGGTGAACCATTTTGCTGTAAAATTGATCAAGATTAGGTAAATTTGCCGGGTAATCGTTTAAAAAGGTATGCAAATCATTTCTTTTATGAAGTTCTGAGGCCATAATCCCATTATCCGCCATCATTTTAATAAACGAATCTCGGTTATCAACCTTGATGGTATAAAGCCAATACGAAGCCTCCGTGTTTGGATAATATTGAATTAATTCGACACCTTTAACATCCTTTAATTGCTCATCCAGGTATTTGCCATTAGCAATATATGTTTGCACCAGGTCTTCGATGCTTTCCAGCTGAACTAATCCAATAGCTGCATTAACATTGTTCATATGATACTTGAAGCCTTGTATGGTAATGTTATTATCCATCCGGCTAAGTTTTTTATCTAAACCGAACCAACGGATAAGTTTACCCTTCTCGTACATTTCTTTGTCCTGTATTTGCAAAGCCCCGCCATCTATGGTGGTTAAATGTTTAATTGCCTGAAAGGAATATACTGTAAAAGGAAAGTGGTTACCAGTTCTTTTACCCTTAAATGTTGCACCCAGTGCGTGAGCAGCATCTTCAATTACAGGTATGTTATACTTAAGAGAAATTGCCTGAATCTTTTCGACATCCACCGAAATTCCGGCGTAGTCAACAACAATAATAGCCTTTGTTTTAGAATTAATGGCCCCTTCAATAGCTTCAGCTGAAATATTTCCGGTCTCCAAATCAACATCCGCCCACCTCACATTTGCGCCAACCATCTTAATCGCTACATTCGTTGGCTCGGCAGTTAGTGCCGTGCTAATGACTTCATCTCCTGCCGTAACACCAGCCAAAATTAAGGCAATATGCAGTGCGGCAGTACCAGAATTGAGTGAAAGTGTATGGCCGGAACCAATGTATTCTTCAAATTTTCGCTCAAATTGCTCAACAATTTCCCCTTGAGCAACATAACCGCTATATAAAACTTCTTCAAGCTTGGGAATCAAAATTTCCCTTGGCGGAATCGCTGTTTGTACTAATGGTAACATGCAAATTAATTTTGATGTGAAGCTAATTCTTCCTTAACGTAATCTAATGTCAATAGCAGTTTCTTCAACTCCTCAACATCCAGCCTTAAGGTGTTATCAGAGTTGTATTCGTCGTTAATTAACTTAGGGCCATCTTCCTGTATGTATTTCGTATAATTTAAATCTCTAAAATCTGCAGGCACCCGATAAAATTTACCTAAATCTTCTGCTTTAGACATTTCTTCCTTGGAGCAAAGTGTTTCATACATCTTTTCTGCATGTCTTTCTCCAATAATTTGAATTTCATTGCTTGCATTAAATAATTCTTTTAATGCCTGAGCAAGCACGTGAATCGTAGCGCCTGGAGATTTTTGCACAAAGATGTCTCCTGGATTTCCATTGGTGAAAGCGAACATCACCAATTCTACAGAATCATCTAATGACATCATAAAGCGAGTCATATCAGGATTTGTGATTGTTAATGGTTTGCCTTCTTTGATTTGTTTGATAAACAATGGAATAATTGAGCCCCGAGAACACATCACATTTCCATAACGAGTGGCGGTGAAGACAGCATTGTTATTTTTTACCCTCAGATCACGGGCTTTAGCAATTGTCATCTTTTCCATCATCGCCTTTGATATACCCATAGAATTAATTGGATATACAGCTTTATCTGTACTTAAAACAACAACACGCTGAACTTTATTTTTAGCGGCAGCCTCGAGTACATTTTCTGCACCTAAAATATTTGTCTGAACAGCTTGCATTGGATAAAATTCGCAGGAAGGAACTTGTTTTAATGCAGCAGCGTGGAAAACAAAATCAACACCGTTCATTGCATTGTTAATACTATTAAAATCCCGAATGTCGCCAATAACAAAGTTTAGTTTATCATTTTTATATTCGATTCTCATGTCTTCCTGCTTTTTCTCATCACGAGAAAAAATTCTAATTTCTTTTAAGTCAGAATTTAGGAATCCCTTTAACATGGCATTTCCAAATGATCCTGTTCCACCCGTAATAAGAAGTGTTTTATCTTTGTACATATTTTTATTCTAAAATTCTTTTGAATATATATTTTGTTGTTAATGCGAGGCCTATTAAAAAACCAAATAGCACGCCACCTATAACTGTTCCTTTAACCTTACCGAGCCTAACTATTTTGAGGGGATAAACAGGCTGATCGATAACTTGTATCAATGGAGTTTCTCTTAGCAAAGACATTTTAGTCAACTCTAAATTTTTGACCATCTCAGCGAGTATAGTTTTATTTGTCTCTGCAGAAAACTGCGACCTTTGTGCTGGGGCAGCTCTCTGAATCTGTCTTGTCGGATTTAAATTAGGTGTGGCATCTGCCACTGCAATTGCTGAATATATTGCTCCATTCATAACAGCTCTTACCGAATCAGTTTTATGCTGTAGAATTCGTACGTTTTGTAATGTCTTTTTTGTCTTAGTATTAACATAAAATTCGTTTACATTTCTAACCAGCTGATCGTCGAACGCTTTTGCAAATATTTCATCTTTGGCTCTGACATCAACTTGAATAGTACTCAATTTTTTATCTGGTTTTGCAACGAATAAGTATTCACGATTTAAATTTGTGACAATGGCCCCTAATATACTATCCCGTAAACGGTTGGGTTTAAGGCTGGGGAAACCATCTTGCATGCTATCTGCTTGAAAGTTCAGCTTTAAAAGCTGTGGTTTATCAGCCCATTTTTCCCTCAGGGAGTTGAACGCTATAAAACGATCGATTAACAACTGATCTTTTCCGTTGATTTGAACTGTAGAGAGCAATGTCTTCTCGAGCATCGCTCTCGATTTATATAAGCTCAAAATGTTCTCTCCTTGAAAAATTCCTCCACCAGAACCCCCTAAATCTACACCAGCCATGGATGCTAAACCGGCTAAATTTCCTAAGCCTCCACCTCCTTTTTCATCCTCCAGCACAAATGTAGTAGTAGCAGTATACTTTGGTGTTTCAGAAGTTGCGTAGAAAAACCCTATGGCACTGCCAATTAAAATAGATGTTATAATAATTATCCATTTAGAAAGCAAATAACGCCACCATAGCTGCCCTTTGATGATTAACTCTTTTAAAGAAATTTCATCGTTTTCTATACTTTTAGATTGTTGACTTTCAGTTGTCATTGTGTCTTTTTTCGTTGCCATTTATCATTAGCGCCTCAAGGATTGCTTGTATTTACCTTCATGCTCAAAAGCTTTAATCTCGTTAAACCCACCACAAACGTCACTAAGTGAAGTAAATTACTTAAAATTAAATATTAGAAAGGTAAGTTATCTTAACAGACTCACAATAATTGCCCCTAAAGAAGCCAGACCCGTCCCGATTCCAATCCAGGCAGCTGGGGTCAATCGTTCTCGTTCAGCACGCTTAGGGACCAAAATCTCAGCGCCCGGCCTCACCTTAGGATAGTTATTAAAAAACAAGAAACTTCTGGCACCTTCGACGGAACCATTTGCGTATTTTACGTAAGCTCTGGCCTTTAAAGCATTAGCAGTAAATCCACCGGCTCCATTCACATATCCTTTGAAACCTTTTCCTTTTCTAAAAACAATGTTATTGGGATTTAGCACTTCTCCACTCACCCTGACTGTTTGCAATTGTTTAGGAATTTTAATAACATCCCCGTCTTCAAGTAGCAGATCATTTCTTTTTCCAGCATACTTTAATATCTTGGTTAAATCGATCCCGACCATGTCTGAGGTAATAATCTGCGCTTGCCTGCTAAAATTGCTTGTATCGGCGCCGGATTGAGTAACTCTTTTTAAATTTATAATCCTAGCCTGCTCTTCTTTCTTTCGCTCTTTCAATGCCTCATCGTTATTGCTCGCAGCCGCTTTATCATTCTTAAAAGTGGTTGTATCTACCCCTGGTCTTCTCAAAGAAGCGCCATCTGTATATGCCATCGCAGTCAATCCACCTGCACGCCTAATTAAATCAGAAATTCTTTCGTTTTTATTTTTTATTGTGTAAGTACCTGGGAACAACACTTCGCCTTCAATTTTCACCTGTTTTTGTACCACATAGCCTTCTGCACTTCTTACAGAGACAATATCAAAAGGCTGGAGTATAAAGGTAGTATCAGACAATAATTTTAAATTTTTATCAATGTTGATGGTAAAAACATCAGCTGTACTTGCTGCAACGGATTGAACATTACTATTGCCAACGCGTCTTGAAATTTCAATACGATTTGGGGAGGCACCTTCCTTAAACCCACCTGCCATTTGTATCGCATCTTCAATACTCATATTTTCTGCGTAACGGAATTGATCAGGCTGCCTCACTTCACCTTGCACCGTAACCTTGTATTCATCCCTTAAATCAAAAATCGAAGAAATGGTAATCCTATCTTCTCTTTTTAATAGAATATCTGGCTGAGTACCATTCATGATGGCTGCCACATCAAAAGGCTCCAGTCCTAGGGTATTATCGGGATTTAAACGGCTGATGTAACCGCGGTTCATAAAAGCATCTTCTTTTAAGCCGTCTGCTTTTTGAATCAATTGCTTCAAGGTCATGCCTTTTTCCAATTCAAAATATCCAGGCCTGAATACTGCACCAGAAATTTCTACCCTATTTTCAAATCTATCTAAGATAGGTTCAACAAAAAACTTATCGCCATTTTTAGGAATGTATGTGCCGAAATCAGCTGCAAAAATATCGGTGATTTTTCTTTCTCTTGAAGTGTTCTGGAAAACCTTAACCGCTGATTGATAGGCGATGTTCGAAAAGCCACCCGCAAAATCCAAAACATCCTGAAAACTTTCGCCTTTCAGGGTTTCGAATATGGCCGGATTTTTAACTTCACCCACTAGCTCTACCCTGTTTTCATAAACCGGAACATTAATCACGTCCTGGTCCTGTAAACGAATATTGCCACGTTGCATACCGTTGATAATTAAATCATAGAAATCGACAGTTGCTACCACTTTATTACTTCTCACCACCTGAATTTTACGGTAAGAGCCATTCTGGTTTGGCCCGCCTGCTGCATATAATGCATTAAACACGCTGGATAATGAACTCAAAGTATAAGTGCCTGGTTTGGTTACCTGACCATTCAATACCACTTTAATTCCACGAATATTGCCCAAATTAATAGCCAGCTTTGTTCTGCCCGAACGTAATGCAGGGTACGTCCCAGAAATTAAAGATCTGATTTTTGAACGGGCCTCTTCAATACTCAAGCCGCCAACTTTAACCAAGCCAACATATTCTATTCTAATCGAACCATCCGGACTAACCTTCAAATCATAGTTGGCTTCGTTATCACCTGTAATATCGATTAATAATTGATCATCAGGACCAATAACATAGCCTGCTGGTGTTGCCATTCTTAAATTTGGCTCAAAAGTGATATTGGTATTTTTAAATAATTCTGAACCAAATATCTTAGGTTTTAAATCATCAAAGGCTTTATCAATTAACTCTTGTTTAGTGGGCTGTGTGATAGAGGTGCTATCGCCTCCGCCAACATACTGTCGATCGGTTCTTACTGCTGAACCACTACTATTACCTGTATTTGAAGATTTAACAGACGAAGCAGCCGTTCCACCTTGCCTGATTTTTTCGACTCTAGTACGCAGTTTTGCAATTTCTTCAGCTTTCATGCCCTGAGCTGCCGCCATTTGTTCAAGTTGGGCATCACTATAGCCTAACGATTCTGCTCTTTGCATCAATTGTTTGATTTGTGCATCAGATAATTCATCAACTTTTTGGTTGGCAAAATTGCTTTGTGCTAAAACCACCGTATTGGTGAATAATGTAAAGATGAACAAGGATAATAATAGAACTAATTTTTGTTTCATAAATATAGTATTGTCAAGCTTTTTCAGCTTCACTTGTTATTCAAAATAATTTAAGGTTTTAAAACCACCCGATTTAAGATATTCATCTTTTTTCATTAAATGCAAATCGGCAATCACCATATCCCTAACCAAGCCAGGTAAATCATATTTTGGTTTCCAACCTAATTGAGTCTTTGATTTAGTAGGATCTCCTAATAACAAATCAACTTCGGTAGGTCGGAAATATTTAGGATCTACTCTAATTATGGTTTGACCTGGTTTTAAGTTATCAAGATTTAAACCTAAGGCTATTGCCCTTTCTTCCTCAACATAAATAATTACACCTTTTTCATTTTCATCCTTGCCCGAAAATTCAATTTCGATACCAAGCTCCGCAAAGCTCATTCGAACAAAATCACGAACCGTAGTGGTTACACCGGTTGCAATAACAAAATCTTCAGGCTTATCTTGTTGCAAAATCAGCCACATGGCTTCGATATAATCTTTTGCATGGCCCCAATCTCTTTGTGCAGATAAATTACCCAGGTAAAGACAGTTTTGCAAACCTAAAGCGATTTTAGCCGTTGCTCTTGTTATTTTACGGGTTACAAAGGTTTCGCCACGTAGTGGACTTTCATGGTTAAATAAAATACCATTACAAGCAAACATTCCATAAGCTTCGCGATAATTTTTAGTTATCCAGAAACCATAAACCTTTGCAACACCATAAGGTGAACGGGGATAAAAGGCAGAGTTTTCATCATAAAAACCCCTATCATTTTTATTCTCTGGCATCCCGCCATATAATTCGGAAGTAGAGGCCTGATAAATCCTAGTTTTCTGCTCAAGGCCTAAAATACGTACCGCTTCTAAAATTCGTAGTGTTCCAATGCCATCAACATTCGCTACGTATTCTGGCGAATCGAACGAGACCATAACATGACTCATCGCCCCCAGGTTATAGATCTCGTCTGGCTGTGTTTCCTGAATGATGCGGATTAAGTTGGTAGAATCGGTTAAATCACCGTAATGGAGTTTGAAATGAACATTGTTTTCATGCTGATCCTGATAGAGGTGATCTATCCTGTCCGTATTAAAAAGAGAACTTCTTCTTTTAATACCATGAACAAAGTAACCCTTTTTTAACAAAAATTCGGCTAAATATGCACCATCTTGTCCGGTAACACCGGTAATAAGAGCAACTTTCATAAAATTAATTCATAGACATTAAGCCCGCAAACATACGTAATAAATTTTGTGTAAAAAAATACAAGTCAGCGAATCAATTTCAAAAGAAGAGGAAATGCCTACAACCTTGCATCTACAAAATCTCTATCAATAAATGATTTAGTATCGAAGATTACACAACTATTGGCTTTCAGAGCCTTATAATCTATGGTTAAGAATTGTTGATGGGCTACAGCTAAAATCAAAGCATCATAATCGGTACTTTGTAAATCCTCTAGTAGCTGTATCTGGTGTTCTTTTAAAACTGTTGCTTTATCTGCCCATGGGTCATAAACCTCAACATCCACAGAAAATGATCTTAGCTCTTTGTAAATATCTACAACACGGGTATTTCTGATATCGGGACAATTCTCCTTAAAAGCAAAACCTAAAATCAGCACTTTAGCATTTTTGATAACTTTATCTTTTGCCACCATCATCTTAATCACCTTGTTTGCTACGAAAGTGCCCATATTATCGTTTACCCGTCTTCCGGATAATATAACTTCGGGTTTGTAACCTAAAGACTCAGATTTATGTGCAAGATAATAAGGATCTACGCCGATGCAATGACCACCAACTAAACCGGGTTTATAATTCAAAAAATTCCATTTAGTGGATGCCGCAGCTAAAACATCGCTGGTATCGATAGCCATCTTATCGAATATCAAAGCCAACTCATTTACAAATGAAATGTTAACATCACGCTGGGCGTTTTCAATAGCTTTGGAAGCTTCTGCAACCTTTATACTTGGTGCAAGGTGTGTACCTGCCGTAATGATGCTGGAATAGAGCGCATCAATTTCAACTGCAACCTCCGGAGTGGAACCAGAAGTAACTTTTTTAATTTTGGTAAGGGTATTTATTTTATCGCCAGGATTTATGCGTTCGGGCGAATAACCGCAAAAAAAATCTACATTATACTTTAAACCGGAGATTTTTTCTAAAACCGGCACACAATCTTCTTCAGTACACCCAGGGTAAACTGTAGATTCATAAACGACAATATCATCCTTTTTTAAAACAACACCTAACATCCTGGAGGCAGATAATAGCGGTGTTAAATCTGGTTGTTTCAGGTGGTCGATGGGCGTAGGTACGGTAACAATATAGATGTTGCTATTGCTAATGTCAGGGAGGCTGCTGCTAAATTTTATTCCGTGTTCACTAATGGCTTTTTTCAGTTCAGCTAAATCGGCTTCTTTTGTATGATCATTCCCTTCCTCTAACTCTTTAACACGCTCTTCATTAATATCAAAGCCTATCACCTCATATTTTTTGGCAAACTCAAGGGCCAAAGGCAATCCAACATAACCTAATCCAATGATGGCAATTTTTTTAGTCTTATCCATTTAACTGATGTATTGCGGATAAAGGTAATTAAAATCATCTATCCAGTTTTATTTGATTGATTAGCCCTTCTAAATAAAATTGTTACGTTTCTTCAGATACCAATCTAAGGATATAAAAGTTGGATTTAAAATACCCACTTAAAAGCACAACAAACTAACATCCTAATTGAAGTAGCATAGGCTGGTAAAATTTGTACAACCCTGGCAATACTAATGCTTAGCCATTTTTATAATGCACCTCTACTTCTATGCCCTGGCGCCTGGCATAGCAAATGATAGTTGCATAGGCCATTGAAACTTTTGAACAAACTCTAAGTAACCAATAGCCAGACAGCACATCCCCCCGATTTTTCATCGGGCTTGTGCTGCCGTAATATAAGTTTCGATGCGCATAGCCAATACCAGTTGCAAGCCTTGATGTTATATCTTTTTTGTTGTTGTTTTTTTGGTAGGCATGCTTTCGCTGCGCTCAGGTTTGTTTCTTTTTATATCAAGAAAAAAGAAAGAGCCTTGCGGCAAGCAAACAACCCAAAACTTATCCCATAAAAAAAGCCACATATTTAAGGTTAGGTAAATATTGTGGCTCATTTATATGTTTTTTATTCTTTATTTAATCTGCTTCAGCAAATAAGCGCCATAACCACTTTTAACCAATGGCGTAGCTATTGCTTTCAATTGTTCTCCATCAATAAAACCCATGCGATAGGCAATTTCTTCAATACATCCGATTTTTAAGCCCTGACGTTCTTCGATAATCTGAACGAACTGACCTGCCTGCATTAATGAAGTAAAAGTACCGGTATCTAACCAGGCTGTTCCTCTTGATAAAACACCAACCTTCAAAGTACCTCTTTCCAGGTAAACTTTGTTAACATCAGTAATTTCATATTCACCTCTTGGTGAGGGTTTGATCTTTTTAGCAATTTCTACCACTTCATTATCATAGAAATATAAGCCTGGCACAGCGTAGTCTGATTTCGGATTTTCAGGCTTCTCTTCAATAGAGATGGCCTTTTTATTTTCATCAAATTCTACTACACCATAACGTTCCGGATCGGAAACCTGGTAAGCAAATACCACACCGCCCTCTGGATTTGAACTGGCTTGCAATAATTTAGCCATTCCATCACCATGGAAAATATTATCGCCTAAAACTAAAGCAACTTTATCTTTACCAATAAATTCTTCTCCAATAACGAAGGCCTGCGCCAAACCATTCGGTTCTGCCTGTACTGCATAACTGAATTTACAGCCAAGAGCAGCACCATCACCCAATAATTTCTCGAAATTTGGCAAATCGTGAGGCGTAGAAATAATTAAAATTTCTTTAATACCGGCAAGCATTAAAGTAGATAGCGGATAATAAATCATCGGCTTATCGTAAACCGGCATCATTTGCTTACTGCATGCAAGCGTTAAAGGATGTAAACGTGTTCCGCTGCCACCAGCTAAGATTATACCTTTCATTTTTTGAAAATTGGTTATTGAGTATTCTTAATTTTTGAGATACACTCCACCAGGCTATCTCTCCAGTAAGGGATTTCTATATTAAATGTTGATTTAATTTTAGATTTATCCATAACTGAAAAAGCCGGTCGGGTAGCTTTTGTTGGATAAGCTGAACCCGGAATGGGATTGGCTTTAACCTGGGTATTACTGATGTCAAAGATAGCTTTAGCAAAATCAAACCACGAAGTTACGCCTTCATTACTGTAATGATATAAACCATAACGCTCCGAACCCGAATCAATGATATCAAAAATTGTATTGGCCAAGTCGATGGCATAAGTTGGTGTGCCTACCTGATCAGCAATTATACCCAATTCATCTCTTTCTGCACCCAATTTTAACATCGTTTTTACGAAGTTATTGGCATATTCTGAATATAACCAGCTGGTGCGAAGAATGAAATGTTTATCTAAAATAGATACTACAGCTTTTTCACCGTCAAGTTTGGTTACACCATATACATTGATAGGTTTAGCTTCGTCTTCTTCTTTCAGAAGTTTCACCTCAGTTCCCTCAAAAACAAAATCTGTAGAGATGTGCACTAAAGCAGCATCCACAACTTTGCAGGCCCTTGCTAAATTAGCAGCACCTGTTTCGTTTACTGCTTTAGCTAATTCGGTTTCATCTTCTGCTTTATCTACCGCAGTATATGCGGCGCAATTGATAACAAAAGCTGGTTTTTCTCTTTCCAATAGTGTTTTTAAAAGTTCTTCGTTCAGGATATTGGCTTCCTGCTCTACCGGAAATACGATATCACTTATACCTCTACGCTCTGCCACAGTTTTAAGGCATTGCCCTAACTGACCGCCTGCGCCGATTACTAATATTTTACCCATATTATTTTAAGGAAGAAAAAGCATTTAATATTAAGTCTTTATCTGAAATAGATGCCTTATCTTCAGGAATCATCCAGTCTATACCTAAATCCTGATCGTTATACATGATGCCGATTTCAGCTGATTTTTCATAGAAGTTATCGCACTTGTAAAAAAATTCAGCGGTTTCACTTAAGACGGAAAAACCGTGTAAAAAACCTCTTGGTACATATAATTGCAACCTGTTTTCGGCACTTAGTTTTACCGAAATGTGTTTACCAAAAGTTGGAGAACCCGGACGGATATCCACAGCGACATCTAAAACTTCGCCTTTTAGCACACGAACCAGTTTTGCCTGTGCAAATTCACCTGCCTGTGCATGCAATCCTCTGATAACGCCATAAGTAGAAAAAGATTGGTTATCCTGAACAAACTGTCCATTCATACCTGTTTTTTCTTCGAAGGTGTTTTTATTAAATCCCTCGAAAAAATAACCTCTTGAATCTTCAATAACCCTTGGCTTAATAATAAAGCAGTCTTTTAATCCTGTTTCTTGAATCTCCATTATTTATTGCTGTATTGTTGTTCGTAATAAGATTGATAATTGCCTGAAGTAACATTGTTTAACCAATCTTCATTTTGTAAATACCAATCAACCGTTTTAGCTAAACCTTCTTCGAATTGTAAACTAGGTACCCAGTCTAATTGTTTTTGCAATTTAGAAGAATCGATGGCATACCTTAAATCATGACCTGCTCTATCGGTTACATAAGTAATTAATTTAGCAGATTCACCTTTTTCACGACCTAATTTTTCATCCATGATGGTACATAAAAGATTAATTAAGTCGATATTTTTCCATTCATTATGTCCGCCGATATTATAAGTATCACCGGTTTTAGAATTATGGAAAATTACATCGATTGCACGGGCATGGTCTTCAACCCAAAGCCAGTCGCGAACATTTTCACCTTTACCATAAACAGGAACAGGTTTGTTATTTTTAATGTTATTTATGGCTAATGGAATTAATTTCTCCGGGAAATGGTGAGAACCATAATTGTTAGAGCAATTCGAAATTACACAGTCCATACCATAAGTATCATGGTATGCACGTACAAAATGATCTGAACTTGCTTTTGATGCAGAATACGGGCTATGCGGATCGTAAGCGGTGGTTTCCGTAAACATACCTTCTTCGCCTAATGCGCCATAAACTTCATCTGTACTTACGTGATAAAATCTTTTTTTATCGTAATCGCCTTTCCAATATTCGCGGGCGGCATTTAATAAGTTTACCGTACCGATTACATTGGTGATGACGAATGCGGTTGGATCAGCAATCGATCTATCTACGTGGCTTTCTGCAGCTAAATGGATAACCGCATCGAAATTTTCTGTTTTGAACAACTCGTTCATTGCCGAAGCATCTGCGATATCTTCCTTTACAAACCTATAATTTGGTTTATTTTCAATATCAGTTAAATTAGCCAGATTACCTGCATAGGTTAATTTGTCTAAATTTACAATTTCATACTGAGGATAGTTATTTACGAAACGGCGCACTACATGAGAACCGATAAAGCCGGCACCACCGGTAATTAGAATTTTTTTCACGTTGTTATCAGAGATATATGAATTTCAATCTGCTAAAATAAGATAGATATTACACATATACAATTAATTATGTATTAGTAAAGCTTTATAATACTTAATCTCAGTAAAACACAATTCAGCATACCTCTTCGTTACGAGGTACAAATTATTAAACTATTTAAGACACTCTATTCTATCCGTAGATACAGCGTAGCTCAAGTAGGGATAAAGCATAGATAAAGTACTGTAATAGTACTAAATTGAAATTCCTGATTTATGCTACATTGCAGCAACCGATTCTTCCAGCTCTTTATACCATTGCTCACCATATTTACGGATAAGCGGTCCTTTAAGAAAACTGTAAACCGGCACCTTCAATTCCTTACCGAAAGTACAGGCATCATGGCAAATGTGCCACCTGTCGTAATTTAATACATCAAATTCTGGGTATTTAGTTATTCGGATTGGGTAAAGGTGGCAGGAAATTGGCTTCTGCCATGCTACCAGGCCTTGCTCATAAGCCTTTTCAATGGCGCATTTGGTTATGCCATTTTCAAAAAGTACATAAGCGCATTCTTTATTTTTATCCACACAAGGCGTGGTTAGGTCGCCATCTTCATCCACCACATAAGTCCCCTGTTCTTCGATGGCTTTGATACCTTTCTCATTCAGCAGGTGTTTTATTTTTGGATAAATCTCGTCTAAAATTGCAGTTTCATCATTATCTAATGGTGCTCCCGAATCCCCTTCCACACAGCAAATTCCTTTGCACTTACTCAGATTGCAAACAAAGTTCTCTTTTAAAACATCTTCGTGCACCAGCACTTGTTCTACCTCTATCATGATTAATCTTTTGCTAAAGCATATTTTAAGCCTGAAGCCGATTTTAACTCCATCGTTACCGCACCTACTAAAATTTCAACCTGTGCCTTTACCGGTACACGGTTTCCATCATCCGTTACCCAAAGGTACAAACGGCTATCTTTTTTAAAAATCCGGCCAGGTTTTATAGACGGACTAAATTTTAAACACCTGATTTTACCCAATTTACTCTGAACGGTTTCTTTGCCAATATATTCAACTTCCAAAGCCGAAATTTCATCACCAAGAAAATAATTCAATTTAAACTTATCGCCTGTTTTTATTTTAGAGATGTCCAGACTTCTTGCAAAATAGTAAGCCGATACCAAATCGAAGGTTTGTGTAGTTGGCGTACTGAAAGTTCCCCTGTTCGAAACCACTTTTTTACCAACCTGATTAAACCGGGCTTTGTCTTGTCTTTTATAACTCGCTTCTCGGATATTTTCCTGATAGAAATAAGGAGTCAATTCATTTTTATCAATATAAGAATCGTAATGGTCTCTTATTTTATAAAAAACATCAAAAGTGCCCGAGGTTTGTGCATCTACTGTTAATTTATAGGTTGGTTTGTTATCAAACTTTAAATCTGAATTTTGCACCTTAATCGTTGCTTCTGCAGCCGTTATAAATCCATAGCGAAGCTTGTAACTTAATACCTCTCCATCTTGGAAAACAGGCTCCTTCTTGAGCGGAAGTTCCTGAGCGGATGCATACCAGGTGGCAAAGGTGAATAATATTGTGAATAACCTTTTCATTTGTGTGTGTGTTGTTTGTGTCCGACCGTATAATAACGCTTTATTTGCAGTCCTGTTACAATATGCAAAAAACAATCCAAGTTTTTATTGAGCACATCTAATAAATTCAGCAACACCAAAACAACATTCAGAAACGGGTTTAATCTTTTCTTTTATACACCGGAACAGTTGAACAAGGCTCCCCAAACATTATACTTTTAACAACGGGTGTAAGTAAATTTGTAATTTCTACATAAGCGGCAACCGGAATATCAATGTCTCCGCAACCTTTTACCACTACACGTTCATTTGCAAAATTTTCGGGATTAATTTTAGCAATTGCCTTGGAGAATAGTATTGCCTCTAGCGTTTCCAGGTTTCCAAAAACCACCTCATTTGCGAATGGCTTTAATTTATTAGCCAAAAGCATATAAGCCCAGGTAGGCACGATGGCATCTGTAGAACAGATAACTGAAACATTTTTACCTTGATATTGAGACCAATCGTGTGCTTTTATAAATTCCCTGAAGTCCTTCTCCCTCAACATCAATCCATGAAAAAGGTTATCTTTTATATCATACACAACTCGCTCGCCCGGATGATAATAATCTTCCAGGTTTAAAGTGATTAAACCGCTGTTCGCTACCTTATTGATGATGTTCTCTTGAATTTCCATGGCTAACAAATAAAAAAACCGTTCTGACTTAACATCAGAACGGTTCAAATTTACGGAATTTCTAATTAATAGAATTTCACGCGATTGTCTTTTATCTTCGCATTATCTTGCAAAGCCTGGAAAGCCGAACCTAATGAACGTTGACCTAAGGTCATTAACATGCTTTCTTTTTGTTTAAACATATTTGCAATTGGAGCAGGATTTGTAAATCCATCAACAGTGAAAACATACACACCACGCTCACCCTGAACCGGTGCAGAAACCTTACCCGGTTGAGAACCGAAAACAGAACCCACCAATTTATTTTCCTGAGCCACACCTGGAATAATTGGGTTTGCGAAAACAATGTTTTGAACTGGCATCACCTGGCGACCAACTTTTGATGCAATTTGATTTAAGTTTCCTTTACCAGCACCTTCAAGCTTAGCAGCAAGCAATTTGCCTTTAGCCGCACTTAACACCATTGGTTGAATTTCTTTTTTAACTGCATCTAAAGATAAAACACCTTTAGGTTTAACATCTGTTAAACGAGCAACAACATAAGCATCACCCATGGTGTAAATTTCAGGTAAAACATCACCTTTATCTGCCGCGTATGCATCCTGAATTAATTTACGTGGATTATCTAATCCCGGAGCAAAGCCCTGAGTAGCCGTAATTTTATCTGCAACAGCTGTTTTCAATTTATCTTTCGCTGCAAGCTTTGCAAAATCATTGCCTTTAACATTAGCTAAGAAGTTGCTAGCCGCCTTATAAGCTGCGGCCTGCGTTTTGCTACTTGCTGCTAATGATTTCTCGATGTAAGCTAATTTCGCAACTTTAGACGAACCAATTTGTTTTTCAATTTTGATTAAGTGAACACCAAACTGAGATTTCACAACTTTTAAATCACCCGTCTTACCATCAAAAGCAGCATTCTCAAATTCAGGAACCATTGTACCACGAGCGAAAGTACCCAAATCGCCACCTTTATCTTTAGAACCATCTACACTGTAGATTTTTGCAAGGTCTGATAAACTTTTACCCCCGGCAATTAAGCTTTTTAATGAATCGGCAAGTTTAACTGCCTTATCTTCACCACCTACCTTAGCTGGGTCTATCAAAATATGACTTGCTTTAACCGAATCAGGAGAGAAACGAGTAGCAACAACTTTGATTACTTTATAAGAATTACCTGATAGGGCTGGTCCGTAATAACTTCCGGCAGGCAAAGAAAATACAGCAGAATCTACTGCAGGATCTAATTTACCTTTAGTTAAGTAAGTAAAAGGAACTTTAACATCAGAGTTAATCGCCGCATAAAGCGAATCATTTTTAGCTGTTCTGAAATCGGCAGCAATTTTATCTACCTGAGCTTTTACCGCAGCAGAATCTGCCTTTGTAGGTTTAATGCTGAAGGTAACATATTCAAATGAACGTAATTCCTGAGCATTATTGAAACGTGCTTTGTTCGCGTCATAATATTCCGAGTAATCTGCATCCGTTAATTTAACTGAAGCATCAGGAATAGAGGTATAATCAAGATTTACATATTTGAAATTAGCCAGCTTGTTACGGTTGGTATATTCATCAGTTGCTTCTAATGAAGTAACATAAACTGAATTACGTACTAAGTTTGAATATTTCTGTTGTAAAGCCTGGTTTTTAATTTCTGTTTGCAACAAAAGCGACTGACTTTGTGCTTGTGGCTCTTTAGATTTCAGAAAGCTGTTTAAAGACATTCTATCTAACTGACCGGTTTGAGGGTTTGTGAAGTATTGTTTAATTAGCGGACTTGGATTTTGACCAACTAATAAATCTAATAATTCATCTTCTGATACCGTTAAACCTAAACGATCGTATTCTTTAGTTAATAACACGTTGGCTAACTCTGCATTCCACACCTGATCAACTGCCATTGATTGCATTTGAGCGTTAGAACCGCCACCATATTGTTGTTTTAACTGATTTACACTTTGCTCTACCTTTGGTCCGAAATCATCAATACTGATGTCTTTTCCATCAACCGAACCAACAGTTTTTTGGTTGGCTGCCCAAAAAGGCTTACCCACGTTAATTGCATCACCTACTAAAAATGCAACAATTGCAAAACCAATCATGAATACAAGAATGTATCCGGCACGGTTACGCAAAAATGTCATTAATCCCATATTGTACTTTAAATTATTTAGTTTTTTTTAAGAGGGCGCAAGATACAAATTTGCCTTAAAAAAGAAAATACTAAATTTTATTTATCAAGTGTTTAATTTTTAAGCAAATAAGCGTTGCAAAAATAGCGCTTTTAAGGTGCTATGGCATCTTTTAAAACGGCCTGACCTGTTGCAGAATTAAAGGTATAGGTGCTAAAATCTTGCGGTGCCTGAAAATCAACCCCGTCCAGAATGTTCCCATCGATGGTTTTAACGGTTACCTTTTGTTTGGAATAGAATATCTTTTGCGCTTCATCCCAAATCAATTCTTCTGAGGAGAAAGTATCGCCTTTAATATTCTTCACAATTACGTTCTTCCTGAAAATGGTTTTTTGTTCCTGAGAACGGCGAATAGCATAATCGCTAATGAGCGTTCCGTCTATTTTACCGGTTTGTACGTTAAAGAAATCTATCTTAACCCCTTTAATCATTTCCTGGTATTCGCCACCGTTAGATGGGGTAACTTTATCCATTATCGGAGCGTTACCTTTCGCCTTTACACGAGCCGAATCACTGTAAATAATTTCTACACCAAGCGTTCTGTCCCGGTCTAAGGTTATCTTCTTATCTCCGACAGCATTAGCCTTTTTTAAGTCATCATCTCCACAGGAAACCAGAAATAAAGGCAACCCAAGCATTAAACCATATAAAAAAGTTTTGCCATTCATTAATCTACTCTATACTTACGGAACCAGGTATCGTTAAGCGTAAAACCTAAATGGAAGTTGATGAAACGCTCTCTAACCAAGCTGTTGGTTAAAGTTCCACGCTGACCAACTTCTGTAGTGAAGTTAATTTTGTAGAAGGTTGAGCCCACATTTGCCGATGGTAAAGGGAAACCAAAACCGATGGAAGCGCCCATCTGCTTAATATCCTGATTACCGATTTTGATGTAGGTTTTATCATAACTAACACCTAAACGATAGTCAACACGTTTAAAATAGTTATTGTAAGATGTAATATCCGGTGTAAATTGGCCACCCAAAGATGCACCGTAGCTATCCTGCAAACCTTGGTTTACATTATTAAGCGTTACATTAGCCCATTTGCTCATTCTAAAATCGGCACCAATTAACCATTTATCTGTTTGTTGAATAGATACACCGAAATTATGAGATAACGGAAGTTTTAAGTTTGATTTAGCACTTACAACCGAGCTCAATGTATCAATAGCTGTACCCTCATTACCGGTTTGGTCTCTTTGGTAAATAGTAGCGAAGTAAGATTGGCTAGAATTAATTTTACCAGAGCTGCTACCGGAATAACCCAAGGTTACAAGTGTTTTTGGCGCAACATTGAAATTGTACTGAATACCGTAAGAATAGTTTAAACCACCAACACTGTTTTTATTTTGAAGTTTAGAGTTTAAGGCTCCAACTTCTGCAAATTCAGTTGCTCGGGTCGAAATTAAGTTACCAAAGATATATTCTACGTTAGCACCAATGCTCAAATGGTCTCCGAATCTGTATCCGTAACCAAAATATGCCTTCGATAAACCACCTTCACCTTCATAAAGCTGATCTACACTCATGGTATCTATCTTAACCGAATTTTTATAGCTGTAACCTAAATCGGTATAAGGCATTACACCAAAACTAATAGCCGAGCGCCTGTTTATTGGTGCAGCAAAAGCCAGGTGACCAAAAGTTGCGTTGAAGCTGGTTTCGTTTAAATTATTTCTGGAAAGTGAATTTAATCCGGCGCTCATGCCTAAATCTATTGTAGTTAGGGTAATACCCGAATACGATGCAGGATTCTGCATATTGATATAGTTGAAGCCATTAACCTTACCTACTGCAGTAGATATGCCGCCCATAGCACGTAATTGAGGCAATAATGAACCTTTTACGTTACCAAATCCAAATCTTGAGTAGGGTGATGATGTAGTTACCTGTGCCTGAACACCTAAACCACAAACAAAAACGAGTATGGCTGCAATATAATTTATTCTTCTGTACATTTTAATCTGCAATAGCTTCATTTAATCCTTTTAATACCAAATAGGAATCTTTAATTATTAGAGGCGCAAAGATGCTGTTTTGTAATTGGTTAACCAAAAAATCCGCATCTCCCCCTGTTATTATTACCTTTAAGGCACTTTCTTGTATCTTATTTAGGGAAATAAACCCTTCAATTTCATTTAAAACGCCTTGCAAAATGCCGTTTTTAATAGCAGACTGTGTGTCCGTTCCTGCCGGGATGGCTTCTTTATCATCCCACTTTACTAAGGGCAACCGGCCTGTAAAATGATGAACAGCGTTGAATCTCATGTTTATCCCCGGACTAATACTGCCCCCAAAATACTCCTGATTTTGATTCAATAAATCATAAGTGATACATGTTCCGGCATCTATAACTAAAAATGCCTGCCCTTTAAAAATAGCATTGGCGCCTAAAATTGCTGCCCATCTATCCAAACCTAGGGTTTCGGGTGTTTTATATTTATTTAATACGCCATTACTCAGCAAAGCTGAAAAACGAACATATTCTGTATGATTCTTTAAAAAATCTTCTAAGCTTTTAATCTCTTCATCAACCGAACTTATTATCGATTTCTGAATATTAAACTGATTGATTAAGTGCAACAGATCGCTCGTTGCTACTTGCTCAAACCGTTGATAATGAACAATATCTTTGCCTGAAAAAACGGCAATTTTAGTAGCAGAATTGCCAATATCGATACTTAAATTGTGCATTTAACTTTAGCGGAATCTATTTTCAATATTAAAAAACTAATATCAAAAAGTCCAAAACTCTTCAATCAGCCACAAAGCTATTAATCTTTAACAAGTTTCGAGGTATCATTTTGTTAAAAAAGGTTAAACAAACAGAAAGTATTGAACAGAAAGCACAAACAACAAAAACAAGGTTTCGTAGAACCACCTCTTTTTGGCATTGCTGAAGTAATAAGCCAAAAGCACCGCACCCGGAGGTACGCATAGTAAAAAGTGAGAAACCCGAAAACCTGGCTTTAAGTAAAAGCTGGCTCCAGCAATCAGAAACATAAAAAACAACATCTGAAAGCCCTTTCTGGTGCTTATAAAACTCCGAAAGAAGTTTTCGCGGAGCTGTAAAGAGGCCAAAACAATAATAACAAAAACAGGAATAAGCACCAGATAATCGTTATAATTAATTTTAAAAACTGATGGAAAACGGTTTACCAATGGTTTCCAAATCTGATAGAAAGATGTTAGATTATCTCTCCAGTAATACAACACAGCCAGAAAGAAAAATACAGTTAAAAAGCCAACAATTCCCGCTATCCAATCTCGCCAGTTAAATGCTCTGAAGAGTAATAAGGAGAGAAAAATCATCAGCAACATCGAAATAAAAGGGAAATAAATTAATGTCCCCAATCCGATTATCATGCCAATATCAAAAACTGCAGTTACAGAATTTGCGCTTTTATTCAGCTTCAAAAACCTATCTATTATCCAGATGAGCAGGAAATTACAAATCAACGCCGGACTTAAAACCATAAATGGCATAAATAAGCTTGCGCCTGTTACATACATTAAACCGGGTAAAAAACTTTGCTTAGTAAGTAAATTCTGGTTATTAATTATCCTGTTGAATAAAAGTGCCTGGATAAATACCAGAATTGCGGCGAAAAATATGTTAGCCACAGGCGAGAACATATTCGACGAATCATAATCGATTAAAAAATGAGCAAATGGCTCTAAAAAATCGAAATGAAGCTGTTCAGGCACCTGATAAAAAAGAATTATCCGCATAAAAAAAGTGTATGCGAGTAATAAAATAAGGTTAACAGGGTTTAATTTTCTAAACTGATTAATCATGCCATTTATACAGAGGGCAAAGTAAAGATAAAAACCGCAAAGCGCAAAAAGTAAAGATTAAGAAGCAAGGATGCAGAAACGCAACCTAAAGAGCAAGGATAGAAGTTGCGAAAAAAGAGTTGCTAAGCAAAGGCTAAATTCTAGCGTACTTCTTAACCATATCATCAATGATTTGCGCTGTTTCATCAGGGAAATTGAACTGATGCTGCTGAGGGTTTTCTACCCATTCTTTAATTATCGGGAGCCAGTTTCTGGTACTGCCCCAAATAACCGGTAAACCAAATTTTTTAAGCGCAAAGGCATTACATTGCTGTTCAAATTGAAAACGCATTGGCGCTACCAATAATTTTTTGCCTAAATATAACGCTTCAGATGGCCCTTCAAAGCCACCACCAGTAAAAAGACCTTCGCAGCTTGCCAAACTCTTATTAAACTTTTCGTTGTTAACAGGCTCTACAAAAACATTTTCATACTGATAAGCTTCTTTGTTGTGTTTAGAAAAAACCTGCCACTTAATATCAGGGATTTTGCTTAAAACTTTCACCAGATATTTATCATCAATAGCTGGAAGGTAAACGGTATAGTGACCTAAATTGGTAATTTCCAACGCTCTTATTTCCGTGCGGATAACAGGTGTGTAAATAAAACTATCATATCTATCAAAATGAAAACCAATATGGTATTTTGTTGGCGCATAGTGGCTGAGAATTACCTTACCCCAATCGATAGTTCTTGGTCTGGGCACTTTCTTTGATTTAAACGCAGCCTGATGGCTTAACGAAACGCAATCAATACCCTGAAGTTTACAAGCCCAGGCACTTACTGGCTCAAAATCATTAACAATTAAATTGTAATCTTTTAAAGGAAGCTGCTTCATGTCTTTTCTGAAACGGAAAAGATTCATGCTTAACCAGGTTTTAAAATGATGAACGCCACCTTTTTTACCGAAAATAAAGCTAAAACCATGCAGCTGGTATTTTACGGGCTGGCTTAATTTAACATCGGCCTGCGTTCCACTAACCAAAATATCTACCTCACCATGTTTTTGCAACAAAGGAATTATTTCCCTTGCCCGGCTGATGTGGCCGTTCCCTGTGCCTTGAATTGCGTATAATATCTTCATTGATTGCCCGAATATCTTAAATTATCAGGCAATTTCATACTTAATATTTTTCAACAGTAAATTAATGTCGAGTTTACTTTTTAAATCTTCCGCATCAGATAAAATTCCGTCATCCATTTCATCCTTAGTAAAATCTTTATGGTCGTATTTAAATATTTCCCAGGCTTTATCCTTATACTCCAAAGCCGTTAAGCTTTCTACCCAATCGCCACTATTCAAATAGGTAACCGAACCATTTTCACTTAAAATTTCTCTCTTTTCGGGTTGATGTATATGTCCGCAAACCACATAGTTATAACCTTTTTCAATAGCAAGCTCGGCGGCAACCTGTTCAAAACTATTGATAAACTTTACCGCATCCTTAAATTTCGCCTTTATTTTCTTAGAAAAACTCATTTTCTCCCTTCCTAAAAGATTAAGAAACCAGTTTACAAAGCTGTTAATCAAAATTAGCGTATCATAACCAATAGCGCCCATTTTGGCAAGCCATTTAGAATGCTGCATGGTTACATCAAAAACATCACCATGAAAAAACCAGGCTTTTTTACCATCTAATTCCATAACCAGTTTGTTGCTTAAATGGAAACTCCCCATTTCCATTCCGTCAAATTTCCTGAGCATTTCATCATGGTTTCCTGTTAAGTAATGAACTTCTACTCCTTCGGAAACGAACTTCATTAACTTTCGGATAACTTTCATGTGTGATTCCGGCCAATAACTTTTGCTGAACTGCCAAATATCGATGATATCTCCATTCAGAATTACTTTTTTGGGTTTGATACTTTTAAGGTATTTCAAAAGTTCTTTGGCATGGCATCCATAAGTACCAAGATGCACATCAGATATCACAACGATATCTACGTTTCTTTTATCCATTATCAAGAAATTTTTGGGGGAGGAATTTTACTACCGCTTTATTTAAGCAGTTCACATTTTTGAAAAAGATGTTACCACTCTTCTTCCTCATCGAGTTTAACCTCAAAAGGACTAAAAAAGTAAATAACGATAATTAACAGGCATATCGCAAAAAAGAATTCAAGCATAACATCCGATTTGAAACAAAGATAAGACACTGTCTATCAATCAAATGTTACGTAACTGTTAAATTTTATTACGCCTCTCTTAATTTTTGTTAAAATTTAATGCCACAAAAAAACCCATAGGCAAATGCCTATGGGTTTAATTATTGTTAAGTTTGATTAAAGACCTCTATTATGCTTTAGCTTTTTTCTTTTTATTCTCTGAATAGAAACCAAAGCCTAAACCAGCAATTAAAAGTATCGAACCGGCTAACGAAATATTCTCGCCAACATAATACGAAGTTGGGTGGAAAATAAATTCTAGTTTGTGGTTACCCGCTTGTAATTGAGCCGCACGTAAGATATAATCAGCCCTGAAATAAGGCTTCTCTACACCATCAATATACATTTTCCAACCTTTATTGTAGTAAATTTCTGAGAAAACAGCCACTACATCTTTCGCTGATGAGTACTCATAAGTTAAATGATCAGGAGTGTAAGTGGTTAATTTAATAAAACCTTCTTGCCCGGTTCCTAAAATTTTGCTGTTTAACATGCTTTTAAAGCTTTCATCAACAATTGCTTCTTTTTTAGCATCAAAACTGTTAATGGCTTTCATTTCCTCGTCTGCATTTTTAACATACTGAACGCTTTCTACAAACCATGCATTTCCGCAAGCCGTTGGATTACGTTGCATTTTGTATGAACCATTTTGTTGGTCTTGTGTGATGATGTATCTTGTATTTAACATGTCCAGCACATCTTGATTGATGCTTTTTGTTAATTGATGGTCAACCAATTCCTGAAAACGTTTTAACCTTGCCGAGTGGAAACCACCAACTGTTTTGTGGAAATATGAAGTTTCTGCACTTTTGAATGGATCGCCTAAAGTTAAATCGAATACTCTAAAGTTTGGGTCTTTATCAGCAGCGATAAAATTATCTACATCTCTAGGTTTGTAATGATCGGCTAAATCAGATTTGTTTACGAAATTCTGATTGCTCAAATATCTGCGATCTACCTGCCATAAATCGATAAGAATAGCCAATGCTAATAAACCAAATGCAAGTTGCATATTCAGTTTTTTGGTGATAAATGCCCAGATTAAACCAAATCCAATCAGGATAAATAACAAGGAACGGAAAGCATCAGCTCTAGCTAGAGATACTCGGTCTGCAACAACCGCATCTGTAATTTTTGACACAATTGCCGCATTGTTTTGCGTAATTTGATTAAGCCAAGTGGTAAGCTCAACCTGGCTTGCATTTTTGAAACTGAAAAATACAGTCGGCATAATTAAGATAATTAATGCAAAACCACCGGTTATCGCCGCCGACCAGGTTAATCTTTTAATTAGGTATTTTTGGTCGTAAACACCATCTTGAGCTTCTTTAATTGCCAAAACCGCAAGTAGCGGAACTAATAAACCAACAACCGCTAATATTGATTCAACAGCTCTAAATTTATTATATCCTGGCAGGTAGTTAAAGAAAATATCTGAAACTAAAGGGAAATTTGAACCAAATGAAAGTAATAATAGTAAAATGCTCGTGCCTAAAATCCACCATTTCCAACGGTGTTTTACAATAAATAATCCGAATACAAATAAGAAACAAATAATAGCACCAAAATAATAAGGGCCAGAAGTACCAGGTTTATCACCCCAATATTGCGAGCCAGCGTTTTGTGCAATTGCATTGATGGCTTCTCCGGTTTTTTCACCATATAAGGGACCAATAGCATTTGCAACTGTTCCATCTTGCAAAATTTTAACGAATTCGCCTTTTGGATCTAAAGCACCTCCACTCGAACCACCGTATAAATTTGGCACTAAGAAAGTGAAACTTTCGCCAACACCCTGGCTCCATTGGTAGGCATAGGCTTTGTCTAAACCGGTTGCAGGCTCGGATTTATCCATTGTTAAGTTAGATTTACCACGAATGGTTTCTTTTCCATATTCATAGGTTGTCCAAAGTGTACCTGCATTAACTAAAATAGCAAGAAAAATACCGCCGAAGATATAAGCCACCGTTTTACCAAATACCGGTAATTGTTTTGCTTTTACTGCATGATAAAGTTCAATGCATCCTAAAATGAAGATGGCAATAAACAAATAGTAGGTCATTTGAATATGGTTAGAACGAATTTCTAAAGCCATAAATAAAGCCAACAAGCTTCCGCCGAGCAAATATCTGCCTCTTAGCGTTAAGATAATTGAAGCAAGAATCGGTGCAAAAAATCCGATTGCTAAAGCTTTATTACTATGCCCAGCAGCAATTATGATAAAGTTATATGATGTAAACGCAAAGGCTACGGCACCTGCCGCTGCAAGCCATGGATTTACCTTTAACACACAAAACAAAAGATATGCGCCTAAAAGATAAAGCAATACAGTGCCCACCGGATCAGGAAATACGCCTTTTATAAAATCGATACCATAGGTAGTGATATTTAATGGATACTGAACCCAGATTTGATAAGCTGGCATTCCACCAAACATCTGGTTAGTCCACAACGGGCCTTTACCTGTTTGGGCTTTAACATCCATAATTTCTTTTTGCATAGCCTTTGCCTGCAAAACATCGCCTTGCATGGGTGCTTTCCCCTGTAAAACAGGACTGAAATAAGCAAAACAAATGACTACAAAAATTGCAATAATGGCTATATGGGTGCCATTGTTTTTAAACCAGTTATTCATTAAGGTTTGTTTAAGTTTAAACGAACGTCAAAAATAAAAATTTGCCCCGTATATTAAAGGAATAAATTAACCGTACTGATAATTAATAATTTCGATGTGAAATATTGCGGTTAATTTCATCCAAATAAGCACAGCAATCAGCAATAAATTTCTATAAAGCAACCTTTCAATAACTCCTGAAAGTTTAAAAAACATAATTATATTTGTTTATGGATTTAGCGACAGGGAAATTAAAATTTATAGAAGCCTGGGGTAAACTTGGCTTAGAATGGGGTATTAACAGAACAATGGCGCAAATTCATGCTTTGCTTTTAATTTCCCCAGAGGCATTAACCACTGAAGATATTATGGAAAGCCTGAGCATATCCAGAGGTAATGCAAACATGACACTTCGCGATTTAATCGGCTGGGGACTTGTTGAAAAGCAACATAAAGCCGGAGAGCGTAAAGAATATTTTTTTGCTGATAAAGATGTTTGGAATATTTCGAGACAAGTTGCAAAAGAGCGTAAAAAACGTGAGCTGGAGCCGGTGTTGAAGGTGCTTTCTGAGCTTTCAGCTGTTACAGGAGATGAAAAAGATCCGGAATATGCTACCTTCAAAAAATCGGTTGCAGATATAAATAAGTTAGCAATTAATGCTGATAAAACCATCGAAACCATGCTAAAAGCTGAAGAAAACTGGTTTTGGGGTTCGATTTTGAAAGTGTTTAAATAGAAGCATCTCCAAAAAAAGCTTTAAACAGCCTTATCAATACAAATCTTTATTTTGTTGCATGAAACAAAAGATTGCTTCCCTAAATTGTCTGGCCCGGCTGTACCTCACAATTAAGGAAATATTACAAACAAAAAAATCCTGATTTTCATCAGGACTTACATTATTTAACTTCTTCGTATTCTACAAAATCTCCGAGCTTATCGGTTTTACCCTGGTCTGGCTTTGGCGGCATGTAATCAATAGAAATTGAACCTTCAGGCTTTTGCTTTTTTTGTTGATATTGCTGTCCAGTAGCCTGCTGTTGCATTTTACTAGCCATATTATTAAACAACATTGGTAATATTAAACGAATTAACATTCGGATAATCCAAAGTACCAGTATTGCTATAAATATAAATTTAATTAATCCCATGCTGATTTCTTATGTTACAAATATAGACGTAGGCTTAAATATTTTGTTACTTTTCTGCAGATTAATTGCATTTTCATTACAATTCTTAATCTTCAATAATTTCGCAAACTCTTCCAACCTGTCCGTCCTCTAATCTTACTTTTATTCCTCTTGAGTGAAATGCAGACGAGGTGAGTAAATCTTTCACCACTCCATACGTAACATTTCCGCTCCGCTGATCCTTCTTTAAAATTATACCAACTTCCAACCCCGGGAAGATATCCTTTCTATTTTGTCCGTCCATCCTATTTGGCAAATTTTTCGTTGTACATTTTCTCTAAAGCAAACATCTCATCACGCAGTTTTGCAGCTTGTAAAAAGTCCATTTCTTTGGCTGCTTTCTGCATATCTTTTCTGGTATTATCAATTGCCTTTTGCAATTCGGCTTTGCCCATGTATTGTACAATCGGATCGGCAGCAATACTAATTTCTGCATTTTCAATGTAAGCCCGGGCTTTGTTATCACTAGCCTTTTGAGAGAAATCGAGCACAGAAGTTTGCTCCAGAATTGCCTCACGAGATTTACCAACCGTTAATGGCGTAATACCATGCTCCAAATTATAGGCAATCTGTATATCACGACGGCGGTTGGTCTCTGAAATCGTTTTTTCCATGCTTTCGGTAATGCCATCAGCATACATAATTACTCTACCTTTATCATTCCTTGCAGCACGCCCAATTGTTTGAATAAGCGATTTTTCTGAACGCAGAAAACCTTCTTTATCAGCATCTAAAATGGCTACAAGGGTAACTTCAGGCAAATCCAAACCTTCTCGTAGTAAGTTAATACCAACCAAAACATCAAATTCACCTAAACGCAAACCTCTTAGTATTTCAACACGCTCTAAAGTTTTTATTTCCGAATGGATGTAGCGGGTTTTAATGTTTAACCTATCCAGGTACTTAGTTAACTCTTCTGCCATGCGTTTTGTTAACGTTGTTACTAAAATTCTACCGCCTTGCTTAATGGTTAAATCTATTTCATCCAATAAATCATCAACCTGGTTAATTGCAGGTCTGATTTCAATAACGGGATCTAGCAAACCAGTAGGGCGAATAACCTGCTCTACCACCACGCCTTCTGATTTTTCCAATTCATACTCAGCCGGTGTTGCACTAACATATATGGTTTGTGGCGCAAGTGCTTCAAATTCTGTAAAATTTAATGGCCTGTTATCCAAAGCTGCAGGCAAACGGAAACCATACTCAACTAAAGAAAGTTTTCGCGAACGGTCGCCGCCGTACATTGCCCTGATTTGAGGCACCGTAACATGACTTTCATCAATAACCATTAAATAATCTTCAGGAAAATAATCAAGCAAACAGAAAGGACGCATACCGGGCGAACGACCATCGAAAAAGCGAGAATAATTTTCGATACCCGAGCAATAACCCAATTCTTTCATCATCTCGATATCGAAATTGGTCCGCTCTTCTAATCGCTTGGCTTCCAGTAAATGTTTATCGGCCACCAATTGATTTTTTCTTATCTCCAATTCTTCCTGAATGCCCCAAATCGACTGGTTAAATCTATCTTTTGGTGTAACAAATAAATTTGCCGGGTAAATCGCCATGTCTTCCAGCTTCTCTAAAGTTTTACCCGAAACCGGGTCAATAGCGGTAAGTTCTTCAATGTCATCACCAAAAAAAGAAATCCGGTAAGCATGGTCAAGGTAAGCCGGAAAAATATCTACTGTATCGCCTTTAACTCTAAAAGTTCCGCGTTTAAATTCTGTAGTCGTTCTGGCGTATAAAATTTCTACTAAACTGTGCAAAAATGCATTTCTGGAGATTCTTAAACCAACTCCAAAGCGGAAAACCATTCTAGAAAAATCCTCCGGGTTTCCCATACCATATATACAGGAAATGGAAGAAACTACTATAATATCCCGCCTGCCACTCATCAATGATGAGGTAGTCCGAAGCCTCAATTTCTCTATCTCTTCATTAATACTTAAATCCTTTTCTATGTACGTATTACTGGATGCAATAAAAGCTTCGGGTTGGTAATAATCATAATATGAAACAAAATAATTCACCGAGTTTTCAGGGAAAAAGTTTTTAAACTCTCCGTAAAGCTGGGCAGCCAACGTTTTGTTATGACTCAATATCAGCGTTGGTTTTTGGGTTTGCTCAATTACATTGGCAATTGTAAACGTTTTCCCTGAGCCGGTAACACCTAGTAAAGTTTGATAATTTTCGTTCGCATTTACACCATCAACCAATTGTTTTATAGCCTGAGGCTGGTCGCCGGTAGGCTGATACGCTGAAGTAATTTTAAATTTCATAAACAATCAAATTTAACTATAAATGCTATGCAAAGCAATTTTATAAACTTTGCAATACCATAACAACGTAATAATTAGCACATGGTTTTATTTGAAAAGCAAGCTACGGTGTTTATCGGTTCCAATAGTCCCGTTATCCGCTTTACTCACCCGAAAAAACCTGTAGAATATGGAAGTGTACAATTAAGATAACAGATGCAGTATTTAAATCGGGTTTCGTGTTCGCTGCTACCGGGTTTAGTTTACAAACATCCGTATTTCAAATTATCGCTTACAATAAAAGCCCTGCTAATTAGCAAGGCTTTAATTTTATCAATGTTTTTATGAGCAAAATTATTTACCCGCAGCTTTTTGCATTGGGTTCATACCCACAGATTGACCTCTAACTGCCGTTGCAGTTTTGGCCTTAAAAACTTTGAATTTGCTTTCTTTTGCTTTGCCACCCCAACCATTATTGCCGGTATCAATATCTGCAGTTTCACGTAACGGATCAATTAGTATCGATTGAACTTCTTTATCCTTTACATAAAATTTAGAAGTTTTAAGTTCGTTGTGTCTCCATATTTGCGCCGGAATGCGGTCAATTTCCTTCGTGCCATCAGCATAAGTAAATTCTACAATAATTGGCATCACCAAACCGCCTTTATTGCTAAAGGTAAGTTCGTAGAAAAATTTGTTCTCATATTTCGCCTGTTCAGCTGCAGGTACAGGTTCAAAACCCGAAGCGGTTTCTACTTTAACCGCTGTTGTAGTATCAACACTTACTTGTCCTCTATCGTATTTATAATAAAAATCTTGTGCCGCCGGTGTTTTATCTGTGTAGAAACTTATCTTTTTATCTTCCCGGTTTCTAATTTTTGAAATATCCTGGAAAGCATTTACAGCAGGTTTATCAATTTTTACCATTCTTGATCTTGCCTCGGGCACTGATGTTGGGAAATCTGCTTTGGCAAATTTTACGCTATCCAATGCAATATCGCATGGTTCTGTTCCATAAAACCAACCTCTCCAAAACCAATCTAAATCTTCGCCACTTGCATCTTCCATTGTACGAAATAAATCTGCAGGCTGAGGATGTTTGAAAGCCCATCTTCTCGAATATTCTTTAAAAGCATAATCGAATAGCGCTCTTCCCATAATGGTTTCACGCAAAATATTTAAGCCTGTTGCAGGTTTAGAATATGCATTCGGACCAAAACGTGCGATGTTCTCAGAATTCGTCATAATTGGTTCCAACTCATCTTTAGGCAATTTCATGTAATCTACAATCGTATAAGCCGGTCCTTTTTTACTCGGGAAAGTATTATCCCAAAGTTCCTCTGTTAAATATTCTACGAAAGAGTTTAAACCTTCGTCCATCCAGGTCCACTGACGCTCATCGCTATTTACAATCATTGGGAAAAAGTTATGCCCAACTTCATGAATAATTACACCCAGCATACCATTTTTGGTACTTTCGCTATAAGTTCCATCCGCATCGGTACGGCCATAGTTAAAGCAAATCATCGGATATTCCATTCCGTTAGCGGCTTCTATACTTTGCGCCACCGGATATGGGTAAGGTATGGTAAAATCAGAATAAGTTTTAATGGTATGCGCAACCGCACGTGTAGAAAATTTACTGTACAAATTATAAGCTTCTTTGCCGTAGAAACTCATACACATTACCGTATTGTTGTTGGTTGCTATTTTCTGAGGCATTGCATCCCAAATAAATTTGCGGGAAGATGTCCAGGCAAAATCGCGAACATTATCTGCCTGAAAAACCCATGTTTTTGTAGCTGTTGCTTTTCTGGTTTCTGCCAATTTAGCCTCCGCTAAAGTCTGAATTTCTACCGGAGCAGTAGCCGTTTTTGCAGCATTATATCTGCTTAATTGTGTAGGATTTAGAACGGCGCTATAGTTTAAACAAGCACCGGTTGAACCTACAAGGTGATCTGCAGGAACAGTCATTTGTACTTTAAAATCTCCAAAGGTTAAGGCAAATTCTCCTCTGCCTGTAAACTGATGATTTTGCCATCCTTGAAAATCGCTGTAAACACACAAACGAGGATACCATTGAGCCATTGTAAACAAATAGTTTCCATCGCCGGCAAAATATTCATAACCTCCGCGACCGCCCACGGTCATTCTATCGGTAATTTTATAATTCCAATCTATATTAAAAATTAATTTCTGACCGGTTTTTAACGGTGCGGGTAAATCAACCCTCATCATGGTTTTATTTACGGTATAGGTTAATTTTTTACCTAAAGCATCGGTTATTTTTAAAATATTAATACCAAAATCATTATCTGTCTTATCGCTTAAGGCATCTATACTTTTTGTTGTTCCGCCAGTTAGCATTTTACTTGCATCCTGATAGTTTGCATTTTTGCTTGTGCTGTGCTCGTTTTCATCAAGTTGTAACCAAATATAAGTTAATGGGTCGGGCGAATTGTTGGTATAGGTTACGGTTTCACTTCCGGTTAATAACAGGTTTTTTTCATCAAGCGTACACTTTATGTTATAGTCTGCACGCTGCTGCCAATACTTTACGCCAGGTGCGCCACTTGCAGTTCGCTGTTCGTTTGGAGTAGGCAAAATTGTGCCTAATTGTTCAAACTTGTTGCCATGGTTGCTGCCTGGATTATTCTGAATATTTTGCGCTATTGCAAGGCTTCCTGTAAAAAGCAATAAACCGGTTAACGTAAATAATTTGTTCATAATGATATTTATAGAAAAGGAATTCTTTGTAAGGACATTTGAAGTGCTAAGCTAAATACTGCGGCTGAGATAAACAAGACCCAATCGCGACGCCTGATTTTTGTATAATTAAAAATAAAAAAGGTGATGAGTAAAATGATAAATACCATAAATATTTGTCCGGCTTCTAAACCCACGTTAAAACCGAATAAACCCCAGCCAATGTTATCGCCTTTGGCAAGCATTATTCTTATTGAATTTGCAAAACCCATTCCGTGTATTAACCCAAACACTAAGGCCAGGTAATAGTTTATCTTTATAGATTTTAAAGAGAAATCTTTCCTGAATACGTTGCTAATGGCCGTTAAAACAATTGTGCATGGAATTAAGAATTCAACCCATTTACTTTCAAAACGAAAAACATCAGTAACACTTAAAAATAAGGTTAAAGAATGACCGATGGTAAAAGCAGTTACTAAAATTAAAACCTGTTTAAAATTTTTGTAGCTGTAAATGGCTACTAAAGCTAAAATGAAGAGTTGATGATCAAGCGCATCTGCGCTGATTATATGTTCCCAACCAAGTTTAAAATAAAATAAGAAATCTTGCAATGGCATTTAAATTAGCTTTGTGTAATAAGCTTTAGTATTTTTGAAAGCTTAAAATTAAAATTTTAATTGTAAAAAAGTTAAAATCACCGAAATGCTATTGTTAAACTCCAAATTTGTTACCTTATTTCTGTTTTTATCTCTATTTTCTTCAAAAAAAATAGAGAAACATCCTCTTCATGTAAGTACAACTGAAGTAAATTTTAATGTAAAAGATAAAAGTTTGGAAATAAGCTGTAGAATTTTTAGTGATGATTTTGAAAGCATACTTGCTAAATTATATAAGCAAAAAACTGATTTAGTTAATCCGGCTTTAAAAAATCAAATGGATGCTTTAGTCAAAAAATATCTGCTCAGCCATTTACAAATAAAGGCAAATGGTAAGCTCGTTAACATGAATTATATCGGCTTTGAAATTGACCACGAGGCCACAAATATTTATCTGGAAGTTGACAAAATAGCAAGCATAAAAAGCATTGAAGTAAATAGCTCTATTTTATACGATATGTTTGATGACCAGATGAGTATCATCCACCTTGTGAAAGGAAATACCAGAAAAAGCGGTAAAGTTTTATATCCTGATAAGGCTTTTAGCGCAAACTTTTAATTGTAATTTTTGTAATAGATATTAAATTAAGGTTAAAAAACGGTAAATTTATATTATGTCCTAAACCGAAAGATAATGTGAAAAGGCAAAACCAGGCAGGATAAATTGTTTAAGAAATTAAGTTTGTAACGCTCCCTATTGTTATTAAACTATGCATGTAATTGTCTTTTCGCCCAAGTTAACTCCAAGGATAAAATATATCTTCAATTTTATTTTTAAGGATATTTTAAAAACCGATGTAGAGTTTACCGGAAACACAGAATATTTTCTTCAGAATGATAATTTGAAAATTAGTTATGCAGACAAACCTGTAGGCAAGGAACTTTTTTTTAAACATTCAAACATTCTTTTATCAAACAAAGTTGAAGAACTGAAATTAAAAACGACCACTTTTGATGATTATAAAGTGCCGTTTAGTGTAGATGATTCGACTTTGCCATTTGATGTTTTTGCTGCATCTTTTTTTATCATCAGCCGATACGAAGAATACCTTCATAAAGATAAAAGTGTGTTAAACTTTAAGGCTGAAGATAGTTATCAGCATAAATGGAAAATTTTGAATCGCCCGATAATTGATGAATGGGCAATGCTGATAAAAAATGTAATCAGGAAAAACTATCCATCTTTTAAATTTTCAGAGAAGAAGTTCAAACATCAACCTACAATTAACTTTACACTGAAGCCTGATGTGCCACCAGGATTTTTTCCGAAATCGAAATTTATTTTCAGTTCGATTTTTAATAAGGAGCAAAAATTTCTGAGTTCAGTTTTTGATGAGCTTACCGGGTTAAGCGTAAATCCGGCAGAAGTATTGGAATCTTTTCCAGATACTCAAACTCCTCAAAAACCAATCTATTTTGTAAATTTCCCATTAGATTCTAAAAATATATTTACATTCAGAAACAGTAAACATCTTTTAGAGAACAAAAACATTGGGTTATTTCGTCCATGCGCAACAGGCAAAGAAAAATTAGCTTCACTAAAAGCAGATTTACTTCAACTTAAAAAACTACAGCAAGGTTTGGTTAACCTTTCAAGCCAACAAATTGATGATTTAAAATTGCCTTCATGCTATCTGAATTTAATTTCTGCCGGTATAACCGCTGATTATTCAATGGGCTATGAAGATACGCCAGGTTTTAGGGCTGGTACTTGTACGCCTTTTAATTGGTATGATTTGCAATTAGAAAAAGTGACGCCGCTATTGGTTTATTCGTACTGTTTAAGCGACGAACATTTCACACACCTGGATACGCAAGAAGCTAAAAAATTAGTTACTGGCTTTATTGACGTAGTTAAATTGGTTCATGGCTATTTTATTAGTAACTGGCAATTGCGAAGTTTATCGCAGCACTTGAAATACAAAAAACTAAAAGCAACTTATAACGATATGAATACGTATGCCTAAGCGTTGGTAATCTATTTTTTGATAAGGATTAGTCGGCCAATATTGATGCGGTTTTTATCTTTATCATTTTTAAAGTGCAGGGTAATTGTATTTCTGAATTCGTTTACTTCTATATCACACAAAAACTCATTCCTTTTGTATGTTTTTTGAGCAGTATAAAATGATATTGGGTTACTAACTTTCGTTTGTCTTTGCCAAATGGTTATCTCAGCACCATCACCAGCAGTTTCCATATCAGCATAAAGTTTGTATTTCCCTTTTGGAATTTCTTGCAAATCAATTCTAACCTGAGCACCGCTTCTCGAAATAATGTTATTACCATCGATAGTAGCCTGGCCATTAAAGCTGAGATTCATTAACTGAGGATAAACCATCATCGTATCTGGCAAAAAAACTGTTGTAGATTTTTCTGTTGGTTCATTTGATTTAGCAATTGCCTTTTCGCCGTAATAAAAAGCAACAGAAGTGTAAACTCCGGGCTTATTATTTTGCTCCGGACCATGCTCAATTGTATGCAAAATACTCTGATTAAAAGGCATTTTATCCGTTAAAAATAAACGGTAACCGCCCGTTCTGCTAAATGGAAGCGAGTAATCTAACGAACCATGAATAGGCAAACTCATTTTTCTGTCCCAACGATCGAGTAATGCATACCAGCCTCCATTAAAATAATCTTCTGATCCTGTTCCATGCATGCTCATCTTTCCGTCAATAGCGGTGTAATCATCTCCCTCAAAAAACAAAGTCATGCCAGGCGTTAAACCTTGGGCTTGCAAAATAGTACCCACATAATGCCCTTTGCCTGCTCCACTTAAAAACACATGGGGCTTGCCGGCGGTTGTTTGTTCACTATTCCAGTAAGCATAAAATTTACCTTCAGTTTGTTGATTTCGAACTTTTGCAGCGTAATAGAATTTTGCTTTAATTCTCAGTGATTCGGCTTTATCCTTAATGCTGCTGTTTCGATAATACAATTCAACCTTTGCATGATTATCAAAAGGCATAGAAAAATAATTGTAATTTATATTGTTAGCCGTTCCAATTAATAAACTTTGCATAGAAATCTTTCCGAAAGCGTATCCGAAAAAATCGGCTATTGGCATGTAAACCGCTGGCCGGCTTTCATTATCCCAGGTTATTTTTATATCAATTTTTTTGTTTAGTCCTTCAAATTGTGTGGCGTTTTCTATTTCAAAACCTAACAAGCGCCCGCCTTTATCTATTTCTGCCAAGGTAATGTTTTGGCTGGTCGATATGGTTTTATCCACAACAAGGGAGTCAATGGGGCTTTCAGCCATTATGCTTTTCTTAACATTTAACCATGTTGATGACACTTTTGCCAAGGCAGCTGTTTCTTCCTGATTTAAATTTGAATCGAATGTTTTAACATTGGCCTTTTTACCAAAATTGCGGTACTGAATCTGGTAAAACTCTAACTTTTTGCCTCTAAAAACTACCTTGCATCCATTTTTATATGGTATTGGAAAATAACAATAATAGCCTCCAATCTGGTTACCACAAAGCGGTAATTGAAAAGGCGCAGCATTTCCGGAAAATAAATCTGAAAATTTAATCGAGTAAGATGGCTTTTTGCTACCATCGAAATAAAAATCGATGATATCATTTGTTGGAGTAGGTGTCCAAATCCTGTTGATAACCCCTGCTCCTTTATCTTCAAAAATAACTAAACTGCTATCTGGATTTTTTTTGATAAAAGAATATTTACCGCTAAAACCATCGTCGTTATTCCCTGTTGTATCGTAAGACGAGTATTGTTTTATAACCGCATCTGTATATTTTGGCAGGTTGCCAATGTTTGTCATGAGCTCCAGTTCTGACTTTACACTAATTAAATTTTGTTGTGCAGATAGTAGGTTAGGCAATGAAACTAACAAAACGCAGAAAAAAAGAATAGTTTTAAGAAGTTTGTTAGCTGTCATAGTTAATAATTTAAAAAATATATCCGGTTAGAGCATCACTAATTCGATTTAGTAATGATTAAAACTAATTTATTAAATATTCTACATGGAATTTAAATATCTATAAAGATGTTACTCACTATCAACCAAAAACATTAATTTAGACGCTAACAAGGCTTTTAAAAGCAACAAAACTTATTATTATGATTTTCGACCTGAGCAAAACTAAATCTGTTGCAAATACCTTTGTTGCAGAACTTCGTGATGAAAACATTCAAAAGGATTCGATGAGGTTTCGCAAAAACCTTGAAAGGTTAGGTGAATTTTTTGCTTATGAAATCAGTAAAACATTAAAATATCAGCAAAAAGATGTAATAACGCCATTGGGTACCTCCAGCTGCGAATTTTTAGAAATTCAACCTGTATTAGCTACAATTTTAAGGGCAGGCTTGCCATTACAACAAGGTCTGTTAAATATTTACGATAAAGCTGAGTGCTGTTTCATTTCGGCATACCGGAAAGTTAAAAAAAGTGGCGATTTTATCATCCAGATGGATTATGTTTCTACACCAGATTTGGATGGACGTGTATTAATTATGGCCGATCCAATGCTGGCAACCGGACAAAGCATGGTAATGTGTTGCAAAGAATTAATGAATCGTTATAAAATTGCTGAATTACACATTGTGGCGGCTATTGCAAGCGTAGAAGGCGTGGCGCATGTTAAGGCAAACTTACCCAAGGCAAAATTATGGCTTGGCGCAATTGATGAGGAAATGACCAGCAAATCTTATATTGTACCCGGATTAGGCGATGCCGGGGATTTAGCTTATGGGGAAAAAGTGTGATCAGGATTTTTAGGATTAGCAGGATATAACTTTCCAATATTCAAACTTTCAACCCTTTCTACTTCACTAATTCTAACCATCCCAATAACAAAACATCTTGAAAAACAAAAAACACATATTCTTTGACCTTGACCACACGATTTGGGATTTCGACAGAAATGCAGAAGAAACGCTTCAAGAGCTATATAAAAAATATAAGCTTGATGAATTGGGCTTAAAATCATGTTCGGATTTTATTTCAAAATATACAGAGAACAACCATAAGCTCTGGGCAGATTATCACCTCGGAAAAATCACTAAAGACTTTCTTCGGGCAGAGCGGTTTAGCAAAACATTTTTGGAATTGGGTATCCATCCGGATGCCGTTCCACATCAGTTTGAAGACGATTACGTATGCATTTCTCCAACGAAAACGAATTTATTTGAAGGTGCAGAGAATGTTTTAAGCTATTTGCAGCAGAAATATACTTTACACATCATTTCAAATGGTTTTAAAGAAACTACACTTACAAAAATGGATTTTTCAGCACTTAATCCATATTTCTCGAACGTAATTATTTCTGAAGATGTTGGTGTGAACAAGCCAAATCCGGTAATTTTTGAATATGCATTAGATAAAGCAAAAGCACTTAAAGCAGAAAGCATTATGATTGGAGACAGTTTGGAGGCAGATATTTACGGTGCATTAAATTTTGGTATGGATGCCATATTTTTTAATCCGTTAAAGAAAGAAAAGCCTGAAGATGTGAAAAAGGAAATTGTTCATCTTGAGGAACTTTTGCAGTTATTTTAATAGTATTTAGTAGCTTTAAGAATGACTGCAGCCAAAATAAGAGTTTCAATCCATCACATTGTGGAAGCTTATAAAGCAAAACTTTCTTCTTATACTGATGAGATTTTTGAAACAACACCACCCATAAATGGCTGGAGTTTTAGCGAAGTTTATTGCCACATTTTCGATTCGAGCATACTTTCTACCATTGCTCTTGAAAACGCAGCAAATGGTAAAGGTGAAGATAAACCCACCCATTTTATTGTAAAACTAATACTGCTATTTGGCGCTCTGCCGCCTGCAAAAAAATATGAAGTACCAAAAAGACTTGCGAGCAGGGTAAAAAAAATCAGTAAAACTGAAGCCTTGGATTTTATTTTAGAATTTGAAAAAACCTTAGAAAATGTTTATACACAAATTGCAAAAGCTTCTAATCGTTCAAAAACCAAGCATCCAAGGTTAGGGTATTTAAACTCAAAGCAATGGTTAAGGTTTATAGAAATCCACTTAAAGCATCATTTAAAGCAGTTAATTAGAATTGAAGAAAGCTATCTGCAAAGAACATAATTACCATCATTAAATAAGAACTGCTTATGAAAAAATCATCGTACTTATTTATTACCTTGATATTTTTTGCCTGTAATAATAAAAAATCTTCAACGCAAGTTGTTATAGCCACTCCAACAGGTATGCAGGGCTTGCAAAATAGCGCTCCAGCGCAGCCGGTAAATCAATCCGTAAAGAGTAATTTAATCTTTAATCCTGAGCATGGTAAACCCGGACATAGATGCGAATTAGCGGTTGGTGCTCCTTTAAACCAGGCTGCATCTACCCCACAAGCTCAACAAATTGTAAAGCAAGAGATTAAAGCAAAAGCCGAGCCTCCAATCGTAAAAACATCGGCAAAAAACCTGAATCCGGCTCATGGTCAGCCGAGCCATCGATGCGATATTGCGGTGGGTGCGCCTTTAGATTCTAAGCCAGTAGCAAAGCCAGTTGCTTTAAACAAATCAGTAAATAAAACAACAGAAGCAAGCAGCAAGATAAAACTCAATCCAGAACATGGAAAAGATGGACATAGGTGCGATATTGCAGTTGGCGCTCCATTAACTTAAAAAGCTAATGCAATTTTTTACATCTTTGCGCTGATGAAATTACCCGCCATAAAAGGTTTTGATGAAGAGGCTTTTAACAAGTATTTAAAAAATGCTGGTTGGGTTATGTTTGGCAAAGGATTAAGCCTTATTGTAAACCTTTTAATTGCCCGTTACCTTGGTCCCATTTTATTTGGAGATTTAAACTTTGGCTTATCTCTGGTTGCTATTTTAGCTGCGGTTGGTGCCTTAGGTTTAGATACATTTATCATCCGCGAAATTATTCAAGAACCAGAGAAACGCAACGAAATATTAGGCACATCGTTATGGCTCAGAATGGTTGCAAATGCACTGCTGATTCCTGTAGCAGTAGGCATTTACTTATTCAGTCATCATCTTTCAACAAAGCCGGGCGAACCACTTACACTTTTAGTCGGCCTACTTGCACTCGCCTCCTTCTTTAAATCTTTTAATGTAATTGATGCATATTTTCAGTCTCAGGTACAATCGAAATATGTAGTGCAGGTTCAAAATATCTGTTTAATCGTTACTTCTGTTGTAAAAATAATTCTTATCACATTAAATCTGCCGCTCATTTATATTGTATTAGCTTATGTTTTTGATGGGTTAATTCTGGCAATTGGTTTAATCCTTATTTTTCAGAAACGGGGATTTAATATTTTCGATTGGACCTTTAATAAACAAAGAGCAAAATTCCTTTTACAGAAATCTTCGCCATTAATTTTATCAGCTGTAATGGTTTCAATTTACATGAAAATTGATGTTGTTATGCTAAAAAGTATTGGCAGTAAAGCAGTAGGTATTTACAGTGCCGCTCAAAATTTGAGTGAAGCCTGGTATTTTATTCCCGTTGCAATTGTTACTTCCGTATTCCCCGCATTATTAAATGCCAGGAAAACAGATTTAGACCGCTATCAAAAGCGTTTAGGCAATTTATACGATTTGCTGGTCTTCATCAGCCTTCCTGTGGCACTTTTTATAAGTTTCTTTGGTTCTGATATTATCCATATTATTTATCAAGGTAAATATGATGGAGCCGGACCAATGTTATCCATACATATCTGGTCAGGCATTTTTGTATTTTTAGGTACAGCCAGTTCGCAATATTTAGTTGCAGAAGGCTTTACAAAAATTTCATTTTACAGAACGGCTGCCGGAGCAGTAATTAATGTTGGACTAAATTTGTGGTTAATTCCATTATATGCCGGAGTGGGAGCATCATTAGCAACGCTCATTGCGTGTTTTGTTTCAACTTTTTATTTATTATTAATTCCAAAAACTCGCCAACAAGGCATAATGATGTTAAAATCATTATTTTTGATAACTGCATTTCAAAAAATATTAAAACGTTGAGTACATTAAAAGCATTAAGCACACTAATTGCTAAACCATCAAGGTTAAAAGCATTATTATCATACGGGCATAAAGGATATCTAAATAGCATTGGCTGGTTTACCGCGTTCGACAACAAACAGGCGGTTGATGGGCAGAGCAAAGCGCTGCCTTGGGTTACATATTCTTTTATCGATTTTATAAAAGAAAGAATTAACAAAACCCAACACATTTTTGAGTATGGCTCTGGAAACTCGACAATTTTTTATGCAGAAAGAGCAGGTTCGGTTACATCGGTAGAACATGATAAAAACTGGTTCGAAAAGGTAAAAAACACCAGTCCAGCAAATGCAGAAATGATTTATTGTGAGTTGCAACGGGATGGTGAATATGCTAAAAAAGCGGCATTACTTAACAGGAAATTCGAAATTATTATTGTTGATGGAAGAGATAGAGTTAGGTGTTGCGCTTACAGTTTGGATGCTTTATCTGCCAATGGTGTAATTGTATTGGATGATAGTGAACGAGAAGTTTACAATCCTGCACGTGTTTTATTGAAAGAAAAGGGCTTTAAAGAAATCAGTTTCAGCGGAATTTCTCCAGGCTTATTTTACGAAAAAGCAACTTCAGTTTTTTATAAAGCAGATAACTGCTTAGGCATTTAATCATTACAGCATGCTCAGCGAAGAAGTAAAAACGGCATACGATAATTTTTATACAAATAGTGATGTTGCCTGGCGAATGCTCGGCGCAAAATACAAAGCAAAAAACATTGTTGATGTTTGTAGAGATATAAAACCGACTAAAGTTTTAGAGGTTGGTGCCGGCGATGGAAGTATCCTTCATTTTTTAAACGAATGGAGTTTTGCCCCTGAGCTGTATGCATTGGAAATTGCAGAAAGTGGTGTAGATATTATAAAAAGCAGAAATTTATCCAGTTTAAAATCAGTTCAAACTTTTGATGGTTACAAAATACCATTCGAGGATGATGCTTTCGATTTAGTGATACTCGCACATGTGCTCGAACATGTGGAGCATGAAAGGATTTTATTGCGTGAGCTGAAAAGAGTTTCGAAGTATATTGTTGTTGAAGTTCCGAAAGATTATCGGTTCGGGGTAGACCAGCGAATGAAACATTTCCTTGATTATGGGCACATCAATATGTACACGCCTACATCATTAAGGTTTTTATTGCAAAGCGAAGGACTTGAAATTTTAGAAGATAAGGTTTCGATGACTGCAACTGAAACGGTAAAGTTTAACGAATTTATTAATAGAAAAGCGCCAAAAACATTTACTAAAAATTTAAAAATTGAGCTGGAATACCGAATTAAAAAAGCCTTGGGAAATTTTCTTGGCAGAAAAAAGCAAGAGCAATTTGCAAATGCTTATACGGTTTTAACAAAAAAATCAGATTCAAATCTTCAAATATTTTAATAGCAAATACTTCCTGAACTCGACAGCCTAAATTTATTTAAGGATCTTATTGTATAGATGCTGAAATAAATTCAGCATGACGCAGAAGTAAAAATGGTAAAAACAACATGCAAAACCTTGCTCCTATAGCCCTTTTCGTTTATAATCGTCCGCAACATACAGAGCGAACTATAAAGTTTTTGCAGGAAAATAAACTTGCGGCAAAAAGTCATTTATACATTTTTTCTGACGGCGCTAAAACCAAAGACGAGATTGATGATGTTGCAAAAGTAAGGACCATAATCAATAAAATTGATGGTTTTAAATCCATTAAGGTAATTGAAAGGAAAGAAAATGCAGGCTTGGCAAATTCAGTTATTTCAGGCGTAAGCCAATTAATTAAAGATTATGGCAAAGTTATCGTTTTTGAGGATGATTTGGTTACCTCGCCACACACCTTAACCTACTTTAATGATGCTTTAACCCTTTATGAAGGCGAGGAGAAGGTTATGCACATTGGAGCTTATATGTACCCAATTAACCCCGAAAAGCTTCCACAATCTTTCTTCTTCCGTGCGGCTACAAGTTGGGGCTGGGCAACCTGGGAAAGGGCTTGGACACACTTCGAACCAAACATCGATAATTTGATTAGTCAATTTGATAAAAAGAAAAAATCTGCCTTTTCTATAGATAATAAAATGAATTTCTGGAAGCAAATGCAGGAATTTAAAAAAGGTAAAAATAATAGCTGGGCAATCAGGTGGTATGCCTCAATTTTTTTAAAAGGCGGCTTAACTTTAAACCCATCGCAATCCTTAGTTAATAACATTGGTCATGATGGTTCTGGGGTACATTCGGGCATAAACGATATTTACAATGTTATTATTAATCCAAAACCTATAACTAAATTTCCGAAGGTAATAGAAGAAGACGAAATTGCTTATAAAACCATAAAACAATTTCTGGCGACCAGAAAAGGCAACATGGTAAGGAGATTGAAGCGTTTTGTAAACGAGAAACTATCACAATACTTTTCAAAATAAGACAGAGCCATTCTTAAAAATTCTTTGTATTTTGGTTATTCCAAATGTTAATCATGAGAGTTTTATCCATCCTTATCTTATTTATTTCTACAAATATTTTTGCGCAAACAGCACCAAAACCATACGGAGCTGTTCCATCTAAAAGGCAACTGGCCTGGCATAATGTGGAGGTATATGGATTAATACATTTCACGCCCACAACATTCGAAAACAAGGAATGGGGATTTGGAGATGCAGATCCAAAAACATTTAATCCTACTGATTTTAATGCAGAGCAGATTATCGGTGCTGCCAAAGCCGGCGGTTTGAAAGGCATCATTCTGGTTGCAAAACACCATGATGGTTTTGCGCTGTGGCCAACAAAAACTACTGAATATAATATTACCAAAAGTCCCTTTAGGAATGGCAAAGGCGATTTGGTTAAAGAAGTTGAGCAAGCCGTAAGAAAAAATGGATTAAAATTTGGTATTTATTGTTCGCCTTGGGATAGAAACAATCCGCTTTATGGCACAGATAAATATTTAGCCATCTATCAAGCGCAGCTTAAAGAATTATACAGCAATTATGGCGAGCTTTTTATGAGCTGGCACGATGGTGCAAATGGTGGCGATGGATATTATGGTGGCGCCAGGGAAAAGCGTTCTATTGACAACACAACCTATTACGACTGGAACAATACCTGGGGCATTACCCGCAAAATGCAGCCAATGGCAAACATTTTTAGCGATATTGGTTTAGACGTAAGATGGGTTGGAAGCGAAGATGGAACAGCTGCAGAAACCAGTTGGGCAACCTTTACACCACTTCCTCCAGAGGGAAAAAATGTAGCCGTTCCGGGTCAGGCGAATTATCCTCAAAGTCCAATGGGCATTAGAAATGGTAAATTTTGGATGCCTGCAGAATGCGATGTTCCACTAAGAAAGGGTTGGTTTTACCATGAAAACGAGAAACCAAGATCGCCTGAAGAATTATTCGATTTATACTTGCAGAGTGTAGGCCATGGTGCGGCTTTGGATTTAGGCTTGGCGCCAGATACCAGAGGGCAATTACATAGTGATGATGTGGCCGCTTTGAAAGGTTTTGGCGATATCGTAAAACATACTTTCGCTAATAATCTAGCTAAAAATGGAAAAATTAAAGCCAGTAATAGGCGAGGAAAAAACTTTAGCATTAACACTATTTTAGATGGTGATAAGGAAACTTATTGGGCAACCGCTGATAAGATTCACACTGCAAATCTTGAGATTGATTTAGGTGCTGCAAAAACTTTCGACATTATAAGTTTGCAGGAATACATCCCTTTGGGACAAAGAATTGAGGAATTTAATGTTGAAGTTTTTGAAAACAACGCCTGGAAAAAAGTTTACAGCGGAGAAAGCATTGGTGCAAAAAGATTGATTATGTTGGATAAACCAATTACAGCACAAAAACTAAGATTAAACATTTCGAAATCTCCGGTATGTATCACTTTAAGCGAATTTGGAGTTTATAAAAAAACCTTATAACGGTTTCTTTGCCTGTAGAATAATGTAAGGCGACAAACTTTGGCTCTCGAAAGGAATAAGTTTTGTGAAAACTTTGCCACTTAACCATACAATTTTTTTAAATAAACGAACACCAGTAGATTTTTGGGCTTCGTTTTCTAACCATACGCTAAAACGCCCGAAGTAACCAGACTTTACTGCTTTCAATCCTGCTTTTTCGCAGATGGATTTAAGTAATTCGGGGTTCATGCTATCGATGTTGTGCTTATCGTAATTTTCTTTATCGAAGTTTTTTTGAAACCAACCATTTACGGCTTTAAAGTTTGGTAAAGTAATAAAAAGCGTTCCGCCGGGTTTTACAAAAGTAATGTGGCGATTAATAATATCGGCAGTATCATTAAAATGCTCAATTAAACCGCAGCTCAGCACCAAATCATATTGTTGAACTGGCGTGTAGTTAAACAAATCTGTTTCTATAATGTGGATGTCTTTCTCGGATAAATTGTTTTTCAACAGCAAATCGTTTACCACTGGAGGATGAACGAAATAATCTAACAGGGTAACATCAAGGTTAAAAAACTTCTTTAAAAAAACTGCATAATAACCAGGAAAGCCACCTAATTCTATGGCATTTTTAACACTTTCTTTATTTATAACCTCTGCAAGTTGCTTATGAAACAAGTAGTTTTCCGGCAACTGAACTGCAAGTCCTGTTTTACTTTCCCAATAATTTACCCAAAAAGCTCTGTCGGTTAATAAATTTGCCATGTTCTAAATTGATTCCAACGCCAAAGAAACGGAAAAGTATGATAAATTTTATATTAATTGTCATGTTGAGCTTGTCGAAACTTATTAATGTGTTTGACAAGCTCAGAATGGCGACTGGCATACCATAAAAGTTAGACCTATTTCAAGTCTTTTAAAATTTCTGCAACTGCCTTTTCTAATTGTGGGTCTTTATCATTTAAACGGTCTTCAAAAGTATTTTTCACATAAATATCTGGTGTTACACCATCCTTTTCGATATTTTTTCCATCCATTGTATAACATCCCCAAGATGGCAATCGGTATGAAGAACCATCAACCAAACCCTTTGCAGAGGTAAAAATAATCCAGCGATAAGTTTCCGTTCCAATAATTTTACCCAATTTTAATTGTTTAAAACCTGCGGCAGTCATTTCCGCATCGCTTAAAGATTGTTCGTTAATGAGTAATACAATCGGTTTTGCAGCAGGGCCGAAGTTACTTTGAGGCGCCATTTTACCACCTCTATATTTCCACTTCAAATAAGGTTTTTGAGATAAAAATCTTAGCACAGCATCGTGAACATTTCCACCGGTATTGTAGCGTAAATCCAATATAATTGCATCTTTATTTTCCTCTTGTTCAACCATATCTAAAAGGAAACGTTCTAACTCACCGCTACCCATATTTTTCATGTAAGAGTAGGCAATTCTGTTATTGCCCCATTTATCAACATTAGAGCGGTTTTTAGCAATCCATTCGTCATAAAGGTTATTTTTTAAACTACCAGAACTTTGTGGATGGATATTTACATTAACTTCTTTCCCACTTCTGGTAAAAGTTAAAGTCATTTCTTTATCTAACGATGGCTTACTAAAATAATAATCACGGTCAATTTTTTCATCAACTTCTACCCCATTCACTTTTTTCAGAACATCGCCGGGCAAAACATTTACGCTACCGTAAGATGCATTACTTTTAGCAGCAACACGTTCAATTTTAAAAGGATTTTCATTGTCGAAAATAATGCCTGTTTGGTTTGTGATATAATTTAGGTTTTTCTTTTCTTCGGCACCGAAACTATTAAAGCCCATGTGCGATGAATTTAATTCGCCAAGCATATCATTCAGTAAAATCCTTAAATCACTACGATTATTTACATAAGGCAAATAGGCCGAATAATGGGTTTTCATCTTTTCCCAATCTACACCATGGAAATTTTCGTCATAAAAATTCTCATCCAAACCAACCCATGTTTCATAAAACATCTGGTTAAACTCTGCATTCAGGTTTTTTGCGAACTTATATGCATGGTCAACTTTATCAAGTTTATTACCATCCAGGTTGTACTTATTAATGGCGCCACCTATTAAGGCGAAAAACTTATCGCCACTTTGCACAATTGTGTAATCTTGTCCATCGCCAACCTTTTCAGTTTTATTTGCTTCAAAAGGTTCGATAGTGGTTCTGTACAAACCTGATTTTCCACCTTCGTGGTTTGAACTGTAGAACACATACGTTTTATCGCCTTTGGCAAAAACATCTGTTCCAAACTGACTACCAAAACCCGGGCTAACCAGTTCAATTCTGTCTAAAATATTCTGTGTATTAATTGTAATAACGCTGGCAGGCTTTGGTGTTGGCTTAACATCAGTTTTCTTCTTTGCCGTATCGGTTGTTTTTTTTCCCTTTTTGTCTATTACCGTGGTAACTTCTTTTGGCGCAACCGGCGTTTCTTTAAATAAATCATCAAATTTGTCGGCCCGGAATGGGGCATCGTAATTATTTAAGGCCATTCGATAAATATGAACGTTTTCGCTTCCCGAAGGATAAAACGGATCTGTACGTGCACTTGTAAAATAAATATACTTACCATCTGGCGACCAGGCCGGAGCAGTTTCTGTAACGCCAGTATTTGTTAAATTGATGGTTTTGTTGCTTTTGATATTATGCACCAATATATCTTGCTCAAAGTTACGGTAAGCGGTAAAAAGCACATATTCATCATTCGGAGAAAAACTTGGGGTAGAATTTTGGATGGCCCAAAACTCATCAGTAACTAATGTTTTGCTATCAAAAGTTTTCAAATCGATAAGCTTTAATTCATTTCTTCCACTTAAATAAACGCCTAAAGTTTTAGCTTTATTAAGGGTGATGTCTCTATTGTTCGCCTTATCTTTGGTAAGCTGTTTTATGGTGCCCTTGCCATCGCCGGTTATGGTAAACCAGTTTTGATAGCCATTCCAGGTTTGACTGAAGAGAATTGTTTTGTTATCGGCCAGCCATTTGCACTGTAAAGCCCGCTCGCCAGTATTGCTTATTTTACGTATAAATTTTCCATCAGCATCGCTCACAAAAATCTCCCCTCTAGAAATAAATACGGTTTTCTTTCCATCAGTAGAAACATCAAAAGCCGAGATATTTCCACGCACATCATATTCCTGCTCTTTACTTAAAACCTGATTTCTGGAAGTGCTAATGTTAATTTTTGCTGATTTTTTTGATGCAACATCATAAGTGTAAAGCTGATAATCTTTCTCAAAAACGATTGTACTTCCATTCGCAGCTACAAAAGGGCGTTTAATTGAACTATCAAAATTGGTTAAAGCCGTTTTTTTACCATTTAAAAAAGTATAAAGATTGTATTCTTCGTTGCCTTCATCCGATACAAAATAAATATTTCCTTTCTGGTCTACGCTGGTCCAGAAATCTTTACCTAAATAATTGGTGTATTGCTTATAAGCTTTAGTTTTTGGATTATAAGATTGAATATCTGGATTGTAAGCGCCTTTGTAATGCTTACGATTTGCAAAACGGTAGCTTTCCCAGGTATCATTAAAAAATAATTCGCCATCAGGTGCTTCTGCAATATGATGTGTAGTATTAAAATAGTTATCGAAAAGGCGCACTGCAGTTCCGCCAGTTATACCAACTTTATAACTCGAAAACGAATTGAACCTACCGGAAGTAAAATAGATGCTTTTCGAATCCCAGCTCCAGTTATCCACTTCATCTGCAGCATCATTAAAAGTTAACTGCTTAATATCGCCACCTGCCAAAGGCATTAGGTAAACATCATAATTGCCAAACTGATTTGATGAAAAAGCCATCCATTTTCCATCAGGAGATATTTTGGGATTAATTTCTTCGCCTTGCATGGCGGTAATTCGCGATGCAACGCCGCCACCAACCGGCGCTTTCCAAATATCTCCATCATAGGCAAATACTATCGTTTGCGCATCGGGCGTTAAAGCTGGGTATGCGGCGAAGTAAGTTTGACCTTGTGAAAATGAATTAAAGGGCAACAGAAATGCTATTGCCGCAAGCGATTTAAATAGTTTTTTAAGCATGATTTTGTTCGTTTGGCTTTGGAAGCATGAAAATACGTAACAGTTTTTATAATCGTAAACAATAAAATGTATTTTTGATTGATTTGAAAGTTGTACATCTAAATACCTATGACGGAAATGGCGGAGCAGGAAGAGCCTGTTTACGCTTAAGCGATGCGCTTAAAGCAAGTGGCATCGATTCGAAAGTATTGGTTTATTATAAATTTGGGCAAAACCCAGCGGTAGATACTTTTAGTAAATCGCCATTTCAAAAAGCAAAGGCTGTTTATAATATTTTCTCAGAACGATATTTTGCTAAATGGTTAAGCAAATCAGTAAAAACACCTTTTAGTTTGCAGTGGTTTGGCCGATCGGTTATCAACCATCCTGATGTTAAAAATGCAGATGTAATTCATTTACATTGGGTAAATCACGGCTTTCTTAATCCAAAGTTTTTAGCGCAGCTAGATGAACTTGAAAAGCCAATTGTATGGACATTTCATGATAGTAATGCTTTTACGGGTGGCTGCCATGTGCGTTATGGATGCGAGCATTTTCATCAGCAATGCGGCAATTGCCCAATTTTAAAAATTAGTGGCCCAGAAGATATATCGCATAAAACCTGGTTAAGAAAGCAAACAGCTTACACAAAATTAAATTTTCATATTGTTGCCCCAAGTAATTGGATGGCGGCTTCGGTAAAATTTAGCAGTTTGTTGGGTACGCGGAAAACTACGGTAATTCCGAACACCATCGAAACTAAAATTTTTAAGCCTTATGTTAAATCAGAAGCGAAAAAAATTCTGAAAATAAATCCAGATAAGTTTGTTTTGATGAGTGGTTTTATGCCCTCAAAAAATGACAAACATAAAGGAACGCCTTATTTGATTGAAGCTTTAGAAATTTTATCACGCAGAGCGGGAATTAATAAAGAAGATATAGAACTCGTAATTTTCGGGAATAAAGAGAATGCCGAAATGCCAACGTTTCCTTTTAAAACAACTTTTTTAGGAACCATTAACAAAGATGAGCATTTAGCAAAATGTTATTCGGCTGCTGATGCATTTATCACGCCATCTTTAGAAGATAATTTGCCAAATACCGTAATGGAAAGCCTGGCTTGCGCTACTCCGGTTATCGCCTTTACAACAGGCGGAATTCCCGATATGGTTACACATATGCAAAATGGTTATTTGGCAGAGTACAAAAATGCCACTGATTTAGCTAACGGAATTGAATGGTTGTACCATCGCCCGAATAAAGATGAATTAAATAAAGCTGCAAGACTAAGCATTTTAACTGATTTTTCGGAAGAGGTTATCGCTACTGAACATATACATTTATATGAAACGTTGATTAATTTGCAACCGAAGTAATATGGAGCTTTCTAAAAACTATCTCGACAATATTAATGCGTTAAAATCGGCTATTTTAAAAAGCCGCCATAAAGCTGCGACAATTGTTAATAAAGAACTCCTCATCTTATATTTTGCCATTGGTAGATTTATATCCAGAAAAATTGAGGAAGAAAAATGGGGTGCAAAAATTATTGATAATCTATCTGCAGATTTACAATTAGAACTGCCTGGATTAAGAGGATTTTCAGCATCGAACATTAAACGAATGAGAGTTTTTTTTGAAGCTTGGCATGATCAATTTGTAATTAGTCCGTCAGTAACGAACCAAACACAAGTTATTGATTTAGAGGAGATTAAATTCAGTCCGTCACTGACGGACCAATTAGGAAATGTATTTTCAAATGTTAGTTTTACGCATCATATTGAAATATTACAAAATACAAAATCCCTCGATGAAAGGATATTTTACATTCAAAAAACCGCGGCAGAATTTTGGAGTATAAGTACTCTAAAAAATCACCTCGCTAATCAAACTTTTAAAAAAACTGGTCGTCTGCCAAATAATTTCTCACAAACAATTATTAATGATGATGTAAGGCAAAAGGCACTACAATCATTTAAAGATGAATACCTGTTAGATTTTTTAAACATTGAAGACAACGATGAAAATGACGAACGCGTTTTAGAAAGTGAAATTGTTCAAAACATTAAAAAGTTTCTAATGTCATTGGGTTCTGATTTTGCTTTCATAGCCAATCAATATCGTTTAATTGTAGAAGACGAAGAATATTTTTTAGATCTTTTATTTTTTAATCGCCGATTACAGTGTTTGGTTGTTTTTGAATTAAAAACCGGAAAATTCAAACCTGAATATATGGGTAAAATGAATTTTTACCTATCAGCTTTAGATGAATATGTAAAACAGCCACACGAACAAACATCGATTGGGATTATTTTGTGCAAAGAGAAGAAGAATAAAGTTATTGAATTTTCATTTAGAGATTTTAATAAGGCAATGGGTGTTTCTACATACAAAACAAGCCAGGTTTTACCCGCAGCCTTTAAGGGCCTTTTACCAGACGTAGAAACCCTTAAAAAATTAATGGATTAACAATGCCTAAACTAACCATAATAACAATCGTTTATAATAACGTTCGTGATGTAGAACGAACAATAAAATCGGTTATTAACCAAACATTTAAAGATATTGAATACATCATTATTGATGGTGCATCAAACGATGGAACACTTGAGGTAATAGAAAGATATAGATCGCAAACAGCAAAAATCGTTTCTGAAAAAGATAAAGGCATTTACGATGCAATGAATAAGGGACTTGCTTTGGCAACAGGAGATTATGTTTTGTTTATGAATTCTGGTGATGAAATTTACGATGAGCATACGGTAGAGGATATTTTCGATACCGCAAATGGTGCAGATATTTACTATGGCGAAACGGAAATGTATAATGATAACTGGGAAAGCTTAGGTAGAAGAAGACATGAGGCACCAGAACATTTCAACTGGCAAAGTTTTAAATATGGAATGAGCATTAGCCATCAGGCAATTTACATTCGCAGAAGTATTATTACGCCATACGATTTACAATACAAATACAGCTCGGATATTGACTGGATTATTAAAGCGGCTAAAAAATCTTCAAATATTGTAAACGTTCATCGTTATGTAGCAAAATATTTGGTTGGCGGCATGAGCAAGAAAAAACATCGCGAGAGTTTAAAAGAACGTTTTCAGATTTTCACTAAATATTATGGATTAATTCCGAATATTTTTAATCATGTTATCATTGCTTTTAATCTTGGTTTTTATTTTTTAAAGAATAGAAGAACGAATGATTAGGAGTAATAAGTTTTGCAATTCTTTAATTGCGTAATTTAAAATTTTCAAAAACAATATCTTCTCTACTGCTGTCTTAATTACATCACCTATTAAAAAATTAAGATTATGGCACAATTGAGCAACCGAAATATTGCAATATTATCAGAAAGCGGATTTGAAGAAGTTGAATTAACAGAACCTTTAAAACGTTTAAAAGAAGAAGGTGCAACTGTTCACATTGTTTCCTCAAAAAGTGGGAAAATAAAAGCCTGGAATCACGACCATTGGTCGATTGAAGTTGATGTTGACAAGACCATCTCAGAAGCTAATGCTGACGATTACGACGGCTTGCTTTTACCAGGAGGCGTTATCAATCCTGACCAACTAAGAGTTAATGAAGACGCAATTAAGTTTGTAAAAGCATTTTTTGAAGCTGGTAAACCTGTCGCGGCTATTTGCCACGGACCGCAAACCTTGATTAGTGCTAACGTTGTTAAAGGCAGAAAACTAACTTCGGTTAAAAATATTTCTCAAGATTTAATCAATGCAGGTGCTGATTGGAGTGACGAAGAAGTTGTTGTAGACCAAGGTTTAGTAACGAGTAGAACGCCAGAAGATTTGCCTGCTTTTAATGATAAAATTGTTGAAGAATTTGCAGAAGGGGTACATGACGGGCAACATGCCTAAAAACTTTAGACGCTCTTTCTGAATTACTCGAAACGGCTGACTTAGGTTAGCCGTTTTTTTTACCTTTTTGGGTAAGCAAACGGCAAGCCTGCCAAATACCTGCTAATTTTACGATATGGATAATCGCCAGAACCACGATTTGCAAACTGAACAATAATTGTGTTTGTTTTCGGGTCGATGTATAATCGTTGTCCAAGCATACCTTCTGCGGCGTAATCTCCATTGTTACCTTCTTGCGGAATCCACCACAGAAAATGATGGGCTGATTTTTGCCAACCTTTTGCTGATGCAGGTTTTTCTGAACCTATATTTGTCGACTGGTTTATCCAATGTTCAGATAAAATTTGCTTGCCATTAAATTTTCCTTTGTTCAAAAATAATCGACCAATTTTAGCAAAATCAATTGCAGCAACCTGAAACCGACTTGCTGTATTCGCCAATCCATTTTTACGGTCTAAACCGAAGCTTGCATTATATTCTGTACCCAGATTTTTCCATATATTTTCTTCAAAAAACGTTGCAGTTGATTTTCCTGTAGCACGTTCTAAAACCCAGGCTAAAAGAATTGGGTCGATGCTTTTATATTGCCAGAATGTTCCAGGTTTATTCAAAAGCTTAACATTCATCAGCTCAGCTTTCATGTCATGAGTATAAAAGTATTTTGCTTCATCAGAGAAGAAAGCTTTTGTAATTCCACCCAAAGCATCTTGAAAAGCCAGACCTGATTTCATATCGAGCAAGTTTTTGATGGTAATTTGCTGATAAGCAGAATTTGCTTTTAATTCGGGGATGTAGTTGGTAACCTTATCATCTATGCTTTTAATATCGCCATTCTCCAACGCCTTTCCAATAATTATCGAAATGATGCTTTTTGCACCGGAAAATATTGTAGTTAATGTACTGTCTGAATAGCCATTCTGATATCTTTCATAAATTACGGTATCATTTCGAATCACTAAAAATGCGTTTATTGCTCCGTTTTTAAAATAATCGTTAAAGCTGATGTATTGATTTTTTGCATCAAATACATGAAGGGTATCTAAATCTGTTCTGCTTTTTTCTGTCCTGATAAAATGGAATGGAGAATCGCTTTTATGAACAATTGCTTGCGGGAAAATTTTATAGGTATTGGCATCTGGCGTTCGGTATTGTAAAACACGAACTAAATAGGGTTTCCAGATAAATAATGTAATGATTGCAATTATAAAAAGTGCAAATATGCTGGTTAATATCCTTTTGAAAACTTTCATTAATAGCTTCTGATTTCAAACAAAAAGCTAAACTAATTAAAGCACCTGATATTTATTAAGTAAACACCAAATAGTATTAAGAATGACTGAATAAAGATTGATTATTCAAATCGCCTAAATCAATTTTAGGTGTTTTAAGCTGACGTTTATGTTTCCACCTTCTGTGGCTCCAAAGCCAGTAGGCAGGTTGTTGTTGAATCATACTTTCCAAAAAATTGGTGTGAAGTTCTGTAATTTCAAATTCTGCTGTCTCTTTTGGATGAAGGCAAATTGGAACGCAATCAACCTCGTAATAACCACGCTTTAAATAGTTTATTTTCAAATAAAAAACCGGTCGGTTGGTTTTCTTTGCAATCTTTTCAACGCCTAGTTGTACAGATGTTTCCTGATGTAAAAAATTGGTCCAGTACATAGATTCTTCTCTTGATGGCGCCTGGTCGCTGCCAAAAGTAAACATGCTTGCTGTATTTTTATTGGCTTGCACGGCTCTAAGCGTTTGGCGCATCGAAACCATTTTATTTCCAAACTTACTTCTCATGTTGAAGAACCAGTTATCAAAAACTTCGCTGCTTAAAGGCTTATAAATTGGAAAGTGCTGACCTGAAAAATTTAAACCAATAGCCATACAAACCCATTCATAGTTGCCATAATGTGACGAACAAAACACTACGCTTTCATTGTTTTGTAAATACGCTTCGACCAAATCTTTGTTTTTAAACTTAACGCGTTTATTCAATTCCTTTTTAGAGATACTTTTCATCTTGATAACTTCTACAAATAACGAAGACAGGAACTTATAATATTCCTTTTCTATTGCATTAAGCTCGGCACAAGATTTATCCGGAAGGGCATGATATAAATTCTCCTTAACCACTCTTCTACGATATTTAAAAACGTAAAAAATCAATAAATAAAAAGCATCGGCTAATTTATAAAGCAGAAAAAGTGGTAAGAGAGAAATTGCATTTAATAAAAAAATCCCGAATCGAGATAAAATCTTATTAATCATAAAGGGTATGATTAGTTTATGATACAAAATTACAGGCCTCGAAAAAATCAATTGCCATGAAATTGTTAGAATTTTATTCCATTTAGTTGTTTTGAAATTTCGCTGACGAAAAATCAATCGAGTGATTAATTTTTTTAGGGCTTCGGTAAAAAAACTTTGTTGCTTGCACAGACTAAATTTCTCTAAACCTTATTGTAGCGGTGTCCTTTTTGGCTGTCATCCTAAGCTTCCCGAAGTGTCAGGTCAAGTCATCGACGGACAGCCAGAAAGATATAGCGGAAAGAAGGACTGGCATTAATAGTGGTTTAGAAATTTGCTTTTCAAAAACCTCACCCTATCAAAGTTTGTGATTTAAGGTTTCTATTCTGCAATCCCTCTCCTTGAAGAGAGGGAAATGTAAGTCGGTGGTTTTATAGACTCTTGCAAAACATGCATCCAAAGCTCCATCTCCTCAAAAAGCAGATTGGGCTGAGGTGAAAGTGTAGCTCCTTCAAAAACCTCACCCTATTTAAGTTTGTGATTTAAGGTTTCTATTCTGCAATCCCTATCCTTGAAAAGAGGAAATATAAGACAGTGCTTTTATAGACTCTTGCAAAATATGCATCCAAAGCTTCATCTCCTCAAGAAGCAGATTGGGCTGAGGTGAAAGTGAAGCTCCTTTAAAAACCTCACCCTATTTAAGTTTGTGATTTAAGGTTTCTATTCTGCAATCCCTATCCTTGAAAAGAGGTGAATGTAAGACAGTGGCTTATATACTCTTGCAAAATATGCATCCAAAGCACCCTCTCTTCAAGGAGAGGGTTGGGGTGAGGTGAAAGTATAGTTCAAGCTGAGGTAAAAAAAAGCCCATCTCAATCAAGAAATGGGCTTGATATTTTAAAGTCCTACCGTTGTGCGGAGGATTTGGGTGGGCTTAGTTTTTGCTACCGTTTGCCTTACGTAGTTGCTCTGTTAAGAAGATTTTACGTAAACGCATACTTTGCGGTGTAACCTCGATGTACTCATCAGCCTGTATATATTCCATACATTCCTCTAAAGAGAATTTAATAGCTGGTGCAATACGGGTGTTATCATCAGTACCAGAAGCACGCATGTTGGTTAACGCTTTACCTTTAACAATGTTGATTACTAAATCGTTATCACGGATGTGCTCACCTAAAATTTGTCCTTCGTAAATATCAACTCCCGGATCTACAAAGAAACGGCCTCTATCTTGTAATTTATCAATTGAATATGCAGTAGTTGTACCTTTATCCATTGAAATTAATACACCATTTAAACGACCAGGAATTGTACCTTTCCAAGGCTCGTAAGCTTTGAAACGGTGTGCCATAATTGCCTCACCAGCAGTAGCAGTTAAAACGTTGTTACGTAAACCGATAATACCACGAGATGGAATTTCGAATTCCAAATGTTGTAAATCGCCTTTTGGCTCCATAATTAACAACTCACCTTTACGCTGAGTTACCAATTCGATTACTTTACCAGAAACTTCTGCAGGAACATCAACGATTAAAGTTTCAATCGGCTCATGTTTTTTACCATCAATTTCTTTAACAATAACCTGTGGCTGACCAACTTGCAATTCGTAACCTTCGCGACGCATCGTTTCGATTAATACAGATAAGTGAAGAATACCACGACCGTAAACCAACCATGAATCTGCACCTTGAGTTTCAACAACTTTTAATGCTAAGTTTTTCTCCATTTCCTTCATCAAACGATCTTTAATACGTTGAGAAGTAACCAATTTACCTTCTTTACCAAAGAAAGGCGAGTTGTTAATGGTGAACAACATGTTCATTGTTGGCTCATCAATGCTGATAACTGGTAATTGCTCTGGTGCTTCAAAATCAGCGATAGTATCACCAATATCAAAACCATCAATACCAACAACTGCACAAATATCACCAGAACCTACTTCCGTAGTACGAATTTTTCCTAAACCTTCGAAAGTATAAAGTTCTTTTACTCTTGTTTTAACAATTTTACCATCGCGTTTAATTAAAGTAACCGGTTGGTTTTCTTTAATTGTACCACGGTGAACACGTCCAATTGCAATACGACCTACGAAAGAAGAATAATCTAACGAAGTAATTTGCATTTGTAAAGTACCTTCATTAATTGGTGCAGCAGGAATATTTTCCACTACGGCATCTAACAAGGCAAAAATATCAGTAGTTGGTTTTTTCCAGTCAGTACTCATCCATCCTTGTTTAGATGAACCGTAAATAACCGGGAAATCTAATTGATCTTCAGTAGCTTCAAGATTAAAGAACAACTCAAAAATTTGCTCATAAACCTCTTCAGGGCGACAGTTTTCTTTATCTACTTTATTTACAACAACAATCGGTTTTAAACCTAAAGCCAAAGCTTTCTGCGTAACAAAACGCGTTTGAGGCATTGCACCTTCAAAAGCATCACAAAGTAAAAGTACCCCATCGGCCATTTTCAATACACGCTCTACCTCACCGCCAAAATCCGCGTGACCAGGTGTATCGATAATGTTAATTTTTACGTCTTTGTACTGAACTGAAACGTTTTTAGATACGATTGTGATACCACGCTCACGCTCTAAATCGTTGTTATCCAATATCAACTCTCCTTTTTGCTCGTTATCACGAAAAACAGAACAAGAGTGTAAAATCTTATCAACCAAAGTGGTTTTACCGTGGTCAACGTGTGCTATAATAGCTATATTTCTAATCTTTTGCATAAAATGCGCCTCAAATTTGGCGCAAAGATAGTGTTTAGAAATGGATTTTCTACTATGTAGCCTACTATTTAATGCTATGATAATGTTGTAATTATCTCATTTATAATTAGAAAAGCATTTGCAGTAAAATATACGGAGGGTTTTGTCCCGCTGTGCACTCCAATCTTTTTGTTTTTAATTTGAAGCCTTATGAAAGGAATTACAACCATAAAGTATTTACCCTGCCATCGGGTTTAAATAGGCTTAGGTAATGCTATAAATTTTATTTTACTTGCAACCTATAGTTGCTAAAAAGCATCATATATTAAACCATAACACATGAGAAAAATATTACTTTCAATAATTACAGTATGCTTCTTTTTTATAAACGGATATGCACAAGAGAAACAAATAGATAGTCTTTCTTTTAGTATGGCCCGAGGTTTAGTTGTTTTTGAAGGTTATTTAAATGGTATAAAAACCGATTTTGCATTTGATACAGGTGCTGCACTTGGTGTGGTAAACAGCAAAAATGTAAATGATTCGAAAATAAAATTAAAGGGTTCAAGGAGAATAAATGATAGTCAGAAAAACTCAGCCAAACTAGATGTAGCTAAAATTGATAACCTAAAAATTGGCTCTTTTAATTTCGCAGATGTTACGAGCGTTGTAGCAGATATGCCATTTTTATTTTGCAATAAAACTTACTTATTGGGCGGCGATATCATTAATAAATTAAATTGGAAATTCGATTTCCAGAACAACAAGGTTTATTTTTCCAAAATGCCCTTCACACAGGAAAGTGGTATGAAAGAAATGGATTTAAAGATTGTAGGAAACCGCCATTTTTCTTCACTAATTGCAAATGGGATAGCTATAGATAATATTTTAATTGATTTTGGTTTCGCCGGGAACTGTACAATGAACATTAAAGCAAATAGCACCAAAAACATCATGGGCAACCTTTCACCAGAAAATATTTATCCCAGCAAAAGTTCTTCAATGGGTTTAAATTCTATGTCGGCAGGCAAAACGACTAATTCTTTTTTTCTTGATTCGGTAGTTTTTGGAGGTGTTGCCGTAAAAGATTTTAAAATAAATGCGATGAATGACACCGACAATAAAATTGGGCTTTCATTTCTCCGAAAGTATTTCAATCAAATCATATTAAACAATACGGAGCTTAAATATTGGCTGCAAACAAGTAATGTTACCCCGCCTAAACAAACCAATTTTGATGCAGGTTTTCACTTTAACGATAAAAATAAAATCGAAGTTGTTTCTTTAAATGGTGCTTCGAAACATTCAGCACAATCACTAACCATAGGCCAAATTATAGAAGAACTAAATGGCCGTAATGCAGAGAGCTTTGCTGATAGATGCGAATTCTTAATTTGGTACGCGGAGCAAGCTAAAAAAGATCAGTTTTCGGTAACAACTGTTACAGGCGAAAAGCTGAACATTACAAAATCAATTTTTTAAGTCCGCCTAATTTGCTTTTTCCAGCCATTCATCATAGGTAATTACGCCCAATTCAGGTTTACCATCGCCTTCTAAAATAGCTATAAACTCCAAATCGTGTCCATCGGGGTCTTTAAAATAAATAGCTAAAGCTGGCATCCAGGCAAAAACCATTGGCTGTTCGCTACCATCCTTTAAAAAATTATAAGGCTTTAAGTTTCTGGTTTTCAAAAAATCAACAGATTTATTTAGTACATCTTCAACTTCACAGCCAAAAGCAAAATGTCGAATATCTATTTCCTCTTTCGGCTTTTCCCATAAACCTAACATTGCGCCTTTCGGCTCACCAATCCAAAAAAATGCAATTCTGCGATCATCATTATAACTACATTCTGTTAAGCCTAAAACATTTTTGTAAAAATCGACAGACCGCTCTAGGTTTTCTACGAAGAGGTGTGTTTCAAATAATCCTTTTATCATACTGTGAAATTACAGTTTGGCAAAGCGCAAAGAAAATCACTTTTCTCAATCTTCACATCATCAAAATTGATAGCTTAAAACTTTAATCCGCATTGGTTACAATAATTAGCATTATCAGGATTATCATGTTTACAAACTTCGCAGACTTTATCCTCAGATTTTTTTGTAGCTAGTTCTACCGTGATGATTCCTGTTGGCACGGCAATAATTGCATAGCCCATAATCATAGCAATTGAAGAAAGAAATTTACCCGCAACTGTTTGCGGCACAATATCTCCAAACCCTACAGTTGTTACGGTAACAATTGCCCAATAAATACTTTGCGGAATACTGGTGAAGCCGTTTTCTCCACCCTCAATTACATACATTAAAGTACCAAGTATAACCATAATGGTAAGAACAGCCATTAAAAAAACACTCATTTTATGGCGACTAGCATTTAATGCCAATAACAATTTTTGCGCTTCGCGGTTAAATCTAACTAGCTTTAAAATTCTAAAAACTCGTAGTAACCTAAAAATTCTTATTGCCAGCAAGTAATGGAAACCAAAGTTAACAAGTTCAAGATACGTTGGTAAAATAGAAAGCAAATCAACTATACCCCAAAAACTAAAAATATACCTGAAAGGAGTTTTTGTACTCCAAATTCTTAAAACATATTCCAGAGAAAAAAGAATGGTTATAATCCATTCGATATAATAAAAATACTTAAAATAGGCGCTGTGAAAAGATGGGATACTCTCTAGAATAACAATTAACACACTGGCAAGTATTACCCATAATAAAACAATATCAAATAGCTTCCCGCCTTTTGTATCATGCCCAAAAATTATACGATTAATTTTCTCTCTCATTAGTGTGTATTTAATGCATAAGAAAATGCTTTAAATGCGGTTTATTTTTTGTTGCTTAAAACTGTAGAATGTAAAAGTGAAATCTTCCATCTTCCTTCATCCTTAACTAAAACAACACTCTCTAACCATTTTACCTGATCTTTCCTATCCTTGATTTCTAAATCTGCAGTATTAAAATAAATAACCCAAGCCGTGTTATCTTCAACTACAGTTTTTGTAAACTTTAATGTGTTGGTTCTTTTAATGCCTTTACCCACCATTGGCTTTAGCCTACCTACCAAAACATCCAAATTCCAAATTTCACCATACTCCACAAATTCAACATCTTTGGTGTAGTATTTCATTTTTTCGAAATCAAGAGCAGATAAAGCATCAAAGAAATCAACAATAGTTTGCTCCGCAGCTTTTTGAGAAGAATTTTTTTCTTGCGCATTTACGGTTAATGCACAAAATGATAGAAATAAAAAAGGCAATAATTTTTTCATGGCAAATCAAATCTGATAAACCAAGTTAAGCAATTATTTTAACTCCCTAGATTACTAAAAACCAATCAAGAGGGCTTAAATCCCCGTTTTGGGGAAAGCCCAATCCAAGAATGCAGGCATTACACTCTCCCAGGTTGCAACATCGTGCTTACCACCTACTTTTTCATAATAAAAAATATGCTCAGGGCGCTTATAGTTCTTTTTCAACAATGATTTTACCACATCAATTGTATCATCAATAGAATCTATAATCAAGTTTTTATTGCGGTCGGCTTTTTCATCTTCCGTTCCTGTCATCAGCCAAAATTTCATATCTGGTTTGGTAGATGTAGTATCGATAAGCTCATGCATAATCCTGTCTGCATCAGTGTAACCATCTGCCAAATCTTTTTTGCGCCACCAAAAAGCACCAGAAAAAACACCAATTGTATCAAAAACAGAAGGATTATTCCAGGCAATATCAAAAGCAGATAAACCGCCTAACGAAAAACCACCAAAAGCGACTCTGCCACCAATTGGCATTGCTATTTTCTTTTTTACAAAGGGCATCAATTCCTTTATAATAAAATCTGAATATAAGTTTGCTTTTGCGCCCCTGCCTTTAAAATCAGGCACTCCGGCTACGCCATACTCCATTAATCGCTCTACAGATGCTTTAATGGCAACAACAACCAATCTGTGGTTTCTTTTATTGAGGTGCGCATTTTGCAAAATTTGCGCAAAATCCATCTTTGCTACATCCTGACCATCGTTCAGTAATAACAATTCAATTTTTTCATTGCCTAAAATGCCTTCAGGCGCATATATATCTATTTCAACCTCACGCTTTAAATAAGCCGACGGAATCTTAAAATGACTGGTATTAATATTTACCGATAAAACTGTAGTGTACATAATTATTCAAACCCCCTATCACATGGCAACCGCCTCAATTTTTTTTGCAAAGTTACAAATCTTGATAAACTATTAAATATGAGTTGCCATTTTTTGTAATAAGCTTTTTTAGATCAAATGCTTTCATTTTTGTAGAATTTAATTTATACCTTAAAGCATTAAAATTTTTGTATGGTTAAAGAAGAACATAAAAGGTGGTACAGCCAAAATTTAAATACTGATATCGACATGCTCATCTTTGGTCACGGTGGTATCCCTATTCTACTGTTCCCAACGAGTATGGGGCGATATTTTGAAAACAAAGACTTCAAATTAATTGATTCTGTTGAGGGTTTTATTAATGAAGGTAAAATCAAAATATACTGCCCGGATGGTATTGATAAATTAAGCTGGTACAATAAAAGCATACATCCCGCAGATAGAGTAAAAAATCACATTTGGTATGATAAATACCTGTTGGAAGAAGTAGCGCCATTAGCCAGACATGAAACCGGCCATAGCAAAATTATTACCGCAGGCTGTAGTTTTGGCGGTTATCATGCCGCAAACTTTGCTTTTCGGCACCCCTGGTTGGTTAGCCACATGTTTAGCATGAGCGGTGCCTTTGATATTACCGGCCAGCTTGATGGTTTTTATAATGATGATGTTTACTTTAACAATCCTGTTGATAGCCTGATGAATAACAGTAACCCTGAACTTCATTACATGAAAATAGTTTTAGGTACAACAGATAGAGATATGTGCAGGGGCGATAACGAAAACCTGTCGCGTATTTTATCGCAAAAAGGTATAGATCATTGGCTTGACATCAGACAGAATGCTGATCATGACTGGCCAATTTGGAGAGAAATGTTTCCAAATTATATTGCACAATTATAGTTGCTGAAAACAATTTAACAATAAAACGAATTAACTGGTTATATGCCATAAACAGTTACACAATTAAACTAAATTACGAATGAAAAAAATAGGGATTTTATTTGGACAAGAACGCTCTTTTCCAGAAGCGGTAGTTGAAAGAATTAACCAAAAAGCTGAAAAAGGCATCACTGCAGAAGCCGTGAAAATTGAGAAAATATTACAAAATCAACCTTTGGGTTATTCTGTAATCATTGATAGAATTTCGCAGGATGTACCTTTTTATCGTGCTTCTTTAAAAAATGCAGCCATAACCGGTACTGCGGTAATTAACAACCCATTTTGGTGGAGTGCCGATGAAAAGTTTTTTAACAACTCACTTGCCGAACAAATTGGCGTGCCAGTTCCAAAAACAGCGTTGATTCCATCCAGACAACATCCAACAGGCACAACCGGTGAATCATTTTCAAACTTAACAATGCCTTTAAACTGGGATGAAATTTTTGATTATGTAGGCTTTCCGGCTTATATGAAGCCATTTGATGGTGGAGGCTGGAGAGATGTTTACAAACTTCATGATAAGGAAGATTTTTTTGATAAACATAGCGGCACAGAGCAACTGGTGATGTTGCTGCAAGAAGAAATAATTTTTGATGAATATTTCAGAGTGTATTGCATTGGTGGCAAACATGTTCGCATTATGCAATACGACCCGCGTAACCCGCATCACTTACGCTATGCGGTTGATACCAAACCATCAAGCGAAAAATTATTAAAAACAGTAGAAGAATATACCCTAAAACTTTGCCAATATTTAGGTTACGATTTTAATACTGTAGAATTTGCAGTTCGTGATGGTGTGCCTATCGCGATTGATTTTTGTAACCCTGCGCCAGATGCTGATATAAAAAGCGTTGGACAAGAAAACTTTGATTGGGTTGTAGAAACTACTGCTAATTATGCAATTGAAAGAGCTAAAGCGCAAAAAGATGGACAGGATAATTTAACCTGGGGCGAATATATTAAAGCATCAGTAGCTGGAAGACCGCTTGTTGCCAAAGCTGCAGCCAAACCAGCCGTGAAAAAAGCGCCAGAAAAAACTGTTGCCGAGAAAGCTCCGGCTAAACCTAAAAAGCCAGCTGCAAAAAAATAAAAGGGATTTAGAATTTAATAACCATCAGGATGAACGAATTTACGCTTGGTATAGAGGAAGAATATATGGTAATTGATCCCGTTACCAGGGAACTTACCTCGCACGACCAAAAAATTGTTGAGGCGGCACAAAAAATACATAAAGACCAGGTAAAAGCAGAAATGCACCAGGCTGTTGTAGAAGTTGGAACCGGAATTTGCAAAACAACAACCGAAGCCCGGAAGGAAATATCGCAATTACGCTATACGGTCTCGCAGCTTGCAGGCGAGCAGGGCTTACGTATTGGTGCCGCCGGAACTCACCCATTTTCTCATTGGGAAAAACAATTGATAACAGAACATCCCCGCTATAATGAAATTGTTAACGAACTGCAGGAAGCTGCACGTTCAAACTTAATCTTTGGTTTACACGTTCATGTCGGGTTTCAATCGCGTGAGCTAGCCATACACATTGCAAACCAGGTAAGGTATTTCCTTCCCCATGTTTTTGCATTGTCTACAAATTCTCCTTTTTGGGAATCGAGAAATACCGGTTACAAATCTTTCAGAACGAAGATTTTTGATAAATTCCCTCGTACCGGAATTCCTGATATTTTTAACAGCATAGAAGATTATGATAACTATGTTAAACTGCTGATTAAAACCCGTTGCATGGATAATGCAAAAAAAATCTGGTGGGATATTCGTGTACATCCATTTTTTGATACGGTAGAATTTAGAATTTGCGATTGCCCAATGTTAATTGATGAAACGATGGCTTTTACGGCCCTGTTTCAGGCACTTTGCGCCAAGCTGTATAAACTGCGTTTGCAAAACATGACTTTCATAAATTACTCCCGTGCCTTAATCAACGAGAACAAATGGCGTGCTGCAAGGTATGGAATAGATGGAAATTTAATCGATTTTGGTAAAGAGATGGAGGTAAATTGCCGTAATCTGGTTTTAGAACTTTTAGATTTTGTAGATGATGTTGTTGATGATTTAGGTTGCAGAGAAGACCTTAATTATGTACATAAAATTTTAGAACACGGTACAGGTGCAGATAGACAGTTGGCAGTTTACGAACAAACCGGTAACTTTGAGGCCGTGGTAGATTACATTACCACACAGACACTTATAGGCGCAAAGTAAAATTATTATGGATAAAAGGAGCTTAAGGGTCGCTGTTATTGATATGAATAACGGCGCTCCAAATCAGGGCATGCGGGGAATACAGGAAATTTTATCCCGGTTTAGAACTGAAAACAATATCAATTTAACATTCGATATTTTTGATTTAAGACAAAAAGGACAAATTCCGGGCATTGACTACGATGCTTACATTTCTAGCGGTGGTCCGGGAAGCCCAATAGAAAGCAAGGGTGAAAAATGGGAGAATGATTTTTTTAATCTTTTAGATCAGGTTGAGAATTTTAACTCAGTTAATGAAGAAAAGAAATATGCTTTCTTAATTTGCCACTCTTTTCAATTGGCTTGTAGAAAATATAATTTGGGTAATGTAACCGAAAGGCGTTCAAACGCTTTTGGTATTTTCCCTATCACTTTGACAAATGATGGTGAGCAGGATGAAATTTTCGATGGAATTACAAACCCTTTCTATTCTGTTGATAGTAGAGATTGGCAGGTAATCGAACCTAATCTGGATGCTTTTAATGCAAAAGGAGCAAAATTGTTAGCAATCGAAAAAGAGCGTAAACATGTTGATCTGGAACGTTGCATGATGTCAATTCGTTTCACCGAAGAAATCATTGGCACTCAATTTCATCCGGAAGCTGATCCCATTGGCATGAAGATGTATTTACTACAAGATGAAAAGAAAAAGGCCATTGTTGATACCCATGGCGAAGCAAAATATTTCGACATGCTAAATAGTTTAGATGACCCGGATAGAATTGTTCTCACACAAAGCGTTATTCTTCCAAATTTCTTAAACAAAGCAATAGGGAATTTACAGGAGGCCTAGAAAATTAATTCACTAACTCTCTTTTCTATGCGGTCGTCATTGCAAGGCACAGTTAATCCCGACTCTTCGGGAAAGCGATTTTAAATGTTTAGCTACTTAATCAGAACAAAATTGCTTCTTGCCTCGCAATGACGATATTATTAAAATACTAAATTATGATACCTGATCAACGTCAAAATTTTAATCAGCAATTTACTGAAGAAAAGTATCAAAACTTTTTGACTGATTTACAAGAAGGATATCCCGAAATTCCATTTAGAGTTGCAGAAACGCCAATATTTATACCGAAGGATTTAAAAGAAAAGTTAATCGCCGCAGGCGAAGAAATCATCAAACTAATTAAACAGCCTAACTTTAAGGCGTTAACAGAAAACGCTATTCCAAAAAACTGGAATGTGCCTAATGAAAACGAGCAGCCTCATTTTTTAACTTTCGATTTTGGAATTTGTAAGAATAACGCAGGAGCACTTACTCCAATGCTTATCGAAATGCAGGGTTTTCCTTCTTTATATGGTTTTCAAACACACTTGGCCAAAACTTTCAAGAAAAACTACAACATTGATAATTCATTGAATTATTTCTTAAATGGATTTGATGAAGATAAATATATCGAACTTTTTAAGGAGGTTATAATTGGGCAGCATCAACCACACGAAGTAGCTTTAATGGATGTTGATGCACGCAATCAAAAAACTGCAATAGATTTTTTTGTGACGCAGAAAATGTTAGGCATTAAAATCTTGGCTTTAGAAGATATAAAGAAGATTGGTAAACAACTTTTCTACGAAGAAGATGGGAAGCAAATTCAGTTAAAAAGAATTTACAACAGATTAATTTTTGATGAAGTAGCAGATAATACCGATATTTTTAAAAACAGTTTCGACCCACGCGAAGAACTTGATGTAGAATGGGTGACACATCCAAACTGGTTTTATAGAATAAGTAAATACACCATGCCTTTTCTAAAAAGTGAATTTGTACCTGAAACCAGGTTTTTAAATGAAGTAACGTCTATTCCTGCAGATTTAGAAAACTATGTATTAAAACCATTATTTTCTTTTGCCGGCATGGGTGTAATCATAGATGTTTCAGAAACTGATATAAAAAATATTGCAGACCCTGAAAACTGGATTTTACAACGTAAAGTAAGTTACGAACCAGTAGTTCAATCGCCTGACGGTGGCGTAAAAGCAGAAATTAGAATGATGTACTTATGGCCCGATGATGGAGAACCTCAGCTTTGCTTAAATTTAGCACGCTTAAGCCGAGGCAAAATGATTGGCGTTCGCTATAATGCAGATTTTGATTGGGTTGGCGGAACAGTGGGTTTCATGGAGCAATAATTTTGTTAGCCACAGATTTTTAATCGCATTGCATTTTTTTTAATGTCTTAATAAAAGAAAATGGCAATCTGTAAATCTGCGGCTCAACCATCATTTTACATTAAACTGAATTCAGAGATGCAAAATCATACTATATTTGTGTTATGAACATTCAAACGATTTTAGTCTTTTTACTTTTTGCTATTGCATTAGTATATGTTGGCCGTTTGGTTTATAAATCTTTGCAAGTTAAAAAAGATGGTTGCGGTGGTAATTGCAAATGTAGCGTAGATTTTTCTGACATTAAACCTGTAAAAAAATAATCCAATCCCTTTTATGATTGATCAGTTTAGAAATTATCTCAAAGAGAAAATAGAAATTACAGATGATCAATTCGACAGCATCTCTGCTGATTTAAAAATAAAGAAGTTCGATAAAAACGAAATCATTCAATATACAGGCGACATCACAAAATACGGTTTTTTTGTTTGTAAAGGATTATTAAGGGCTTATTCCATCGATTCTAAAGGGAAAGAACATATACTTCAGTTTGCACCAGAAAACTGGCTCATGTCTGATAGAAACAGCATGAACAATGAACCTTCGGTGTTTTTTATAGATGCAATTGAGCATACCGAAGTTGTAATTATGCCCTATGATTTTATGGAACAGGCTGCAATAAAAGTACCTTGTTTACAGCCCATGCACAACAGATTGCTAAACAATTCTATTCGTTTTATGCAAAAGCGCATCAACATGCTTTTAAGCGCAACTGCCGAAGAAAGATACCTTGATTTTATCAAATTATATCCAAACCTAACTTTGCGTGTACCGCAATGGATGATAGCTTCTTACCTTGGCATAACGCCAGAATCTTTAAGCAGGGTTAGAAAAGAACTAGCCAATAAACATTTCAGAACAAGTTAAATGTTGAAGCAGAGAATTTTTAATTTAATGAATGGCAGCTAATAGATATTTAGCCATTCAATAATGCTCTCGTTCAATAACTCAATCATTAATTAGTTACCATACATCAATTTCAAACCCAAGCCCTCGCCTTACATTTGTGTTGTAAATATTAATAATCAAAACACAAAGATATGGCAACTACAAAATGGACATTAGATCCAACCCACAGCGAATTACAGTTTAAAGTAAAGCACTTAATGATTACTACCGTAACTGGTAATTTAAAATCTTTTACGGCAGAATTAACTTCAGAAGGTGACGAGTTTGAGCAGGCAGAAATTTCATTTAACGGAGACATCAGCTCTTTAGATACCGGAAACACAGACCGCGATAATCACCTAAAAAGTGGTGATTTTTTTGATGCTGAACAATTTCCGGCTATGTCTTTCAAATCTTCATCGATGGAAAAAGATGGTGATGATTATATTTTAAAAGGAGATTTAACCATTAAAGGTGAAACTAAACCTGTAAAATTAACAGCAGAATTTGGTGGTATTGCTACCGATCCGTGGGGAAATACTAAAGCAGGTTTTACGTTAAGCGGAAAAATTAATCGTAATGATTTTGGTTTAACCTGGAATGCAGCCTTAGAAACAGGAGGTGTAATGGTAAGTGAAGAAGTTAGAATTTTAGGCGAATTACAGTTTGTTAAGCAAGCTTAATCGCTTAAAAAATATTCGGTAAAACGAATCTTAATTATTCCTGATATGGAAAAGAGAGAAGTTGCAGAGGTATTAAATGCGCCAGCACCACATATGGTTGGCGATGGTTTTAGAGTACATAATTTTTTCCCTAGCGGATATAAAATTGATATGAATCCATTTTTTTTAATGGATTATGGCTCTAAAATAGAATTCTCTGCACGAAAAAACCCCCGCGGTGTTGGTGTTCATCCGCACCGCGGATTTGAAACGGTAACCATTGCTTACCATGGAGCGGTTGCGCACCATGACAGTGCCGGGCACAGCGGTGTAATATATCCGGGAGATGTACAATGGATGACAGCAGCCAGCGGTATTTTGCACAAAGAATATCACGAAGCGGAGTATAGCATGAAGGGTGGACCATTCCAGATGGTACAACTTTGGGTTAATTTACCTGCTAAGGATAAAATGAGCACACCAAAATATCAGGCAATTAAACAACCTGATATGCCCCTTGTTAATCTGGCTAATGATGGCGGGAAAGTGGAGGTGATAGCTGGTGAATATAAAGGTGTTAAAGGCTCAGCAAGTACATTTACGCCAATTGAAGTGTACAATGCTCGCCTTAATAAAGGAGGTAACGCAGATTTTGCATTCCCAAAGGCGTACAATACTGGTTTTTTGGTTATTGAAGGTTCAGTTACTATAAATGGTAGCCAAATCGCAAATGCCAATTCTTTTGCCTATTTCAAAAATGAGGGTGAAAGCATTGCCATTACAGCTCAAGAAAATTCTGTTATTTTAATATTGAGTGGATTACCAATTGATGAGCCAATTCATCAGTATGGGCCGTTTTTAATGAATACCGAAGCGGAGATTCATCAGGCAATTGCCGATTACAACCAAGGCAAATTTGGTTATCTGGAAGAATAATTAGGTTTAAGTTTATATTTTAAGAACCGGCAAGCTAATATCTGTCGGTTTTTTTTGCTATTGCCGCTCTATCAAACACACTGCGTAAGCAACAACACCTTCTTCCCTACCAATAAAGCCCATTTGCTCGTTAGTTGTTGCTTTAATTGAAATATCTTCAGTAGAAATGCCAATTGCTTCAGCTATATTTTGCTGCATGGCTGGTATATGAGGATTTATTTTTGGTGCCTCCAGGCAGAGCATCGCATCAATATTACCCACTTGCCAGTTTTTTTCCGTTAAAAGCTTAACGGTTTCTTTTAACAAAATTAAGCTGCTAATCCCTTTCCATCTATCATCTGTATTTTTAAAATGGAAACCTATATCTCTCAAATTGGCAGCGCCTAATAATGCATCGCAGATGGCGTGTAACAATACATCAGCATCAGAATGACCGAATGCGCCTTTATCATGTTCGAGCGTTACGCCACCAACCACAAAAGGATGTTGATCTTTTAGTTGGTGAACATCAAATCCAAAGCCTACCCTGATTTTCATATAAATTTTAAATAAGGCACGAAGTTGCCAAAATATTTCGAAACGCTATTATTTGAACGAGGCTTTTTTATCACCAAAATTAAATAAAAGGCTGAAACGTAAAGTATTTGCCAAAGGACTGGTTTGAGCATTAGCGATAAGGTAGGCAAAATCAATATTAAAAACATTATACTTTAAACCTGCGCCAAGTGTGAAATACCTGCTGTCACCTTTCTGCGGACTTTGGTAATTATAGCCTCCACGTATGGCAAACTGCTGATTATACCAGTATTCAAATCCGGTAGAAATTCCAACTTCTTTTAGTTCCTCACTAAAACCTCCAGGTGCATCGCTAAACGAACCAAAAATACCTGCCGGAACCGAACGATTAGGATTTTTTCCTTTAACGATATTGTTATTTAAATCGTAGATAGGCTGTGTAGGCACCAACAGTTTATTAAAATCTAAGGCTAAGGTAAATGTGTTAAAATCATCAATTTCTATTGTAGAAGCGCCTCCAAGTTTAAAATTTGTAGGTAGAAAATAGTTCTCGCCGCCATCAGAATAACTCATCTTTGTACCAATGTTTGAGATATTTGCGCCTGCAGATACTATGGCATTTTTACCAAACATTGTTGTTGGTGTTTTATATAATCCGGCAACATCAATTCCTAATGCATTACCTGCCCTCACTTGTCCGGTTGAAGAAAATTGTCCGGAAGCTAGATTAGAATATATATACCTTAATGAAGATGCCAATGAAAACTCCTTGCCAAAATTGCGGGCAAAAGTAACATCAAAAGCCAACTCATTTGGATTTGAAATACCTAAATCTTGCTGATTTATATCTGTTAACTGAATCTGACCTAATGAAAAATACCTTAATGATGCGCCAATCGTATTTCTATCATCTAATTTATAAAAACCACTAACATAAGCCAAGTTAATATCTGGCACAAGGCTTTTTAGCCAAGGACTGTAAGAAAGTGCAAAACCATAAGGTTTTTCAAGAAAAGCTAATTTAGCAGGGTTTATGCTTGCAGCATTTGCATCACCGGTAATCGCAACACCCGCATCACCCATAGCTCCAGCCCGGGCATCGGGTGTGATTAGTAAAAATGGGACAGCAGTAATGATGTTATTTGATTCACTACCATTAGTTTGTGTATTACCTATTGTTACCTGCGCATTCGACTTGCCAAATACCAAAACTGCAGATAATGCAGAAACTGCAAGTTTACAAATGTACTTGAAATTCATCCTTAGGGTATGTATTTAAGATTTCAGGTAAGTTAATACTTTTAAAGAATATAATCATCAAACGTAATTACACAAATTATATTTTACAGTAAACTTACGTTTTTTGAAAATTATACTAACTAAATCTACGATTTTTTACAAATATGATGTAGCACATTTTTTGAACAATTTTCTTGATGATAACGAGCCAAATTAGCAACTAGTTAATTGTCTTTTTCTTGAATAGATTGTTTAGTTTATCTGCAATTGCATCTTTAACTTTTTCTGTAGCCTTTACCTTAACCGTGTCTAATTTCGCCTGTGCTTTTGTTTGAAATTCTGCCTTTTTTTCAGCTATAACATTCGTAATGGCCTCCTTAGCTGTAGATTTTGCATCGGCAATGCCATATTTTAGATTAATGGTTGGTTTCAAAAATGTTCCGCCTAAAACAGCGTTAACTTTAACGTTATCACTCACAGATACGTTTGTGCCAGCTTTACTGTTTAATTTTCCAAGCATTGCATTTACGGTTTCATTTGCTTTAGCGCCTAGCATCGCCCTTGGCAAATTTAAACCCAGGTTATAATCCATGGTTTGGTCTATATCGTTTGAGCCTTGAACATTCATCACAATTCCATCCTTTTTAATATCAAATGGAGCTACATTCAGTCTTCCATCTTTTATTTTGAACTTTGTAACCACATTATTAAGCTCCAGTTTTTTAAACTTATCTGAACTTAAGGATGCCGCCAATTTATTTAATGGCTCAAAACCATCAATCATTGCCTCAATAATATTTGTTAAGCCTTCTGCATTTATTGTTGAATACACCGGTTGCATGTGCTCATCTAAATCCGAATTATATTTCAAATCTGTGGAGAAAGTACCCTTCGCATATTTTGCAACCGGCGCTAAGAATTTTATAGTATTAAAAGCCTGGAAGGCTTTTTGAATATTCATGTTATCAATACCAAAATCAACATCAACTTTTGGTTTTTTTGGGTTTATGGTGGCGTAAGTTCCATCCATTCTTAATTTGCCATCAAGCATATTCATGCCCATATTTTTAAAAGTTATGGTCTTATCTTTCACCAATAATGTTCCGATTGCATTGGTGATATCGTAATTATCATAAATTACTTTATTTGCTTTTGCGTTTACATTGAAATTAATATTTCCCGGAACTTCGAATACGGTTAACTTACTTTCTTTTGATGCCGGTGTAGCCTCAGTTACTTTTGGTCCCATTAACTCGTTAACATTTACCAGATTGGATAACATGTTGAAGCTACCTTGCAATAATTGATTTTTATTAAAGAAATAACTCAGGTAGTTGTTAAGCGAACCATTAGCGGTAAAATCACTACTTCCAATTTTTGCAACAAGGTTACTTAGTGTGATATTTTTTGGGCTAAATATTAGTTTTGCCGACGGAACACTTACAGGCATTGGTACATTTTTGCCGGCATAATTAAAGTTATTAGCAATAATTTGTCCGGATGCTTTAAACGCTTCGTATTGTTGTCTATCAATTGATGATTTTCTACCGGCGGCCTTAACATCAGCATCTAAAATACCGCTTAAAACCATATCCTTCATTGGAAAAATTGCAGTTAATTGTTTTAAATCTAATTTCCCTTTTAATGCCATATCAATAAATGGATCGGAAACCGGATTTTTTAGCAAAAGTTTTCCATCAACAGGAACTTGTCCAAATTCTAAATGAAAAGAAGGAACATTAACAACTGTATTATCAATTACACCATTTGGATTACTGATTTGCGACTTGATTTGAATATTATTAATTGCTGAAGGTAAAGAAGGATACTTTATTTTACCATTTTCTACAAGTAGGTTAACATTAAAGGCTGGTAATGATTTCTCATTGTAAATGCCTTTTGCGTTTCCATTCATCGAAAATTTGCCTGTTGCTTCTAAATCCTTAAAATTTGCTGCATAAATAGATGGTATTAGCGACAAGAAATTTTTAAGCTCAGATTCTTTTGCATCAAATTTAAAATCCATAACCATATCGGTTTCATTTGGCATGGCCAAATAACCAACTGCCGATAAAAGGAGTTCATTCAACTTTATTTTATTATCGGCAAAAGTAAACTTCATATTTTTAGTGTCTATCTCAACAGGAAGCTCAGCATCTAACTTAACGCCATTTAAATACGGAATTCCGCGATATTTTACCGTTAGTTTTTCAATTTCTGATTGCGTATCCAGCGTAAATAAATCCTGCGTGAAATCACCTTTTCCGCTATGGTTTAAACTATCTAATTTCATGTATAAGCCCAGCGATGCATCATCATAAGTAATTGTACCCTGCTCTATAGAATATTTTTGAAAGGCCGCCTTAAAAGTACTTTTTGACGAGTCGGTCGTTAAATTTGCAGAATCTGGTTTCATGATATCCCAATTGGCAACACCATTTTTCAATACCTTAACTAATATATTTGGCTCATTTAAATTAACAGAATTAATCTGGTATGTATCGCCCTTTAAAACGCTCCATAAATTAACATTTAATTGAAGTTGTTTAACATTTGCAAGTGTATCTTTATCAAAACTATCAATACCAATTATAGATAGATTGTTGATTTTTATGCCCACATTGGGGAATGAAGATATTATAGATAAATCAAGTTCTTTATAATTAACCTTTGCATTTACATTTTTATTAATGCTGGATTTGATTTTCGCATCAATTTCCTCTTTAAAAAACATTGGAATGGCAGCTGCGGCAGCGAATAACAATATAAATAACGAAAAAACTATAATTAATACCTTTTTAAACATAACCTAAACCTTTTAAACTAATTTATTTGAAAATCGTATAAGGCAATAAGCACACCAATTTATACCTGCTTTACAGACAAAAATCTTTAATCTAAATATTTTAAACCAAACACAATACATTGATTATTAATACGTTTTGCATTAAAAAAAGCATCTACTATATTTATTAACACAAATTTTACGAAATCATTTAAAATTCCGTAATTTTACGAGTTGAATAAGCTCATATCCATGATATTGCATCATATGAAAAAACAATTACTATATTCTTTAACCTGCCTTGCTGCTGTAGCCCTTCTATCTTCTTGCGGTGGAAACAAAGGAGGCGTATCCAGTAAAACTGGTATTCCTTATGCTGATAAGAACAACAAAACTTATGGCAGTTTTACTGTAGCATCTCAATACAAGCGTGCCCCCGGGCCGGGCTTAATTCCTATTGAAGGTGGGGTTTTGGTTGTAGGTGGAAGTGCAATTGAGGTTGCAGGGGTTGAACCAAATATTTACAATTACAAAAGACAAGTAACTGTACCTTCTTTTTACATGGATGAAACGGAAGTTTCAAATACGGATTGGCTTGAATATTTGCATTGGATAAGAACGAGCTATCCGGAAGACAGAGAATTTTATTACAATGAATTACCTGATACTTTGGTGTGGCGCCGTGCGCTATCGTACAACGAACCATACGTTGATAATTATTTAAGACACCCGGCATATAGAGATTACCCGGTTGTTGGTGTAAGTTGGGAACAAGCATCGCGTTTTTGCGAATGGAGAACTTCTCAGGCTAACGAATACATTCTTCGCCAAAAAGGTATTTTAACGGATTACAAAACATTGGCTCAGGGAAATAACCCTGCTCGAGGTAATACAACTACTGCCGCTGCAACAGCCAGACCTGATAAACCTTTTAATACTGATGCTTACTTAAACGGTCAGTATGATGATAAAGGTAAAAATGCACCAAAAGACTATAATGCTAAAGCTGGCGCATCTGTGGGTGCAGCTGGTGGAAGAGGTGGTAACGCAGTACCAACCAGAAACGCAACGTTAGAAGATGGTGTAATTATGCAACCATACCGATTACCAACAGAAGCCGAGTGGGAATATGCAGCATTAGGTTTAATTGGAAATACAGAATACGAAAACATTAGTCAGAATAAAATTTATCCATGGAATGGCCTTGGCGTTAGCTCTGCGGCAAAAAAAACCAGAGGTTTAGTACAAGCCAACTTTAAAAGAGCACCTGGCGACTATATGGGTGTTGGCGGTTCATTAAATGATAAGGCTGATTTAACGGCTCCTGTTCGCTATTATGCACCAAATGATTTCGGTTTATTTAATATGGCTGGAAACGTAAATGAGTGGGTTAATGATGTTTATCGTACAGGTACTTTTACTGATGCTGAAGCTTTTAATCCTTATCGTGGTAACCAATTTCAAGATAAGCAGCTTGCTGATGCGGCAAATGGAAAAATTGCTTTAGATAAATATGGCAAGCCGATTAAAGCAAATGCTTACTCGGGTAAAAAATTAACATGGGCTGAAAAACAAGCTTTAGCAAAAAGAGCAGATTCAATTGCTAAATCTCCAGATCCAACTGCAATGGTAACTTCTTATCAGGCTGATGAGCGTGGATATCGCGACAGACAAAACAAATTGCTTAACGATGAAGGTATTTCACTGGTAAACGATAAATCAAGAGTTTATAAAGGTGGTTCATGGAATGATATGGCTTATTGGTTAAATCCGGCAACGCGTCGTTTCTTACAACAAGATGAAGCATCAGCAGAAGTAGGTTTCCGTTGTGCAATGACGATGCTTGGAGCGCCGGAAATTAGTACGGCTGGCAAGCGAAACTTTAAACAAACGAAGCCAAAAGCTTTTAATCCTCCTAAGAGATAATATAAAAGAAGCCCTGAAAATATCGGGGCTTCTCTTGTTATAAGCTTTATTTAAACTGCAGGAGCACCTGATTTTTTTCGACCTTATCGCCCTGTATAACCGCTATTTTTTTTACGATACCATCCGTTGGAGATTTAATAATGTTCTCCATTTTCATGGCTTCTAATATCAAAAGGTTGTCGCCTTTTTTTACTTCCGTGCCTTCTTTAACAGCAACACTTAAAACTAACCCTGGCATTGGTGCTTTAATTTCGGCTATTTTAGCTGATGCGATGTTGTCTAAACCGAGCTGTTTTAACAATTGGTCGAATTTATCTTCAACCTTGAGTGAATAATTATTTCCATTAACCCGAACGGTACATGTTTTATCCATTCTGTTAAGCTCAACAATTTCTGCGTTAAAAGATTTGTTGTTGTAAATAATATTAGTTGCATTAGCTGCTGTATCACTTACATCAACATTTAATTTTGAGCCATTTAAATAAAAATCACTTGCTTTTTCTTCAAGCTCAAACTGAAAATTATCGTTAACTTTTATTTTATACATAATTACTGAGTTAAAGCGTACTGAATAAGATTAGCGCCCATTTTTAAAGCCTTGGAGCGAGTTTCCTGCGTATCCTCAGGGTAAGTTCCAAAATCTTCCCAACCGTTGCCTAAATCACACTCAAAGGTATAATAACAAACAACTCTTCCTTTAAAAATTAATGCAAAACCTTGAGGCCTTTTATTATCATGTTCATGGATTTTTGGCAATCCACCAGGGAATTTAAATTTTTGATTGTAAATAGCATGATTTGCCGGCAACTCTACAAAACTCAGTTCAGGAAAAACCTTTTTCATCTGTGGCCGAATAAATTTATCTAAACCATAATTATCATCGATGTGAAGAAAACCACCACCAACTAAATATTGTCTTAAATTTTTAGCTTCCTGGTCACTAAAAACAACGTTTCCATGCCCCGTCATATAAACGAAAGGAAAGTTGAAAAGTTCTTTACTGCCAACTTCTACAACGCTTTCATCAGGATAGAAATTAGTTTTAAGATTAGCATTACAAAAAGCGATTAAGTTGGGAAGTGCTGTCCTATCGGCATACCAATCTCCGCCGCCATTGTATTTTAACTTAGCCATTCGATAAGATGGTGGTGATGAAAATGAGTAAAGGCTAAGGATAAATGACAAAATGCTGAAGCAAAATAGCAACCTTGCTATTTTTGAAATTCGGAATTTGATTTTTGAAAATTTCAAACTAACTATCGGTTTAGGTAATTGATTTCGAAACAGGCTGCAAGGGCTGCAGTTTCTGTTCTTAATCTGTTATTACCTAAAGTTAGGGGTTTAAAGTCTTTATTCAAAGCTTGTTCAACTTCGTTAGGTGTAAAATCACCTTCCGGACCAATTAATACTAAATATTTTTGAAAGGGATTTACTAAATCTGAAATGTATTTTTTATCTGCATTATCAATACAATGAGCAATTAGTTTGTTTCCTTCAAACGGTTGCTTCATTAAAGAATCGAAAGAAAGGGCTTCATTCATTTTTGGGTGATAAGCCTTTATGGATTGCTTAACCGCCGAAGTAATAACTTTATTTAAGCGATCTTCTTTGACTACTCTACGTTCAGATCTATCGGTAATAATCGGCGTAATTTCATCAATACCGAGTTCAGTAGCCTTTTCTAAAAACCATTCAAGGCGATCGATATTTTTAGTCGGTGCAACTGCGATGTGCAGATAATGGTTTCTTTTACCGTACTCGGCTTCGGCGCTAATAACTTTTAGCGTAACCTTTTTTGGATTATCGGATGTAATTTCTGCTGTAAAAAAACCACCCACACCATCAACAAGGTAAACAATAGCGCCAACCGGCAATCTTAAAACCCTTATACAATGTTTACTTTCTTCTTCGTTAAGTGTGTAGGAAGAATCAGTTATATCAGGGGTATAAAAAATATTCATAGTTGAAATTAATGATTATCAACCATATCATCTTCGTTTATAACCAATTCTAACTTAACGGTTTCGATATTTTGTTCTGTTTTCTTAAGGATGGTAAACAAATACCCATAAGATTCATTGCTCTCTCCAACTTCAGGAATACGCTCAAACACGTGAGAAACTAATCCACCTATGGTATCAAAGTCTTCATCTTCCGGCAAATCGTGAGGCAGATGTTCGTTTACATCGTACACCGTAGCGAAAGCATTTACAATGAATTCATTCTCTGCAATTTTTTCTACCAAGGGTTTTTCCTCGTCATACTCATCCTGAATTTCGCCTACAAGTTCTTCAACAATATCTTCAAGGGTTACCATTCCGGCAGTGCCACCAAACTCATCCAAAACAATCGCAATTTGTATGCGGTTACTTTGCAGCTCGCTCATCAAATCGTTAATCTTTTTTGTTTCTGTAACGAAATAAGGTTTACGTATAATGTCGTTCAATGTCCAATGCTGATTACCTGATGCAACCAATGGCAAAATATCTTTGGCATGGATAATACCAACAATCTTGTCCATAATTTCATCATAAACAGGTAAACGGGAATAGCCTTCCTTAATGATTTTATCAATAACATCCTCTTTAGAAGAAGAAAGCTCGATACCCGAAATTTTGGTTCGTGGAACCATGATGTTTTTTACAACACGCTCATTAAAATCAAATACATTTTTGATGAGCTCGTGTTCGTTATTATCTAATGCACCACTCTCCTTACCTTGATCGAGCAGATATTGTAGTTCTTCAGAACTGTGCAAAGATTCATGTCCTGCTGAAGTATCGATACCAAATGGCTTCAAAATAACAGCTGCAAGGCTGTTTAATGTCCAGATGAAAGGCTTAAACACTACATAAAAAATCTGTAGCGGAACAGATACAAAAAGTGTTGTTGCTACAGGCCGTTGTATTGCAAAAGATTTTGGAGCCAATTCACCAAATACAATATGCATAATGGTAATAAGCGAGAAAGCTACAATAGTAGATGCTGTGTGGATTGTTGCATCACTAAATCCCCATTGCAAACTATCAAAAAGATTTTTGAAAATGGTATGCATAACACCTTCACCAACCCAACCTAAACCAAGTGATGCAAGCGTTATACCTAATTGTGTTGCGGCTAAATAACCATCCAAATTATGAATAATGGTTTTGGCCATTTTGCCAACTCGACTGCCCGATTTTGCTTTTATTTCGATTTGTGATGCCCGAACTTTAACGATTGCAAACTCTGCGGCAACGAAAAATCCATTTAATAGCACCAAAAATAGAGCAAAAAATAACCGCCATCCTACTGAAGTTTCATCAGTTTCCTTTAAGGCAACCATCGCCAGGTTTGTTGATGGAAGGATTGCGCTTAACTTTAAATTTAAAAACAAACAGACCGTGGGTAAATCCATTATGCTAATTCTCTAAATGTTGTATTATAAAGTTCTATACTTTCTCTAATTACTTTATGTGCATAACGAACGCCAAGCAAATGCTCGATAGTTACATTTTTTTCTTCTAATGCTTTGTAATCCTGAAAGAAACGAACAATTTCTTTCATTGTATGTGGCGGCAATTCATCTAAATCGTTGATATAATTTACCGACATATCGTTTTTAGCAACAGCGATAATTTTATCATCCTGCTCGCCATTATCTACCATGTGCATTACACCAACAACTTTAGCTTCAATAACCGTCATTGGGTAAACATCTACAGAGCAAAGCACCAAAATATCTAATGGATCTTTATCATCACAATACGTTTGTGGAATAAAACCATAGTTAGCCGGATACATTACTGATGAAAAAAGAACCCTGTCTAACTTAATTAAACCAGATTCTTTATCTATTTCATATTTAGCTTTTGAGCCTTTTGGAATTTCTATAATTGCATTTACAATTTCAGGTACGTTTGCACCAGGTGATACGCTATGCCAAGCGTGGTTTTCTTCTTTTGCCATTTTTAATTTAAATCTGTCTTTTCCTCTTCAGCAGTTGTTACTTTATTTTTTACAAAGGTAATTAATAATGGTATAGTTGTGATAAGGATAAAGCCAATAATAATATATAATAAGTAATCGTTAATTTCTTTTTCAAATTTTCGGCCCAAAAAATAACCCAATAAGGTTAGCGAGCAAATCCAAAGCAATGCGCCAACAATATTATAAAGCGCAAATTTTTTAAAGTCTAGTTTTACAATTCCTGCAAAAATAGGCGCAAAAGTTCTTACAATAGGCACAAATCTGCCCATAATTAAAGCAAATGCACCTTGCTTATTGTAATAATTCTCAGCTGCTTTTAAATAGCGTTTCTTAAAAAAGAAACTATCCTTTCTGGTATACAATAGTGGACCAGTTCTTCTACCGAACCAATAACCCGTAAAATTACCTGAAATTGCAGCTACGCATAATCCGGCCAATAAAACAGCAATGTTAACATCAAGTTTGCCAGTAGCAACAAACATGCCAGCAAGAAATAATAAATAGTCTCCAGGTAGGAAAAAACCAAAGAATAAGCCTGTTTCCGCGTAGATAACGAATACAACGAGATAGAAACCGCCTTCCCTCAATAATTTTTCGGGAGAGATTAGATGCTGAAGGTTAGTCCAAAAATCGTGCATATTCAATTATTCGTAAAACTACAAATAATTATCTAACAAGTTACACCTATATCAGGTTTAAAATAATTGCCGGATAAACGCCCAAAACTAACGTAATCGCAACTGAAACCGCCAACACAACTTTGTATTGTGCTGGCGTAGATAATTCAACTTCTGAGCCATCTTTAAACCACACCGCAACAATTACCTTAAAGTAATAATAGAAACCTACTAAAGCATTTAAGATAGCGAAAGCCACTAAAAGCATTTTGTACTCGCCCATTACATTCAGAAACATTAAGTATTTCCCAATAAAACCAGCCGTTAAAGGAATTCCGGCTAATGAAAGCATGGCTATAGTTAAAGAAATGGCCACTAAGGGATTTTTCTTTCCTAAGCCGTTAAAACTTTCAAAGCTATCGCTACCTGTTTTTTGTTTTACCAAAATTAAAACCGCAAACGCGATGATTGAGGCGAAGGTGTATGCTGCAGCATATACTAAAACACTGTTTTGAGAATTAGCACCAATAACAACTAATGAAAACAATAAGTAGCCCGCATGAGAGATACTCGAGTAGGCCAGCATACGCTTAAAGTGTTTTTGGAACAATGCAGTAACATTACCTATAAACAAGGTGATGCAAACAATAACAATTAAAGGTGCAACCCAGAAATCGTGAAGTGGTGCAAAAGCATCAGCAAATAACCTTAAGAAAGCTGCAAAACCTGCGGTTTTCACAACAGTACTCATGAAAGTGGTAATCAACGTTGGCGAGCCTTCGTAAACGTCTGGTGTCCAGAAGTGGAATGGAGCAGCACCAACCTTAAAGCATAAACCAATCATCATTAAGATAACACCCGGATAAAAAATTGGAGAAATTGCTTTGCTGTTATCAACTAAATAAGCTTGAATTTTATCTAAATCGAATGAACCGGTAGCACCATAAATTAAAGTGATACCAAATAATAAAAAGCCGGTTGAAAAAGCACCCATTAAAAAATATTTCAACGAAGCCTCGTTCGAGGCAAAATCTTTTTTACGAATACCAGCTAGGATGTACAAACTTACCGACATAATTTCCAAGCCAACAAACAACATCGCCATGTTTTTGTACGATACCATCATAATCATTCCCGCAAGGGCAAAAAGAATAAGGGTATAATACTCGGCAATGTTATCACTCTTAGCGTGAAAATAATTTTGTGTTAGTAAGAAGATTAAAAGTGTGCCGATAATACAAACACCCGAAAATGCCAAAGCAAAATTATCAGTTTGCATCATCCCGAAATGAACAGCATTGCTATTCCACGCAGCACATGTAAAACCCAACGCATTTAATAAGCCAACAACTGTAAGCGGCAACAAGGCTTTCTTTGCTTTAAACAAACCTGCATAAAGTACAATAAAAGCGGTTATACTAATGGTTATAATAATATTCATTGCTTATTTTACTGATGTTAATTTTTGATTTACCTGTTCTAACAAATGTTGTACAGATGCTTCTGTTAAGTGCAATAATGGTTTCGGGTAAACACCCAAAACAATAATTAAAGCACAAATAATATAAAGAACCAATTTCTCTGTTCCTTGAATGTCCGTAAAAGTGATGGTTAAATCGTTTGTTTTACCAAGCATTACATTTTGGTACATGCGTAACATATAAACCGCACCAAAAATGATGGTTAAACCCGCAACAGCTGCAGCCAAAATGCCATAATTATAAACGCCCATTAAAAGTAGAAACTCGCCAATAAAACCATTTGTTCCTGGTAAGGCTACTGTTCCTAAAACGATGATTAAGAAAACAATGGCTAGTTGCGGTGCTGATTTTGCAATACCCCCCAGTTCTTCAATTTTATTGGTTTTAGTTCTTGAGAAAATGATGTCTAACACGAAGAATAAACCGACTACGTTAATACCGTGACTCAACATTTGAACCATTGCGCCTTGTAAACCTTGTTGATTTAATGCGAAAATACCTGCCGAAATTAAGCCAACGTGAGCGATAGATGAATAGGCGACTAAACGCTTGGCATCTTTCTGTGTGAAAGCAATTATAGAGGCGTAAACAATACCAATGATAGAAAGTACCATAGCTAAACCCGACCAATCTTGTACACCTGCCGGTACGATAGGCAGTAACCATCTGATTACACCATAAATACCCATCTTTAACATAATACCTGATAACAACATGGTACCTTGCGTTGGCGCTGCTGTATAGGTATCTGGTTGCCAGGTATGGAAAGGAAAAATCGGCATCTTAATCGCAAAGGCAATAAAGAAAGCCCAGAAAATCCATCCTTGTTGAGCGCTATCTAAATTTAATTTATAAAATTCTGCTATTTCAAAATTGTTAGCCGGGTTTTGTAAATACAAATAAATAATACCCATCAGCATAAATAATGAACCAGCAATCGTATACACGAAGAACTTCATGTTAATGCGGATTCTATCTTTTCCGCCCCAGAAGGCACAAATGAAATAGATTGGGATTAATGCCGCTTCCCACCCAATATAGAATAAGAAAGCGTCCATCGCAGTGAATACCAACAATAAACCCGTTTGCATAAATAAAATCAATGCATAAAAGGCAGAGGGGTTTTTATACTCGTGTTTATAGCTTGATAAGATGATAATAGGAATTAGCAAATTGGTAAGCAATAACACAAGCATGCTTATCCCATCTATACCGGCATGAAAACGAATCCCTAAGTCAGTAATCCATGGCAGGTTAGCCTCAAATTGCGTACTTGCATTAGGAATGAAGTTACATGCAATAAACAATGCCAATCCCAAAGATACTACTGAAATTACAGTAGAAACTATTTTAGCCGATTTACCTGCAAATGCCGTAATAATAGCACCTAAAAGCGGAAGAAATATAAGTAGTAAAAGTTGTTCCATTATTTATTTTTGAACCCTTTTTATATGTAATAAAATGTATAAGCAAGCAATGCGATGATACCAATAACCATCATAAAAATATAGAAACCTACATTTCCACTTTGTAATAAACGAACGCCTTTACTCGCTTCGTTTGTACTCCAACCTAATCCGTTGACAATTCCATCAATAAATTTAGTATCGATTATTCTGTAGAAAAATCTTGAGAAAGCATCTAATGGTTTTGTAATGATGAAATCGTAAATCTCATCTAAATAAAATTTGTTGTATGATAATTTTGCGAGTGCAGAACGTGGCGCTTCATCAGCTACAGGTACACGGGCACCTTTTACATATCGTGTATAAGCGTATAGCAAAGCTACAATTGCAGCCAAAACTGAAACGCCCATCAAAGTAAATTCAGTTGAATGACTTAAATCTAATTCATGTTGCGAAACATCAGCACCTGTTAACCAATGTGCTAACCATTCGTTTCCACCAAAAACATGAGGGATATTTATTGCTCCACCAATAGCGGCCAAAATTGCCAGAATTATTAATGGCGTAGTCATCGCCACAGGCGATTCATGAACATGGCTTTCTTCATGATGGGTTCCACGATATTTTCCTGAGAAAGTAAGGAACATCAATCTGAACATATAAAATGCTGTTAAGAATGCTGTCAGCACCCCAACTCCCCATAAAATAGGACTTGCCTGAAAAGCATGTGCTAAAATTTCATCTTTTGAGAAAAAACCAGAAAAGGGCGGTAAACCTGCTATAGCAATTGTACCAATCATCATGGTTAAAAATGTAATCGGAAGTTTCTTTCTTAATCCACCCATGTGACGCATGTCTTGTTCGTGATGCATAGCATGAATAACCGAACCAGCACCTAAGAATAATAATGCTTTAAAGAATGCGTGAGTTAATACATGGAAGAATGAACCTGTATAAGCACCAACGCCTAAGCCTAAAAACATGTAACCTAATTGTGATACTGTTGAATAAGCCAATACTTTTTTAATATCGGTTTGAGTTAAGGCGATAATAGCGGCTACCAACGCCGTTGCGGCACCAACAATTGCAATGATGTTTTGTGTTACTGGTGCTAAATCAAACAATACACTCGAGCGGGCAATCATATAAATACCTGCGGTTACCATTGTTGCCGCATGTATTAATGCAGAAACAGGTGTTGGACCGGCCATTGCATCAGGTAACCAGGTAAATAATGGCAATTGAGCCGATTTACCACAAGCACCAATAAATAACAATACTGTAATCAGAAATAAAGTATTTTGACCAGGCAACATATTTGCAGCCTGAGGGAAAACCTTTGCAAATTCTACACTACCGAAAGTATTAAAGATTAAGAATACACCTAACAAAAAGCCTAAATCACCTATACGGTTCATCACAAAAGCTTTTTTCGCTGCCGATGCATAGGCACTATTTGTATACCAGAAACCGATTAGAAGATATGAGCATAAACCTACACCTTCCCAACCGATAAACATAACAATATAGTTTGAGCCCAATACCAACAATAGCATGAAGAACACAAACAGGTTTAGGTAGGCAAAGAATTTACCAAATCCTGCATCATCATGCATGTAGCTGGTAGAATATAAATGGATTAAAAAACCTATTCCGGTTATAATCAAAAGCATGATTGAACTTAATGGATCAACCAGAAATGATAAAGGAATGTGGAGTGTGCCTGCGCTAATCCAATCGAATAAAAATACTTCGTGAGATTTTTGTGTATCGCCTTGTAAACTAAAGAAAATAACCACGCTGATAACGAAAGAAGCTAGAATAACGCCACTCCCAATAATACCAACAAGCCCTTTAGATAAAGAGTTTCTGCCCAGTCCATTAATTACAAACCCTAAAAAAGGAAGTAACGGAACTAACCAAATCAATTGTTCTATTGTCATTCTTAATATATATTTACCACTTAAGGCGATTTAAAACATTAATATCTATCGATTTCGTATTTCTATAAACCATTACGATAATCGCCAAACCAACTGCAACCTCTGCAGCAGCCAGCGCCATAATAAAGAATACGAAAACCTGTCCGGATGGGTCGTTACTATGAACAGAGAAAGCCGTTAAAAGCAAATTTACTGCATTTAACATCAACTCAACCGACATAAAAATTACGATTGCATTTCTACGGGTTAAAACACCAATTACGCCTATCGTGAAAATAATTGCACATAAGTAGATGTAGTGATTTAGCGGAACGCCTGCCATTTGTGTAGTTAAATTTTCCATTATGCTTCTACCTCATCTCTTTTAGATAATAAAACGGCTCCAACCATTGCTGCCAATAGTAATAGAGATGATAACTCAAACGGCAATAAGAAAGGACCGAAAAGCTCTTTTCCTAAATTTTCTACCAAACCTAAGCTTTGATTTTTCAATACTAATGGGCTGTTAATACTTGCCGCTTTGAAAGACCCAACTAAAGTAACCACCAGGCAACAACCGGCAATTACGCCCACAATTTTTATTAATGGCGATTTTACCGGCTCGGTTTCCTTGTTAAGGTTGAGGAGCATTAGCACGAATAAAAATAAAACCATTATGGCACCCATATAAACGATAAAGTTTACAACTGCCAAAAATTGAGCATTCAACAATACATAATGTACCGTAAATGTGAAAAAGGTAAGGATTAAGTACAAAACGCTATGGATAGGATTTTTTGCAAAAATCACCATCAGCGAAAAGATGATACTTAATGTAGCTACGAAATAGAATACTTGTGTACCCATTAATTTGTTATTTTTTTGTAGACCTCGTCATTGCGAGGCATGAAGCAATCTCATTTTTATAGTCATTGCTTTAGGATTGCTTCGTTCCTCGCAATGACGGATTGTGTTATAACTATTTTTTCATCTCTAACGGAGCTTCAACCAACTTATCTTTTCCGTAGATAAAATCTTTACGAAGGTAATCAGCAGGAACAATTGGTCCGTCTAAGTAAATTGCTTCCTTCGGACAAGCCTCTTCGCATAATCCGCAGAAAATACAACGCAACATATTAATTTCATAAGTTGCAGCATATTTTTCTTCACGATATAAATGCTTCTCTTCATTTTTACGTTCAGCAGCAATCATAGTAATTGCTTCAGCCGGACAAGATAATGCACATAAACCGCAAGCCGTACAACGCTCTTTACCGTTTTCATCGCGTTTAAGCGAATGCATACCTCTAAAATTTGTAGAGAATTCGCGTTCTACTTCCGGATATCTTACAGTAGCCTCTTTCTTGAATAAGTGGCTGATGGTAATACCCATACCTTTTGCAATTGCAGGCAGGTACATACGCTCCATAAAGCTTAAAGGCTTTTGCTCCAGTACTTTTTTCTTATTACTTAATGATTCCATAACTAAAACTTCTCAATAATCGCAATCACAATACCTGTTATTATAATGTTGGCAATAGCCAAAGGTATTAAACCTTTCCAACCTAAATTCATCAATTGATCGTAACGGAAACGAGGGATTGTCCAACGTACCCACATGAAGAAAAAGATGAAAAACACGATCTTTAAAAAGAAAATACCAACGCCAAAAAGCGGTGCCCACGTTGGCCCTAATAAGGTTGCCATATAATCCATACCCGGATAATTGTATCCGCCGAAATATAAAGTTGCCATTACTGCTGATGATACAAACATGTTGATATATTCAGCAAAAAGGTAGAAACCCAATTTCATTGATGAATATTCTGTATGATAACCACCGATTAACTCTGTTTCACACTCCGGTAAATCGAAAGGTGCACGATTGGTTTCAGCAAAAGAACATACCATAAAGATTAAAAATCCTAAAGGTTGATACAATACATTCCATCTCCAGCCATGCTGTTGATCAACAATTTCTTTTAAACTTAAAGTGTTTGTCATTAAAAGCAAAGCGATGATTGATAATCCCATTGCGATTTCATAACTGATGTTTTGCGATGCTGCACGAATAGCACTTAACAACGAATATTTGTTATTTGATGCCCAGCCGCCAATCATTACACCGTAAACGCCTAATGATACAACACCAAAAATGTATAAAACACCAACATTAATATCAGCAACTTGTAAAGGAACCATTTTGCCCCCAATTTCCATTGGGCTGCCCCAAGGAATAACGGCTGTACCTATACAAGCACAAAGTAAAGCCAAACCCGGCCCTACTATAAATAACCATTTGTTTGATGAAGCCGGAATAATTTCTTCCTTCATAAACATTTTTACACCATCAGCCAACGGCTGTAAAATACCAAACGGACCAGCTCTATCCGGACCTAAGCGGTCTTGAAGATAGGCTGCAACTTTACGCTCAGCATAAGTAGAATACATGGCGATAACTAAACTGATACCGAAAATTACCGCTACCAGAATAAATTTTTCTATTACAAAACTTATTTCCATTAGTATTTTACTGTTTTATGTAACTCAATTTCATTAGCTGCTTGCAATGCCGCATTTGGCTTAATAACCGGAAGCGGTTTTAATGTTTCATAATGATTTGAAGCAATTACCGATGTATCATCAATATGTGTTGGATGTTCAATTGTCCAGTCTGATGTTGCTTTTTTATCAAAACGGCAAGTATTGCAGATAAATTCTTCAACCTCACCAAATTGATCTTTACGTGCCGTTACACGTAAAACATCCTCGCCTTTATACCAGAGAGTCACTTTGCCATTGCATTTTTCATGGTCGCAATTGCGATGTGCATCAACCGGTTTAGTAAACCAAACACGATTTTTAAAACGGAAAGTTTTGTCTGTTAAAGCACCAACCGGACAAACATCGATTACGTTTCCTGAGAAATCGTTATCAACAGCTTGTTGGATGTATGTAGAAATTTCTGAATGGTCGCCGCGGTTTAAAATACCATGAACACGTTTATTTGTAATTTGATCTGCTGTGAAAACACAACGATAACACAAAATACAACGGTTCATGTGTAACTGAATTTTATCTCCGATATCAATACGGTCGAAAGTACGGCGCTCAAATTCGTAACGGGTTTTTTGTAAACCGTGCTCGTAACCTAAGTTTTGCAAATCGCACTCACCAGCCTGGTCGCAAACAGGGCAATCTAACGGATGGTTGATTAATAAAATTTCAACCACACCTGCACGGGCTTCTAAAACTTCGGGCGAAGTGATGTTTAACACTTCCATACCATCCATTACAGTTGTACGGCAAGATGCAACCAATTTCGGCATAGGCCGTGGATCTTTCTCCGAACCTTTTGTTACCTTAACAATACAGGTACGGCATTTACCACCACTGCCTTCTAACTTAGAATAATAGCACATTGCCGGCGGAACGATGTCACCTCCTATTTGCCTTGCAGCATTTAGAATAGTGGTGCCATTGTCAACCTCTACTGTTATTCCGTCTATAGTTACTTTAACTTTATCACTCATGGTTAATGATAATCTTTATTTTTTTATGCTCATTGCCGTCATTGCGAGGCACGAAGCAATCTTTGTATTTTTTACGTCTAATCGCTTTAGGATTGCTTCGTTCCTCGCAATGACGTGATATATATCTTGTAAATAGTTATATGTCGATAACTACTTTTCCTCCGTTACCGGTGCCTTTTCTATCGGCACAGCATAATTTGCAATACCATAATTTTGTGTTTGGCTCTTAGCCGGTTCTTTAATGTGCCATTCAAACTCATCTCTAAAATGACGAATTGCACTTGCAACCGGCCATGCTGCCGCATCGCCTAATGGGCAAATGGTATTTCCTTCAATTTTACGTTGGATATCCCAAAGCAAATCAACATCCTCCATAGAACCATGGCCATGCTCAATTTTATGCAATACTTTTTCCATCCAGCCAGTACCTTCACGGCAAGGTGAACATTGACCGCAACTTTCGTGGTGATAAAAACGAGAGAAATTCCAGGTATTGCGAACAATACATTGGTCTTCATCAAAAGCAATAAAACCGCCCGAACCCATCATGGTTCCGGTAGCAAAACCACCTTCTGATAAAGATTCGTAACTCATTAAACGTGGCTCGCCATTTGCGTATTTCAAGGTTAAGTTAGCTGGCAAAATTGGTACAGATGAACCACCCGCAACTGTTGCCTTTAAACGTTTACCATTTGCTATACCGCCGCAATATTCATCAGAATAAATAAATTCTTCAACTGGTAAACCTAATTCAATTTCGTAAACACCCGGTTTAACTAAGTTACCAGATGCTGATATTAATTTCGTACCTGTACTTCTACCGATACCAATTTTTGCATACTCATCGCCACCATCATTAATAATTGGCACCACGGCGGCAATCGACTCTACATTATTTACCACCGTTGGGCAACCATACAATCCTGCAATTGCAGGGAAAGGTGGTTTAATTCTTGGATTACCTCTTTTTCCTTCAAGAGATTCTAACAATGCGGTTTCTTCACCACAAATGTAGGCGCCACCACCCGGCTGAACATATAATTCTAAATCGTATCCTGTACCTAAAATGTTTTTACCTAACCATCCGGCTACTTTTGCTTCTGCAATTGCTTTTTCCAAAATACGGATTTGAGGCATCATTTCTCCACGAACATAGATATATGAAACCTTTGCACCTAAGGCAAAACTTGAAACAATCATGCCCTCAATTAAAGCATGAGGAATATGAGTCATTAGGTAACGATCTTTAAAAGTTCCTGGCTCAGACTCATCAGCATTGCAAACCAAATAGCGTGCAACACCTTCTGGTTTAGCCAAAAAGCTCCATTTCATCCCGGTAGGGAAACCCGCACCACCACGACCGCGTAAGCCTGATTTCTTAACTTCTTCAACAATCTCTTCAGGTGTTAAAGTTTTAAGGGCCTTTTCCACGGCACGGTACCCGCCTTTTTGGCGATAGACTTCAAGTGTATTGATGCCTGGTACGTTTATATGCTCAAGTAATAATTTGCGACTCATTATTTTTTAGATGTGAGATGTGAGATGTGAGATGTACGATTGCCGCCTTATCTCAAATCTCAAATCTAGTTTCTCAAATCTTGTTCTTTAAATCTTCAATCAGTTTATCTACGCTATCTGTAGTTAAGTTTTCGTAAAAGGTATATTCCGGGCTAATTTGCAATACCGGACCAAAACCGCAGGCAGCCAAACACTCAACTCCTCTAAAGCTGAATAAGCCATCGGCAGTTACTTCGCCTTCTTTAATACCTAACTTAATTTCTAAGTGGCTTAATATTTTTTCTGCACCAACCAAACAGCATGGCCCTGTACGGCAAACCTCCAAAGCATATTTACCCTGAGGCTTTAAAAAGTACATGGTATAAAAGGTTGCAACTTCGTAAACTTCAATAGGTTGAATGTTTAAGTATGCGGCAACTTTATCCATTGCAGATGTAGGTACCCAAAGAAATTCTGCCTGCACCAAATGTAATAATGGTAGCAAAGCTGATTTATGTTTTCCCTCTGGATAACGGCTTTTTATCTCATCAAATTTAGCTAGTAATTCTGATGAAAATTCTACAGGTGTTTGTTCTTCTACTTTAAGCATCTAATTCTCCTGCAATAATATTCATACTACTCATGTTTATAATGGCGTCTGACAATAACATGCCTTCGCTCATTGGTGCAAACATTTGGTAATTTATAAAACTTGGTCTGCGGAAGTGTAAACGGTATGGTGTACGTCCTCCATCATTAATTAAATAGAAACCTAATTCTCCATTCCCACCTTCTACAGCATGGTAAACTTCTGCTTTTGGTGCATCAATTTCTCCCATAACAATTTTAAAGTGATAAATTAATGCTTCCATGTTGTTATAAACCTCTTGTTTCGGAGGCAGATAAAACTCTGGTACATCAGCATGAAAAATACCCTTTTCTTCTGTTTTTAACTTAACCGTGGCTTGATCAATAATGCGCAAACTTTGCCACATTTCTTCGTTTCGTACTAAATATCTATCGTAAATATCACCACTGGTTCCAACCGGAACTTCGAAATCGAAATCCTGATAAGATGAATAAGGATCGCTTACACGAACATCATAATCTACACCAGTTGCACGTAAAAGCGGGCCAGTCCAGCTATATTCTAAAGCATCTTCTTTAGTAACTTCGGCAACGCCTGCAGTTCTATCGATAAAAATACGATTACGCGTTAAAAGGTTTTCAAATTCTTTTAAAGCAACCGGAAACTCTTTTAAAAATTTGTTGATTTTCGCAAATGCGATGTCGTTAAAATCTCTCTCAAAACCACCAATACGACCAATATTTGTTGTTAAACGAGCACCACAAACCTCTTCAAAAATTTCGTAAATATGTTCGCGGAATTGAAAAAGGTAAAGGAAAGTTGTTGTTGCACCTGTATCCTGACCAATAATTGTATTACAAATAATATGATCGGCGATACGAGAAAGTTCCATGATGATAACGCGAAGATAATCTACACGTTTAGGCATCTGTATATTCAGTAATTTCTCAACCGTCATGTGCCATCCCATATTGTTAATTGGTGATGAACAGTAATTTAAACGGTCGGTTAGTGGCGTAATTTGATAAAACGGGCGATGCTCGGCAATCTTTTCGAAAGCACGGTGGATGTAGCCAATTGTAGAAACGCCGCTAACAATACGTTCGCCATCTAATTGCAAAACGTTTTGAAAAACACCGTGAGTTGCAGGGTGTGTTGGACCTAAATTTAAGGTTACCAGCTCACTTTGCGGGTCGTTATCTGTAAATACCGGATGGTTATGATTCATAGACCTTAATTCCGAAGCTCGGAACTCCTTTCAAATTTATTAATTATTTACTTATATATTCTGTCCCATTCGCCTTTAGAGGCAAGGGCTTTACCTTCCAAAAAATTCGTCTTTTTTATCCACTCTGTTTGGGTCTTCCAATGGATATTGTTTAAGCATTGGGTGAACGCCTAAATCATCCATATTTAAAATACGGCGTAAATCAGGATGCCCTTCAAACTTAACTCCAAACAAATCGTAAGTTTCTCTTTCCATCCAATTTGCCCCTTTCCAAACTGTTGTAGCTGTAGGGATAGTTGGATTTTGCTCAGAAATAAAAACCTTGATTCTGATTCTTACTTTTTCTACCATATTGTGCAGATGGTAAACAACTGCAATACCATGGTCTTTACCAGGGTAATGAACTGCTGTAATATCAGTAAGAAAATTAAATTTCAATTCGTTTTTTAGATGCGAAAGCACATTTACAATAACATCTTTATAAGTTACAACAGTTAAAAAACCATAAGGCTCAGAAACAGCAGTAACTTTATCGCCAAACTTCTCGGTAAGCTTAACGTGGATGTCGGTATTTAGCGTCGTTTCTTCCATTATTTAATGCCGTATTGACCCAAAAGTTCCTTATAATAATCAGAGTTTCTTCTTCTGCCAGATTCGTTTCTAACCAAATCCTGAATACGTTGAAAACCATCCAGAATAGCTTCTGGTCTTGGTGGGCAACCTGGCACATAAACATCTACCGGAATAACCTCATCAATTCCTTGTAAAACAGAATAAGTATCGAAAATACCACCACTACTTGCACAAGCACCAACAGCCATTACCCAACGCGGCTCAGCCATTTGGATATAAACCTGTTTAAGTACCGGAGCCATTTTTTTAGCAATGGTTCCCATTACCATTAAAACATCAGCCTGACGGGGAGAAAAACTCAAACGCTCTGCACCAAAACGACCTAAATCGTAGTGAGAACCCATGGTTGCCATAAACTCAATTCCACAACAAGATGTTGCAAACGGTAAGGGCCATAATGAATTTGAACGAGCCAAACCAATCACTTTATCTAAAGAAGTGGCAAAATAGCCAGGTCCTTCGGTTCCTGGAGGCGCATCAACTATATTAATTTCACTCATGTTTATAAACAAAAAATGCTCATTCCTTTGCAGAATGAGCAACAAATTTACAATATTTAAGGGCAATTAAACTAGCTTAACTCGATTTAGAACCTTTCTAAATTAGGTAAAATCATGCCCGCTAAGTGTAATCTGTACACATGTTATACTTTTACGCCGATTATGAGTTATAACTAAATTGCTACCACTAGTTCCAGTCTAATACTTTTTTCTTAATCACGTAGATAAAACCTAGTAATAGCGTGCCCATAAAAATGAACATCTCAATCATTCCATCCATTTTCAATGCTCTAAAATTAACAGCCCATGGATACATGAAAATTACTTCGATATCGAATAAAACAAACAGGATTGCTACCACAAAATACTTAATAGAAAATGGCTGACGGGCATTACCAATACTTTTAACACCAGCTTCAAAAATCTCAAGTTTATCACTTGTTTTACGTTTTGGACCTAAAAAGTGTGTAGCAACCAAAGTAGTTACAACAAAACCTAAAGCCACAATTACTTGAAATATAATTGGTAAAAAATCTATCGGAGTGCTTTGCGCTTGCATAATTATTATTTTCTGTTGCAAAAGTAAAAGAAAAAGGCAGAGTAACCAAACTCTGCCTTTTCTAAATTATTTAACTCTTATAATTATTTACCTTTTCCTTTTGCAGGAGCTGCTAATTCTTTCAACTTCGCTGCAGCAAATGTTCCTGCTGGGTAAACAGCTACACTTTTATCAAAGTATTCTTTTGCTTTTGCTTTATCAGTGTTAAAGTAATATCCACCAATATTATCATATGCCTCTGATAATTTCTTAGCGTTGGCAGTTACCAGCTCAGGTTTTGCCGTTACTTTCTCAACAAAAGTTTCAAAAAACGGAATTGCTAATCCTTTTGGTGCTTTTTCATCATCCAAAAGGTTATTAATTCTAGCTCGGTACAAATATGCATCAGTAGTTTCAGGAGCTAATTGAGCAACTTTAGCAATTGATGAATCAGCCTTTACTAATAAATCTTTTGATGGATTTTTCTTCGCTGAATATTGACCTGCGTAATCAAAATAGTAAGCTAAACCATTATAAAAATAGCTATATAAAACACCTTTAGCATTCGGGCCTGCAGCAATTACTTTATCATAAATCTGAGCTGCTTTAGCATATTTTTTAGCATCAAAGAAAGTTTTTGCAACCTCAGCTAATGCATCGGTGTTAGTAGAATCCTTTTCAACTGCTTTTGTAATGTTGATTAAGGCCAAACTATCCTGACCAGCTTTTAATTGAGCTTTACCAAGATACAAATAATCAAAACCTAAAAGCTTGCTTTCATCCTTTTGTTTAGCAAAATATTCAGTCATATTGGTTAAAGCCTGAGGATAGTTTTTATTCTCATAAGCCGACCATCCTTTTAACCTTGAAACAATGACACCTTTAGGGTCGTTAGCCGGAACCTGAATGGATGATGCCACTTGCTCCAAAGCCTGGAAATCTTTTGCATAGAATAAAAACTGCATATAACGTAACTGAGATTCTAATGATTTATCAGTTAAATCCATATACTTTTTATAAAGCTCTACTGCTTTCGCTGCTTTTTCTTTATCCGTACCAAAACTACTCCATTGCAAGTATAACTCACCTAACTCGCGGTAAGCAGGACCATAATTTGCATCAGCTGCAATTACTTTGTTTAATTCTGCTTCGCCTTCAGGAAATGAACGTGCTTCTTTGTACATTTTACCAACTTGTGTTCCAGCTCTTCTGTTTGTCGGGTCAATATCTGCTACGCGGAAATATGGCCCAATTGCTTCAGAGTTTTTCTTTTGCAAAGCATAAACATCACCTAAGCCAATAAATACTTCAGCATCTTTATCTTTCGAATCTAACTCATCTGCTTTAGTTAAGTTCGTCAATGCATTCGCAAAATCTGGTTTAGAAACATCTTCACTCGGTTTATCCTGAGCTAAATATGCTTTACCAATTGCTAAATATGTTTTGTAATCTTTAGGTGCAACAGATACTGCTTTATCAAAATTTGTTTTTGCTGATGCTGCATTGTTAGATAATAAATCGGCCTCACCTAAACCTGCAAAATTTGATGCATTTTTTGGGTCAGCGGTTGTACCTTTAGTAAATACAGCTCTTGCTGAATCGATATATCCGGTTTTTAAGTAAACCAAGCCAAGGTTATAATAATTATCACCATTAGATGCTTGTGAGTTTACTAATGTTTTAAGCATTGATGTTGCCTTTTGGTATTGTTCGGCATCAATCGCTTTTTTCGCGTCGTTTAAACTTTGAGCAAAAACTGCAGAACCCATCAACACCAAACCTACATTTAAGGTTATTGCTTTCTTTAAAATTTTCATAGTTCTTTTTTTGTTTTTTTAATGGTTGTAAAGTTTACATAAGCTAATGCAAAGATTCATCTGATATTCTTTTTTTTTGATTGCAAAAACAATCGTGGTTCAATTTATTATTTTTTTGTGATGTTCAGTTCTCTCGGCATTAATTTATGTGGTGCCAGTTCAGATTTAAGTACAATTAACTGTCCTCTCTGGCTTCTTAACCATGTTGCAAATCCTGTGCCTAAACCTCCGCGTCCTTCGCAATCTATAATATTAATGTTTCTGAGCAGTGGATAAATCCCATTGGTTAAATTTAAACGGGTGGGCTTGTAGTACTGATCATCACCTAAACTTCCTTTAATATTTTTTACCCCAAGCGTTTTTATTTTATCCTTATTTTTAAGCATTACCGGATTTTTTTCAGAAAGCCAGTTAACACCTAAAATACCAATAAAACTTTTATCCTCCGCAATAAGATTGATTACCTCATTGCTCGAATTTTTAGAATACACACCTTTTTGGGGAAACTGACTGATATTAGCCAGTTGTTTAAAGTACTTAAATGTACTGGAGTAAGCGTTATCAAATACTAATTTTTTATCCGAATCCTTGCCCTGCAATATATCAATAATTTCTTTAACGTTAATAGTGCTGTCTATATTGCCTGCATTAGTAATTAATGCAATACCATCTACAGCAAAACGAGAAGTGTTTATTTTAATCTGGCGTTGATTGTAATATTTCTCTTCCTTCTTAGTTAACATTCTTGGCAAAATAATTACCCTTACACTATCATTTAAAAATGTAGGTAGAAGCTTTTCTTCGGGCTTAACAGTTGTAATAAATGTTGCCTGCGGATAATCAAGTTTAAAAATGTCAATCTCATCCTGGACTATCGGACCAACAGTTTCATCAACCAATAATTTTAAAGTTCCGCTGGTTCGCGTTTCTTCAACTTTGTTATCTTTCCTCCGGTTGCAGGAAGAAAATGTTAATAATGCCAATAAAAGTAATAAGATATTCCTCATTGATTTTTAGTCTCGCCTTCCTAAGCTTAATAATCTGATAAATGCATAAACGATAAGAAATATTCCAATTGCAACTTTGTAAGGATAGGCAATATTTAAAGGAAGGTCTTTCCAAAAGATGCATGCTAAACCGATAAATAGGTAGAACACGAACATGAGAAGGCCTAAAATGAGCAAAAACCGCTGTTTAGGCGATTTTTGCTTAAAAATATCAAAATTTAACATTTTAATTGCTAAGTGTAAAGTTTACCTGGATGTTGTACTTTACCCTAACTGGTTTACCATTCTGGATACCCGGAATCCAACGTTTACTAGCTTTTAGTACACGTACAGCTTCCTCGTTAGTACCACTTCCCGGACCACGAATAACTGTAATATCGGTTAATGAACCATCTCTTTCTACTACGAAAGATAATGATACTTTACCTTGTACGTTATTTTCTTGTGCCATTGGCGGATACTTAATTGCACTTCCTAAATATTTATAGAAAGCTGGCATACCACCTGGATATTCAGGAACCTTTTCGATACTAACGAAGTCATAAACTTTGTTATCATCAACTGCAACAGCAGCTTCTCTTTTCGGTCCTTCACCTACAGGTTCTGCGATAACAATATCCGCAGTAGGATCACCTTTAATATCTTTCTGCCCTGGGTCTGCCTCTTTAAGTTTTTCAACCGTAGGTGGTTCATCCTGAACTTCAATATCCGGTTTTACAATCGGAGGTGGCATTTTTACCTGATCCACTTTTGGTGGTGGTGGCTCTACCGGTGGCGGTGGAGGTGTTTCCGGATTTACCGGTGGTGGCGGCGTAAGTACCACTTCTTGTGCTATTTCTTCTTTTTCTACTGGTAACGAACCTTTAATAAGGCTGTAAATCTTTGGAGCAAAGAACAAAACAAGAAATACTACCGAGCCATAAATTAGTGCCTTTGTGGTATTAGCAGGAGAGGTCTTACGTAGTTCGTAAGCACCGTAGTTTTTGTTTTTACCTTCAAAAACTACTTCCAGCCATTCCTTTCTAAATATATCTAATTTCGACATGATTACTGGTTTAGTAAATTATAAAATACCTTGTTGTTGCATAAATTGTTTTTCATTGTCAAGGATATTATCATCATCAATCTGACGAGCATTCACCTTTAAAATTTCCAATTCATCCATAATATCAACAAAGTTTTGAAAAGTTGAACCTGAAGTTGGCTTTACAAGCACAACAAACGGATCTTTTTCTGTTTCATTAGAACCCTTTCTGTTTTTAAGAATCGAACCTTCAATTGACTGAAGTGATTCAATTGTTGGTGAGCTCTTTCCAGCTTCGCCCATGTACCACGCAACTTTATTGTTTTTACCTAATAAAATTGTCATTGTTTTGGTTGCTTTTAGCTCCAATCTGTTCTCCGGCAAATTATCTTCCTTATCTGGTTTTGTAATATCCATTGCCTGTGGCGTAGATATCGATGTAGTTAAGATAAAGAATGTTACCAAAAGAAACATTAAATCCACCATTGGAGTCATATCAACCCTTGGTGTGGCTTTCTTCCCGCCTGTGTTTAATTCTGCCATTTCTTATTTTCTTGGTGCTTCAGAGTTTGTAACTAACAAAAATTTATTCACTTTTTGTTTTTGCAAAACATCGATAACTTTTTTAACTACCGGATATTCTTCTTTCGCATCGCCCTTAATACTTACACGCATTGCTGCGCCATTAAGTTCTTGTGTAGCTTTACGTGCATTTAAAACCCATGAGTTTAGCTGGTTATCTGTAGAATCTGTAGGGATACCTGGCTGTGCGCCTGGTTTCATACGATCTGCACCAGACATACCGATAAATTGCTTAAGATTTGAAACAGGAACGCCGAATGAACCAACTACAGAAAATCTGTTAATTTCTTCAGGAGTGAAAGTAAGCTTATACTGCTCTCCCATTAATTGCAACGTTCTTGCCCTTACTTTTTGTCCTGCTACCTCAAAGAAAACCTTACCTTGACCGATTGTTAAAATCGCGTTATTTTCAGCGGGCACCTTAAATACATAAGTAGATGAAGGTGTTGATACCGCTAGAGGTTCAGGTTGCTTAGCCGTAGCAGTTAATATGAAGAACGTAAGTAACAGTGCAGCTACGTCGCACATGGCGGTCATATCTGTTACTGTACTGGTTCTTTTAACTTTAATTCTAGGCATAATATTTTATACTTTTTAATAATGATGATCTTTTTTCCGGTTTTCCATAAAGCCGGTAAAAATTATTTTCATTTTTTATTTATGCGTAGAAGCATAAGTTTGAACGATGCTGAAACCAGCTTCATCAATAGCATAAGTTAACTTGTCGATTTTCGAAGTTAAAATGTTGTACATGATAATCGCTAAAGTAGAAACCGAGATACCAGTCATTGTATTGATAAGTGCCTCAGAGATACCTACCGCTAATGCAGCCTGATCCGGAGCACCTGAGTTAGCTAAACCTGCGAACGCACGAATCATACCTGTTACCGTACCTAATAGACCGATTAACGTACCGATTGATACTAATGTAGCGATGATGGTTAAGTTTTGCTCTAACATTGGCATTTCTAAAGCAGTAGCTTCTTCAACCTCTTTTTGGATAGCAACGATTGATTGCTCAACATCCATATTAGTATCAGCTTCTACTTCGCTGTATTTTTTCAAACCTGATTTAATTACTGCTGCAACTGAACCTTGTTGTTTGTCGCACTCAGCTTTAGCAGCTTCGATGTTACCTGAATTTAATAAACCTTTTACTTTGATGATAAATGTATCTAAGCTGGTTTTTCCGCTTGCTTTACCAATTACGATTAAACGCTCGATAGAGAAAACGATTGTGGTTAATAATAAACCGATTAATACTGCAACGATTGGTCCACCTTTGTAAGCTGTACCTGGATAGTTATTAGGTAATGGCAGGTTTTCATTGTTATTATCGATAAAGTTTGATGGATCTCCTAATACAAATTTCCAGATAACAAATCCAATAACGATACAAATTGGAATAACTAATGTTGCAAATACATTTGAAGCACTTGAAGAGCTCTCTTTTTTAACAGTTGTTGGTTTTGGTGCGTTTGCCATTTTTTTTGATTTTTTAGTTTTAGTTCTTGTTTTTAATTTTTAGCTGTTTTTTCTTTTCTATTACACACAACGTAGGCTAATCCGATTTTGTTGCGAAAACAAATTTATAAATTGATTTTAAATTACAAATTAATAAATCAATAAACAATTAAATCGTTACTTAAATTTTTAGTTATCGACTAATCCCACGATGGCATATAACAAAAAAATTGCCTCAGCCGGAGGCAATTCTTTCACAATAAAAACTAAAAAAAAATCGAATTGCAAATTTTTTAAGTAAAAAATGCATTTAAAACCACTTTTAACACATTTTTAAGGATTCTTCCTCCTTTTTCTGAACTTTTTGCTGTTCAAATTGTTTGAAATTCCGCTTAAAGGCTTCCGATAGTTCGTAAGCTTTTAAAAAGTATTCTTCCTGATTACTCCAGGTTTTAGACGGGTCTAAAACTTCATCCGGTACATTAGCACAATGTAAAGGCATCATTAATTTAAATACATGGTGTAATTTATAATTATTATGTTCCAAATCACCATTTATTGCAGCTTTTATCATCGCCCTCGTGTAAGCCAATTTCATGCGCTTCCCAACGCCATACGGTCCACCCGTCCAACCGGTATTAACCAGCCAAACATTAACTTGTTCCTGCTCCATTTTTTTACCCAGCAATGCTGCATATCTTGATGGATGCAGTGGTAAAAAGGCCTTCCCAAAACAGGCAGAAAAAGTTAGTTGTGGTTCTGTAACGCCTGCTTCAGTACCCGCAACTTTTGCCGTATAGCCACTCATAAAATGAAACATGGCTTGTTCTACATTTAATTTTGATATTGGAGGTAAAACGCCAAAAGCATCAGCGGTTAAGAAAAAAATGTTTTTTGGTGATGATGCAACAGACGGAATAACCGCATTATCTATAAAGTTTATCGGGTAAGCTACCCTTGTATTTTCTGTTTTATCAATATTTGAATAATCAACATCATTAGTGCCTTCAAAAAAGTTAATATTCTCTAATAAAGAACCATGTTTTATTGCATTATAAATCTGAGGTTCTTTTTCAGCTGTTAAATCAACACATTTAGCATAGCAACCACCTTCGAAATTAAAAATCGTATCAGCGCCCCAACCATGTTCATCGTCGCCAATTAATGCTCTTTCCGGGTCTGCAGATAAAGTTGTTTTCCCCGTGCCGGATAAACCAAAAAATATCGCCGTATCTCCTTCTGCACCCACATTTGCAGAGCAATGCATAGATAAAGTATTTTTATATACCGGAAGGATGAAATTTAAAACAGAAAAAATTCCTTTTTTTATTTCGCCTGTGTAACCTGTTCCACCAATAATAATCATCTTTTTAGTAAAGTTGATGATGGAAAAGTTTTCTTGTCGGGTACCATCCTGTTCGGGGTTGGCTAAAAAACCAGGGGCAGCAATTATCGTCCACTCTGGTGTTGCACCTAAATCTTCATCCGCAGGGCGGATAAATAAATTGTTTGCAAAAAGATTTTGATAGGCAGTTTCGGTAATTACCCTTATAGATATGCTATAATCGGCACTTGCACAAGCGCTACAATCCCTAACATAAAAAGGTTTTTGATTTAAATAAGCTGTAAGCTTATTAAACAAGCTATCGAACTTTTCGGGCTTGAACTTTATATTGATATCACCCCACCAAACTTCATTTTCGGTAATGCTATCGCAAACTATAAATCTATCCTTTGGAGAACGCCCGGTAAATTTACCGGTATCTACAGCCAGCGCTCCTGATGAGGCGAGGCTTCCTTCTCCGTTATTTAAAGATTCTTGAATCAGTTCAGCCGCTGGCAATTGATATTTTACATCCAAACCGGCTTTCAGATTTAAGTAGCTTAAATCTGGCGTTTGCAATCCTTTTTTGCTCATAACAATAAGTTAGTTAGTGCAACAAAGGTATATAGATAAATCACTAAAAAACTAATATTATTTAGTCTTTTTTTACATATTGTAGCTTATACACTATGATTTAATCAATTGATAAACAATGGATTACTTCGATAAAAAACAACTTATTTTTTATAAAAAAATACACTAAGCCTTTAATTAACCACCAGCTTTTTTAGCTTTGTAACCTTCCTTTTGTAGTATATTCATTACTTTCTCTCTCACATCTCCCTGAATAAGTATTTCGCCGTCTTTTACAGAGCCACCCACACCACATTTATTTTTAAGCATTTTACCTAAAACTTCCAAGTCATCGGCTTTGCCTTTAAAACCAGTAATTAAGGTAACAGCTTTACCTCCTCTGTTTTTTTTATCGAGCATAACCCTTAAATCCTGCTGCTGGTTTGGCGCTGTAACGGTATCATCCAGCTCCTGCTCAAACTCAAAATCAGGATTTGTAGAAAACATAATTCCACCTAAATCGCTTAAACTATTTTTTTTCGATTTCATATTTAAAAACTGAATAATTAAGGAACAATTACCTTTAATGAAAGTGGTTTAACCAAAATCTCTATTTCCTTACCCATTTGCAAAGGTTCTCCGTCTACGTGTACCGGACCGCCGGCTGCCCGGGTAATTTTTATGTTTTTGCCTTTAATAATTTCTATTAAATCAGAAGTTTCGGCTTTGCCGGTATATAGAACATAACTTAATGCAGGCAATTTTAGTATTGGAAATGGTTTAATAATGCAAACATCCAAAAGGCCATCTTTTACCGACGCATTGGGCGAAATATATACATTGTTACCATATTGGGATGAATTTGCAATGCTTACAGCAAAAGCTTTGCGGATGTAATCTACACCATCAATATTTAATTGATAAACATCTGCTTTGTAATTCATCACCTCTTTAAACGCCAATTTCACATAGCCAGCCAAACCACGTTTCTTATCATGAGAAAATGCAGCACTTAAATGTGCATCAAAACCCACACCTGCAATATTAAAAAAACATTTATTGTTGAAACTGGCAGAATCTATGTTTTCTATTTTTAATTCATTTAACAATAAAATTGCATCCTTAAGGTTTTGCGGTATATTTAAAAACCTGGCTAAACCGTTTCCGGAGCCCAAAGGCAGCACACCGAGGATTTTTTGATGTTGCATAACCTTTGCTGCGACTTCGTTAATGGTTCCATCGCCACCCGCCGCCACAATCACTTCAAAATTTTTTGAAATGGCTTCTTCTACAATTTCGGTTGCATGGCCCACAAACTCTGTGAAACGAAAATTGGCATTAAATTTTTCCTTATCCAGGTATTTATCTATTAAGGCAGGTATACGAGATTTAGCCTTACCCCCGGAAATTGGATTAATGACGAATAAAATATTGGTTTTGAGTTGCAATGTGTGATTATGAAGACACAAAAATAATCTATAATTTCCTTAAATAAAGAAATTATACTAATTTTGCAACATAATAAGTGGATTGATTTGCGATGTTCTGATAAAGAACGGGATTGCAACCACTCTAAAAAAAGTGCTAATACCTTCCTAAATTCAAATGAACCGGTTTTCGGGGAATTTTAGCACTTTATTAAATTGTTTATTTATCTTAAAATTTTTTAATAAATGTCATATTTATTTACATCAGAATCAGTATCTGAAGGCCATCCAGATAAAATTGCCGACCAAATTTCGGATGCACTAATTGATAACTTTTTAGCTTTCGATGCTGAATCGAAGGTTGCATGCGAAACTCTTGTAACCACTGGTCAGGTTATTTTGGCTGGCGAGGTTAAATCTAAAACCTATTTAGATGTTCAGCAAATTGCCCGTGATGTAATCAAAAAAATCGGCTACACGAAAAGCGAATACATGTTTGAGGCTAACTCTTGCGGCATTTTATCTGCAATTCATGAGCAATCTCAGGATATTAACCAAGGTGTAGACAGGGCAAGTAAAGAAGAGCAAGGAGCAGGCGACCAAGGTATGATGTTTGGTTATGCAACTAACGAAACAGAAAATTACATGCCATTGGCCCTGGATTTATCTCATGCTTTATTGAGAGAATTAGCTGTTTTAAGAAGAGAAAATACTGAAATTACTTATTTGCGTCCTGATGCAAAATCACAGGTAACTTTAGAATATTCTGATGATAACCAGCCGCAAAGAATTGATGCAATTGTAATTTCTACACAGCATGATGATTTTGTAAAGCCAAAAACAGAATCTAAAGCAGATAAAGATGCTGCAAATGAGGAGATGCTTACAAAAATTAAAAGCGATTTAGTGTCGGTTTTGATTCCAAGAGTTAAAGCTAAATATCCGCAATACGCACATTTATTTAATGATAACATCACTTACCACATTAACCCGACCGGCGTTTTTGTTATTGGTGGTCCGCATGGCGATACAGGTTTAACCGGCAGAAAAATTATTGTAGATACTTATGGTGGTAAAGGTGCACACGGTGGTGGCGCATTCTCTGGAAAAGATCCAAGTAAGGTAGATAGAAGTGCTGCTTATGCAACACGTCATATCGCCAAAAATTTAGTTGCAGCTGGTTTGGCTGATGAAATTTTAGTTCAGGTAAGTTATGCTATTGGTGTTGCAAAGCCAACATCTATTAACGTAGTTACTTATGGCACTTCTAAAGTAGATTTAACTGATGGTGAAATCAGCAAAAAAGTTGAATCAATTTTTGACATGCGCCCTTACTTTATCGAGCAACGCTTAAAATTAAGAAACCCGATTTATAGTGAAACAGCAGCTTACGGACACATGGGTAGAAAACCGGAAACTGTAAATAAAACTTTCAGAACTCCAAACGGAGAAGAAAAAACTGTTTCAGTTGAATTATTTACCTGGGAAAAATTAGACTTTGTAGATAAGGTTAAAGCTGCCTTCGGCATTTAATTTAAAATTATCGACATCAAAAAGCCCGAAATTTAATTTTAGGGCTTTTTTTTGTGGCCTTTGTTGGGTGGCTTTATAAATACCTCACCCCCCGCCCTCTCCTTGAAGAGAGGGAGCTATCAAATCGAAATTTTTGACTTCAATACTCATAATCCTCTAGCCGCCAAGAATTTTTGTTCCTTTTCTGCTATATGGTTATCGTCTATTGAATAAGATTTTACATCTCGAATCTTCAATTCGTCAATTACATCTATTAAATCTTTGTAACTACAGGTTTTTGTCGGTTTAATGATGACTATCATAAATTTAGAAGGATTATTTCCATGAAATCTGGCAATATCCTTCTTGGTGGCCGTTATAATTTCTCCAATTTTTGCAACATTTGCTTCCTTTATGCTGGCCTTATCGGTTTCGCCAAGATAATAAGCGGTTGAGCTTTCCTTACCTAATAAAATTGTCATCGTTCTGGAAGCCGGAAAAGGCTCGTTTACTTCAGAAGGGATAGGTTTTGCTACATTAGCGGCTTTTAGTTCTGATAATGATGTAGTAAGCATAAAAAAGGTGGTGAGCAGGAACATCAAATCGACCATTGCCGTTAAATCTACTCTTGGAGCTGTTTTTCTGTTTCTTCTTCCGGAAGCCTTGCCTCCGCTTGAAATTTCTACTGTTGCCATAAGTTTTGGTTTTTATAGCATGATGAAAATATCATCAAGATTACATAACAGCAGAAAAAATTTGAATCATACTATTACCAGCTTTTAGCATATTGAAGCATAAACCATAGATAAAGCATAGCAAAGGTAGGGATCAAGTATAGATAGAGTACTGCAATAGTACTAAAATGCAAATACAACCAGTTTTAAAATACAACATAAAACAGGCGATTGTTCAATCGCCTGTTTTATGTTAAGTCAAATATTTTATTTAGATGCTTCGATAATTCCACAACCCACTCTTGGACCAGAATTTCCGGTTGGCTGAGTGGTATAATCATCAGTACCACCGTGAACAATTATTCCACGACCGATAATGTTTTTTAAATCGCCATCTTTAATGTTCCATCTATCTGTAGTTACAGAAACCGAACCATGTCCTTTATCATCTAACACAATATTACCAATATCGCCTGAATGGAAAGCTGAAGAACCCCATTTACCATGGTTCTCTTTTGTAGGATTCCAGTGTCCGTGTGTATTTTCGCCCATGTTACCGCAATCACCATGTTCATGGAAATGCACCGCGACATTACTATCTGCCCTACTGGCGAAGTTTATTTCTAAATCCATTTTAATCTGTCCATCGCTAAGCTCATAAAATTTAGCCGTACCAATGGTTTTACTGTTATCTGCAGTTTCATTTAGAGTAGCGCCTGCAATTTGCTTTTCAGATTTAGTACATGCACCAAATAAAGCTGCGCTTGCAATTGCCAAGGTTAGGATATGTTTTCTCATTTCGTATAATTTAAGTCCGATTAAATAACAAGCTGAATATCATTTGGTTTTGAAAAATGATTATAGATAAAACCATTTATGATACAGCTTGTTCTATCATTACTAAAAAATAGAAACTATGGAACAGCCAATTGCAATGAATACTTTGAGTCAAATTCTAGAGAAATTGAGGCTGAAAGGAAAAGATAACGAGCTTAAAATGACCGACCATGGCAAAATGCAAAGTCAGAAAGGTAAAATTTACAGGCCGGAAAATTTAACGATAGTTAAGACTTACCGTTTTGAAGGCGATTCAGACCCGGGAGATAATTCTGTGCTTTATATTACTGAAGATTCTGATAAAGAAATCGGATACATATTAGATGCTTATGGCATTTATTCAGATAATGTTGGATCTAGCTTTGATGATTTTCTTAAAAAGATACCAACGGCAGATAGAGATGAGCAAGAGCTATTTTGCTAATTGAACCAATATTACATCAATTATAATTCTAAACAGGTGCGTTTAATCGTACCTGTTTTTTTATTAGATAAGTGATTGCTTTTTAAAGGCATTTCAATTATTTGGAGAACAATTTTTTCTCTATGCTAACCAGCCACGATGCTTTGTTATCAAAAAAGCGAAGGCTAAAGGCAAATAAGATAAATGCTAACATGGCGACAAGAAAAGTGACCATAATTTTATTATTCGCCTCCACCTGGCGATTCGTTCTTCCTTGATTCATAATTATAAATTAAGAGTTTAAGGAAGACGTTGAAAGCGTAAATCAGCCTTTACTCGATGTGTTAACTCAAATTTCTTTAATTTGTTTTGATAAACATCACTATGTGCAAGAAAGTAGATGAAATGGATTTATAAGTAGACAACCTAATACTTAAACCATCTATAAAATCCGTTAAAAATCTATTGTTATTATAAGTATTTAGTGTTTCGCTTAATCAAAACTTAAAAACTTTTAACCTCTAAAAAGGTTATTAATTTAAACTAAATCAACCCATTCATTGAAAATTAAAAATATAGCCATATTAGGCGGAGGTCCTAGTGGCCTGTTCATGTTCAAAAGATTAATTGATGCCGAAGACAATACATTCAACATTGATATTTTTGAAAAAACTACACAATTAGGCGCAGGAATGCCTTACAGCGAGTTAGGCGCAAACACCGAACACATCACTAATGTTTCTGGAAATGAAATACCCGAACTGGTTACTTCTGTTGCCGACTGGATAGAATCATTGCCAAAAGAATTGTTAGATAGGTTTGCATTATCACCAGAAAAATATAATGACTACAAAGTAATGCCCCGATTGCTTTTCGGCATGTATTTGCAAAATCAATTTGAGTTATTGCTTAATGCCGCAAAAGATAAAGGTATAGCGGTAAATGTATATTTAAAAACAGAGGTTATAGACATAATTGATATTCCCGACCGCAATCAGGTTGCTGTTAAAACGAATAAACAGACAGTTACAGAATATGATTACATCGTGATTTGCACCGGACATACCTGGCCTAAAAAATTAGAAGGCAAAGTTTCCGGATACTTCGATTCTCCTTATCCGCCATCAAAGCTTGCCTTCAAAGCTAATCATCCAATCGCTATAAAGGGTTCATCATTAACGGCAATTGATGCAATAAGAACCCTGGCTAGGCACAATGGAAAATTTAACAAGGATAAAAGTGGAAGAGTTTCATTTGCAAAAAATGAAGATTCACCAGATTTTAAAATGATAATGCATTCCAGAAATGGAATGTTGCCGGCAGTAAGGTTTCATCTGGAAGATCCGCATTTATTAAAAGATGCCGTATTAAGCAAAGAAGAAGTTGAAGCCAACATGCTTTCAAATGGTGGTTTTTTATCTTTAGATTACGTGTTCGATAAAAATTTTAAACAGCTGTTTAAAGATAAGGAACCCGAATTTTACGAAAGGATTAAAGACATCCGTTTAGAGGATTTTGTAGAGATGGCAATGGACTTAAGGGAAAAAACAGATCCATTTTTATTGTTAAGGGGCGAATATGTTGAAGCTCAAAAATCTATAAAAAGGCAAGAATCTATTTATTGGAAAGAATTATTAGCTGTTTTAAGTTTTGCAATGAATTATCCGGCCAAACACTTTTCTGCTGAAGATATGTTACGCTTGAAACGAAACCTGATGCCTTTAATTTCAATCGTAATTGCATTTGTGCCGCAAAGTTCTGTAGAAGAAATGTTAGCCTTACACGAGGCAGACGCCTTGGAGATGATTGCCGTAGATGCGAATAGCCATGTTGAAGCTAATGATGGTGGAGGAATCGAATATCACTATGAAGACGAAAATAAAACCGCTAACAAAACTTATTATAAAACATTTGTAAATTGTGTAGGCCAACCGCATTTGTGGTATTCAGATTTGCCTTATAAAAGTTTAATGGACCAAAAAGTAGTTAGTCCGGCGAAACTGAAATTTAAAAGCGAAGATGCCGCCCTTACCGAAAGAAACAATAACGTTGAGGAGGTTGTTCAATTTGCCGGCGATTACTATTTAAGCGTGCCAGGTTTGAGCATTAATGATAACTTTCAATTGTTAGATAGTTATGGCGCCTTGAATGAAAGGATATACATTATGGCGGTTCCTTACATTGCTGGTTTTAATCCTGATTATTCCGGATTAGATTTTGGCGAAAAGGCATCATCCATTATAATAGAAAGCCTTGAGAAAAACTAAACTTTAAACCTTTATATTTAGCTGAAGCATTACATAAATTTACAAATGACTGAATTACAAAACCCGAAGCTATTCATGCTTCTATTAGGCTCAAAAGCTCCACAGAGAAACGTAGAACAACATGATTATTTCTTTGGTATTGCCAATAACTTAAAAGAATTGATTCCTCATATAAAAGCTTTTTGGCCAGAAGCCGGCTCAAGCATCCATATTGATGGTTGGCGTGAAGTAAATGCCGTTGATGGTTACGAAGTTAAAGTTGTTCCCCGCAGTGAGAACAATGAAAGTAACCAGCATAAACTTTTTTTCATTAACCTTGGAGGATATCAGGCAAATAAGCTAGAAGAGCAACATTATGCGGTGCTTAGTGTTCAAAACGACAGAGCGAAGGCTGTTCAGGATGCCAAAAAAACTATTTTCTTTAAGCAAAACACCATTAAAGGCGCAACCTCTCATATAGATGATAAATATGGTATTGATGTGGACGATATTCATCGCGTTGATGAAATATTAGTAATTGACCAAAAGGAACGTTATCAATTGCAAATTACACCTGCCACAAATCTTCCGGAAGATGAAATCCATTTAGGGTATTTTAAATTGGATAAGTTGTAGAAAGATGGAGGTTGAATGGTTAGGTTTAATCTAAGATTTACAATGATAGTGCTTTAAGAATAGGGACAATTCCACATAATAAACATACAATTATTGTACCCCGACCTTGAACGTATAAACTTAGTGTTGGGCCTTCCCAATTATTTTTTTCTGATGAAGGTCCTTTTTTAATTCCTCTAAAGATTAAATATGCTACAACAAGAAAACCTATGCCAATAAAAAAATTATTCCAATCCATATTATTAATTAATTTACCTACACATAGCTCTTCGAAATGTTCTGAAATGCATCTCGAAGTATTTTGTTGGAATTTATTAATCTCAGTGTCCAACTTAACCTAATTATGTTAAATCAGCCTTATATAATTTAATGCTCAGATTAAAAAGCCTTAGAAACAAAAAAGCCTCAACTTTTTCAAGTTAAGGCTTTTGTTGCGGAATGGACGGGACTCGAACCCGCGACCTCCTGCGTGACAGGCAGGCATTCTAACCAGCTGAACTACCACTCCTTTTTGTTTACTTTTTAAAAGTTTAAACCTCTTTCCCCTTTCGAGGTTGCAAATATAGGCACAAAATCTATACTTGCAAATTTTTTTTTAAAATAATTATAACGCCTTAATTCACAGCGCCTTCTTGCATCTTCTCGGCATTCTCTGCAAACTGCAATGCATCAATAACTTCTTGAATTGCGCCATCCATAATGGTTGGAAGGTTATAAAGCGTTAAACCGATGCGATGTTCGGTTACTCTACCTTGTGGGTAATTGTATGTTCTAATCTTTGCAGAACGGTCGCCGGTAGATACCATTGTTTTACGTTTTGCTGCAATATCACCATTTTTCTTTTGCAACTCTATATCATAAAGCTTACTGCGGAGCATTTCCATAGCAATAACCCTATTCCCTAACTGCGAACGCTCTTGCTGGCAAACAACCACAATCCCCGAAGGTTTGTGGGTTAACTGTACCTTCGTTTCAACCTTATTTACGTTCTGTCCACCGGCACCACCAGAGCGTGAAGTTTGAAGCTCAATATCGGCCGGGTTAATATACAAATCAATCTCTTCTGCCTCTGGCAAAACCGCAACCGAAGCTGCAGAAGTATGAACCCTACCCTGAGTTTCGGTATCGGGCACACGTTGCACACGATGTACGCCACTTTCGTACTTCAGTTGACCGTAAACATCATCACCGCTAACTTTAAGGATAACCTCTTTATATCCGCCAGCAGTTCCTTCTGTTACATCTACTGTTTCAACTTTCCAACCTTTGGTTTCAAAAAAGCGGGTGTACATCCGGTATAAATCTCCTGCAAAAAGTGCAGCTTCATCGCCACCTGTACCACCTCTAATCTCAAAAACAGCATTTTTCGCATCTTCAGGGTCTTTCGGTATCAGCATTAAACGAATGTTGCTTTCCATGGCTTCCTGCTGTTCAAGCAACATATCAAGCTCCTCTTTAGCCATTTCACGCATTTCAGCATCTTTTTCAGTTGCTAAAATTTCCTTATTCGCATCAATATTGCTCATTACATTTTTGTAGATTTTGTACTCATCTACAATCTTCCCCAAATCTTTATATTCTTTATTTAAAGCCGCAAAACGTTTCATATCCTGAATCACATCCGGATTACTCAATTGCTCTTCTACATCTTCCCAACGCAGCTTTATTGCCTCTAATTTATCTAACATATTATTCTTCAATTTATAAAGAAATGCAAAAATAAGTAAAAAAAGCCGAATGGGCTAAGCAGATAACACAAAGGATTTTTTAAAATAATTTGCAAAGGATTGGAAGATACTTTTGGCAGCCGAAAGTCCTGCTATTGCCAATAGTCCTCATTTCGTTCCTCACTCCGGGCTATTTGGCGCTATCAGGTTTATGAACTATGGTTTGTGCTCCCAAAACCCACAACCATAAACAATAGCCCCGATTTAGCGGAAATACTTTTTGATGCAATACCACAAAAAAATGCTACAGGATTGCTTCATGTAATTAATAACAAATATTGGCAAACAGATGTTGAAAAAGATTGCAGCGAGAGCGGGACTGCTTTAACCGAAGTGCTACAGCCATTACGCTTTTAAGAAATTAAAAATTATTTAAGCTAAACGTCAAAGTACTTAAGTTCTAAATTAACACCATCAAAAACGCCATAAGAGTTATATTTTATCCACTCTCCTATGTTTACGTATCGGCTGTTGTTACCCAAATTTATATCCATCGGCAAATGCCTGTGCCCATATATAAAGTAATCGAAGTGCTCTTTTTTTAATATTTCGCGAGAGTAAACCGCTAACCATTCATAATTCTCACCAAAAAAAACTTCGTCGTTACCGGCACGTTTTTTACTATCTCCACTCCAGGCATTAGCAATGCCAATACCAAGGTTAGGATGTATTCTTGCAAAAAGCCATTGGCAAAGCGGACTCCTGAAAATCTTACGCAAAAATTTATATTTTCTATCGCCAGGCCCTAAACCATCACCATGGTGCAGGTAAAATTTCTTATCATTTTTTTTAATAATAAGCTCATCGCTAATAATTTCCATTCCAATTTCTTCGGTAAAATAATTCCGAACCCACATGTCGTGGTTGCCTTTAAAGAAATATATTTTTATGCCGGCATCCGCCATTGCGGCCAATTTCCCTTGAAACCTAACAAAGCCTTTCGGAATAACTTTTTCGTACTCAAACCAGAAATCGAAAATATCGCCCATTAAATATAATTCGCTGCAAGTTGGTTCAATAAAATTTAACCAGGCTACAATACGGTCTTCGCGTTTGCGGCTTTCGGCATGATTTGGAGAGCCTAAATGGAAATCTGAAGAGAAATAAATATTTTTTGTCATGAGCAAGCCAAAGGTAAGGGAAAAAGCGGAAAGCGAAAGGGTGAAAGCTTTAGGCAGATGGTAAATAAACGCATGTTCAGAAAGCGTCTAAATATTCTTAATTAAACACTACAAATTCCATAGAATAATTATAATTGGTTTCGAAGATTAAAATAAGGTTAAGTTTTGCTTTATATTAGCATAAAACATATAAAATACTGAATACGTTTAGCTTAGCAAATTATCTGGAATATTTCTAAATAAGGAAAAAGATTGTTGTTTATTTTGTAACTTTGCGTTAAATTTTTTTCGAATGATCTCTACTGATATAGCCGTAATTGGCGCTGGTCCGGTTGGTTTATTTGCCATTTTCGAAGCCGGTTTATTAAAAATGCGTTGTCATTTAATTGATTACCTTCCTCAGGTTGGCGGTCAGCTATCTGAAATTTATCCTAAGAAACCAATTTATGATATTCCGGGTTATCCATCGGTATTGGCGCAAGAACTTATAGATAATTTGATGGAGCAGGCAAAACCTTTCCATCCAACTTTTACCTTGGGCGAGCGAATTGAAGGTTTAGAAAAACGCGGAGAAGCTGATTTCGTTTTAACCACCAATATGGGAACCATTATCGAAGCTAAAGTTGTGGTTATTGCTGGTGGTTTAGGTTGTTTTGAGCCACGTAAACCTGCGGTAGAGAACTTAGTAAATTTTGAAAACGGTAGAGGCGTTAATTACATGATCCTTGACCCTGAGAAATATCGTGATCAAAGAATGGTTATTGCTGGCGGTGGCGATTCGGCATTAGACTGGACTATTTATTTAGCTGAAGTTTGTTCTGAACTAACATTGGTACACAGAAGTGAAAGCTTCCGAGGTGCACCAGATTCGGTTGCTAAGGTTATGGCATTGGCCGAAAGTGGAAAAATCAACTTGATTTTAAATAGCAACTTACAAGCCGTACACGGAACTGATAAACTGGAGCAGGTAGAAATTGTACAAAACCGTACAATGGAAAAAACTATAGTTGATGCTGACCATTTAATTCCTTTGTTTGGTTTAAGCCCTAAATTAGGTCCAATTGAAGAATGGAACTTAAATATTAGCAAAAGCGCTATTGAAGTGAATGTTGATGATTATTCGACAAATATTCCGGGCATTTACGCTATTGGCGATATCAATACTTATACAAACAAGTTAAAACTGATACTTTGTGGTTTCCACGAAGCTGCTTTAATGAGTCATAGCGCATACTCATACATGAATCCAGGTGTTAAGTACACAATGAAGTATACTACTGTAAACGGAGTTTCTGAATTTTAAGCAATTATTTATATTTGCCCATATAAGTAAGCAGCCAAGAAATGGAAAACAACATTACAATATACATGCAAGAACCGGATGGTTCTGTTACACCTCACGAAGCACCAACAGATATGGGGCTAAGTTTGATGGAGTTTTTAAAAGCATCTGAATATGATATTTTAGCCACTTGCGGCGGAATGGCATTATGCGCAACTTGTTGTGTAGATGTTTTGGAAGGTGAAGAAAAGCTTAATGAAATCTCGGATGATGAATATGCAATGTTAGATACCTTGCCAGATTTATTGCCAAATTCTCGTTTAGCTTGCCAACTACAGTTAAACAACAACATGGATGGATTAAAAGTTAAACTTCACGGTGTGAGTTAATTTAATCTTTTGATAAAACAATAAAGGCGATGCTGATGCATCGCCTTTATTGTTTTATCCATAACGTTATTGAGAGGCACGAAGCAATCTCACTTAATGGATAAGATTGCTTCGTGCCTTGCAATGACGGCTAATTGAGAAATTAATTAATCTCTACCCTTTTTGTATCAACATTCCAGCCGTAAACTTCTACAGCATTTTTTTCATCTCCCGAAAATTCTACGGTAAGCGTTTTAGTTTCTCCTGGCAAAATACTCACATAATTATCAGAATAAAAAGCTGGCAAGATTCTCTTACCTGTGCTGCTGCTAATTAAAGCTACACGATTAAAAAACGCAACCGGATTGCCCTTATCATTACTTAACGATACTTCTACCTTTCCTTTTGATTTTTGAGTTGCAGTAACATTTAAAGGAGTAGTTTTTATTTTCTGCAAACCAGTATATTCCCCATTTTTACCCGGCAACCAATAAAGATTTTCGCTTAAAACTTGTTTATCAAGGTTTAAAATTTGGAGCGAAACAAACAGGCCTTCCTTTTTATCGAGCTTTTCTAAAAAGGAATTTAACGGGAAGAATTTTCTTACAGACGATGCACCAATAGAGTTAAAAACCTGCGAATAAAAGTATTCCTTACCTTCCATATCATAAGCGCTTGCCTTAATCATCAGGTTATCGAGATTTTTAAACCCATTATTTACCACCGTAACCATGCTATCAATAGGATTCATCATGATATGTAGTGGTTCGCTGCCTTTACGCAAACCATACAAACAAGCATTTGGATCGAGGTAATAATCATACATCTGTCCACGGAGCGCTGTCCATGGGTTTTGCGTTTTCCAGATAATGGAACCGGTGTACCAATCCCACATTTTATTTGAAAAGCCTTCCATTAAGGCCCGATACTGATCATAATTAACCAATTGTGCTTTCATGGCAAAATCTTTGGCATCTTTTGCTTTTCCGTAAGGATTTATGTGTTCATCATAACCAATATATTTATGGTAATCCCAAACAGAATCGGGTTTACTTTTAAATTGCGGTGCTACCATATTTTCCTTCGGGATAAATCTTTGTAAAGACACATAATCACCAACTCCAACCGAACCAACTTCAGAGTTATATGGAAAGGTTTGATTGGCCCAAAAACTCTTTGTATCCTGTATGCCATAGGGCCCATCGCCATTGCCACCCAAAGCGTTATAAGACATTTCATCGCTATTAGAAAAATCAAACAGAATTCTTGTTCCATCTAAACGAGGTAAAATATCATTCTTAAGCGGTTGTAAAATATCTTCCGGAGGGGTGATTTCATTTCCACCGCACCAAAAAGCCAATGATGCATGATTTCTTACCATTTTAATTTGATCTTCCATTGCGGTAAGCACCAAATTATGATTATCAGGATATTTTCTTCTGGTCCATTGGTCTTCTTTTTTCATTGGATCTACCCAACGACCATTACAATCGCCGCTAAACCAGAAATCCTGAAATACCAATAATCCATATTTATCGCAGGCATTGTAAAACTCTGGTCGTTCGATTAAAGCGCCACCCCAAATACGGATGAGATTCAGGTTCATATCTTTATGGTAACGCACTTCAGCATCATACCTGGCATCGCTGAACCGCAGCATCGCATCAGAAATTATCCAATTACCACCTTTGATAAAAATCTTTTGCCCGTTAACATAAGAACCCATGCTTTTGGTGTGTTCGTTCCAGATATTATCAATTTGGCGAATCCCAACATTAAGGTTTTCCTGATCTAAAACTTGTCCGGCGGCTAAAAATTTAACCTGCATATTGTACAGGTTTTGTGCGCCATAACCACTCGGCCACCAAAGTTTAGGATTCTCAAAACTTAAGTCTGGCAATATAATTTCACTGTGCTTATTTGCGGCAATAATAACTTGTTTAGAAACTGTTTTCCCACCGATAACATATTGCAAAATACCGCTTACAGGCTTTTCTGTCGGATTCTCTATTTCTACCGTAACTTTAATTGTAGCTGGCTGTTGTTTGCCTTCGGGCAATCTTTTACCAGGCACAATGGTAACCACGTGAGGATTTGATATGTTAATGGCTTTGGTTTTCTCTATAGTAACTTTATCCCAAATACCCGTGTTGCGATCGCGAATAGGCTGAATCCAATCCCAACCGGCGGTATATTGTGTGGTTAAACCTTTGGCAATTGTGCCATCGCCACCCTGGCCACCATTTGCATTTCCGGGATTATCTGGAGGATAAACAATTACGGCCAATCTGTTTTTACCATTTGCCGCCAATAATTTTGTAATGTTAAATTGCTGACGAAGGTGCATACCTTCATAAACTTTTTGATTTACTTTTTTGCCGTTCAGAAAAATTTCTGCCCTGTAATTTATGCCTCTAAACTGAAGCCAGACTTGCTCATTGCCGATGGCTTTTTCACTAAAATCTTTAACAAACCAATAAGTATAGTGGTCGTTACCGGTTTTATAGATGTCGGCAATTTTTTCGTTATTCATTCCATAAAATGGATCAGGAACTTTATTGTTGTTAAGCAATGTGGTTAATACCGTACCTGGAACGGTTGCCGGCATCCAACCAGATGTTACAAAGTTTTCTTTAGAAATTTCTATTCCAGAAGATTTGATTTCTTTAATATTAGCACAAAACCAACCTGAGTTTAATTCATAGCGTTGTTGAGATTTTGAAGTGAAAGCAACTAAAATTAAAAGGTAGGTTAAAATTTTCTTCATGTAAGTATTTTTTATTGATGATTATTTTTTTGCGAGGGGTTTGTTTAAGCTATGAAATACAAACCCTTAATAATAACCCTGATAGAACGAAAATACTTTTTGTTAAGGCCTGGAGCGGGTAGGCAACAAAAAGATTGCAGTGATAGCAGGGCTGATGGCTGCCAAATGCTTTATCCGAAAATTTTCTAAATAAAAGGAATTAAAATTTTAATTATTTGATGTTTCACTGTGCGAAATATTTATTTAGAAACTTCTAAAACAACAACATTATCGATTTCATTATTAGAGAAACCGGTGGTAATTTCTATTATATCTTTTTTACTTGTAAACTTTACGGATGATTTATCTTTTAACAAATAGGCTTTTTTTATCTTTTTGAAAGGAAATTGATTTAGCGTAACTGCTTTGTTTTTATTATCGAGAATATGAACAAAAATTTTATCGTCAGCTTGCGTAACGCTGCCCCATGACTGAGGTTTTATAAAGCCAGCCTTTGTACCATAAATGCTTTCGCCATAAATTTTTAGCCATTCACCCATTGATTTTAACCTGTCTTGAAATTCTGGCTGAACTTTTCCGCTTGGCATTGGACCAATGTTTAACAATAAATTTGCGCCTAAACTTGATGCCTTTACCAGCATATTTACCAATTGCTTTTTAGTTTTATAGCTGGTATCGCTAAGGTTATAGCCCCAGGAGTTGGAAATGGTTTCGCAGGTTTCTATTGGTAATTTATCTGATGCTTTTTGGAAACTTAAACCTGAGCTATTTTCTCCCGGCAAATCTCGCTCAAACATTTGAAAATCTTCGCCAGGAAATGGTGTTAAGTGATGATTGTTTCCTATCATGCACTGCGGCTGAAGCTTATGGATTAAGCTATAAATTTCATCGTATTTCCAATCTAATCTTGATGAACGGTCTGCAGAACCTTCAGGTTGTGTTTGGTCCCAATGGCCATCAAACCAGATTCCGCCAATTTCACCGTAATTTGTTAAAAGCTCTGTTAACTGATTTTTCATAAAAGTTAGGTAGCTTGGGTAATCGCTTTTGGCTTTCCGCCCCGAATGCTGACCGGTTCTGCCTGTTTCATAAGGATAGTCATCCCGGCGCCAATCGAGCAATGAATAATATAAATATAACTTGATGCCTTGTTTATGGCATTCTTCGGCAAACATTTTAACAATATCTTTTTTGTAGGGTGTGTTCATGATGTTAAAATCTGAATACTTTGTATCCCACATGCTAAAGCCATCATGATGCCTGGTGATTAAAGTTATGTATTTCATCCCCGCATTTTTGGCCATGCTTACATAAGTCGCCGCATCGAAATCAATCGGGTTAAAAAAATCTTTTAAATTAGAGTAATTATGTACGTTTAGTTTCCTGTCGTTCATTACCCATTCACCGCTACCCGGAATGCTGAATGGCCCCCAATGGATGAACAAACCGAATTTAGCATCGGCAAACCAAGCCCTTTGCTTTAAATTTGCTTGCGATGGAACGTATTCTTGTGCGGATAAATAAAAGCCGCAAAGCATAATCATTACCGACAATAAAAGTTTTTTCATTGGGGATACTTTAGTTTAATAAATTGGAAAGATTTTAATCTATGCCGGGCGTTTCTTTAATCGGTTTGCCAATAACCTTATAATTTCCATCGCCTTTTAAAATGGCAAGCATTTGTGTTTGATTGTTAAAAACAGCCTTTGCCGCAGCCAATTCTTTGTCATATTGAAAACTCTGCTCAATTCTTCCTTTCTCGTAAAAATAGCGACTAACAATCTGCGTTTCTAAAACTCGTTTTATTTCTGCTTTGTGGTTGGCTAAATCAATTTTTTTAGCAGATGTAAGTTTATTTTTCAGGTTATCTAAATCTGCTTTTACATCGGCTGTTTTATTTTCCTTATCGGCTTCGTAACGCAGTTCAGTCAGCAATCTTTCTGTGCGGCTTTGGTAGATTAAATCTTTTTCGGCCAGGCTTGCAGCAAAAGCAGTATAATCGGCGTCACTCACCTGGAATGTTTTAGCTGATGAAATGTTAGGTTTATCTCTTTTGAATTGATTAGCATAATTAAAAAACAGGCTTTTATTAAGCATTGTAACCGTTATTGGGCTTAATTTATCGGCGTTTATGGCTATATCCGGATAAACACCATTGCCACTGTAAACGTTTCTCCCAACACGTGTTTGATACATTGTAATGGTAGAATCGGCAAATCTATCTACTGAACCGTCTGCGTTTCTATGTGCATAATCCAACTTTTGAATACATCTGCCAGATGGCGTGTAATATTTTGCAACCGTAACTTTTACCAGACTGTTGTAAGGCAGGTTAAATGTTTGCTGCACCAATCCTTTACCATAACTACGCTGCCCGATAACTATGGCTCTATCTAAATCCTGCAACGAACCCGCCACGATTTCTGATGCTGAAGCAGAATTGTTATTAACCAAAACTACCAAAGGAATTGTAGGGGAAATTGGCACATTCATAGTTTTGTAACTGATGGTTTTCTCTGCGTTTTTACCCTTCTGAGTTACAACCAGTAAATCCTTATCTACAAAAAGGTTAACAATTTTTACGGCCTCCTGCAAAATACCGCCCCCATTATTTCTCAAATCGAGCACAATGCCTTTAGGGTTTTCTTTGTTGATGTTAACTAAAGCATCTTTAACTTCCTGACCAGAATTTTCAAGAAATTTATCAAGTTTGATGTAACCAATCCCATCGCCAACCATGCCAGCGTAAGTTACATTTGGTTGTTTTATCTCTTCTCTAACTAGTTTTTTAGCAATTTCTTTTCCATCACGAAGTAAAACTAAATCTACTGCTGTACCCTTTGGCCCGCGAAGCAGCTGGCTAATCTGTGCCCTATCTTTACCTTTTGTTTCGATGCCATTAATTTTTATGAGCTGGTCGCCGGCTTTAATATCCTGCTTATTTGCCGGATAACCTTCGCTAACTTCGTTAACAAATAATTTTCCATCAATAAATAAAGTGCCTGCCCCAATACCACCATATTGCGTGCTCACATATTTTAGCTTATAATCTTCAATTTCAGATTCAGGAACATATTCTGTGTAAGGGTCGAGGCTATCTAACATAGCATCAATGCCCGTTTTCATTAAGCCTGGTGCATTGGTTTCATCAACATAGTTGATGTTAATTTCTTTGTATAAAGACGCGAAAATATCTAAGTTTTTAGAAACCAGAAACAAATCTTCTTTAAAAGAAAAGGATAAAATTGCAATGCCGGATACAGCTGCAAAGATTAGGTATTTAAATTTTTTCATCCCTTTATGATTGAAACTTTAAAGGTACGAGCAATTGCTGTCTACCTTAAAGATTGTTGAATTGTACATTGTAAATGTACAAAAAGAGACAAAGATTAAAAACTGCTTAGGTGGGCAAAGCGTAATTTAATCGTTATTTAAGAAGGAAATTTTAATATTTTTTTAAAGTCTGTTGCCTTTTGTATCGGCAAGTGCTTTCTGGATGGTAAATTCTACATAAGTACGATCACGCTTTACCAGCTGCATAATATCTTGTACCAATTTATCTTCATTACCTGGAGAAAAATCTAAAGGCGCATTAACAAGATCACGGTATTTTCTAAAGAACTTTATTTTTACTTTCTCTGCGTTATCTTTTGTAAGTTGAAAATTTGCCATTTCTTTTTCTGTTTAATACAAAAGTAAAAAATATTTGTGCGCCATCTAATTGTTTTAGAATATAAAATGTAAAATTTTTTAGGATCAAAAAAAATCTTGCATGATAATTGTGCGAAACGTGCGTTATAATTCAAAAAATCGAAATATCGAAAACCTTAAACACAATCAAAATGAAAAAACTTATCTTCTCTATTGTTTTCCTAACTGTAGGTTGGGCAACATCCCAGGCACAAACTTTTAATTTAGGAATTAAAGCTGGTGTAAATCTTGCAAAAATGAATGCTGATTTCGCTAGCGAAGAAAACCGTTTAGGTTACCAGGTTGGTGCATGGGCACGAATTGGTGGTGCCAGTTTTTATGTACAACCAGAAGCATATATTGGTAGCAAGGGAAATAAATTTATCAGCTTTACCAACAATAACAATACTGAAGTAGCTGCAGAAGGGAAAGTTAAATTTACCACTTTGGATATTCCTGTTTTATTAGGAACAAAGTTTGGCGCTAAAAACTTAAACTTTAGAGTAATGGCTGGCCCAGTATTATCACTGATTCTTGATGATAGCTCTACATTTAATTCGGCTTACCAACAAGCAACAGATTTTAATAATTACAAAAATCAGGCTTTTGGTTTACAAGCCGGAGCAGGTGTAGATGTTGGTGCTATTTCTGTTGATTTACGCTACGAAGCTGGCTTAACAAACATCAGTAAAAGTGAAAAATACAAACAAAACCCTAACTTATTTCAATTAAGTTTAGGCTTTAAAATTTTGTAATTACAGAATACTCAATAATAAAAAAGCGACCAATGGTCGCTTTTTTATTTTAAGTTAGGTTACTTTAATATCGTTAAGCTTCCACTCAATTTTCCGCAATCCGTTTTTAAATCTATAACATAATAGTAAACACCTACTGCTAGAGGTTTACCATTTCGGGTACCATCAAATTCTTTGTTATAACCTTTTGAATTAAAAATCTTTTCGCCATTTCTGTTAAAAACATAGAATTCTGCATTCGGGTAATTTACAGCCCCATTTATTTTCCAGGTATCATTAATTCCATCACCATTGGGGCTTATTGTATTTGGAATTTGTAAAACTTTATTTTCTAACTGCATAAAATCCAATTCTTCTGAATTTACTGTACAACCGTATTTATCAGTTACCTGTAAAGTGTATTTCCCTGCTTTTACGTTCACAATATTTAAGCCGTCGTAAACTACACTTCCATCATTATCTATCCATTTGTAGGTATAAGGTGCTGTGTCACCAATAATTTCAATTCCAGTTGCACTGATGGTTTTTCCATCACAGCTAATTAATTGCTGCATTTTAGTAATGTCTAAGAAAGGTGCTTGCGCTGCCCCAACAATAAATTCTCCAACAATATTAGTACAGCCACTACCATTTGATGCCGTTAAAGTGTAACGCCCGTCAGCAACATTTTCTAACCTTTCTGCATTGCTAATTTCAATGCCCTTATCATTTGTCCAGCTAAAGTTATTTGGCTTTTCAGATTCATAAGCGGTTATAAAAACACTGCCATTTTCTAGATTGCAACTTGCAGGCGTAATTGTACTTGATTTTACTTTGTAGTTAACTGGAATGTTTTTGATGGTGTAAGTTGCAGAAAGTATATCGCAACCTCCAGGCTGACCCGCTTTTAAATAGTAAACGCCAGCGGGCACGTTTGTTAAATCTTTTAAATTACCAACTTGTTGGTTAGCGGCATTAAACCAGGTAAAAACGCTTGCATCACTAATAACCAAACCGGTAATACTCCCATTTGCAGCACCGCAAAAAACATCATTTATTTTTTTTGATGCATCAGAAATTACAGGCTTTGAAAAACCCGAGGTTGCACCATCCATATTTGTGCCTGTACTGGTTAAACTACCAGTTAACGGACCATTATATTCCCAATTGCCATTCGCATCAGTTTGTAATGTAGCAATCCAGAACTTTCCCTGGCAATCCGGACATTCATCATCATAAAAAAGTTCTACAACAGCATTAGGAAGATATAAACCCGAAGCAGAGTTTGAAGTAATTACATTGATTTTCGATTGTGTAATCGTTTTTCCGGTAGGCAAATCTTTAAATTCAATAGCCGCTTTGCGGTTACAAAAGATGCTATTTTTTAAAATCGAAACCGGGTAGGAATTTTCTATTATAATGCCTACTTCATTATTTGCAATGAAATTTCTATCTCCATTAGTAGAACCTCCAATTATCCCTTTAAAGTTTGAGAAGTTTATGTGTATACCTGTAGTGTTTGGATAGTTTTCGTTACCTGATAAAGCAGTACCAATTTTATTGCCTGAAATAGTAAACCCGGCATTAATATAATCCAATAAAATTCCCTTTAATTGACCACCAATAATATTTTCTGAAATAATTGGTGTACAGCTGGCTCCATTGATGTAAATTCCTATTGCGGCTGGTGCAGGCCTAAAGCTTAATGCTTTATCTACGCCAATAATATTATTTAGTACACGAACGGCCCCCTCTGCAGCGCCCAGGGCTATACCATTACGCACGTTAGCAGTTATCAGATTGCCTTCCTCAGGTGTATCTCCTCCAATTTGCCCATTTTTAAAAAAGCTTAAATCTATACCACTATCATTTGGCATCACATTCATTCCATTTTCACTTAAACCAAAAATATTGGATTTAATTACAATATTTTCAACATAAACTTTAGGAATTACAAATGGAGATAATATTCCTGCATAGTTATTACCAAAGCAGTTCGGCTTATTCGGTGAACCTATACGGATATTTAAGGAATTATATAGATATATAGCTCCCTTTTTTTCATCGATTGAGCCTTGAGGATCGGCTTTAAAGTTACTAAATGATAGACCGTAAATTTCTACAGCCGATGCATTGTCCAATCTTAATCCATTAAAATAAGTATCCGCCGCCCTTACTAAACAGACTTTAATGTTTGGGTTTGCCAGTATTGAGGTGGGTTGGCTAGTGCCATCAATGATGATATTAGAAGTAAGAATTGGCAATTCAGTTTTTAAAGAAATAGTGATATTTGCCAAATCAGAGCCTTGTAAGTTAAAATTAATAATATCTACATCTGCTGTTCCATTTGCATTTGCCTTCAAAATCGTTTCACGTAAACTGCCATCACCAGAATCGGAATTAGAAGTTACAGTAAAAACTGCGGCTTGAAGATTAGCAGCATTCAATATGAGAATGATAGCAATGACAAAATTTCTCATCGAATAAAATATTATATACAAAAAAAAACCAAGTCAGTTGACTTGGTTTTTCTATTTATGATACAATCTTATTAATAAAAAGAGGTATACGAATTAATTCTAAATGGAAAGGTTGTTGAGCCGGCAATTCCGCTAGTAACAAAAGTATAGGCTTGCCCTTTAGATAAAACTGGCGTAAAGTTTATGGTTAAAGGGGTAGTTGTACCCGCAACCCTTATTTGATAAACATTTGATTGACCAGGTAATGGGATTTCTACAAAACCAGATGCATTATTAAAGGCTATGTTAGATATTAAGCTTTGACCCGTAGCATTCTGTAATACATCCATATTTCCGGTCGCACCAGAATAAAGATTAACTAATCTTATTAAAACTTTTGATGTATCTAGCTTTGGTTTAACTTCTTCCAGTAATAATGAAGATGGTATTTTTTTATCTGCTCCATAGCTTCCATTAAGAAACATGGTGTAATATTTGCCTCCTTCGGTATTTATAGTCGAATTAAAGACGTTTAAACCTTTATCAACCGTTGCTGTTGCTACAATATTTGCATCTACCTTATTAGTACCTGGAGCAATTGGCAGATACTGCCCGCTAGAGATTGGGAAGATACTAACATAGCCGAATCCTGTTTCACCTGTTAATGCGTTATAATTACCAGAACTGCGAACATCTCCTAAATAATAATTAACTACTGGGCTACCAGGGGCTACGTTAATGAAACGTAAGTAAGAGTATGCCGGATCGCCAGCATTTATTTTCGTGTATGGTGTACTCTCTACCAGTGTGCCCTTTTTACAGGCTAAAAAACTGGTAGTAAGAACAACTAAAATATATAATATTTTTTTCATGTCTTTTTTGTTTAAGGTTGAGAAAACCACATTTTGTAGGTATGATAATCTGGCTGGTCGGCACCAATTACTTTAAGTGCTGCAACATTCCATAAGTATTCAGAATTATAACGTGGGCGATACCTTTGAGCAGGCTTTCCTCCATTATCTGCAAAAAAGGCTGTTGGAAATACAAAAACACCTTGATATGGATTGTTGCCCTTAACGTCACCGACATTGTAATTATATTTTCTTAAATCACACCAAGTTTCTACAAAACCATATCCATATAATGCTAAATACTTTTGAAGCATAATATCTCTTAAGGTTAAGCTTGCTGCATTTTGTTTAACAGATGCACTTGTTAAATATGCTGTTTTCTGTGCTGTTGTAATCGCCGTACCTAAACTACTTACAAAGTCGATACTTGATGATATGCCATTAATATATGCTGTGTAAGCCATAGTTGTATTTCCACTTCTGAAAGCAGCCTCAGCTTTAATAAATTGCATTTCAGAGTATGTCATGATAGGAAACCCAACATTATCTTTAAAAAGATATTTACCAAAAGTTGCACCTGGATTTGCACTACCTAAACTTCCCCAAGGATTCGGAATTTGATTTTTTAAAGCAACTGTACCAGGATCTGAAGAGCCTGGCGAAGTTCCTCTATAAATGCCATCAGGTGATGGAGAAATCATAGTCGTTATACGTGGATCCAAAACTGAGCCTGCAACACCTGTATAGTATGTCCCATCTAATAAGCCAACAACCATCCTCGTTTGTCGGTATGAGCCAAGATTGGCCCTCAGCGGTCCGAAAAAGTTTCCGTTAGCAGATACACTTCCCGTATTTGGTACTATGAAATTATCAGCATTACTACTTAGTGCCTTATCCACATACTCAATAACTTTTGCGGCATTATAACTTTCTTTATTAATTAAATTATTCGCATTTCTAGCCAATATACCATAATTAAACTTAATCCACTTAGCATTATCACCAGCATAAACTAAATCAGAAGCTGAAATTTTTGCTACAGTTCCAGCACCATCTGTACGAGAAAAATTAGCGATGGATTGGTTCGCTAAACGTACTACTTCAGCATAAACATCTTCTTGTTTATCATAATCAAAAATATAGCGATTTGGTTCATAAGCCTGCTTCAAAATAATTTCGCCATGATAATCGGTTGTAGTTTGCCAGCTCCAAGCCTTTAATGCCTGGGCTAATCCTACATAGTTATATTCTTGTTGTTTCGTAGATTCATCAATTATCAGATTTAGATTTGCACCTAAACCATAATAATTTGTTCTCCATATCTCACCCATCGCATCGCTACCGGCAATCCATCCATGAGATTCCCCAACATTTACGTTACCTCCAAAATATTGGACCACTGCACCTAAATATCTTGAATCGAACTGAATACCTCTTTCCATTTGTGCAAATAGCGGAGGGGTTAGCGTTCTGCTCTCAGGATTTTGCGGCGTCGCCGGATCGGTGTTAATATCAAGATATTTTTTGCATCCTGAAGATACGACTACAGCAAAAGCAGTTAATATTATATAAATCTTTTTCATTTCTTATCTAATTAAAATCCAACCCTTACACCAAAGTTATATCCACGTGGTAAACCAAATGAACCAAAATCGATCCCTGTTCCACCCAGACCACCTGATGCTGCACTTAAACCATTAACAGCAGGATCTACACCTTTGTAGTTCGTGATTAGCAGCAAATCTGTTCCAGTTGCAAAGATATTCACACTTTTAAATACATTACTTCTTTCGAATATCCTTTTAGGTAGGCTATAACTTAAAGTAATGTCTTTCAATCTAATCCAATTCACATCTTTTTGAAGAAAATCTAATGTATTGTAATAAGTTGAATAATAACTTGTTGTAATATAAGGGGTTACTAGTATATTATTTTTTGTAGGATTACCCGAGTTTTCTAAACCATCTTTAAGAACCCCGGCAATAACTCTCGGTACTTCACGATCCTCTGATAGCTTAGACATTCCTCTTGCATAAAGATATAGTTCGGTTGCATTATAGATGTCACCCCCTTTTCTCATGTCTAACAAAAAGGATACGTTAAAATTTTTGTAAGTGAAACTATTGGTTAAACCCACAGAAATATCAGGCGCTCTATCTCCGATAGGTGTAAAATTACTTCCTTTGATAGGCATGCCATTTTGCGGGTTAATAAGAATTTGCCCATCATTGTTACGAAGGTAGTCGATACCAGCAAAGGCAGATATAGACGAACCCACAGTATATTGAGCTCTAACGTTATCAAATAACCAACTATCAGATACATAAAAAACTTCCTGATCGCCAGGTAAAGATGTAATTTTCCCTCTATTTCTAGAAGCATTTGCAGAGATATCCCAAGCAAAATTTTCTGTTTTTATCGGAGTTCCTTTTATTAGAACTTCAAACCCCTGAGATTCAATCTTTCCACTGTTAATGTATTGAAGAATTGCCCCTGTTGCATAACTTAAACGCGGTGCTGTGATTTGCTTATTTGATAATGCTTTGTAATAACTAAAATCAATTGATAAACGATTGTTAAAGAATCCAAGCTCAACACCTGCTTCTTTTTGGGTAGTAAACTCTGCCTCCAAATCAGGATTACCGGCAGTAACGTCTGTTGCAAAACCACCACCAGTTGTAGATTGTGCAATTAATTTAGTTTTAGTCACATAGGCAACTCTTGCATCTTTTCCTGATTGACCCCATGAGGCACGAAGTTTACCGAATGATAACCAATCTAATTTTTTAAAAGGTGCTAATTCTGAGAAAACAAAACTTAAAGATGTTGCAGGGTAAAAGAAGCTGTAATTGTTAATTGGCAGCGTTGAAGATAAATCCTGTCTACCTGTTAAAGTTAAATATAAAAAATTGTCATAACCCAGTTCTGCCGATGCGAAGTATCCAACCTTTCTCCTTAATTCATCAGTATAAGCAACACGTTGTGTGGTTGGGTCAGTATTATTCATACTGTAAAAACTTGGCTGGTAAAACCTAGTTCCGAACTGTGCATTTACTTGATATGAGTTATCTGTAATGTCTGTACCTAATCTTAAAACAGGCTTAAATTTGCCAAAATCCTTTTTAAGGGATGCAACAAATGAACCGTTAAAAATTCTTTCATTAGAATTAAATGTGTTAATTCCCCCACCAGAGTACACAGTTCCAGCAACGTTAGATGCGTAGGATTGTGGATGATAAGCTGACATTCCTTGCCCTGCAGAAACATCCGCTCCGCCTCGTGCAGTCATACTAAGCCAAGTTGTTGGTGTATAGTCGATACCAAAATTTGTTAAAACGCGATTGTTTTTTTCTGTATTTGGATTTTTCTCAACTGCCCAGTACGGATTATCTAACTCTAAATTATAACCTCCTGTGATGGTTCTCCTATCTCCGGTAGACGTAAGGTAATTACGCATATCATCAACCAACGGCCAGGTTAGGGAACTTAGCATCGGACTATTAGCTCCTTTATAAGTTTTATCTGTTTTGGAATTGATAAAATTTATGGAACCATTCATTTTGAGTTTATTGCTAATTTTTGCCGAAGCTGTAATTTTTGCATTTAAGCTCTTAAATCCGGTACCCGGAATAACACCTGATTGATCTGTATAACCTAATGATGCTCTTACAGATAGTTTATCACTTCCGCCTTCTACAGATGCATTATGCTTTTGGGTAAAACCAGTCTTATAGAAATTACCAACATTATCATAAATTGGTCTATTAGCCGGATATTTAGCGCCGAAGAATGTCCTGGTTCTTACTTCTTCATCAAAAATACCGCCTGCGCCACCACCATACGTAGTTTGAATATCCGGAAAACGGTAAGCGTTTTCAACCCTGAAAGAATTACTGTAATCAACACGGGCAGTACCTGCTTTTGCTCTTTTTGTAGTGATAATTACCGCACCCGAAGCGCCTTGTGTACCGTACAATGCCGATGCTTCAGGACCTTTCAAAATTGTTAAGCTTTCAATTTCCTCTGGATTAATATCCATCGCTCTATTACCGTAATCGTTTTGACGATTAAATGTACCTTGACCTACTAAATTATACTCACTAAAAGTCCTATTAGAAATCGGTAGTCCATCTACTACAAATAAAGGCTGATTGTCACCATCCAATGAAACACCACCTCTAATAATCATGGTAGCTGAAGCTCCTGGAGTACCGTTAGTTGGTGTAATCGTTGCTCCTGCAACACGTCCTTGCAAGGCTGTTAAAAAATTGTCGCGTTGGGTTTGAGCAACTTCATTACCTTTTATAGTTTGAGTTGCATAGCCTAATGCTCTGCTAGAACGTTCAATACCCTGAGCTGTAACAATAACCTCATCCAAACCTTTTGAATCGGCTTGCATGTTTAAGTTAATCGTTGTGTTGTTTCCAACCGTTCTTTCTACAGAAGCATAACCTACGTAAGAAAAGGTTAAAACATCGGTTTTTAGGGCCTTGATGGAATAATTTCCATCGCCATTGGTTTGAGTTACTGTTGTGCCTCCTTTTATTTTAACAGAAACACCCGGTATCGGCCCATCCGAAGAGGTTACCTTACCAGTAACGGTAATTTGTTGCGCAAAGGCCTGTGCCAGCAACAAAAACGTACCAATAAAAATTAATAGTAGTTTTTTTTTCATAAACTGCCTGTAAGGAATAAATAAATTTGATCAGTTGTTAAGTTTGTTAGTTGGTATTTCTAAACACGCACAATACCGCATGTTTATCAATATTTTAGCTAATATCATAAATGTTTTTTAATAATAGAACAAACAACTAATATTTTTATTTACAACCAACGATACATAATTGCAAAAAACCGCAAAAACACGCAATTATTTAATATTTTTTCTACATTAGCATAAACCAAACAAACAATGCTTAAAAAAGAACGCCATGATTTCATTATGCGCCAAATCAATTTGCACAATCGCGTGCTCACTTCAGATTTGGTTCAACTGCTTAATGTATCTGAAGATACTATAAGAAGAGATTTGCAAGAACTTGTTGATTTGGGTAAGCTTTACAAAGTTCATGGTGGAGCATTATCTAAATCTTACCATTCTTCTTTTGATGATAGTACCGTTTATGCTCGCGATAGTAAAATCATTATTGCAAAAAAAGCAACAAGCTTAATTAAAGATGGCATGGTTGTTTTAACCGGTGGTGGCACAACTGTATTGGAGTTTGTTAAGCAACTTCCAGAAAATTTAGAAGCAACTTTTTTTACAATAAGCCCTTTAGTTGCCGTTGAATTGGCGAAATACAATAACATTGAAGTTATCTTAATTGGAGGTTCATTTTCCAAGAACTCTCAGGTATCGTACGGCGGTAGCGTGATTAATCAGTTGTCAGAGATAAAAGTAGATTTATGCCTGATGGGTACTAGCGCATTGCATCCAGATGCAGGCATGACGGATACGGATTGGGAAATTAATCAATTAAAAAAAGCGATGCTTGCAGCTTCAAAAAAATCAGCGGTATTGTGCATTTCTGAAAAGTTAGAAATTACACTCAGATTAAAAGTTTGCCCGATTGAAAGCATTAGCTATCTGGTAACTGAATTAAATAATGATGATTTGCTTCTTCAGCCTTATCTATCAAAAAACAACGTTAATATTTTATAAAAAAAGAGGCTGCCACAAAAAAATTGATTTACTGTGTGTACAACTAATATTTTGGACATTCGTTATTCCCAATTTAATTTTGACTTCGCGGTAATGACAGGAAAATGAACTAAAGTTTCCTAGCCAGCTACCAAATTTTGGTTTTGAGGCAGCCCCTTAACATTATAATAGACGAAACCTTAATTTACAGCAATATTCACAGCTGGTTTATTGGTTTCGGGATTTTTAGGAAGCTGTATTTTTAAAATTCCATCAGCATACCCAGCTGATATATTTTCAATCATTACTTTTCCATTTAAAGCAAAAGCTCTTTCGAATGCGCCATTTGCATATTCCTTTCTGCTAAATTTTCTTTCCGTTTCAGCATCATCTTTAGGTGTGTAAGAAATAGTTAAAACATCATCTTTGGTTACTACCTTTAAATGTTCTTTTTTTAAATCAGGCGCATACAAATGAATAATAAAATTCTCATCAGTTTCTTCAATGTTAGCGGTTACATTTCTAAACCTGGTAAAAAAATGTTCTGCATGGCGGGTAAATCTTCTGCTTTGGTGATGACCAAACCTTCCGCCCCAACCTCTATTCATTTTGCCGTTATGGCATCTATCTTCTTTATACATTGTTTTATATTTATTGTTAAATCTCTTAATTAAATTGAAACACCATATTGTGTTTTGGGAATAGCCAGCATTTGGGTAATGATATTTGCATAAGGATAAGCTGGAGAAAAGACGGCATAATCAAACTTTAATCCTTTAATTTGCTCTACAATACCATCTATAAACTTCATCGGCTCTAAAAGAGCTGTTATTAAACCCGATTTCTGATTTCCCTCTTCACTCTTGTTAAAAACATTTAAACTTGTGGCATAAGCTTTAAAATCAGCACCAATGTGCTCTATGGGCAACTTAAATTCATCCGAACTGAAGAAAGTAACTTGCTCGCCACGGGTAATCATTTCGCTGGCTAAACTCAAAATTGGATTAACTTCATTCTGCGATGGTTTGCTTAAAAATAAAACTTGTGACATGTTAGGTTATTTTTTAAGGCTATCAATTGGTGTAATTATACTATCTTCAGTTTTACTGCCGTGGTGACTAAAAGCATGATGCTTTCTATATTCATTGTGGCAGTTATTATCGTGGTAATTCCGGTTTTTAAAATCCAGCCTATCTTTGTAGCCGTTTTGAACCGCCAAAACATTTAGGCTGTAAAATGTTGCTCCTGCAACTGTTAGTGCTAATAATATTCTAAATGCTTTCATGTTCGTAATAATTTACATTAATATACTGCAACTGACCATCTCCCTGAATTGTAGGCTTATACCATTGATTATCAATTGGCACAACACCTGAAAACTGAGGTTCAAATTCAGCAAACCTTTCCATAAAATGCCTGCGTTTTCGGTAAGCAAACAATCTCGCAACCATACCGATTACCATTGCAATCAGAATAAATTTAAATATGAATGGAACAAAGAACATGGTAGCACCGAGTACAATTCCAAATCCTATAGCTTTTAATATCTTCTTCATTTTATTATTTCTTGTTATTTAAATAGGTAGACGTAAGCAGTTTATTTTTACTTGAAATAATTTTGATTTTATTCAGCACCTGAGAAATCTAAGGTAAAGAACCTCACCCTGTGAAAGGAATTCGGGAAATCTAATGTGTGCAATCCCTCTCCTTGAAGAGGGAAATTTAAGATTGTGGGTTTAACCCAGATACCGAAATTAGAGGAACAAGCATGCGAGAAGGAAGCAATCTTTCATCGTTGCGAAAACTGGCATAGCTGATATTTGTAGGAAAAAACGAAGAAACTGTTTGCGGTTTCAATCATAAAGCACTGAATAAAATAATTTTCAGCTTTGCGGAGATGCGTATAAGGGGAAAGCCCAACAAATTATTTTCGAAAACGGTTTATCGAATTTTTACACAAATAGATGCAAGCCTTGATTTATTCATCTGTTTGTATATTTTATTGGTATTCATGAACTCGCCGAAAGGCTCGGTTTTGCTCCACTTTTTATCAAGAAAAATTGGAAAGCCCGTCTGGCGAAGACTATAAACGAAAACCTGAATCTGTAAAAAGGGAAATCATATACCACAATCTTTCATATTTGCGAAAACTGGCATAGCAGATATTTTCAGGAAAAAACGAAGAAACTGTTTGCAGTTTCAATCATAAAGCACTGAATAAAATAATTTTCAGCTGTGCGGAGATGCGTGATGAGGGGAAAGCCTAACAAATTATTTTCGAAAACAGTTTATCGAATTTTTACACAAATAGATGCAAGCCTTGATTTATTCATCTGTTTCTATATTTTATTGGTATTCATGAACTCGCCGAAAGGCTCGGTTTTGCTCCACTTTTTATCAAGAAAAAGTGGAAAGCCCGTCTGGCGAAGACTATAAACGAAAACCTGAATCTGTAAAAAGGAAAATCAATACCACAATCTTTCATCGTTGCGAAAACAGGCATAGCAGATATTTGCAGGAAAAAACGAAGAAACTGTTTGCAGTTTCAATCATAAAGCACTGAATAAAATAATTTTCAGCTGTGCGGAGATGCGTGAAAGGGGAAAGCCTAACAAATTATTTTCGAAAACAGTTTATCGAGTTTTTACACAAATAGATGCAAGCCTTGATTTATTCATCTTTTTCTATATTTTATTGGTATTCATGAACTCGCCGAAAGGCTCGGTTTTGCTCCACTTTTTATCAAGAAAAAGTGGAAAGCCCGTCTGGCTAAGACAAAAAAACAAAATCTACAAAAAATCAACAAGATGACCGCGATTAAAAAAAGCCAGCTTTTCAGCTGGCTTTAAAATTATTCTTTATTACGATGCCCCCACCCACTGCATCTTCGCTTGTATTCTTCCTTAAATTTTGCCCGCTCCTCCTCGTTCATACTTTGCCATTTCGAGCGCATACCCATTGCCTTTTCACGGAAACGATTTCCACCTCCACCACCTTTATTAAAGTTACCAAAAAGTAAGCGGCATAAAACTAATAAACCTAAAGCTTGCCAAAAATTTAATCTTCCGGCATGTGTAACTTCTGGTAAAATCCAGTTCCATAAATACATAACAATAAAGCCTAAAGCGGCAGCAATTAGCGCTATAACAGGTAAAAAGAAAATAAATTTCTTGCCTTTACTAAACTTTCTGTTTCTCATCTCCTGCTAAATTAATAGTTTATAAATTCTTGATATAAATTTTGTAATCGGTTCCGCAGGTGTTTCACTGCATATCCTTTTCTCGATATTAAAGTCTTAATATTTTCGCCAGTTTCATCTGCAAGCTCTTGGAAGGTTCTGTCTTCTAACTCATTCTGTACAAAAACATAACGTTGATTTTCTGGCAACTCTGCCAAGGCTAAGAAAAGCTGATCCCAAAAAAGCTTTTTCAAACTTTCTTCTTCCGGCGAAAAAGATTCTGCCAGTAAAATCTCTCTGAAATTTATTTCGCCTTCATCATCTTCATAGCTCAAATCATCAATCAGTACATCTTTTTGCTTTCGGTAGCGGTCGGTAATTTTATTTTTGGCAACACGGTAAAGCCAACCGCCAATCTTCTCAATGGCTCCGGCCTCAGGTTGGTTGCTTAGCTGATACCAAACCTCCTGCAAAATATCTTCTGCGTCCTCATCCGTATTTACCCTACCACGGATAAAACTGAATAAGCGCTTGCCATAACTGGCAACGGTAGAAATTATATTTTGAGATTCGTTTGCTGGCACTATTCGTATTTATTAAACCAATAGACGGATGGAAACCAATATTACTTTAAATTATTTTATTTTTTTTTGAAGGAAGGTTGAGAAGCGTAACTAAAATTAAAGATTTTTATTTTTGAAACGGAAGGAAGTAGTTTTTGGTGTAATTCAGCCCTGCTTTTCCTACCTGTCCGGCAGGCAGGCATTACAATCAGATTTAGAAACAATGGTTAAGCGTCAAAAAATTTGCAATCACGTCATTGCGAGGCACAGCCTGCCCCGACAATTCGGGGAAGGAATCTCAACGTAATATATTATGAAGTTTTATAAGCGAGTTAAAAACCTTGTAAACTTATAACTACTTTAAAGCACCCGTAGGGTAAGTGCCTTTATCAACCAGTAATTTACTATTGCCTTTTAAATCTGAAACGTAAATTTTACTGCCTGCAGATTTTTCAGAACCGCTAAAAAAAATCCTATCATCAGCCGTTAAAAAAACATAAGGCACATCCATTCCGGCAGGAGAAATTTGCGATACTTTTTTGCTCGGTAAATCTAAAATGCAAACGCCTTCGCTTTTTCCATTTTGTTTGCTAACAGCATTAAAAACCAACTTCTTTCCATCATTAGTAAAAAAGAAACGACTACCGCTTGATACACCAAAATTACCACCAATTAAAGATGAAATTGCCTGTGTGTTTATCAGCTTACCAGAAATATCGAAAGTGTAAAGGTTTATTAAATCATGGGCCACTAATTCCTTTTCACCTTTCCAAGTTGGCGAATAAACGTTTAATTTAGATGCTGCATCCAACACCAAAAACCCCGTGTTATCTGGCTTAACAATACCTATTTTCCAAAGATTTTCTTCATTGAAAATATTAAAGGCAATAATTTTTCCGCTAGGCGACCACATTGCCTGATAATAATTTCCGCTATTTGCCCTTAATTGTAATTGGCTTTTATTTTCCATATCGGCAACCCAAATACTTCTATGCCCTAAGCTATCAGTTATGGTGTAAGCCAGTTTATTACCATCAGGAGAAATTGCCGGATTTGCCGCGCCACCAAAAGAAATCTGTTTCATTGTATCAATACTTGTTGCTACAATTTTACTTTCATCCTGGTAAGCCAAAGCAAAATTTTTATTGCCTAAAGAAACAGTATCTAAAATAGCATTTGAACTTTCTTTTGTGGTTTCATTATTGTTGCAAGAAGTAATAATGGCTACACATAAAATTAAAAATATTGCGAATTTGCCCGAGATATTAGTCATGCACAATTTTACAAATAGTTTTTAAACAAAAAGATTCGGGCGCTTTTGAAACCCGAATCTTTTTGCTTTATGATTTTAATAAGACTTAACCTTTTTTCTTATCGGCGTAGCCGAAAACCTTTTGCAGCAAGGTTGTGCTTCTGGAACTAAAGTTATCTCTGATTTTTAATTCTTCTTTTGCAACTTCGACAAATAAACCTTCGATGGCTTTTTGAGTTACATACTCAGTTAAATTGGTGTTTACGGGCTTAACTAAAGGCAACCTGTTATATTGCGAAGTTAAATCGCTGTAATATTTCGTTGCATTTACTTTATTTAAGCTGGTAGTTACAATCGGACTAAACTTCTGCATCAGCTGTGCTGTTGTAACACGCTTAAAATATTCTGTGGCAGAATCCTTATTACCTAGAAGAATATTTGTAGCATCGGTTAAAGTCATTTGCTTAATTGCAGATATAAATATAGGCTTAGCTTCGGTTGCGGCATCTTCTGCAGCCCTATTTAAGCTTGTAATTACATTATCGCAAAGTTTATTTAAGCCTATTCCCCTAAGTGTTCTTTCTACCTTTTGGGCTTCTGGAGGCATTAAAATTTTAACAGCCAGGTTACCAAGAAAACCATCTTTAACCGAAAGCCTATCGGCACCGGCAGAAACACCAATCTGTAAAGCTTCTTTAATTCCTTGCCCAATTTCGAATGTTGTTGGTGTGCCGGTGGCGCTTGTTGTAGTTGTTTTTTCTGTTACTTTTTTAAAAATGTCGCTCAATTTAAACTGAGCATTTACCTCTTGATTTGTAAATAATATTAATGCCAGAGATGTAGATAGAATATTAATTTTCTTCATTTTGTGCGTGTTTAGTTTTGCTATGCAAAACAACTGCCATAAATTTTTTGTGGTGTTTAATGAAGAGGTTTTTAGAAAAAAGTAAATATGTCACTTAAACCCTTAGTGGAGCATTACGAAGTGCTCAGCAAAGCTAAATCTTTGGAGCTAACTAATAAATTCAAAGATTTGTCCATTCCGATGCACTTCAGTCGAAATGACGAAGAAGACGAAAAACAAAAGCGAGACTATATTAACCAAAATGTATAGAATTTGCTTATCAAAAAAGATAACTACAAATGATTTTATAATACCTCAATCGAAAATATTTTTTATACTTGAATGATAATTTGCCTTAGCTACCCAATTTTTTGAAGTTTATAAAAAACACAGCTGGTAACAACCAGAAAGAAGATGCAGAATTAATTGCCGAGTATAAAAATACTGGCAATTTAGACTCGTTGGGTTCGCTTTACAACAAATACATGCATTTGGTTTTTGGGGTCTGCTTAAATTATTTTAAGGATGAAGAATTGAGCAAAGATGCGGTAATGCAAATTTTTGAAGAGTTGGTGCATAAATTATTGGTACACGAAGTTCAAAACTTTAAAAGCTGGCTGCATGTGTTAACCCGAAACCATTGCTTAATGGCTTTGAGGAAATCTTCCAAGCAAAATAACGTTTCTATTGATGAAACTTTTGTGGAAAATACGGAGTTTGTGCATCTGGATATTGACAATACAAAAGAAACGCAGCTTACCATAATGGAAAAGTGCATGGAAACTTTACCAGAAGAACAGCGAAAAAGCGTAGATTTATTTTATTTACAAGAGAAATGTTATAAAGAAGTAGCCGATATTACGGGTTACGACATGCTTAAAGTTAAAAGCTATATTCAAAACGGAAAGCGGAATTTAAAGATTTGTATAGAGAAAAATAGCGGTGAATAACGATTGGTTAGATATTGATGTGCTTGAGGATTACCTTGATGGTAAGCTTGATGCAAAGGCTATGCACTTTGTAGAACGCCAGGCATTGGAAGATCCTTTCGTTGCAGAAGCTTTAGAGGGATTAAAACACTCACCAAAGCGTAAGCAAAATATTTCTATACTACAAAAACAGCTTTACGATAGAATTTCAGAAAAACCAATTAAACGTAAAATGTGGGGCATTACCACACAACGTTTAAGTATTGCTGCTACGGCTACCGTGGCATTTATTGCCGTTAGCATTTTGTTTTTCATGCGAGAAACCAATCGTAAAAATGCAGAAATTGCCTCAAGAAAATCAAACGGTGTACTGGTTGATGTGGCACCAAAAAGCGATTTAGCCATAACAAAACCCAAAGAAGCCGAAAAACCAATTACCGAAGCTGCAAGTACAGCCTTTATTGATAAAGCTATTGTTGATGCAAAATCTGGAGATTTAGCAGAGAATGGTAAAGTACCTTCTACGTCTAAAAATGCGATGATAGTTGCTGCAGCTGCCGATAATGTGCCCGCCAAACAAGATCGCATGGTTGATGTACAAAATACCGCTATTAAACAAGCTGTGCCCGTTGTAATGGGAAGCGTTGCGCCATACGCCGAGAAGAAAGCAAAAGCTAGTGCGGAAGTTGCAAGTAGCGATGCCATTGCATATTCTGGCGGAACATTATCTAACAATGCATTGATTTACAGTGGCAATGTAGTTGCGCAAAATGGACTACCAGTTTCTGGAGCGGTTATAAAAATAGCTGGAACAAAAGCCATTACAACTACAAATGCCAAAGGTTATTTCTCGCTTCCGGTTGATAGTACAGATAAGAACAAAGAAATATTGGTAAAAGCACAGGGTTTTGATGATAAAACGGTTACAACTGACCCGAATGCCATTAGAATGGCGCTGAGTGGAAACTATTCGTTAAATGAAATTGCTGTAATAACAGGTTCATCGGCAAGGAGAAATGCAATTCCACCGGCTGCGCCGAAAATTGTATTAAAAGCTGTAGAAAATCTTGATAAAAATGCAGCGGAAGCAAATAAACCAGTTCCGGTTTCTACTGTAAATTATGCACAGTATTTAGAAAGCAACAATAAACTTTACAATCCGAAAGGTCCTGAACAATTCGTTGTTTTAAGTTTTAGGATAAAAAAGAATGGTCGGCCTGCAAATGTAGTGGTTATTAAATCGCTTAACAAAGCTGCTGATGCAGAAGCTAAAAGACTAATATTGACCGGGCCTGATTGGGTTCTACCTAAAAATGGCGCCGACAAAGTTGAGTTAAGCGTTAAGTTTTAAAATTAAACCATGGCTTTCGAAAAGGAACGATTCTGAAAATATTTTTATAAAAACCTGTCCTAATAAGTATAGCCTTTTCCGGCTTTTTCGGAAAAGCAACAATAAAACGACTGGTTATTAGTATTAGCGAAAGCATAAAGATTGCTTCCCCGAATTGTCGGGGCAGGCTATGCCTAGCAATGACGATAAGCCTAAATCATGTACAAACTCCCTTATTATACTGCCAATAATCAAGATGAAGTTCTTGAATTTATGCACAAAAACAATTTTATAACCTTAATTGGTTTTGATGGCGAATTTCCGGTAGCTACACAAGTTCCGGTTAAAACTGTTGTAGATGGTGATAATATAAAATTGATTGGTCACATCATGACCAAAACCGACCATTGCAAAGCCTTTGAGCGAAACCCAAATGTAATGGCAATTTTTACGGGTGCACATGCCTATATAAGTGCATCTGTATACGAAGAACCAGCTTCAGCATCAACCTGGAATTATAAAACTGTGCAAGCTAAAGGAATTATTAAGCTTTTAAACAGTGATGAAACTTACCAGGTAATTAAAGATTTAACGGATAAGTACGAGAATCCTGAAAATAGTGCTGCTGCCTTCCATAAAATGGATGAGGCTTACATACAAAAACATTTAAAAGCAATTACGGGTTTTGAAGTTTTGGTAACGGAATTAGACCATGTTTTTAAAATGAGCCAAAATCATTCCTCACGTAACAAAGCAAAAATTGTTGAATATTTAGAAAAAAGTGATGGTGTTCTATCGCAAGAAGTTGCAAAAGAAATGAAGGGTGGTTTATAGATAACTTCAGCTCTTCGAGATGTTCTGCAGGACATCTCGAAGTTAAAATAAAGAGGATTTCAAATCCTCTTTTTACTATTCATTCATGATGCGCTTCGCTAACATGCAGAATAGCGGTTAGTATAGCAGACGCTCCCAAGAATTACTTACAATCATTTAAACCCGATTGCAGTGAAAATACTTTTACTCAATCTATAAGGTTTTAAAAACCTTATAGGTTTAAAAGATTGAAAGGGAAAGCGGGACTGCTTTTCCCAGCTCTTCTAGATGTTCTGTAAGGCATCTCGAAGTTAAAATAAAGAGGATTTCAAATCCTCTTTTTACTATTCATTCAGGATGCGCTTCGCCAACATTCAGAATAGCGCTTAGTAGAGCAGACGCTCCCAAGAATTACTTACAATCATTTTAAACCCGATTGCAGTGAAAATACTTTTACTTAACCTATTAAGGTTTTAAAAACCTTATAGGTTTAAAAGATTGAAAGGGAAAGCGGGACTGCTTTTCCCCAAAAGCTACACTCTATTGTTTTCCTAAAATCTCTAAAAACAAAAAAGACTAAAGCAATTTGCCTTAGTCTTTAACAAGAATGATTTTAAAATTTTTATTTTAGGTAATAAATAGTTGCGTAAATAATGGCGGCTAACGTCGCAGAAACCGGAATGGTTAAAATCCATGCCCAAATTAAGTTGATGGTTACACCCCAACGTACTGCTGACACACTTTTTACAACACCAACACCCACAATTGAACCTGTTATGGTATGCGTGGTAGAAACCGGGATACCAAAATGCTCTGTTATACCCAAAGTAATTGCACCCGCACCTTCTGCAGCTACACCTTCTAAAGCCGTTACTTTGGTAATTTTAGAACCCATTGTTTTCACAATTTTCCACCCACCACTCATAGTACCTAATGATATTGCAGAATAACATGCAATTGGAACCCATGAAGGCATCGCCTCAAAATCAGGAATTACCTTTGCCGCAATTAAAGCAGTAGCAATAATACCCATAACCTTTTGTGCATCATTACCACCATGGAAAAAACTTAAAGCTGCAGATGATAACAATTGCAAACGTTTAAACCATTTTTCGGCTGTGGCAGGTTTGGCGTAGCGACAAATATTAATGATAATTAGCGTTAAAACCACTGAAATGACCATTCCAATTATTGGTGCCAATACAATGAATGATACGATTTTAACAACGTAACCCATGTTTACAGCATCCATCGGGCTTGCACCTGTAAGTAAGGCATGTGTCATACCTGCACCTGCAAAACCACCAATTAACGTGTGCGATGAACTCGAAGGAATACCATACCACCATGTTAAAAGATTCCAGATAATTGCGGCAACTAAGCCCGCAAGAATAACTTCTAATGTGATGTAATTCTCAATTACAGTTTTAGCAACTGTATTGGCAACTTTGTGGTCGGTAAAGTAAAAGTAGGCTGCAAAATTAAATAATGCGGCCCATAAAACGGCTTGAAACGGTGTTAAAACTTTTGTAGAAACAACTGTTGCAATCGAATTAGCGGCATCGTGGAAACCGTTTATGTAATCGAAAGCAATAGCTAGAATTACAACAACAACCAATAAGGTAGTTACCATGTTTGTGTTTTATTAAGCGTTTTTAACTAAAATAGTTTCAAGCACATTTGCTACATCTTCGCATTTGTCTGTTGCCTTCTCTATTGTTTGTAAAACCTCTTTTTGTTTAATTAATTCAATTGCATTGGTTTCGTATTCAAATAAACGGGCAACCGCTAGAGTAAATACATAATCAGCCTGGTTTTCACCGCTGTTAATACGGATACAAGCATCGGCAATAACACGAATGTTTTTGAAACTGCGTAATTCTTTAATCGCTTTATCAATATCAGTACACATTTCCACCAAAAGCTCAGCAATTTTTACAATTGGTTCGCTAATCGTATTCATGTTGTACATCTGCATTCTGTTCGCTGTACCGTAAATATAATCGGCAACATCATCAACTGCAGTAGCCAAAGCGTGGATATCTTCTCTATCGAAAGGCGTAATAAAATTTCTACTTAACTCTAAAAAAATTGAGTGGGTAATATCATCACCAACGTGCTCCAAACGCTCAATTTCTTTAAAAATTGATTTCCTGGTTTCTGCATCGGCAGTACTTACCATTTCTAAAAGCGCTTCAGCAATTTTTAATGCATTGCTACCAGCCTGCTCAAATAGCGGGTGAAATTTTTTGTCTTGAGGTGTAAAGAACTTAAAAATATTGTTCATGTTAATTCTTAATATGTTGCAAAGCTACGAGCCCAATGTTAACTTAATGTTAATTTACTAATTATATTAATCAATTATCTCGCTGTGTATTAATGCATAGCATTTGCGAAGTCATTTTTTTGAAAATGAAAGCAAGTATTCCGTTTGAAATTGCAGTCCCGCTAAACGCTGTAGCCCTCATTGCATTTCGGGGCTGTCACTTATATCGCCTGCCTGCCGCAGGCAGGGGTTTATGATGTTAGGCAAAGTGTTTCATCGGTGAGAATGCAGGTCGCAAATAAATGACTTAACCAGCCTTATGTAAGGTAAAGGCAAAGGTAGTTCCAATGCCCGGTGTACTTCTAACCGAAATAGTTTGCTGGTGTGCTTCTAGAATATGTTTTACAATTGCTAAGCCTAAACCTGTACCACCAACTTCTCTAGAGCGATGCGTATCAATCCTGTAAAACCTTTCAAATAAACGAAGTAAATGTTTTTCTTCAATCCCGATTCCATTATCTGTCACTTCAATTAAAAACTGATCATGTAACTCGAAAATTTTTATAGCTGTTTCGCCGGCATCAATACCATATTTTATACTGTTAACCATTAAATTTATTAAAACCTGACGAATTTTTTCTCTATCGGCCGAAACCAGGGTTAAAGCGGTGTATTTGTCTTTAAAAAATAGCTTAATGTTTTTGGCTTTAGCACGGTCTTCAAGGTTTTCCATAACCTCTTTGGCCAGCTGTACAAAATCAAATTTTTGATAATTTATCGGCGATTCGCCAGTTTCGAGCTTTGCAATGGAATCTAAATCATTAATTAAATAGCTTAAACGTTCAACGTTATTTTCAGCTTTCTTTAAAAAAATGACAGCTTGGTCCGGGTCATCAACAAGACAATCCTGCAAAGTTTCTATATAACCTTGTATGGCAAAAAGTGGTGTTTTAAACTCATGAGAAACGTTAGATAAAAATTCTCTTCTAAACTGCTCTTGTTTTTTTAGCAAATCTATTTCTTTTTTCTTAGCTCCTGCCCATTCCTTTACTTCGAGCTCAACATCATTAATTGGGTCAGAGCTAACGTATTCGCCAAGGGCATCCTTTAAATCTTTACCTAATTTTAAATTATGAATAAGCTTATAAATCAGCTTTATTTTAGTGTATATGTATTTCTCAAGCAAATAATAAAAAACCAAAAAGCTGCTTAGAAACGATACACCAAAAGATATTGCCAAATAATACCAGCTGTGCTGAAAGTAAAAGTTTACCATACCTATAGAAAGAGCCACGGCAAGAGCAGTAAATAAAACCAGCACACTTAATTTCATGCTGCAATTTAGGCTTTTTGTGTTAATAGAATATTAACTCAACTGCTTTTCTGTCAAATATTTCCAATAACGTTTAGGTACGTGTTGGATATGAAGCTTGGTGTTTTTGCGGGCAACAATATTTGTACTTTTAAAATAATCCTTCCACAAAACAGAATATAATTCTTCCTTTTCATCCATTAAAATAGCCGCCGGATTTGCTTTGTTTACATTCTTATCGAAAGAAATGGTTATTTCTTCAACTGTGTTTAAATTATAATGCAATCCATATTTACGCTTCAAATCATAAATTATCCATTGTTGGTCGGCATATCTGTTTTTAAAATGGTTAGATATTAATGGTAAAACATTAAAATCTGGATCAACACCAGCATAAAACATTCCATCTCCGGTTTTTTGAAAACGTATGAAAGCTTCCATACGGTGTTTTTCCCGTTCTACGCTTTTAGCAAATTTAGCCAGTGCAATTACATGCTCATTTCCGTAATTATTCTCTGCTCCGTTCTGGCTTTGAAAAATGTATAGTGTAAACTCGAAAAGGTGGTTAAATGCTTCTGGCAATTCAGACAGGTAGCTGCAATAGAATTTCCTGAGCCAATCTTTTTTCATTCGTTTTTGTAAACCCGCCCAAACCCTATCAGATTTTACTGCATCAGTAACAATAGTAAAACTTTCTGCAAACGCCTCTGGTTGGAACACAGCCGATGACTGTAGTACAACTTTGCCGGGTTTACGCTCAAACCACTCAAAAACTGCAGTTAATAATCCGGGTAAAGAACCATCAAAAATATATGTCATTTATTTCCCTGTTATCTTCCTAAAAAAGCAGCATTTGGTTACTAGGCGTTTTTAGGTATTTACTTTGACTATCTGCCATTATAAACGCTTTAATTTGAGTGCCCTGATAATCTTTTATCTGATAAGGCGTATCGACACAAACAATAAAATGCTTAGCCCGGTTGTAAGCTACGCCGATTTTTTTTAGCTGGTCAATCCTTAGTTTGCCAAATTTGCGGGCTTGCACAATTTTTTGAGCCGACATTACACCAATGCCTGGAATTCTTAAAATCATTTTATAATCTGCAGTATTAATATCTACAGGAAAATGCTGCATATTTCTTATCGCCCAACTTAATTTTGGATCTATATCAACGTCTAAATTAGGGTTTGCATCATTCAAAATCTCCTGAACTTTAAAGCCATAGAAACGCATAAGCCAATCCGTTTGATAGAGTCTGTTTTCACGCAAAAGTGGAGGTTGAGTGCCTAATATAGGCATCCTATTATCGTTGCTAATTGGTACGTAACCAGAATAATAAACCCTTTTTAGTGCAAAGTTTTTGTAAAAAGCATTTGCCGTATACATTATATCCTTGTCGCTTTCGGGTGTAGCGCCAATAACCATTTGGGTGCTTTGCCCAGCCGGTACAAATTTCGGCGTATGTTTAATAAGTTTTTTTTCTTCGGTGAGTTGTATCATCTGCTTGTTCACAAAATCAAGCGGTTTGATAACATCTTCGTGATTTTTTTCAGGTGCAAGCAATTTTAAACCGGCTTCGGTGGGCATTTCGAGATTTATGCTCATTCTATCAGCATATAAACCGGCTTCTCTTATTAATTCTTCACTAGCACCCGGAATGGTTTTTAGGTGAATATATCCATTGTAGCGCTGCTCCAATCGAAGTTTTTTGCAAACTAACAGCAAACGCTCCATGGTAAAATCAGCATTTTTGAAAATTCCGGAACTTAAAAATAAACCTTCAATATAATTTCTACGATAAAAATTCATGGTTAAATCAACCACTTCATCTACCGTAAATGCTGCTCTTTTTATGTCGTTACTTTTTCTGGAAACACAGAATAAACAATCGTAAATACAATGATTGGTTAGTAAAATTTTTAAAAGCGAAACGCATCGTCCATCTTCTGTGTAGGTATGGCATATACCCGATGAATGTCCATCGCCTAAGCCTTTATTATCATTTTTCCTGTTGCTTCCGCTTGATGAGCATGAAACATCATATTTTGCTGCATCAGCAAGAATACTTAACTTTTCACGAATTCTGTCAGACATAGATTTAATTTACTAACAAATATAGCTAAATAACTAAATTTATTAGCAATTATTCGGTATTTTAAACGCCTTTTAAGAATACATAAGGGTTTTTAAATCATAAAATTATCATTCATTTTTTAATTACCTTCCCACTCGTGGTAAAACTGCGTTAAATAACTTTCCATAAAATCATGGCGTTTTTGTGCTATGGCTTTCCCGCTGTCGGTTTTCATCATATCTTTTAGCAACAAAAGCTTTTCGTAAAAATGATTAATCGTTGGGGCGGTTGTATTTTTATAACTTTCTTTAGAATGATTTAATTCGGGTTTAATTTCAGGATCATACAACACACGATTTTTATAGCCGCCGTAAGTAAAAGCCCTTGCTATACCAATGGCACCAATAGCATCAAGTCTATCGGCATCTTGCACAATATTTAGTTCTTTGGATGTATAACTTAAATTATCAAAACTGTTTTTGAAAGACATGTTTTGAATTATAAGTTTTACTTGCACAATAATACTTGCTTCAACATTAATCGATTTTAAAAAATCTGCAGCCACATTTGGACCAAGCTCTTCGTCGCCATTATTGAATTTTGGGTCGGCAATATCATGTAAAAGCGCTGCAAAAGAAATAATAAGTTCGTTGCCTTTTTCAATTTGGTTAATATTGAGAGCTGTTTTAAAAACCCTTTCTATGTGGAACCAATCGTGGCCGGCTTCAGCATGTTCAAGGGTTTTTTTTACGAAGTTGATTGTTTTTTCTATATAATTCTGCATACCCAAAGGTATCAGAATTTATAGTTGAAAAGGATAGGCGAGCGGTTAATTTTTAAATTGGATTAACGTTTATTTAGCGCTCGCAGATTCCAATTTACTTTCTGAAGAAATACTTTTAATTAATTCAGATTGTTCCATAGTTAATACTTGTGTTACATCAATATCTAAGATTGCAGAAATTTGAAACAAGCGTTCTATAGTAAGTTTACTATAGCCGAGTTCAATTTTGCTGTAAGCATTTTGTGAAATCTTGAGTTTTGCTGCAAGATAATCTTGAGTGTAGTCACGGTATTCTCTGATTTTTCGAATGTTCCCTGCAACATTTTTCGTCTTCAAAGCCATCTGATCTTCCATAGGGTGAGGATTTTTTTTTAATCTAATACGCTTATAAACGAAAATTGTTCCAAAAAGGATCTAAAAAAAACACTTTTTGCATTAAAACGTCCGGCGTAGTATTTAAACATACGTTTTGTACATATGTTTTTTACATTTAATGCAACAAGTTAAAATAAAAATTTATAATTTTTTCTAAAAAATTCGCTTAAATATTATGCCGCCAATCCGTTTAAAAATAGGCGATTACAGCTCGGGTTGTGGCAGCCTTCGCGTACCATCATACAATTCATATTCTAACAATCTACAATCTAGTTTACCATTATAAAATTCAACTTTTTTCGAAGCTTTTAACCCGATTTTTTTTGCCAAATCAGGGTTGCCGGTAAAAATATAACCAGAATAACCTTTACAATGTTGCTTCATATAATCGCCCATACGTTTATAAGTTTGCTCCAGTTTACTATGAACACCTAAACGCTCACCATATTCCGGATTAAAAACAACTGCACCCTTACCGCCTTCTGGCACAGGTGTAGATTCGAAATCACATACCTGAAAATCAATCAAAGTATCCACACCAGCGGTTTTTGCATTACGTCTGGTTACTTCAACGGCATCTTCAGAAATATCAGAAGCAATAATTTTTATATCAACATTCTTAATAACCTGCTCTTTTAACAATCTACGTTCAGCAAAAAACACTTCTTCATCGTAACCAATGATGTGCATAAACCCATAATTCATTCGATATAAGCCAGGCGCTCGGTTTGTTGCAATTAATGCCGCTTCAATAGCCAGCGTACCAGAACCACACATTGGATTTATAAATGGCGACTTTTTATCCCATTGGGTTGCATAAATAACTCCCGAAGCTAAAGCTTCTAACATTGGCGCCTTACCCGGAATTTTCCGATAACCATGTTTTGCTAGGGTTTCACCCGATGTATCTATAAAAACATCTGCTTCTGCATCTTTCCAATATAAATGCACCACAGTTTTATTTGCATCAGAGCCTGAATTTGGCCTGATACCTTTCAATTCTTTTAATCTATCTACAATCGCATCCTTTACTTTAAGGTTAGCAAAAAGCGGCGTTGTAATATTAGGATTATCTACGTTGGAAGTAACAGAGAAATATCCGGTAAAATCAATTAATTCCTCCCATTCAATTGCCTTAATATTTTCGTATAAATCATCGGGGGTTATGGCTTTAAAAGCTTTAATTGAGTATAAAATCTGGCTTGCGCAGCGCAAGTTAAGGTTAAGTTTAATACATTCCGTTAGGGTAATATTAAGCTCAACACCTGTTGGAAAAGCTCTTTCTATAGTGTAACCTAAAGCCAAAACTTCTTCTTGTAAGTAAGGAGAAAGGCGTTTGTTGCAGGTTATGATAACCTTGCTTTTATTGTGGAAAACTTGCATCATATTGTATGCGAAGTTATCAATAAAATTATAGAGATTTGAACTTTATAGTGCAATAAAGTAGTATTTAATATGGAAATTAAGGGAAAAGTACACGAAGTGGGTGCCACGCAGCAAGTAAGCGAAACATTTAAAAAGCGTGATTTAATCGTTGAATATGCAGAAAATCCAACATATCCGGAATATATCCGTTTTGAGGCTTTACAAGATAAAACTGCATTATTAGACACATTTAAAGCGGGCGATGAGGTTGAGGTTTTCTTTAATTTACGCGGTCGCCCGTGGACAGATAAATCAGGTAAAACAAGTTATTTCAACAGCTTGGTTATCTGGCGTATAAATGCTATTGCAGCAGGTGCTCCGGCAGCAGCAACTCCGGCGTACGCAGCTCCGGTTGATGTAAGCAATACAGCAGGCGAAGATGATGATTTGCCTTTCTAAATAAAGAGTCTTTTTTAAGCAAACAATTTTGAACCATGCCGAGGCTTTAGCCTCGGCATTTTTTGTTTAGTAACCTCTGTTAAAATATGTTAAAAACAAATAGTTAGCTTCGTTAATGATTATTTTTGAAGTTGATATGGTTTTTTTACAGCACGCCTAATCTTTTGGCTTCCACTAAAATGCATAAATGAAGAAAAGAAGTTTTTTGTTAATTACTGTTTTAATGACAGTGGCTTTACTTGGTGTATTTGTAATGCAATTGTATTACATCAGGGAGGCTTATAACTTAAAATCTCAGCTTTTCGATCAACAGGTTAATCAAACTTTAACATCTGTAGTTAATAAAGTTCAGCGTTTAAATGCTGCAGATAGAATTACCAGAAAAGATTTTGAAAATAAGGTAAAGCGCAGTCAGGATTTAAGACAACGTGAGCTGGACATCAAAGATTTAAAGCAACAATTTACAGAGGCTTCTGAGATTAGACAGGCAGAAAGAGAAAATGAAATCGAAAATTACCTTAATCAGCAAGATAGTTTGATTAGAAAACGGTTTTCGGCACCTAAAGTAATTTCGGAGGTAGAATTTGTATCCCTATCTCCGGGTGGAAACGCAAAGCTGGATTTGCAAATGGAAGCCGTTATCGACATAAAAAATTATGCGCTTAGAGGCTTAAGTCTACGTTCGAAGCCTTACACCAGCAATACTAAAACCTTCGATTTTAGAAATGCACAAACGCTGCCTGATACAATCAGATATCAGGTTTTTGAACCCAGTACAGGTAAACCCTTGTTTGTTACGCTACCGAAAATCTCTGACGATTTAGAAAAGAAATTTAAACGTGAAGATGCTATAGCAAAGCGCCAGCTAGCCTTTAAAATTGCAGCATTGGGTAAAGGTACCATCCCATACAAAAACGGGTATAACCTACTGGAAGATGTTGCAAAGGAAATGACCGAAAAAGATATTCCGCTTAACAAAAGGATAAATTTTATCTCGTTAGATAACCGATTGAAGCAAGAATTTTTAAACCATAACATTAATCAGAATTATAATTTCAGGGTTAAATTAGCCCAGAAAGATTCTGTTTTATATCTACAAACATCAAATTCGACAGCAGATTTCTTACCTAAAAACACTTACAGAACCACCTTGTTTGGGAACGATTTATTTCGCGATCCGGGAATTCTGGAAGTTACATTTCCGAATAAAAATTCAGAAATCATAAGCAATTTGAGTGCAACACTGGCATCTTCAGTCGGTTTGCTGCTGGTTTTGGTCTTTATTTTCAGTTATACGCTTTACGCTATTCTTAGGCAGAAAAAAATCTCCGAGATGAAAACAGATTTCATCAACAATATGACGCATGAGTTTAAAACACCTGTGGCAACCATTATGATTGCAAGCGAAGCGCTAAAAGACCCGGAAGTAACTGAAGATAAATCGCGGTTAAAGCGGCTTGCAAGTATTATTTATGATGAAAATGTTCGTTTGGGAAATCACATTGAACGTGTGTTAAGTATTGCCCGACTTGAGAAAGGCGAACTCAAAATGGAAAACACCGAAGTTGACATTAACGATTTGATAATGATTGTGCTTGATAGTATGAGTCTTCAGCTTCAAAAGAAAAATGCAATCTTAAACATTAATACCGATGCAGAACATGCAACTGTTTTTGGTGATGAACTGCATCTTTCTAATGTGCTTTACAATTTGATAGATAATGCCAATAAATACAGCAAAGAAGTGCCCGATATCAGCATCAATACCCGAAACGTTGGTAAAAATTTGGTTATAGAAATTGCGGATAAAGGCATTGGAATGAACAAAGAGCATACAAAGCGGATTTTCGATCAATTTTATCGGGTGCCAACCGGTAACTTACATGATGTAAAAGGCTTTGGATTAGGCTTAAATTATGTGCAGGATATTGTGAAAAAGCTGGATGGAACGATTAAAGTAAGTAGTGAAAAAGATAAAGGCACAACTTTCGAAATAATGTTACCGTACATAAATTAAACCATAACACCGGTCGTAATTTATCCAATATTTCAAATTGAATTAAACCGTTACAAAGAATTCTACTCAAAGCTTTGGTAGCGTTTAATACAAAAACAGCGTTTACTTAATTAAAATCAATAAAATGAAAAAAATACTTCTGGTAGAGGACGACCCAAATCTTGGCCTTTTGTTGCAAGATTACCTACAATTGAAAGGTAAATTTGATGTAGTTTTATGTACCGACGGAGATGAAGGTTTAAAAGCATTTAATAAACAAAGTTTCGACTTGTGTATTTTAGATGTGATGATGCCTAAAAAAGACGGTTTTACTTTAGGTAAAGATATTAGAAAAGTGAACGCACAAGTGCCAATCATTTTTGCCACCGCTAAAACTATGCTCGAAGATAAATCTGCAGCTTATGATTTGGGCGGCGATGATTACATCACTAAACCATTCCGTATTGAGGAGCTTTTGCTACGCATAAATGCAATGTTTAAAAGAGTTGCAAATAAAATTGGCGCTACAGAAGAAGCTACTGAAAGTCAGTTTTCTATTGGTAAATACAATTTCGATTACACAACCCAAATTATAACCCACGATGAAATACAGCAAAAGCTTTCTACAAAAGAAGCTGAGCTGCTCCGTTTATTATGCTTGAAAAAAAACACAGTTTTAACCAGGGAAGAAGCGCTACTTTCTATTTGGCACGACGATAATTATTTTAATGGCCGAAGCATGGATGTTTTTTTAAGTAAGTTAAGAAAGTACTTACGGGAAGATTCTGCCGTAGAAATTATAAACGTACACGGCAAAGGTTATAAGCTTTTGGTTAGCTAAATTTTAAAATGATGTTTTAGGTTTTAATTAAAGCCTAAAACATTCAAAATCATTGCTAAATATATAAATCAGTTGGTATTGCCGGAATAAGATTTCGTTCTTGGGCGAGGTTAAATAAAGTGTTTACTGCTTTTTTACCTTCCACACCTAAATCAACACTGTATTTATTTACGTAAAGGTTAATGTGTTTGTACATTACAGCCTCTTCCATTTCCTGAGCGTGTTCGCGGATAAAATCTATACCCGATTTTGGATTTGCAAAAGCATATTCAACCGACTTTTTAATTAGCCTGTTAACTTTTAGCTGAATATCTTTATCCAGTTTTCTGTTGATTACAATGCCTCCCAGCGGAATGGCACAGCCGGTTAATTTCTCCCAATAATCACCTAAATCAATAATTTTTATCAGGCCTTTATCCTGATAAGTAAATCTGTTTTCGTGGATAATTAAGCCTAAATCTATTTCTTTATTAAGTAATGATTTTTCGATATCAGAGAATACCATTACCTTTTTATTTTGCAGTTGCGGATAAGCAATTCCCAGTAAAAAGTTTGCTGTGGTATATTTGCCGGGGATGCCAACTTTTAAATTCTCAGATAAATCAGTGCCAAATTGTTCTTTGCTAATCAACAGCGGACCAACACCAAAGCCCAATGCGCTTCCGGCATCAAGCAATGCATACTGATTTGCCACGTAAGCAAATGCATGAAAACTCAGCTTTGTGATATCTAGCTCACCTTGTAGAGCCTTTTTATTTAGTGTTTCAACATCATCAAAAAAAACCTCAAATTCTAAACCTTCGGTATCAATTTTATGATGAATTAGTGCATCGAATATAAACGTATCGTTTGGGCAGGGCGAAAAACCAAGTGTAAGTTTCATATTCAGATCGTATTGTTTTTAATCGTTAAACAGGATACGCCATGTATCTTTATTTGTGTTTTAGTGTTTCGGTACATGGCTATCTCATTTTTCAAAATTAAAAAACAATGCGGCATTAGTTGGTCATAATCAATTCATATCTCCAATAAAAGAAATCGCCCAATCGTTTAGATTTTTAATGGCTAAACCTATTTTCCATTTGTCTTTGTTTCTAGGTTCAACATAGTTGGATATACTTCGTATCTGCAAGCAATCGATTTTTTCGTGATGGCAGGCAAACAATACAGCCGCACCTTCCATACTTTCAGTAGCCGGATTTAAACGTTTAACCAGGTTTTTAATGTTTATATCATTGCCACTAACCCGATTAACAGTAACACCGGCAACCTGTGGTAAATTAACCCGAATATTGCTTTTACTTTTATAAGTGCTTTCGCCAAAACCTAAATCTGTAATGGTTAAAAAGTTATCTCCATCCTCGGCACCAAGTTCTGCAAAAGTATCCTGCGTAATATTTACAACCTGTCCTAACTCAATGCTTCTATCAAAACTTCCGGCAATGCCTAAATTCAAAACGAGGTTATATCTGGATGCTGTGAGGTATTTCCCCAATGAGAAAGCTGTTGCAACCATACCCACGCCGGTAATTAAAACATCAAATTTCTTTTCTTCCATAAAATCACCCTCCTGCAAACTAAAGTGCTGGTAAAAAAAGGTGAGTTCTGCTTTTGTAGCTGCAACAACCAATAATTTCATAGGCTTAAAGGTAAAAAATGCGTTCAAATCTATCGTATATTAAACGGCTAAGTTCATCATCCATTTTACATCTTTTTATAATTCGCTCGCCTTTGGTGTTAATACGTATATTTGCACATTATTTTTGAACAATGATCTATATAACTCGAAAAGCATCGTTTAATGCTGCTCATAAATTAGCCAGAGCAGATTGGGATGCGGATAAAAATACGGAGGTTTACGGTAAATGCGCTAACCCAAACTGGCATGGTCATAATTATTGGCTATATGTTACCGTTAAAGGTGAAGTTAATCCTGAAACCGGTTTCTTAGTAGATTTAAAATGGCTAAAGGATGTAATGAATACCTATGTTGTAGATAAAGTTGACCATAAAAACTTAAATCTTGATGTAGATTTTATGAAAGATAAACTGGCTTCTACAGAAAATTTAGCCATTGCCATTTGGGAACAATTAATTGCTCCGATAGCCGAGGCAGGTGCAATTTTACATTGTGTTAAAATTTACGAAACTGAAAATAATTTTGTTGAATACTTTGGTTAATTCTTAATGGAAAAAAAAGATATTTTAAAAGGTGAATCGAGAGACGGTTATGTAAAAATAGACCGTTACGATGAAACTAAAATTGAAGCTGTAGCCACACATTATAAAGATATTTTGATTAATCTGGGCGAAAATCCGGAACGTGAAGGTCTTTTAAAAACGCCGGAAAGAGTTGCCAAAGCGTTGCAATATTTAACACATGGTTACGATTTAAAGCCCGATGAGATTTTAAAATCGGCCATGTTTGAAGAAGATTATAGCCAAATGGTTGTTGTAAAGGATATTGAAGTATATTCAATGTGCGAACACCACATGCTTCCATTTTTTGGAAAAGCGCATATTGCCTATATTCCAAATGGCCACATTGTGGGCTTAAGTAAAATTCCTCGTATTGTTGATGCCTTTGCCCGCAGATTGCAGGTGCAAGAACGCCTAACCAACGAAATAAGAGATTGTATCCAGAATACTTTAAACCCAATGGGCGTTGCAGTAGTTATGGAATGTAAACACCTTTGCATGGCGATGCGTGGTGTACAAAAACAAAATTCTGTTACCACAACATCTGCTTTTACAGGTACATTTTTAAGTAACGATAAAACAAGAGCAGAGTTTTTAAGGTTAATTACAGCAAGTTTAGATTAACCCAAACCCTTAATCGGGACTTTAGTGGTCATTAATAAGTTTAACTAAATATTTTCCCTTTGGGGATAAAGAATTATGAAAGCATATATTTTCCCTGGTCAGGGAGCACAATTTGTAGGCATGGGTAAAGATTTATATGAAAACCCAACCGCAGCTGCATTATTTGAAAAAGCAAATGAAATTATTGGTTTCCGCATTAGCGATATTATGTTTAGCGGAACTGACGAAGAACTAAAACAAACCAACGTAACACAACCTGCAATTTTTTTACATTCGGTTATTTTGGCAAAAGTTTTAGGAGATGATTTTAAACCAAATGTTGTTGCCGGGCACTCCTTAGGCGAATTTTCGGCGCTTGTGGCGGCAAATGCACTAAGTTTTGAAGACGGTTTAAGCCTTGTGATTGCCCGTGCGAACGCAATGCAAAAAGCTTGCGAAGCTCAACCATCAACAATGGCTGCAATTTTAGGTTTGGCTGATGATGTAGTAGAAAAAATTTGTGCAGAAGTTGATGCCATAGTTGTACCTGCAAACTATAATTGCCCTGGCCAATTGGTAATTTCGGGAAGTATTGAAGGCATTGATTTAGCTTGTGCAAAACTAACTGAAGCAGGCGCTAAAAGAGCCCTGAAACTAAACGTTGGTGGTGCTTTTCACTCTCCGCTAATGGAGCCAGCTAAAATTGAACTTCAGGAAGCTATTGAAAACACAAATATTTTAACGCCAATTTGCCCGATTTATCAAAATGTTGACGCAAAACCATACACAGATCCAGAACAAATAAAGCAAAACTTAATCAAACAATTAACCGGTGCAGTACGTTGGACACAAACTGTTACGCACATGCTGGCAGATGGAGTTACCGAATTTGTAGAAGTTGGTCCGGGTAGTGTTTTACAAGGATTAGTTAAAAAAGTAAGCCGAGAGGTAAACACGAGCAGTGCTAGCATTGCTTAAAATCCTACTAAATAATTAATATTCGGCGCCATAAGCATTATTGTTTATGGCGTTATTTTTTGTCAATATTTAATATCTTTATCGATAGATGAAATTAAGCTTTGGTGTTAAAATAAGATTTCTACTGCTTATTCTAGGCTGCTGCCTAATAGCCACTTCTATTTCGCTAAGTCATTTTACTACTAAATCCGAACTTTTAGAGCGTGACGCAAAAAAGATTCAGGAAAATTTATCCTTAAAAGAAAATATTGTAGACAATTTTCTATCTGATAAAAATAAGATAAAACAAGCCGAAAAATTTCACCTTAATGCCGCTGCAGGAATGCATTTTCTCGAGCATTACCGCCCAAATGGCATTAATCTGCAAACATTTTACAAAAACCAGCTCAAATATTGGAGCACCATTAAAGTTATAGATGTTAATCCATCTTTTATTAAAGAAGGAAAATCTGTTTTGCAGTTATCAAATGGTTATTATGAGGTTATAAAGAAATCTGATGGAGATTTTACCCTTCTATTTTTAATTGCCATTCAATCTCAATATTCCGTTCCAGAAAACAGATATTTTAAAAATGATATCGATGCGCTCCTATCCGATTCTAAAATAGTTACGCTGGCTTCATACTATGATAAAGATGCTTACTCGATTAGAAGTAATGACAATATTTTTCTATTTAGCTTAAAAGTTAAGCCCAGCTACGCCGATGACTATTATTCTGACACAGAATTATGGCTATTTTTTGCCGGAATTATTTGCATTTGCATGTTTGTAAATTCCCTCTGCTCATTAATTGCCAGAAAAGGAAATCTTATTTTTGCAAGTTTTTTACTGCTGGCATTTTTCGTTACAGGCCGGTTAACCGATATTTGGTTTGGTTGGTTTAACCATCGGTTTCCGCTAGAATTATTTGACCCTAAAATTTACGCCAATAGTGATTTAATGCCATCGCTTGGCGATTTCCTAATGAATGTATTAGCTGCAACCTGGTGGCTCCTATTCGTTTATAATCATAAAGAGCAATACAAATTTCCAGAATGGATAAGAAAAAATAAATGGATTGGAATATTAATACACGCAATTCTATTAATCCTTATCGGGGCAATTGCATTTTTTGTTGATGATTTATTTTTTGGTTTAATCAATAACTCAAAAATTAATTTCGATATCATTAATATTCTTAAGCTAAGTGGAAACAGCTGGGTAAGTATAGTTATTTTATGTTTGGCGTGGTTTCAAATTTATTTAATAACCATTGTATCAATTGAGGTAAGTAAACAACTTAATGTAAGCAACCGGGAAAGGGTTATGCTCTTCGTAGTTGGTTTCGCTGGCGTATTTATTTATCGGTTACTGAATAATTTTACAGCCTTTTTTATCATTTATGCGCTTGTTTTATTTATCGTTGCAAGGATATCTTACGTAAAAACAAAGCGTTTTTCTATTGGTTTGCTAGCCATTTTATTCTTCTGCCTTGCTTTTAATACATCAATTAAATACATCAAATATAAAGATATTAAAGAGCGAAGTGAGCGGGAGCTTCTGGCTAGAAAGGTGCAAGCTTCAGAAGATCCGAATGCAATTATCGCTTTAGGTAAATTAGAACGTCAGTTGTTAGAAGATGATTTCCTGGTCAAATATTTCAACACAAATGGCCAGGCAAACTTCGCCGTGTTAAAAAATCACCTTAAAGGTTATTTAGATGGTTATTTAAGCCGCTATGATTACAATTTATACGATTACAACAAATTCGACAACTTACTAAACAAAGCCGATGTACAACCGATTGAAAAATACAAAAACCTTGTAGAATCTGGTTCTGTAAAAATTGAAGCTTCAAACTTTTTCTATCAGGTTAACAATACATTTGGTTATCAGGATTATTTCGGTATCATCCCTGTTGTAAGTAAAAATAGTTTAGTTGGCACTTTGATTATAGAGCTGCGCTCCAAGCCTTATAATTATAGCAACCGATTACCAGATTTACTCTCCGACCAGAAATACAATAAAGATGAGGAATTTAAGGGCTATTCAATTGCTTTGTACAGTAATGATAAACTTTTAAATCAATCTGGATCATATACCTATCCGCTAAGCGGAAAAATTTATAAAGGCAAGCAAGATGATTTTGTTGTTGACAACGATGATAACCTGCATTACAGTCATTTAATATTTAAGCCAAGCGCCAGTAAAATGGTTGTGATAAGCAAAGAAAAAGTGGGCTACATAGAACGTTTGGCCGCTTTGTCTTTTTTCTTCCTTGTTTTCATTATTTTCTGCTTTATACTTTATGGTTTAATATGGCTAATTAAAAACCTGGATGATGATAAGGTTGGTTGGTTTAGCATTAACCGATCTTTAATGATTAATGCCAATAAAATTCTGTATAAAACGCGTATTCAGGTATCCATTGTGCTCACCGTTGTTGCAACCCTGCTTGTGGTGGGTTGGACAACCTACGGATACATGAATAAGGAATACAGAGGCCAGCAGGATGTGTTGATTAAAGATAAAATCAGAAAGGTTCAACAGAACTTTGAGAAACAGGTTTTTAATGATGGTAAAATAAATACGGATGAAAACGCGATAGCAGATTTTAACAATTTTGCAGATATAAATAATGCAGATTTAACCTTATACGATACCAAAGGTGATGTGATAATGACCACTTACCCAAAACTTTACAACTACAAAATTATTGGCCGGAAAATGGGGCCTACTGCCTATTTAAACCTAAGCGGATTGCAGCGTTCGGAATTTATTAACCAGGATGAAAAAATAGGGAATTTAACTTATGCCGCTGCTTATGCACCGATTAGAAATGCCCAGAATAAAACCATCGCATTTATTGGTTTGCCAAATTACTCTAACGAGGATGAATACAAGGATAAAATAGCGCTTTTTGTGAGTAACCTTATTAATATATATGCATTGGTTTTTGTTGCTATCGGGGTGCTTGCAGTATTTTTGGCAAATCAGATAACAAGTCCGCTAACCTTTATTCAAGAAAGCATTAGCCGCACAAAAATCGGACAAAAAAATGAACCAATAGTTTGGCGCAGGCACGATGAAATTGGAACCTTAATTAAAGAATATAATAGCATGATTGCCGCACTGGAGGAAAGCGCTGCAAAATTAGCCCGTTCTGAAAGAGAAAATGCCTGGAGAGAAATGGCCAAACAGGTTGCGCATGAAATTAAAAACCCTTTAACACCGCTAAAACTAGGCGTTCAGTTATTAGAAAAATCATGGAAAGAGAATGACCCAAACTTCGAGCTAAAGTTTAATAAATTTAGTAAATCATTTATTGAGCAAATTGAAAGCCTTTCTAAAATTGCTTCGGAGTTTTCGAATTTCGCCAGAATGCCAGATACGAAATTAGAACAAACTGCTGTTTTACCAGTTATTGAGCAGGCAAGAGAAGTGTTTAAAAATGCAGAAAACGTTGAAATTACGGTAACAAATAGAGCAGAAATAAATGCTTACATTCAGGCAGATAGAGACCAGCTACTAAGAACATTTAACAATCTGTTTAAGAATGCAATTGAAGCAATTGAGCCTGATGCCGCATGCAACATAAATGTGCTGCTCTATAATGATAATCAAAGTGCCTATATCGAGATTAAGGATAATGGAAAAGGTATTCCGGCTGTGTTACACGATAAAATTTTTGTACCGAACTTTACAACCAAATCGTCGGGAACCGGCTTAGGCTTAGCGTTTGTTAAGCAGGCTATAGAAAATGCCGGAGGAAATATAACGTTTACTTCTGTAGCAGATAAAGGAACAACATTCTATCTAAGCTTTCCTTTGATTTAAGCTTTTACTTTAGCTCGATTTGTGCTTTGCCCATTGTGCTGCCATCGGTGTATAAGATTACCGTATAAATGCCTTTTATGAATGGTTTTGGGTTAGCCCAATCTATGGAATAAGTTGTGCCATCATTATTATAATCGATATATATAGAATAACTGAATTGCATTTCCTGACCATCGGCTTCAAAGCGATTGCTGTCGTCGGCTAAAAGATTTCCTGCCGGATCAAAAACTCTGATAAAAACGTTATGATGGCCTTTTTCGGCCAGTTCATTAGGAATTAGTTCAAAACGAATGCTTAATTTCTCTGCAGTTGAGGATTTGGTCACCTCAATTTTTTTCCCGCTCGATTTGGTTCTGTAAGCAAAAACCTCGGCTTGCTTTAGTTTAAGCATTGCGGCAGTTTTAACTTTTGCATTTAGCACTGAATTTTCTGTTGCCAGATTTGCAGCTTTATCATTTGCATTTTTTAGCCCATGCTCTAAACTATCTCTTGATGATTTTAGAAAAATATTTTCATTTTGAAGCTTGATAACCTGGTCGTTGTAATTCTTAATGAAAATTTTAAGTTCTTCTACCTGGCCTTGAGCCTTATCAAGCTCTGCCTGGGTAATTTCACCTTTTTCTAAAGCAACTTTCAGTTCTTCTATCTTTGTTCTGGCTAAATTCTGTTCTTCAACCAACTTATCGTTTAAATCGAGGTTGAGTGCATTTACTTTATCTAACTCAACTTCTATTTTTTCAACCTCTAATCGTAATTTATCTTTTTCGGTACTTACGGTAACCAATCTTTCGCCTTGTTTTCTGTCTTTAAAAAACAAATATCCATTGGTACCAATGAGTGCTGCAATAACAATTATGAGGAAGTAAATTTTATTTCTATCGCCTTTATTAACGTTTTGTGATTCCATTTTTTACTAATGCTTTTTCGGTTTAAAACTCTTGTCTTCACAGGTAAATGATAACACAATCGGATTTTTGTAAATTTGGCGCAAATTAAAATTTTTAATAAACTTATATGAGTTTTTAAAAAAAATCGTTTACTTGCTAAGGTTCAAAATGTGTATTGTTTACACAGCTATACAACCCCAATAAAAAAACACACATAAATAATGCTTAAAAACTTTCTATACGCACTTTTAACTTTAACAATACTGCCAAACATCATAAATGCCCAAGCAACATCAAAAACTGCACCAAAAAGAGAGTTTAGAGGGGTTTGGGTGGCTACTTTATCTAATATCGACTGGCCATCAAGACCAGGTTTAAGTGCTGATCAACAGAAACAAGAATTCATTGGTATATTAGAGAAGCACAAAGCCCAGGGTATAAATGCAATAATATTACAAGTTAGACCAGCAGCTGATGCTTTTTATGGCAAATCTAGAGAGCCATGGAGCCAATGGCTGATGGGCAAACAAGGTGTTGCACCTGCAGCAGGTTACGATCCATTAACTTTTGCAATTAAAGAGGCGCATTTTAGAGGCATTGAGCTACATGCGTGGTTTAATCCTTATCGTGCTTCAATGAACAGTGTAACGCCTTTAAGCGAAACACACATCACCAAGAAACATCCAGAATGGTTTTTCACCTATGGCGGAAAAAAACAATTTGACCCAGGTATTCCTGAAGTTAGGGAATATATTACACAAGTGATTTTGGATGTTGTTAAAAACTACGATGTGGATGGTATCCATTTCGACGATTACTTTTATCCATATCCAATCGCCGGACAAAGGATTGATGATGGAAATACATTTTATAAATACCCTAACAACTTTTCTGATGTAAAGGACTGGCGCAGAAATAATGTCGATTTATTGATCAAGATGGTTGATGACAGCATTCATCACTACAAAAAATACGTAAAGTTTGGAATTAGCCCCTTTGGTATTTGGCGCAATAAATACGAAGATGCAGAAGGTTCTGCAAGCAGCGGACTCTCCAATTATGCAGAGCTTTACGCGGATAGCCGAAAGTGGGTAAGAGAAGGCTGGGTAGATTACATCAATCCGCAGATTTATTTCACTTTTACCAGAAAAGCAGCACCTTTTGGCGTTTTATTAGATTGGTGGAGTAATAACGCTTATGGCAGACATGTATATGTTGGCCATGGTGCATATCTGGTAAATTCGAGGGCAGAAATGGCCTGGAAAAACCTTTCTGAAATACCAAATCAAATTAGAACATTAAGGGCGAGCAATCGAATTCAGGGCAGCGTTTTCTTTTCATCCAAATCGCTTAGTACAGTTGCCCGCTCCGTTGGAGATTCGTTAAAGAATGATTTGTATAAATATCAGGCATTGCCTCCTCAAATGCCTTGGCTGGATGAAACGCCTCCGAATGAGCCACAAGCCTTAATGGCCGATGCACTTAAAGATGGTGTACACTTAAAATGGCAATTACCAACAAAAGCTAAAGATGGAGAAACAGCTTCTGGTTTTGTTATTTACCGTTTTGAGGAAGGCGAAAAAATATCAGTTTTAGATGCAAAAAATATTCTGAAAATCAGTTTTGAGGATTATGTTTCATTTATTGATACTACTGTTGAAAGCGGCAAAAGATATAGTTATGTTGTTACCGCCTTAGATAGATTGAAAAATGAAAGCGAGCCCACAAGCCCGGTTGGTGTAGAAATTCCGCTGGCGAAAGAATAACTAAACCTTTATAATGATGTTCTTTTTATACATGATGTAAAGCAGCACATAAAACCCTAAAACGTAGGTCATTGCCCATACCAATGATGCATTTATTGGCGAAAAAAATGGTGTGTAACAGGTTTCGTAAAAACGAACCAACAATCCGGTTTTAGTACCATCTGGTTTAGAAACCTGAATCAAATTTAATACCCTTGGCATTAACCCGGCAAGAAAGAAAACAGTAATTGCATTTACGCCATAAACTAAAAAGGGCGTTGTAAATCTTTTATAACCCTGAACATCTATAATCCAATAACAAAGCGCTAGTGCTATAGAAGCCAAACCTCCGGTGTAGAGCGCAAAAGAGCTTGTCCATAGGGATTTATTAATAGGGAAATTTAAATCCAGTAGAAGCCCGAGTATTGTGGCAAATATGCCCGCAGAAAAAAGCCAGGCAACTTTAGTTGGGTTATCAACATCTTTACGTCTCATCCAGATGCCAACTAAAATACCAAACAAACAAGTTCCAATGGCAGGTAGCGTGCTTAAAACGCCTTCAGGGTCCCAGGTTTTTGATGATGCCCAGGTATGCGCTTCGGTTAATACTCCACGGTCTATCCAGGCAGCCAGATTGGTTTCCTTTTCCATGTTTGGATAACCCACACCAGGAACAGGAACTAATGTCATTAATGCCCAATAAACACCCAAAATAACAATCAAAGTTTTAAAGATGTTTTTTTCGGATACTTTTAAAAAAATAATTGAACTGATAATGAAAACGATACCTATTCGCTGAAGTACACCCAGTAGCCTAACTGTTTGTAAAGCATGGGCCGGATCGTTTATCAGCTTGCCAAAAATGGCCAGAAAAAACCCTAAAAAATACAATATCAAACCTCGCTTAATCGCTTTAATAATCGTTTTTTTATGTGTTGATGGATCGGCTTTGCTGCTGCTCATTGCAAATGCAATTGAAACGCCAACTATCCATAAGAAAAAAGGAAAAATTAAATCGGTTGGTGTGCATCCATTCCACTCTGCATGTTCTAGCGGGGCGTAAATATGTCCCCAACTTCCAGGATTATTAACTAAAATCATTGCCGCTACAGTTAATCCTCTAAAAAAATCTAAAGAAAGCAGGCGTTGTTTGGGTTGATTCATTGCAGATGGTTAGTTTGGTATAAACTTACGAAGTCTAATATGCATGTGCAAATTAGACTTCGTAAGTTTATGGCGTTATACTAAACGCTTAAAAGATTATATCAAACCTTAATCAAACTTCCAGCGTACAAAAGCTTCCATAGCTTCGTATTCTGCTAAACCTAAAGCATCGTAAGCTTTGGCTGTATCTCGGTTACGATCTTCAGCTCTTTGCCAAAATTCTCTTGCGTCATCACCAGGGAAAACAGCTCTGTCTTTCTGACTTTGGTGTTTAAAAATTGCATATTTTTTGCGCTCCAGTTCTTGCGGACTAATCGGCACGGCCATCTCTATTTCATGTGTTTCGAACTCATGCCAAGCGCCACGATACATCCACAACCAGCAATCTTTTGCCCAATCTTCTGTTTTGCGTAACTCGGTTAAAGCCGCTAAAATAATATTAAAACACACAATATGCGTTCCGTGTGGGTCTTCAAAGTCTCCGGCAGCAAAAACCTGCTGAGGTTTTACCTTTTGCAAAAGCTCCTTTGTAAGTTCAACATCTAATTGAGTAACCGGATTTTTCTGGTTTTTACCGCTTTCATAAAACGGAAGCGCTTGAAAATGAATGTGATCATCCTCTAAACCACAATATCTTGCTCCCGCTATGGCCTCCCCTTTTCTAATTAAACCTTTTACTGTTTGAATTTCTGGGGTATCTACCTGATTTGGTTTCTTCTGATCAATGAATTTTCTCATTCTTTGATAAAGATCCTTTAAGTGAGCATTATCCATGCCCATCTTTTCAGTAAAATCTACATTAAACTCTACAAAACGTAAGGCATCATCATCCCAAACTGCAGTATTACCCGATGTTTGATAGGCCACATGCACATCATGTTTCTGATCAACCAGACGGATAAAAGTTCCTCCCATTGAGATTACATCATCATCAGGATGCGGAGAAAAGATGATAACACGTTTTTTTGCCGGTTCGGCTCTTTCCGGGCGCTGAGAATCATCAGCATTTGGTTTTCCACCTGGCCAGCCTGTTATGGTATGTTGTAATTTGTTAAAAATATGAATGTTGATATTGTAAACCGGCCCTTTTTCGGTAGCCAATTGTGCCATACCGTTATTATTGTAATCGTCTTCAGTAAGCTTTAAAATTGGTTTATTTAAGGTATTAGCCAACCAAATTACTGCTTTTCGGATTAACGAATCCGTCCAGATGCAATCTTTTACCAGCCAAGGTGTATCGAAACGAGTTAAAGCTGATGCTGCTGGTTCATCTAAAATAAACTCAACATTTTGCGAAAGTTGAAGATAAGTTGCTGGAACTTCGCCAGAGATTTCGCCCTCTACAGCTTTTTTAATAATCGAAGCTTTTTTACGGCTCCAAGCCATTAAAATAATTTCGCGGGCTTTAAAGATTGTGCCAATACCCATGGTTATGGCTTTTGTTGGCACAAAAGATTTTCCACCAAAATCACGTGCAGCATCCCGGCGTGTTAAATCATCAAGTGTAACCAAACGTGTTCCTGAATTAGGTGCAGAACCAGGTTCGTTAAAACCGATGTGACCAGTACGACCAATACCTAAAATTTGTATGTCTAAACCACCTAAATCCCCTATCTTCTTCTCATAATCCAAACAGAAAGCCGGAATATCTTCCAATGGCAGTGTTCCATCAGGTATATGAACGTTATTCTTATCGATATCAATGTGATCGAAAAGGTTTTCATTCATAAACGTAACGTAACTTTGAGCCGCATTTGGCTGCATCGGATAATACTCATCCAAATTAAAAGTAATTACGTTTTTAAAACTTAAACCCTCTTCTTTATGCAATCTAACCAGTTCGGCGTAAACTGCAATTGGGGTAACACCTGTTGCTAAGCCCAGTACGGCAGGTGTGTTGTTTGCTTGTTTTGTCTTGATAAGACTTGCGATGCGATGAGCAACGTTTACAGAAGCAATTTTTGGATTTGCAAACACGCTCACAGGGAGTTTCTCGAAACGTGTTTCCTCCAGTAGATTTAATCTTGCCATTTTTTGTTATGGTTTTTAATGTACGGAGCAGTAAAGATAGTAACATATAGGCGGTATTTAATAAAGGTTTTTTACTTTTATTGCAAGTATTTAAATAATATTAGCTCAAGGTATAAAACAAACGTTTGCTCGTTTTTGATAAAAATTAATCTGTTATGAATCTTCAAATAAAAAACCTCTACGAAAAAGCAAATAAGGCCGAAAGACTTATTATTGGTTTAATGAGTGGTACATCGATGGATGGATTAGACATTGCACTTTGCAGCATTAAAGGGCAGGGTGCTGAAACTGATGTTAAAATTTTAAAATTTAAAACAGGCGACTATACTGACGAATTCAGAGCGAAAATTAAAGCAATTTTCTCCAAAAAAGAAGTTGATTTGCAGTTGGTTTGCCTTATGAATGAACACATTGCCAACGTTCATAGCGAATTAATTAACACAGCTTTAAACGAATGGGGTTACGAAAACCATCAGATAGATTTCATAGCCAGCCATGGGCAAACTATATTTCATGCGCCAAAATCATTGCATAAGCTTAATGAATATCCAAACGGTACATTACAAATTGGCGATGGTGACCATATTGCCATAAAAACCGGCATCATTACCTTATCAGATTTTAGACAAAAACATCTCGCCGCAGGCGGGGAAGGTGCGCCTTTAGCGGTTTATGGCGACTATCTAATGTTTTCAAAACCTGGCGAAAACAGGGTAATGTTAAACATTGGTGGCATTTCTAACTTTACTTATTTACCGGCAAGTTTAAAGGCTGATGAAATTTTCTCTACGGATATCGGGCCTGGGAATACTTTGATGGACCAATATATGCAACAGCACTTTAATAAATTTTATGATAAAAACGCTGAAGTTTCATCTGCAGGAAATGTAAATGCAGATCTTTTATCAGCTTTGCTGGATTGCGATTTTTTTAATGAAAATTTTCCTAAAACCACAGGACCCGAATTGTTTAACCTACAGTATTTAGATGCTGCCCAAGAAAAATCAGCAACGCAAAATATTAGCAAAGCTGATGTAATGGCAACCCTGTGCCATTTTTCTGCTGAAACCATTGCAAATGCCATAAAAAAATGCTTTGATGAAAATGCAGCAATACACCTATTTATGAGCGGTGGCGGCATGCATAATCCATTGTTGGTTAACTTATTAAAAAGCAAACTAACTTTTGCAATTTTCAAAACTACTGATGATTTAAATATTAATCCAGATGCGAAAGAAGCTGTTCTTTTTGCGGTTTTGGCCAACGAAACCCTTTGCGGAAAACCAATAAACTTCGGCAAAAGACAAGGTGTGCCTTCTGTTTGTATGGGAAAGATTAGCTTACCGGAATAAATAATTTGGTTTGTGTTGTAATTTGCTAAATTTGTTTGATAGCTAATTATAATCAACAACCCGAATTTTATGGAAAAAAGTTACCTAAAATGGTCGCCAAAATTTTTATCGATTTTGATGATCTCTTTTGTGCTGCTTTTACTCACAGAAATGGCAAATGCGCAAAATAAGCGTTACACCATTACAGGAAAAGTAACAGAAGCTGCAAACAAAGAACCAATACCTGGTGCAGTTGTAAAAATCTTAAATACCAACCTCGCCACAAGTACTTCTGCAAACGGAAGTTATAATTTTACAGTCGACCTTCCGGCAGGTAAGTATCAAATTCAATTTTCTTATGTAGGTTTTAAAACATCCATTCAAAACCTTGATTTAGGTGCGGCAGACCAGGTTCAGGTTAATGGAGCACTTGCCGGCGATGCTGTTGGGCTTGACGAAGTAATTGTTACCGGAACATCTCAGGGAACCACCAGAAAAGAATTAGGAAGTTATGTAAGCACCGTGAAAGGCGATGATTTAAATCGTGCAGGCAGCGGAAATGTTCTTTCGTCTTTACAAGGTAAAACCGCTGGTGCACAAATCAGTCAAAACTCTGGCGACCCTGCAGGCGGTTTATCGGTAAGGTTAAGAGGTATCAGCTCTGTAAATTCATCATCAGAGCCATTATACATTATTGATGGCGTAATTGTAAATAATTCTACCACAAGAGTAACCAATACATCGGCCAATTACGATGGTGGGAATTTTGTTGGAAGCATTGGCCAAAACAGAATGGTTGATATTAACCCGGCTGATATTGACAGGATTGAAGTTTTAAATGGTGCTGCAGCTGCTGCCATTTATGGTTCGAGAGCAAACTCTGGTGTAATTCAAATTTTTACCAAAAGAGGTGCAAGTGGAAAAGCTCAGGTTAGTTTTAACACGAGTTTAACCATTAGCGAGTTACGCAAACAAGTTGAGGTAAATCAATCTCCGGTAAAATTTGGTGGTTCTGTTAACAGTCAAACTCAAGATGTTTTAACGCCGGCCCTAACCAATACTACACCGGTTACAAGGTATAACTATCAGGATTATATTTTTAGAACAGGTTATGGAACAGACAATACAGTTTCTGTAAGCGGTGGAACGGATAATACCAAATTCTATACATCTGCCAGTTATTTTACCAATCAAGGTATTATTAAAAACACAGATTTTTCGAGGTATAATTTAAGGGCAAATGTAGATCAAAAAATTACGGAGTGGGCTTCATTAAGTGCTGGTTTAAACTACATCAGAAGCGCTGCAAATGAAAAACCAGATGGAAACTCCTTCTTCTCTCCAATGAATTCGGTAACGATTATTGGCAATTTTCATGATATTTTTGCAAGAGATGCAAACGGCAATTTATTAGCTGTAGGCGAACGCGGACGTGTAAATCCAGTTTCTGTAATAGAAGATATTAAACAACGTCAGGAAACAAATCGTGTTATTGCAAGCGCCAATTTAAAATTATATCCGGTTAAAAACCTAACCTTAAACTTTTTATTAGGTGTAGATAATTCTGGTGCAAACGGAACAACTTATATTCCACCATTTGCTTACAACGTAAATCCAGATTTCTTTGGTGGTGGCGCTAGCTTAGATGGTACACTAAATGGCTACGCCAGTACTGCAAGCAACAATGCATTTCAGTTCAACAACGAAATTAATGCAACTTATCAGGGAAAAATTTCTGATAAAATTTCTTCGACCACACAATTAGGTTATTCATTTCAGTATGAGCAAACCCGTTATCAATTGGTTAACGGACGCGGTTTAGCGCCACTTATAGAAACGGTAAACGCTGCAGCAACACAACTGCCAAGTGTTGATGGCAGAACACAATTATCTGTTACGGGTGGTTACTTGCAGCAAACATTTAAGTATAAAGACCATTTCTTTTTAACAGGCGCAGTAAGAGTCGATCAATCAACCGTATTTGGTGCTGATAATCGTACACAAACCTATTTCAAAGGCAATGCAAGTTATGTTTTATCATCTGCAGATTATTGGAAAAACTTAGGTGTATCTTCCTGGTGGGATACTTTTAAAATCCGGGCTGCTTATGGAGAATCGGGTAACTTAACCGGAATTGGCGCTTACGATAGAATCAACGCCTATTCAACTCAATCGTTTTTAGGCAGGGCTTCCCTATTCTCGAGCGCTCAACTGGCAAACGAAAATGTTAAACCTGAGCGTCAGCGTGAGTTAGAATTAGGTACTGATATGTCTTTCTTTAAAAACAGATTAGGCTTACAATTTAACTGGTATAACAAAAAAGTTAGCGATTTATTAATTGCAAGTGTTACCGCACCATCTACCGGATTTTCTAGTTTCTTAGATAATATTGGTTCGCTTCAAAACAGAGGTATTGAGCTTGTGTTAAACGGTACACCATTAAAATCAAACGATTTTACCTGGAATACAACACTTGTATTCAACAGAAATAGAAATAAAGCGCTTGATGTTGGTGGTTTAAGATTATTCAGTACAAACCCTGGCGCTCCGGTTGCCATCATTAATGGCGAAGCAATTGGTGTATTTTATGGAACATTCTTCGCTCGCAAAGCAGATGGAAGTTTACTAACCAATGCGGCAGGTATTCCACAGTTAGAGCGTGGTATTCAAAACTCAGCAACAAGTTTCACACCTCAAAGAGATGCAAATGGATTGCCAACAGGAACTACATTACGTAAAGTTTTGGGCGACCCGAATCCAGATTACACAGCATCATTTGTGAATGATTTTACTTATAAAAAATTGAATTTACACATACAGTTAGATGCTGTGCAGGGTGGAGATGTTTGGAATGCAGATTGGAGAACCCGCCAAGGTGTGGGTAATGGTAAAGTAGCCGAAGCAGAGCAACTGGGCCAGTTACCACGTGGTTATGTAGCGGGCGTTTATGCTACCGAAGAATGGAGAATTGATGATGGTTCTTTTGTTAAGTTAAGAGAAGTTTCATTGAGCTATAACATCGGAAAAATAAAATACCTGAGAGATTTAACAGTTACCTTAAGCGGCAGAAATCTTGTTTCGTGGGATAATTACAAAGGCTACGATCCAGAATTAAACTCCGGCGGACAATCGACTATTTTAAGAAATATCGATTTTGGTTCGGTGCCAATCCCAAGAACCTTCAGTTTAGGTTTACAAGTTAAATTTTAATCTTCAGCAGAAAAATTTATGAAAAATTTACGAAATAATACCTCAAAATATATAAGCTGTATTGCACTTTCGGCGGTTTTGTTTTCATCTTCTTGTACAAAAGAATATCAAGATCCATCTAGAGCAAAAACGGATGTCGCACTAACAACACAACAAGGTTTAACAGCTGTTGCAATTGGTTTGCAACGTGTTTACACTCTAAACAGAACAGGTGTAATGTTTAATTCAATCGCAGCTAACGGTTTTGTAACCAATGAACTCGCTTTGTTAAATGCCGGTAACATTCCGGAGTTGCAATTAAGCACTGGTGGCAACGCAGTAGATGGTACAAATACCATATTATTCAACCTCTGGACAAGCGCAAACAAAATTATATATGATGCCGATTTAGTGATTACAAAAGCCGGTAATTTAGGCGATAAAGGTTATGCCGCCGGATTAATCGGATATGCCAGCGTATTTAAAGCATTAGCCATTGGAAACATGTCGCAATATTGGGAACGCATTCCAGATGGAACCGGAAAAAATGTTGCATTTATAACCCGTGCTGCGGGCTTTGCAAAAGCTATTTCAGTTTTGGATAACGCTTTAACCGTTATTGCAGCAAACCCAATTTCTACAGGTTTTACAAGCAATGTACCTGCCGATGTTAGCATTGTAAACACATTGCATGCTTTAAAAGCACGTTATGCTTTGTTTTCTGGAAACTATCCTTTGGCATTAACAGAAGCAAACTTAGTTACTTTAACAACAGCTTCTTCTTTTAGGTTCGACGCAACTTCTCCAAATATTCTATTTTCCATCATTGCGTCAAATAACGTATTCCAACCTTTAAATGCAAATTTAGGTTTAACAGGAACTTATGTGCCAGATGCAGCAGATAGAAGATTAGTTTTCTATACTAAAATGGAAGGAACGCCCACAGCAACTTTAAGAATGAATGGTTTTGCGGCTACAACAGCCACGCCTTTCCCTATTTATTTACCTGGAGAAATGACTTTGATTAAGGCTGAAGTTTATGCAAGAACACCAGATTTACCTAATGCCTTAACTGAATTGAATAAAGTAGTTACGAAAGTTTCTACAGCTGATCCATTTGGTGTTGGTGCTGCTTTACCAGCCCTAACCGGAACTTATACACAACAGCAATTATTGGATTTGATATACAAACACCGCAGCATAGAACTGTATGCTTCTGGTTTAAAACTTGAAGATATGAGAAGATTTGGCTTGCCACTTACGGATAGAAAACGTAATTTCTTCCCTTATCCTTTCCAAGAAAGAGATAACAATCCAAATACACCGGCCGATCCGGCTTTCTAAAAAACTAAAAACCTCAAGCCAAAACTTGAGGTTTTTTTATAACCTGATTTTCATAAATCACTATTTCACAAGGTGATGTTTAAATCTTGCTTGCTATTAGCCATATTTTCAGGTACTTTTGCTAAAATACATAAACATAAAAGATTGAATTTTAACGACTTTAACTTTAGCCCCGACTTACATGAAGGCCTTATGGCAATGGGGTATAAAAGCGCTACACCAATACAAGAACAAGCCATTCCTGTAATTTTAGATAATCACGACTTAATTGCCTGTGCCCAAACCGGTACCGGAAAAACTGCAAGTTACCTTTTACCGGTAATGGATAAAATTAGTCGTGCTGCCGATAGACACAACAATACTTTAATTTTAGCGCCAACCAGAGAGCTTGCCCAGCAAATTGATTTACAGGTAGAAGCACTTGCTTATTTCACAAATATTAGCTCTTTAGCGGTTTATGGTGGTGGCGATGGCATGGCTTACGAGCAACAAAAACGCTCCATGCGTGATGGTGTTGATATTATAATAGCAACGCCAGGTCGCTTAATGGCACATTTATCCTCAGGAGTTTTAAAACTACAGCATTTGCAACATTTAATTTTAGATGAAGCTGATAGAATGCTGGATATGGGTTTTTACGATGACATTATGCGTATTGTAAGTTACCTGCCGCAAAAAAGACAAACCCTATTGTTTTCGGCTACCATGGCTCCAAAGATTAGAAAAATGGCCGGTAGCATTTTAAATAATCCGCAGCAAATTACCATATCAATTGCCAAACCTGCCGAAGGTATTACACAACAAGCTTACAACATTCACGACCAGCAAAAGCAGGCTTTATTAACTGATATTTTTAAGGATGATACCTATAAAAGCGCCATTATTTTTGCCTCTACAAAAGATAAGGTTAAGGCTTTATACAAAACTTTTAAAGGTTTAAAAATCCAGGCTGAAGCTTTTCACTCTGATTTAGATCAAAAAGAGCGTGAAGACATTTTGCTTGCCTTTAAAAACAAAAGACTTCCAATTATCATAGGTACTGATGTTTTATCTCGTGGTATTGATGTTGAAGGCGTAGATTTGGTTATCAATTATGATGTACCAGGCGACCCGGCAGATTATGTACACCGAATTGGAAGAACAGCAAGAGCGGCGACTAAAGGAACCGCCATTACTTTGGTTAACGGAAAAGATAAACGCAAGTTCGATAATATAGAAAAACTGATTGAAAAAGAAGTTCCACGGATGGTTTTGCCAGAGCACATCGCAAGCATGGAAATAACGCATGTGGAAGAAAAAAGACCACAACACCCTAGAAATAATGGCAAGAAAAAGGTTTGGCATAAAAAGAAACCAAAACCTAGTAACCCAACCACATAATATTAAAACGCCAATGAAATTTATTGGCGTTTTCTTTTTATCCATCAATTAGCATTAAATGGCAAACTTTATTCTAATCGGTTTATGTATCCTGGCAGGTATTCTTTTTAGGAAAAGTAAAACTTTGCCAAGAGATGCCCATAAAGGCATAAATGCATGGATAATTTATATCGCGCTTCCGGCGGTTTCATTTAAATATTTACCGCACATTACCTGGACTAAAGCATTACTTTTCCCCGCCCTTGCGCCAATATGCGTTTGGTTATTTGGTTGGTTATTCATCACTGTTTACAGTAAATTAAGTAAAAATAGTAGGGCAACTTCCGGTGGTTTAAAGTTGGTTAGTTCTTTAAGTAATACTTCGTTTATTGGTTTCCCTCTAATAATTGCTTATTTCAGCGAAAAGGAACTAGCCATTGCCATCATTTGCGACCAAATTACGTTTACACTACTTTCCACCATAGGCATTATTGTTGCCATCCGGTCTTCACAGCAGCAAGAACTGAGTGCAAAATTGGTATTCAAAAAAGTGCTCACTTTCCCTCCGCTTATTGGTTGCGTATTGGCGTTAATTTTACCTCGATATTTAGATTTATCTTCCTTTGATGTGCTATTTGATAAATTAGCTGGAACTGTTGGTCCGTTAGCTTTATTTTCAATTGGTTTGCAGCTAAAATTTGGTGGTTGGTTTAGCGAAATCAAACACATTAGCTTTGCTCTTTTTTACAAACTTATTTTAGCGCCACTTTCGGTTTTAGCAATTGCTTTGTTATTCGGCTTGAATGGCATGATTGCCAAAATCACCATTTTTGAAATGGCAATGCCAACATTGTTAACCGCCGGATTAGTTGCCGATCAATATAATTTAAACCCAAAGGTTTCAAATTTAGTTGTGGGAATTGGAATTTTGCTTTCCTTTCTTACTACAGGCTTGTGGTGGTTCATTTTAACGCACACAAACTTATTTTAATTCCTTTGTTGAAAAGGAACGGTAAATTCACTTGGCGGTCTGTAGTCCTGCTAACATTTCAAGTCCGCACTCGTGCCTCGCTTGCGTGCTTTCCATTTATATCAGGTTTATGAACAAAGGTTTGTGCATAAAAACCGAACTAGCCTTTACTTTTAAAATCTAACATCAAATGCACCATTCTTAATAATTATTGAATCCTGTAAATCTGTAGTATTATAAAGCACACCTGTTAACTTACCTCCTACAAATGGAATACTACCATCATTAGGTTTTTCATATTTTAAAATTGAAATTTTAAATGGTAGTTTATTATCGAAAGCAGTATATATTTTCGAATTAGGCATACCTAAATTGGTGACCAAATAAATATGAGTTGAAAAATCTTCTTGAAAGGCTCTATTGCTGGTTAATAAATATTCTTTTTCCTGAACATCAAATAATTGAAACTGAAGTTTGGAATCTATTGTAGTACCTAATATTGTTTTGGGCACCTGAACACTTACAGTATACATTTCTTTAGAAGTGCCGTTACCGTATCCAATTCTGGTCAAGCAGCCACGAAATAAATCTCTATTGGATGAAAGTGAACCTTTTATATCAAGAGGTTTACCTGCTAAATCTGCCATAAAATATTGAATGTATGGCTCTTTAACTTGATTTTCAGTGTTTTCCTTTTTACAAGAAATAAGGAGTACTGAGACTAGAAAAGCGAGAATAGATTTACGTATAATCATAGGAATCAAATATAGAGACATATGGCATTACCACAAAATACAAATCTCAGTTAGTTTCAAGTCATTTTTATGTTGCACGCTTGGGCAAAGCCCAGCATCGAGAGTTTCAACTCTACTACGCTAGAAATCGTGATAAGAAAACCAGCCTAAACGCTACTGTTTGTGTTTTATAGCCCCGACATTCGCGGAAATACTTTTGGTAGCATTTACCTTAAAAAAACGCAAAACTATAACCAAAAGATTGCCTGCCTTCGGTAGGCAGGCAGCATTGGCGGGAAGAATGTACCCGAAAAGCACCAAAATTGCGCTACAAATTAAAAGTATTGGTTTAACATTCCGGCAAGCTAATCGGGATATTAGTCGCCAAACCACCATCAGAAGTTTCCTTGTATTTTGCGTTCATATCCAAAGCGGTTTCCCACATGGTGTTTACAACGGCATCCAAACTTACTTTTGCTTTATCGGGATTGCTTTGCAAAGCCAACTGACTCGCCGTTATGGCCTTAATAGCGCCCATCGTATTGCGCTCGATGCAAGGAATCTGAACCAAACCGCCGATAGGATCGCAGGTTAAACCTAAATGATGCTCCATCGCAATTTCGGCAGCCATTAAAACCTGACGCTGAGAACCGCCCAAACACTCGGTTAAAGCGGCAGCAGCCATTGCCGATGATACACCAATTTCTGCCTGGCAACCACCCATAGCCGCGGAAATGGTTGCGCCTTTTTTGAAAATGCTGCCAATTTCTGAAGCACAGGCAATAAACTGGGTAATTTTTTCTTCAGAGTAGCCATGGCAAAAAACAATAAAATATTGCAAAACCGCAGGAATTACACCCGCAGCGCCATTAGTTGGTGCGGTAACCACGCGACCGAAAGATGCATTTTCTTCGTTAACCGCTAACGCAAAGCAGCTAACCCAATCTAAAATATAGTTAAATCCGTTTCCGCCTTTTCTGATGGCATCTACCCAGGTATCGTAATTTGTATATTCTGCTTTGTTAATTAATCTCTTATTTAATGGAAAAGCTCTACGGGCAACATCTAAACCGCCAGGTAAAAACCCAGTGGTGTGGCAACCACGATAAATGCAATCCCTCATTACCTGGAAGTGTTGTAAAATACCGGCTTTAGTCGTGGCTTCTGGTCGCCAAGCCAGCTCGTTTTCCATTACAATTTCACTAACTTTTAATCCTGTTGATAAACACCAATGCAGTAAATCTTTTGCTTTCTCTACCGGAAAAGGCAAATCTACCTGAGGTTTTTGGCTATTATCTTCGCCTTCCTTTACTACAAAACCGCCACCAATTGAATAATAGGTTTCGGAAAAAGCTTTACCATTTTTTAAAAGTGCCTGAAATGTTACCGCATTGGGGTGGAAAGGCAAACTTTCTGCAAATAGAAAAAGAAGATCGTTTTCGAAATTAAAATCAATTACGATATCTCCTGCTAAATTCAGTTTCTTATCCCTTTTAATGCTTTCAAACGTTGGCGTAACCGCATCAACATCAAAAGTTACCGGATCTGCACCGGTTAAACCTAATACAATGGCAACATCAGTTCCATGCCCAACACCTGTTTTTGCAAGCGAGCCATAGAGCAATATTTTTATGGTTTCAACATTATTGAGCAGGTTATTTTCTTTTAACGAAGCCGTAAATTGTTGAGCCGCCCGCCACGGACCAAGCGTATGTGAGCTTGATGGACCGATGCCGATTTTAAAAATATCAAAAACTGAAATTTGTTCTTTTATCATGAATTGGGTTAGTTACAGATTATCAATTTAGGGATGAATCTGTTAGTACAAAGCTATGATTGTTTTTAAGATTTTAGAGAAATTAATTTTGGCAAATAATCTAAATAATTTATATTGATTGACATTTTAAAAACTCTAAATGGCTTTTAAAACGCCATGGCATGATAAATGGTCGGAAACGATGGTAGTTGACGAAAAGAAAGTTGCTCTACAAACTCAGAAGACAGATTTTTTTTCGAATTTTAAAAATCAAACTCTATAATTTCTTTGTCGGTTAACATTTGCTCTACAAATTTCTGGTGATTTTTAGGCGTTCCGGTTGCAGTCCAGTTGCCAGTAATTATATTATTGATAAGTTGATGTTTTCCGCGTTGCGGTTTTAATTTGTTCTCTTTAAATACTTTTTCATAACTCTCAAAATCGCCGTAAGCCTGTTGCTTTTTTACAATCCTATAAAAGCGTTTGGTAAAGCGTCTATCGCCAATTTCTTCTAAAAAAGGAAATACAATTAAGGCGAATAAAACCACTCCTGTTACGCCAATGGCTTGTTCATAAAATCCTGAACCTATGGCCATTCCTATTGCAGCCACAATCCAGATTATGCAAGCAGTTGTTAAGCCCTTAACCCTATTTTCTTCTTTAAAAATTACACCAGCGCCTAAAAAACCAATTCCGGTAACAATATTTGATGCAATACGATCATGACTGCTTAATCCAATTTTTATAGAGAGAATGGTAAATAGCGTAGAACCCAGCCCAATCATCATCATGGTTTTCAAACCAGCAGATTTGCTTCTATACTCTCTTTCGGCGCCTATTAAGCCACACAATAAGGTTGCCAACAAGAATTTATTGACTTCACTTTGCGTAATAAAATGCTGGTTTTCGATTAGTTCATTCATCGCTTTGCCTAAATGTTAGGGCAAATTAATAAAAATCATAACATCTTAATCCATTTGCACGGCCATAATTAGAACTATTAGACCAATATTTTTCGTAACCTACACCAATTTCTGATGTTCCACCTGTGTTGGTGTAATTTAGCTTTGATGTTGTTGCATCATGGCTTAAGCCAATCCGAAATTTTTCACCATTGGTTCTTCTATTAAAAATATCGAATATTACGGAAAACACAATCGCATCATTGCCATTGGTTCCGCCATCATTTCTATACCAAACTCCAGCGTTTACGCCAGCATATTTAAACTGCGTACCTAAACTAAACGACATCACATTTTGCTGGCGATAAGCAACTATGGAAGGAATTAAGTATGCGCCATCGCGGTCGTACCTATCCGGGATAATTGCCAATTTGTAGCTCATATTAGCAGAATATCGCATCGGCAACCTGGCTTGGTAGCCTGCAAGTGATTCATCTGGCCGATTTAAATGGTGAACGCCCAAACCAAGCATAAAATTTTTATAAACGATGTTTCCGCCAGCGGCGGCATCAAAATAAAAACGGCTATCTACATTTGGCCTTTCAGCACCAGAAATTCCGCCTGGAATAATTCCGGCATTGATGTCGATCTGATCGCCAAAAACCAATTTATCCCAATTTAGCTTTTGGTTGGTTATACCACCTTGCAAACCGAAGGAAAGTGTGAAATCCTCGCCGCCAATAATGTAAGAGTAACTTAAGGCAATATTGTTTTTTTGCAGATAAGCAGTTCCTTCGCTACTTCGGTTAAAAATTATTCCAACGCCACTATTTAGTTTCTGAAGGTTTAAATCGGCCGATGCGCTCATGTAAGAAAAATCGCCAGAAAGACCCGTCCACTGATTGCGGTATAATGCGTTGAAACGAACATCGCCCTCAAACTGCCCGGTTAACGCGGGATTTAAGTAAATAGGAGAATTATAAAACTGGCTGTAAATGTGGTCTTGCCCTCTACTAAAAAAAGGTAGGCCGATAAACAATATAACTACGTTAATCCAACTGCGCTTCATCATCTTATTAAATATATTGTTCCGGTTTTTCTTGGTGCCGAGTTGTCGTAAGTCATTCCTTTCCAATCGCTACCATTAATAAATTTTACTTCAATTTTCCAAAAATATACACCCTGTGGTTGCTCCTGACCGTTAAAAGTTCCATCCCATCCTTCTGATGGTGCCCCATCATCAAGTTTTGTGGTTTCCCACAAGGCTTGTCCCCATTTATTAAAAACGGTCATTTTCCAGGTATCAATTCCTCTTCCTTTTGCTTTAAAAGTTCTTAATTCATTTTTAGCACTGGCAGGCATAAAAGAGTTTGGCACTTGCAGAGTTCCCGGAACACCAATTACCCTAACCATTTGCATTGAGGTAGCCGAACATCCTTCTTTATTGATAATTTTAAGCGTAACGATGTATTCACCTACATTGCTATACGTATGTGTTGGGTTTTGAAGGGTAGATTTCGAACCATCACCAAAAGTCCATTCCCAACTTCCGGCACCATTAATACTTGCATCTCTGAAATTGAAAGTATAGTTAGGGATAGAAAGCTCATTACCCGGCAACACCGTAAAATTTGATTGTGGAGGATTAACCAACTGGATATAATTAGTTAAAACGGAGGTGTTTTTACAGCCTAAGGTATTTGTAGCAGTTAGGCTAACGGTGTAATTGATGCCGTTACCTCTGTAAGTGTGTTCAGGTTCGATTTGGGTAGATGTTGTGCCATCACCAAAATCCCACAGAAAACTTATGCCATTTACGCTGTTGTTTTTAAATTTCACCAGCGTTCCATCACAGCCCACGGTTTTATCTGATGTAAAGCTTACGGTAGGCTGTTCAAGCACAACAATTGTTTCGTTGGTATAATTTATAGAACAATCGTTTGAAGTGTATAAGGTAACCAGATAAGTGCCGGGTTTGGTAAAAGTATGGGCAACCATTTCGGGCGATGAACTTGTTAGCGCAGAACTGCCATCGCCAAAGTTGTAATAAAATGTACTTGCACCTTTGGTATTGTTATAAAAATCTACTGTATGCGGTGCACAACCTTTTAACTGAGTAGCATTAACCACCAATTCGGGTATTATGTTGTTTGGTGAAACTCTTATTGTATATTGAGATACACTAGCGCCGCAATCATTTACGGCAGTCATTTTTACAACGTAATCTGTAACTGCGATTGTTGTGTAGGTATGTGTAACTTTATTTTTATCTGAAACCGTTAACAAAGGGCTTCCATCACCAAAATCGTATGTAAAACTGGTATAATTTCCGGGCGATGTATTGCTAAATGAAGTTGTAAAAGGCGAGCAGCCAGAAGTTTTATCTGGTGAAAAAACAGAAACAGCTGCCGCTTTTACTAACACCGTTGATGTTTTGGTAATTTCTCCGCAAGGCGTTGTTGCTTTTAAGGTTACCGTATAAGTGATGTCATTTCCATCCGGGTCTGAACGATAATCAATTCTTGGAGGATTGGCCAGATTTGAGGTGGTACCATTACCAAAATCCCAAAAGAATGTAGAACCAGTTAAATCTGATGATGTGTTTACAAAGTTTACACTAAACGGTCCGCATGCAGCCGTTTTATCTTGAGTGTAAGAAACCGTTATGTTATCTCTTGTTGTAAAGGATTGCGAAATTTCATCTCCTAAACAACCAGTTGGGCTTATTACAACCAGTTTAATATCTATCTTTTCATTGCTGTTGGTGATGGTATAACCTGGAAAAACTGCTCCAGTTCCAATTTGCACATCGTTTGCAAACCAGGTGTATGTTGCATTCCTTCCGGGATAAAGGCCGGCTTGAATAATTGCAGGGGTTAAAGCAAATGGCGCACAACCAATTGCAGTAGTGTAAATAATCTCAGCCTTTGCGTTCTGATTAACCGTTATCGCTACAATATTGCTAATATTTGCTGAGCCACCTGAACAAGCACCGCTGGTAACTAATCTTCTGTAGCGGATGCTCACTGTTGGCTGAGGCGGCGTATAATCCTTGGCTGTCGCACCGGCAACGTCTGTCCAGGTTGTTCCGTTAAAACTCGATTGCCATTGATAATTGAAAGTTCCATCAGCGCCTGATGGTAAGGTACCTGTTAAAGCATTTACTGGAGTTCCAGTGCAAATCGTTTGGTCAGCAGAAATGGTGTTATTTGTGATGGCTGGTAAAACATCCAGTTCTATTAAATTACTTTCTGAGGAACAAGAACCGCTTGTAATCACTCTTCTGAATTGTATTTTAGAACTTACTGAAATTGTCAAATCTTTTGTGTTTTTTCCAGGCAAATTAGCCCAGGTTATTCCATCGGCACTGCTTTGCCATTGATAAGTATAAGTTCCGGTTCCACCGATAGGCGTTGAACCAACTACTGTAATGCTTTGCCCTGAACAAACTGTTGTTGAGCTTAAACTTATTGTATTTACAATGGCTGTAGGGTAGCTAATCACTACATCATCGTAACTTCCTGGGCATAGTCCTCCGGAAAGCGTCCATCTAAATCCATAATTATTTCCTGGTGATAAGTCTGCGACTGTAGTATTATATTGAGTTGGGTTGGAAATAGTTACTGTCGGTCCTGCAGTTTGTGTCCATAAACCAGCCTCGTTATTTCCTGCCAATATTGCTGTAGAACCTACACATATATTTTGGTCAAGCCCTGCGTCCGCACCTTGAACAATTACGGTTTGAGGGGCAGACACAACAGCGCCACAAGCGCCGCTTGAGACACTTAAGGTGATTGTATAAATTCCGGCAGTATTGAAATTAAAAATAGGATCTTTACTAGCTGCTGTTGTACCACCAGAAAAAGTAATCGCAGGCGTAACGGTCCATAAATACGTTGGTACTGCGTTACAAGTATTATCAATTTCAGATGTATTCACAGGTGTAAGAATGCTAGGTGCACAAACTGTAGTACTAGGTAAAGTAAATAAGGGTTTAGGCGGATCTTGAATACAGATTTCCTGCTCCACAGGATCTGCGTCACATGCTCCAGAACTTACAGAAATTAATCTAACTTTATGTATTCCACGAGTAAGAAACTTGTGAACAAAATTATAAGATCGTGATTTATTTGCCTGAACAAGTACTCCATCAACATACCAGTTATAAAGTACATTATTTGGCTCGCAACCAGCAGAGGTGGTGTTCGGATTTTCTCCTAATTGAGATGTATTCTCAAAAGTTATCTCAGTATTTGTACATGCCGGACTTACAAAACTAAATGAATTGATAGGCTTAATTACAACCTTTGCATAAGCACTTAATGGGTCGCCAAGGTTTCCACAGAAATCATTAGCTACCCTAATGGATACAGTAAATGCATTGTAAATCGGCCCCGAAGCTGTATTCGATACCCGACCACAAGAAGAAGTAGTATAATCATGTCCAACCTTACCGCCAGCCTTAAAAATATCACAATAAGTATAAGTGGTTGAGGTACCATCGCCCCAATTAATAACATATTTATCACCCGGAAAATTATTTAAGATTCCACTTGCAGTTAAATCAACATTAAATTGATAGGAAGCCAGCGGTAAACAAACCGGATTATTATTTATTGTAGCAAATGCAGTTGTAGCTTGGTTATTGATGATAAAATAAGCTTTGGTTCCAACAGTTCCATCGGGCATGGTGGCCTTTGCAAAAATAGTGTAGTGAGCCAGTTGTGCGGTAAATGTTTGAGGTGTATTCAAACTTACGGACGTTGTAACTCCAGTTATTTCATTTTTAATACTTGCATTAACAGTAGCATTTGCAGATGAATTACTTGAAAGGGCAAGTTCGTAATTTGCTCTGGTAATACAAGGACCAAAAGCCTCTTGCCCGGCAGGTGTATTTAGTGTTGTAGATAAAACTTCAGCCCTAACGGGTCTGCCAGCTTTTACTTCAAACGCAGCAGACTCTGCACTAACATCGGCTGGTGCAGTTGATTTAACTCTAACCTTATAACCAGTTCCAACAGGTGTATTTGCAGGAATTATTCCATTTACATAAGTACTATAAAATCCGGTGTATGTTCCAATTCTTCGTTCAGAAGCGAAACTACCATTCGAATCAGAAAGATAAAGCTCAAAAACGTTCGTTGTTGAGATGCATGATGCATTGCCGATGGTAAACGGAACAGCAATAGTACTCCCGGGGGTATATGGGCCAGCGTCCACACCGCTCACAGTTAATTGTGCAGATGCATTTAAAGCAACAAATAACAATGTCGAGAAAACAAATACAGCAACTGTAATTTGTTTACACCAAATTTTCATAAATCTTTAATAATAGGGGATTATTAAAGAAATTCCTTCACAAAAAAGCACGACAAATTGATAGCGCCGCTAAGACTTATGTTAAATCAGTTTGTTTGGTAAAATTTTGTTCGATAGGGATAATCTTCAATAGTTTTTACAGTTCAAATCTATCTAATCCGTATCGATCTATCTAAAATTTTACACGAAAGCCAAGTAATTAGCTATCAAAACCCTTCCAAATGCATTTCAAGAGATTTTTAAATAAAAAAATCCCTCAAAACTAAAGTTCTGAGGGATTTCTATAATGTAAAAGTTTAAAGTTTTTTGCAATACTTGCAACCTTCAACTTTTCTCTTTCAATTTTTGTTACATCATGCCGCCCATGCCGCCGCCACCCATTGGAGGATGAGCTGCTGCACCACCTTCTTCAGGCTCGTCTGCCAAAACAACTTCTGTTGTTAATAACATAGCTGCAATAGATGCCGCATTTTCTAAAGCTACACGAGAAACTTTAGTTGGGTCGATAACACCAGCACCAATTAAGTTTTCGTAAACATCAGTACGAGCATTGTAACCAAAATCTGCAGTACCTTCTTTTACTTTTTGTACTACAATAGAACCTTCAATACCTGCGTTTTCGCAAATTTGACGTAATGGCTCTTCAATTGCACGACGAATAATTTGAATACCAGTATTCTCATCTTCGTTGCTGCCTTTTAAATCAGCTAAAGATGCTACCGCACGGATGAAGGCAACACCACCACCTGCAACAATACCTTCTTCTACAGCTGCACGAGTTGCGTGTAAAGCATCATCAACACGGTCTTTTTTCTCTTTCATTTCAACTTCACTAGCTGCACCTACATAAAGAACAGCAACACCGCCAGCTAATTTAGCTAAGCGCTCTTGTAATTTTTCTTTATCGTAATCAGATGTAGTTGTTTCGATTTGAGCTTTAATTTGGCTAACACGAGATTTAATATCTTCTGAGTTACCGGCACCATTAATTACAGTGGTATTGTCTTTATCAACAACAACTTTTTCAGCAGAACCTAAGTAAGTTAAATCAGCATTTTCTAATTTATAACCTCTTTCTTCCGATACAACGATACCACCAGTTAAGATAGCGATGTCTTCTAACATTGCTTTTCTTCTATCACCAAAACCTGGAGCTTTAACCGCAACAACTTTTAACGAACCACGGATTTTGTTAACTACTAAAGTAGCTAAAGCTTCGCCATCTAAATCTTCAGAAATAATAACTAAAGGCTTACCAGTTTGAACAGTTTTTTCTAAAACCGGCAACAATTCTTTCATGTTGCTGATTTTTTTGTCGTAGATTAAAATGTAAGGATTATCTAATTCAGCTTCCATTTTATCTGCATTGGTAACAAAGTACGGAGATAAATAACCTCTGTCGAATTGCATACCTTCAACTGTTTTAACCTCAGTTTCAGTACCTTTTGCTTCTTCAACAGTTATTACACCATCTTTACCAACTTTACTCATTGCCTCAGCAATTAACGAACCGATAACCTCATCGTTATTTGCGGAGATAGATGCAACTTGTTTAATTTTGTTATTGTCTTCACCAACTGTTTGAGATTGCTCTCTTAAGTTAGCCACAACAGCAGCAACAGCTTTATCGATACCGCGTTTTAAATCCATTGGATTTGCACCCGCAGCAACGTTTTTAATACCTGTTGTAATAATTGCCTGAGCCAAAACTGTTGCAGTTGTAGTTCCATCACCAGCAATATCGGCTGTTTTTGAAGCTACTTCTTTAACCATTTGTGCACCCATGTTTTCAACCGCATCTTTCAATTCGATTTCTTTAGCAACCGTAACACCATCTTTAGTGATAGCCGGAGAACCGAATTTTTTATCGATAATAACATTACGGCCTTTCGGACCTAAAGTTACTTTTACTGCATTAGCTAAGATATCAACACCACGTTTCAGGGCGTCGCGTGCTTCCACGTTATATTTTACTTGTTTTGACATTTTGATTTAAGATTTTAGAATTATGATTTACGATCATTTTAATCGCGTCATCTTTCAACTTTTAACTTTCTAATTTTAACTTATAATTATCCTACAACAGCGTAGATATCAGTTTCACGCATAATTAGGTAATCTTTACCTTCGTAAGGGAATTCGGTACCACCGTATTTACCATAAATTACAACATCGCCAACTTTTACACTAGCTTTTTTACCTTCAGAATCTTCTTCAGAAACAGAAACTACAGTTCCTTTAGATGGTTTTTCTTTTGCAGTATCAGGGATATACAAACCCGATGCAGTTTTTTCTTCTGCCGCAGCTGGTTCAACAATAACTCTGTTCGAACTGCCAGCAATTGGTTTTAGGTTTAACGCCATAACTTTTATTAATTTTTTATTTTGATTTAAGTTTTTTAACTAAGCATACAATTAACACTTATTATGCCAAGCAGCATCTAGGGACAAATTTGCCAATTTTTCAAACCAATACAGAGTGTTGCGTGTCAGCTTGGCAGAGCTTATGAAAAAAATTCGCAGTTAATTATGATTTGGGAAAGAACATCGGTTGCATTTTGGTTCGGGTTGGCTCAGCTTTTCGCTGCAATTGGATTTAGGTAAACGTTATTTGGCTGAAGCCGTATTGCCACATAAAAACAGGCAGCTAAAGCAGCCTGCAGTGAATTGCATATGCTTTATAAAAATTTATCAGGGGAATTTGTGTTCATAGCCTTTAGTTATAACCAACTTATCTTTAGAAGAATATAATTGTATTTTAACGAAAAAAGCTTTCCCTTTTGAGGAAAGCTTTTTAAAATACTTTGTTTGCTTAAACTATTTCTTAGTTGTATCTGCCGGAGCAGGAGCAACCGGAGTTGCACTTTTAGTTGCGCCACCACCAATTGGAGAAGGTGTAGGCATTTTGTTTAAACGTTCCTGTAATTCTGTGTTGCCAGTTGCTGCTGAGCCGCCTGATTTCCCTATAGTAGTAATACCTAATGTTAAAACAACAATAACGGCTAACAAAATCCACGATCCTTTTTCTAAAACATCGCCTGTACGTTGCACACCAAACATATTGCTGGTACCTCCACCTGTTGCTAAACCACCACCTTTAGGGTTTTGTACTAAAACAAATAAGCCTAAAGCTACACACGCAACGATTAATAAAATGATTAAAAGGGTTATCATGATAAAATATATTTTATAATTTCTTTTCTATAGATTGGATAAGGTCGGCAAAGTAACCACTTTTTTCTGGATATTTCAAACTTAATTTTTTATAAGTATCTATGGCCTTGTGGTAAAGCATTTGTTCTATGTAAATCTTTGCCAGTGTTTCCGAAACTAAGTCGTAATGGTCTTCAGCGCTTTTTTTCGCCTTATTTTCATTATCTATCTGTTCTGGTTTTGGCGCTTTTATGGTTGGGTCTTCCTTCAAAAACCGCTCTATAATTTCAGCACCTTTAACATCTTTTACTTCTGCAGAAGGATATTCAGCCAAATGATCAGCAACTTCAAAAGGTGTTTGAATGTGAAAAATATGCTCAACATATTGCTGCTGAAAGGCAGCTTGTTGTTGAGGTTTAACTTCTGGTTGCTTTACAACAGCAGCACTAGGCTGTGCATAAGGTTGAAATATCTGCTCATGCTCTTTTCTGGTTTTAGCAAGCCACCATAAGAAAGTGTACGGCATTTTATCATCATCATATTTTGATAAATAGCTATTTTCAGGCTCATCGGGAATTACAGTTTCAATATCCGGAGCTATAGCAACCACATCGGTACTTAACTTTTTCTCAAAGGCAAAGAAATCAGAAGAAACTACACTTTCAATATAATCTTCATCCTTAATTTCTGTTTGAAATTCTTCTTCGGCAATTTGCGTAGCAACACTAGCTTCAGTAATTGGTTTTGCAATCGTCTGCACCTCGCCAATTTCTTCAAAAACCTCAGGCTCCTCTTCTAATTCAATATATTCAGCTTCAAAAGTTTCTATCTCAGGTAAAACTTTTGCCGCAGTTGTTTCTGCATCTTCAATTTTCTGCTGCTGCTCAATTTCTTCAACAACAATTTCATCCTCTACTTCGGCTTCCTGCAAAATATTGTACAAAACATTGCCATTACTATACAAAGCAGCCTTCGGAACAAACTCAGCATCAGCTTTTGCTAAAAGTAAATGAATAGGCTGTGCATAAGGGTATTGTGCCAACATATCCAACAATGCCGACGCGTGTGTCTTCCTTACTTTTCCGGGTTGAGCCAATAAATCTGTAAGAAGCTGTTTGTTATTCATTGTTGAGGTTTGCTACTAAGTTAAAAATTGAAGTCGATTTTTAAAATTTTTAGCTACCACTGCGCAAAGGCACGGTTAAAAATATCTTCGGTTAATTGTTTATTTATGTTCTCTATAGCCTGTGGCTGTACGGCTTGCAAAGACCCACCCAAAGGGAAGTCAAAAAAACGGGTAAAACTTTCTTCAAAACTCTCCTTTTCGTGGCCTTCAATATTGTTTTTGTACTTAACAGAAATGGTAATGGTTAAGCGGTTGTTTGAAGCCGTTGGTGTTCTGCTAGAGGTTAAAGCCACCGGTTTAATATCATAACCTGTAATTTTACCTTCAAATATTGCATCGCCATCATTCGGCGTAATGCTCAGTTTAGTTTGCGTTCTTATCCGAGATTTTAATGCCTCTGTAAAATTCTGGCTCAAAGTAGGTACAACCAGCGGTGCCGTATTTTCAAAAAAACGAACCGTAACTGTTTTTAAACCTTCGGTTGATGCCCCGCTAAATGTATAGGCACATGAGCTTAGGATGGCGGTTAAAAAAAGTGCAAATATTTTAATTCTCATTTTGATAAATTCAGTTTGAACAAGGATGGATGATGGCTTTACAAATTTAGTTCTTTAATCTTTCTGTAAAGCGTTCGCTCTGATATTCCTAACTCCTGTGCCGCAAACTTTCTTTTTCCCTTATGCTTTTTTAATGCTTTCTTAATTAAATCCGATTCCTTATCTACCAACGATAAAGATTCTTCAATTTCTTCAGCATCATGTGCAAAATAATCAGAATTATTGTTGTTATTGATGTTGTTGTTTGGCGCCGGGTGCTGTATGGTAAAGGCGTGTTCTTGGCCGGCCGGTAACTCTACATCTCTATAAAGCTGATTAATATATTGAGGGTTATCAGCCAAAACAGTAGCCGTATTTCCGCCATGCTGGATAATCTCAGCAACCAGTTTTTTAAGCTCCACCATATCCTTCTTCATATCAAAAAGCACTTTATACAAAATATCTCTTTCTGTAAAATCTTCTTTTGATTGCGCATTTATCGCCATTGGCAAATTGCTGCCGGCTTCATTTGGAATATAGTTTAAAATTGCTTGTGCGGTAACGTTTCTATCTTTTTCTAATACGCAAATTTGCTCGGCAATATTTTTTAACTGGCGAACATTTCCCGGCCAGCTGTAATTGGTTAAAATCTGAACTGCCTCGGGCTCTAACTGCAAACCTGGCGAACGATATTTATCGCTGAAATCGGCAGCAAATTTTCTGAAAAGTAAATAAATATCTTCTTTACGTTCTTGTAAAGCAGGAATTCGTAACGGAACCGTGTTTAATCTGTAGTATAAGTCTTCACGAAATTTTCCGTTTTTAACACGATTATAAACATCAACATTTGTTGCTGCAATAATACGAACATCGGTTTTCTGCACTTTAGATGAACCCACGCGTAAATATTCGCCGCTTTCTAAAATTCTTAATAAACGAGCCTGAGTTCCAAGTGGTAATTCAGCAACCTCATCTAAAAATATTGTACCGCCGTTTGCTACCTCAAAATAACCTTTCCGGGCCTCGTGAGCTCCTGTAAAAGAGCCTTTTTCATGTCCGAATAGTTCTGAATCTATGGTCCCTTCCGGAATGGCCCCGCAATTAACGGCGATAAAAGCACCATGCTTGCGGGCACTCATTTGATGGATAATTTGCGAAAAAACCTCTTTACCACTACCACTTTCGCCGGTAATTAAAACCGACATATCCGTTGGCGCAACCTGACTGGCAATATCTATGGCACGATTAAGCAATGGCGAATTACCAATAATCCCGAATCGTTGTTTAATATTTTGTGTATCCATTCTTTAGTATCAAGTATTAACAAACCAACTCCGTCATTTCGAGGCACGAAGCAAATCTTACAAATTAGGTTAAAGCAACCGCATTAAGATTGCTTCGTGCCTCGCAATGACGAAAACACTAAACTATCTTTCCTATCAGCGTAGCTGAAGTACATCTTTCAATGTAAACATTTGCATACTGACCAGGTTTAACGCCTTCTATCGCTGGGAAAATTGCCATCGCTCCGCTATCGCCTCTTCCACAATAATCTTTATCTGATTTTTTTGATGTACCTTCAATTAAAACGCGAACCGTTTTACCAACCCATTCCTGCAAACGCATTAACGAATGTGCTTGTTGCTTTGCTAAAATCTCAGCTAAGCGGCGCTTTTTAACATCCTCCGGAATATCATCCTCCAGTTTACGAGCCGCCAAAGTTCCTGGTCGCTCAGAATAGGTGAAGTTATATGCAAAATCATACTGAACATAATCCATCATGCTTAACGTTTCCTGATGCTCTTCTTCCGTTTCGGTACAAAAACCGGCAATAATATCTGTAGAAATTGCACAACCAGGAATAATATTTCTAATCGCATCGATTCGATTGATGTACCATTCGCGGGTGTAAGTTCTGTTCATTAACTCCAAAACACGGGTATTACCAGATTGCACCGGTAAATGGATATAGTTGCAAATGTTATCGTATTTGGCGATGGTATGTAAAACCTCATCGGTAATATCTTTAGGGTGCGAAGTAGAAAAACGAACTCTTAAATCGGGACTAACCAATGCCGTTTGCTCCAAAAGCTGAGCAAAGTTTACCGTTTCAGCCCCATCTTCTGATGTCCATGTATATGAATCTACGTTTTGCCCTAGAAGTGTAACTTCACGGTATCCGGCTTCGAAAAGTGTTCTAGCTTCTTCAATAATCGAGTGTGCATCGCGGCTGCGTTCCCGCCCGCGGGTAAAAGGCACTACGCAAAACGAACACATATTGTTACAGCCACGGGTAATCGAAATAAAAGCAGTAATGCCATTACTGTTTAAACGTACCGGACTAATATCGGCATAAGTTTCCTCGCGGGATAATAAAACATTAACCGCTTTATGTCCGCTTTCGACTTGTTCTATAAGGTTAGGCAAATCGCGGTAAGCATCCGGACCTACCACAACATCAACTAAACGTTCTTCTTCTAAAAATTTAGATTTTAAACGTTCTGCCATACAACCTAAAACCCCTACAATTAACTTTGGATTACGGCGTTTTTCTACCCCAAATTGCGAAAGACGATTTCTTACCCTTGTTTCTGCGTTTTCACGAATTGAACAAGTATTAATGAAAATCACATCTGCCTGATGATAATCTCCAGTGGTTTCAAATCCAGTTTCTGAAAGAATGGAAGCTACAATTTCACTATCGGCGAAATTCATTGCACAACCATAACTTTCAATATATAATTTACGGGCATCGGCTTTAATTGGGGCTTCTAAAATTAAAGCTTCACCTTGCCTGGCCTCGTCGTGTGTTTTATCCTGTACTTGTAAATCAATCATTCCTTTAAAAACATTTTGGGATTGCAAAAATACACAAATAAAATTAAAAGTGACAAATTGACATATTTAGTTTAAATGTTTACAAAGTGATTATTTTATAGTGATTTCCGTTACAACCATAAACTTTGGCCTTGGTAAAAATTATTAAATTTGCCATTATGCTTAAATCGGAGATAAGAAAAATAGCCTCAAAAGAGCGGAAATTATTAAGTGATGAAGATTGTGAAAGGCAGAGCATGTTGTTGTTGCAACAATTTAAACTGCTTGATTTTAGCGCAATTAAAACCATTCACATTTTCCTGCCAATCATTGAAAAGAAAGAACCAAATACCTTTTTAATTACTGAATGGCTTGCAGAAAATCATCCAGAAATTAAAATTATTGTGCCCAAAGCAGATTTTGAAACTGCTTTAATGACCAATCATGAATATATGGGAATTAGTGATTTAGAAAAAAATCTTTACAATATTTTAGAACCTCAGAAAGGAAACATTTATAACGGAGAAGTTGATTTGGTTTTAATTCCGCTTTTAGCTTTTGATAAAATGGGTTATCGAGTTGGCTACGGTAAAGGATTTTACGACCGTTTTTTGCAAAATATAAATGCTCAAAAAATAGGCTTATCTTTGAGGCCTGCAATAGATAAAATTGATGACGTAAACGAATACGACATTAAATTAGATTACTGCATTACACCAACAGAAACCATCAAATTTATTTAACACATCATGCCACAGGAAATCGTAATTAAAACCGAAAAACAATACGAAGACAACATGATTGCTGTTTTTGAATTGCAGGAAAAAGAAGAGCTTAGCGCTGAAGATTTAAAGCAAATTGAATTGATGCTGAAAGCTGGAGAGAAATATGAGGCGGAGCATTTGTAATTGAATTATTAATGGACGTTATTCCCAATTTAATTGGAAATCCTAAAGAGGCTAGTCAATTGCTTTAAGATTCCCGCTTTCGCGAGAATGACGAGCAAACGAAAAACCTTCTTGATTTAGACGTGTGTGCCGTCATTTCGAATGAAGCAAAGCGTAACTGAGAAATCTTTGTAACTAATTTAAAAGATTTAGCTTGGCCGAGCACTTCGTGGTTCTCCACTTCGGTCGAAATGACGACTGAACTTACCTCCTATTAGGATTTTAGAGAATAAAATCCACATAAATCCTCGCAATCTGCAGAAACAATTTAAACCTGTGCTTTCACAAAATCACTTACTAAATAAGCAATCAGTTTAGATGTTAATTTGCTTACTCTTCCATCAAGCAATCTTGTAGCACCTTCGCTAATATGCAAATATGAAAACCTCGTCTTACTGGTCAGGATTATTTTCCGAATGTCATTTACCGAAAACCCAGATGGTGTTTCTGCGCTAGAAAGCACATTCTGAATGCAATCTAAATCTATTTCCAAGCCAAAACCATCAACTAACTGAGACAACATATCATTAAATTCATCGCCTTTTAAAATATCATCAAAAAAAATGGCGTTTAATTTTGGGTTGCTATCAATTTGAGATAAAATTGTCTCATTATTATAGTTTTGATGCAAACCAAACATGAAATAATTATTCAAATATTTTTCGATAATTGCGTAAGTAAATCCGTTTCCGCTATGTCTGCCTTCGGGTTCTCGTAAATCTGCATGAGCATCTATATTTAAAACATTAATGGGATTTTTTTTAGCTAAAGATGCTCCTTTAATTATTGGATATGCGTTATTATGCCCTCCACCAATTACAATAGGAATTTTTCCTGCTGCAACAATTTTTTGGATTACGGGAAAAATCAAATTATCGATTTCATTAACTTTTTTTCTTAATCCCCCAATGGTAGAATTTTCAGGTTCTTCAATTTCAAAATGACCAAGCACTAAAATTTCTTCGCCAGATAAAAACCGATTGCTTTGAATATTTAAAATAGCCATTAAAGCTGGTCGCCAGGTTGTAGAAGCGCCGGCAACACCTGCGTTTGCCCGAATACCAATATCTTCAGGTACGCCTAAAAGCACAAATTTTGAATTTGATGCTTCAAAATCATCTAAAGAAGAAATAGTTTGAACCTTTTCGCCTAGCTTGGTTTCTCCTTCGCGATAAATAATCAAGCTGTTTATATCGCTTTGCGAATATATTTTTAGATTATCCATTATAAATTTCGCCATTTAAAATGATGGTTTCTATTTGCGTTTCGCCGAAGCTATACGGCAAATAGGCTATTGAAGGCATCGACTTTGTAATAAATAAATTTGCTTTTTTACCGATTGCGATGCTGCCATAACCATTACTAATTTCCATAGCTGCTGCGCCGTTTAATGTAGCTGCATTAATGGCTTGCTCTGGTTGCATTTTAAGTTTTATACAGCCCAATGAAACTACAAAATTCATATTTCCCGATGGTGTTGAACCTGGGTTATAATCGCTGGCAAGCGCAACAGCAATATTTTCGGCAATTAAGTTTTTAGCATCTGCAAAAGGTATTCCTAAATAAAACGAGCATGAAGGTAAAAGTGTTGCAATTGTATTGCTGTTTTTTAATGCATGAATGGTTTGCTGATTTGTTTCTTCAAGATGATCGACAGAAATTGCATTATTCTGTATGCCGATTTCTACAGCCCCAGAAATTGAAAGTTGATTGGCATGTATTTTTGGTTTCAAACCATCTTTTGCACCAGCCTTTAAAATTTCATCGGTTTGTGAAACCGAAAAAAAACCTTTTTCACAAAAAACATCAATGTAATCGGCTAATTTTTCAGTTGCTATTTGGGGCAACATTTCGTTAATAATCAAATCGATGTAACCCTGCTGATTTTCTTTAAACTTAACAGGAAAAGCGTGTGCCGCCAAAAAGGTGGCTTTTACAGGAATTGGAAAATTAGCCTTTAACCTTTTAATTACCCGAAGCATTTTCAGTTCGCTTTCTACGGTTAATCCATAGCCACTTTTGATTTCAACAGCGCCGGTTCCTTGCAAAATCATTTGTTTTAAGCGGATTGATGCACTTTCAAAAAGTTCATCTTCGCTTGCTTGCTGAAGTTTATTTGCTGAATTTAAAATGCCGCCGCCAGCTGCAGCAATTTCTTCATAGGTTTTACCTTGAATTTTTAAGGAAAATTCTTCTTCCCGCGAAGCGGCGAAAACAATATGTGAATGGCTATCGCACCAGGACGGGAAAACGTATTTACCATTTACATTGATTGATGGAAGTTGTAAAATGGTAGATGGAATTTCACTCATCTTACCAAAATCTTTAATCAAATCATCTTCAATTAAAAGCCAAGCATTATCCAGAACAGGTAAATTGCTCAATTCACTGCCGCGAAGAACTAATTTATCTTTTGGATGTATGCCGACAAGGCCTTTAATGTTTGTTATAAGCATTTGGTTAGTTTTTATTATCAAGCAGTAAGACTCGGGTATCAAGATTATACTCAGATTCCATTATCCGTTTTCGGTATTTTATCATTCCATTTCCAATAAAACCGGACAATGGTCGGAGTGAATGGCATCTGGTAAAATTTTAACGTTTTTTAGCCGGTTTTCCATTGCTTTTGTAACCAAATGATAATCGATGCGCCAACCCAAATTTTTACCTCTAGAACCTGCCCGGTAGCTCCACCAGGTATAATGATGTGGGTCCTTATTGAAATGGCGGAAAGCATCTACAAAACCATTCTCTAAAAATAGCTGCATCCATTCGCGTTCCTCTGGCAAAAAACCCGATGAATTTGCGTTCGATTTAGGGTTATGAATATCAATAGAAGTATGGCAAATGTTATAATCTCCACTAACAATAAGATTTGGGATTTCTTTGCGAAGTTCGCCAATGTAAACATCAAAAAACTTCATAAAAGCATACTTTTTCAACTGCCTTTCGTCTCCACTCGAACCAGAAGGCATGTATAAACTCATCAAGGAAAAATCATCAAAATCTGCCCTTAAAATTCTGCCTTCCTTATCAATCCATTCTTCGCCACAACCGTATTCTACATGGTTAGGTTTTAACTTGCTTAAAATTGCAACGCCACTGTAACCCTTTTTTTCTGCCGGATACCAGTAATGATGGTACCCAAGTTGCTCCACCAAGGCAATAATTTCAGGTATTTGAGTGGGCATCGCTTTAATTTCCTGAAGGCAAACCATATCTGCATTCGTAGCCTGCAACCAACCGAAGAAGTTTTTAGTGCTTGCCGCCCTAATTCCATTTACATTGTAGGAGATAATTTTCATAGTTCCATTCTACGATTGAAATCGTAGTTTAAATCATTTTTCCAAAAGTCCATATAATTTTAAGAACCTATCATATTCATCTTGAAAATTTTTCTTCCTGTGGTGTTCTTTCTGATTTTTAATATATTGATGGACACGTTCTAAAACTGACTCACTTACCGAAAAAGCTGCATAACCTGTTTGCCATGAAAATTTGGTCTGAATCAAATTTTCTTCAGTCATAAAATGAGATGAACTTCCTTTTATCTGCTTAATAACTTCAGCGATTGACTTTTTAGGATTCAATAGAAATAGACAATGAATATGGTCTGGCATTCCATTTATTATCCTAACCACACATCCCATTTCAATGAATTGAGTATATATAAAATCATAAAGTCTTTTTTCTATCTGAGGTCTAATAAAATGTTCTCTTTCTTTTGTTGCCCAAATTGCATGAATCCAGATTTTGTTATATGAATGAGACATCGGCTTTAATTTAGATTTCTTAAATGCCACGATTGAAATCGTGGGCAATATGGCAATTAGAAACTAATATAGTTATAAAAGAACCCATTCTTCCAGTATTGAAATCTAAGGAAATATAGCGAAGAAATTATTAAAGAACCTTAAACATTGCCCGATTGAAATCGTGGGCAATATGGCAATTTCAAAAAATAAATAGAAAATGATTTATCGCTTAAATAATTCCATGATTGAAAATCAAGGTCAATACTCAAAAACCCACATGCCGAAGCGTAAAGGTGAGGCATAATCAACATCGCCCACGATTTTCAATCGTGGGATTATAAAACTCTGCCAATCTAAAGCGTAGCCAACTGCTTCTCCAACTTTTTCGCTTCTCTTTTTCTTAAAATTGTTATATCCAGTTTAACATCCTTTTTTGGCCGATTATTTTTGTCTGTTTCAAGGGCAGCAATCTTATCAACCATCTCCAAACCAGAAATTATTTCGCCGTATACAGTGTAATTTCTATCTAAATGTGGTGTGCCACCAAGGGTTTTATAAACTTGACGCTGCCATTCAGGGATTTTAAATTTTAAGCGTTTTTCCTCCAAACTATTTAATTGTTCATCGGTAAAAACCTTGCCCTGTACCAAATAAAACTGACTTCCGCTTGATGCCTTTTCAGGGTTAGTATCTCTTGCGGCAGCTAAAACACCTTTTTTATGAAATAAACTATCTCTAAATTCTGCCGGGATGGTGTATTTTGGTCCACCCTCGCCTAGTAGTGAATCCGGCTTTGCATTTCTTGAATCCGGATCGCCTCCTTGAATCATAAAATCTTTTATCACCCTGTGAAATAAAGTGCCATTATAATAGCCTTGTTTTGTAAGTTTTAAAAAATTATCGCGATGCAAAGGTGTTTCATTGTACAATTTAACAATACATTCTCCATATTCAGTTTTGATACGGATATATTGATTTTTAGGTTTTGCAGCTAAAGCCGTGAAGACAGAAAATATGCAAACTATAAAGAGTAACTTCTTCATTTTAATTGTGTTTATGGCTAAATTAAGCTAAAAAATGAAATTCAATAAATAAAGAAGCTTATTATTCAAATTATTTTACCTTAACTTTGTATTAATGAAGTTAAAACAAAAAATAGCATTTTCTTTGGCCGTATTTTACGCGGTTAGTGTTATTGGTTTAGCTTTAAGTTTGCATTTCTGTGGTGGAAAATTAGCGAATGTACAATTGTTCAGCAACGAAGTTGCTTGTAAGCTTTGTAAAGATATTCCTGCGGAGAAAATTAAAGATGACGGCTGTTGTAAAAATACACAAGTTACTGTTAAGGTAAAAGATAGCCATCAAACTGCGGCAAAAGTTGAAATGCCTAAGCTTTTCTCCATTCAGCTTTTTTTACATCCACCAGTTTTAGAATTTCTAACAAACATCAATCCTGCTTTTTTCAGTAAAATTAGCAACAAAGCACCGCCACTTTCCTCGCGGGTTGCTTTGCATGTTTTCAATTGCATTTTTAGGAATTAGGATATATCATTTGTTTTTCGATGCTTAAAGCATTTCGACAAGCACAGTGTGACATTTTCTTTAATTCTAATTCAAAAAATCATGAAAACAATAAAATTATTCAGCATAATTATGCTTCTTTTTGCCGCTAAAGTTTCGGCTCAACAAATATCAACAGCAGATTTACAAGTAACTGGCTTAACCTGCTCCATGTGTTCTAACGCTACACAAAAATCGTTAGAAACTTTAGGTTTTATCAGCACAGTAAAACCAGATTTAAACAAAAACCTCTTCGTTTTAACCTTTAAAAAAGGTGCGGATATTAATATCGATTTAATCCGCAAAAAAGTTCAGGATGCCGGCTTCTCTGTTGGGGGTTTAACCGCAGACTTTACGTTTAATCAGGTTAAAGTTGACGATAAAGGCCAAGCAATTGTGGGTGGCAACGTTTATCGCTTTGTAAACGCAAAAAACAAAACCCTAAACGGAACCGTAAAAGCATCAGTAATAGATAAAAATTTCATTTCTGGTACAGCATTTAAAAAGCAGGCAAGCGCTGTTAATTCTGATGCATATGCAAGCGGAACGGCTGTTGTAAACGGAAAGAAAACTCGTGTTTATCACTTAGTTTTGTCTTAAAATATGAAAAATATTTTTCTGACAACTCTGATTTTTATCGGGGCATCTGCCAGTATTTTCGGACAAGAGCTATACGTTTTTACCGAGCCTGCGAGTAATATGCCAAGCAAGTCTATCGGTATTCGTTTAACCAATGAAGGCATGTTTAACAACCCTGGTTTTGTGAGCAGAACCATTCCGGAAGTAATGTTTGGTTTCAATAAAAATGTAATGGCGCATGCACAAGCTTTTTTATCAGATATGGATGGGCGATACCGATTTGAAGGTGCAAGTTTATACGCTAAGTATCGCTTTTTATCTATTGATGAAGCACAAAGCCATTTCAGAGCAGCCGCTTATGGAAGAATAAGTACGAGTAAAAGACCCGGATTTAGCAGAGATATTAACCTTGAAGGCGATAATTCTGGTTGGCAGGCAGGCTTAATTTTCACACAACTTTTGCATAAATTGGCTTTATCGGCAACTTTAGGTTATGCTGATGCTTTTGAAAAAACGGATAAGGTTTTGAGGTTAAATACACCACAGCCCGATAAAATGCTTTCATATAGTTTATCATCTGGTTATTTGGTTTTGCCTGTGGTTTACAAAGATTACAAGGAGCCAAATTTTAATCTATATATTGAAATGTTGGGCAAAACAGATCCAGGTTCAGGCGAATCATATTTAGATTTGGCTCCTGCCATACAGGTTATTTTGAACAGCAGAACCAGAATTGATTTAGGTTATCGTTTTCAGGCAACCGGAAACATGACTAATCGATACTTGAAGAACATGTATCTGCTAAGGGCAGAATTTAACTTTTTTAATGTTTTAAAATAAAAATACCATGAAAAAAATAATGATAATGATGGCGATAATCGCCATTGCAACTACAAAATTGACTTTCGCACAAAGTAAAACTGATGCTGCTTTTAATCAACTATTAACAGCTTATTACGATGTAAAGAATGCTTTAGCAACCGACAAAAAAGAGATGGCTGTTACAAAAGTAAAAGTTTTAATAAACAAGCTTGATGCCATACCGCATAAAGATTTACCGGCCACACAACACACACTTTGGATGGAACAGGCTAAAATAATTAAAGCGAAAGCAACAGAATTAGCAGCCGGAAAGGATATAAAAGCACAGCGAAAATCTTTTGAAGGCATCTCTTATGCGATGATTAAAACAGTAAAAAATATCAAATTTAATAATGCTACGGTTTATGTTCAACATTGTCCGATGGCTAAAGCCAGCTGGTTAAACGAGAAAGAAAACATCGAAAATCCGTATTACGGAAGCATGATGTTTGATTGCGGCGATGTTGCTGAAACCATAAAATCAAAATAATGGATTTGCATGTCAAAAATATGGTATGCAACCGCTGTAAAATGGTGGTTAAAGCAGAGTTTGAAAAACTCGGCTTTAACCCTATTTCAGTTGAATTAGGAAGGGTTTCTATCAAAGAAAGCATTTCTGCTGATGCTAAAAAGAAGTTATCCGAAAGGTTAGATTTATTTGGATTTGAGCTTCTAGAGGATAAAAAAACTCAAATTTCGGAGCAAACCAAAACAGCTATTATCAACTTGGTTCACTATGCAAAGGAACCTTTAAAAATTAATTTATCATCTTATTTAAGTGAGCGACTTAATACAGAATATGCACACCTAAGCGCTATTTTTTCTGAGGTAGAAAATCAAACTATTGAGAAATATTTCATCACTCAAAAAATAGAAAGGGTTAAAGAAATGCTTACTTATAATGAATTAACACTAAGCGAAATCGCCTATCAGTTAAATTACAGTAGTGTTGCGCATCTTTCAGCGCAGTTTAAAAAAGTTACAGACTTAACACCTTCAGCCTATAAAAATCAAACATCTGATAAGAGAAAAACATTGGATGAGATTTAGAAAATATGGAAGAGGTGAAACGGGTGATGGAACCTCAATATTTCTTAACCTATATCAAGCTGTAAAAAAGGATAACGCTGTACCTTTATATTAAAATTCAACAGCATGTCAACCTTATCACAATTCAGAAGTTTTACCCAGCGCTTGCCACAAACTGATTTGATGCCAACATTATTTATAGGGCATGGCTCGCCGATGAATGGTATTGAAAATAATGAATTTAGCAGAAGTTGGACTGAATTAGCCGCATATATTCCTGTTCCGAAAGCAGTTTTGGTTGTTTCGGCACATTGGTTTACACACGGAACTTTTGTTACAGCTATGGATTTTCCATCAACCATTCACGATTTTGGTGGGTTTCCACAAGCTTTATTTGATGTTCAATATCCTGCTCCCGGCGATGCTGAATTAGCAGCTGAAATTCCTTCGCTTGTTCATTCTACAACGGTTGGTTTAGATCATGATTGGGGTTTAGACCATGGCACCTGGACAATCATTAGGCACATGTATCCAAAAGCTAATATTCCGGTTTTGCAGTTAAGTATCGATTACACGAAAGCACCAGAGCAACATTACGAAATTGCCAAAGAGATTTATGCGCTTCGAAAAAAAGGCGTTTTAGTTATTGGCAGCGGAAACATGGTGCACAATTTACGCATGCTAAGCTGGGAAATGATAAACGGCGGCGGTTTCGATTGGGCCAATGAAATGAATGATAAATTCAAAAATCTCATCGCCAATGGCGACCATAAACCTTTAATTGATTATAGAAATTTAGGCACTGATGCGATGTTGGCAATACCAACTCCCGAGCACTATTTGCCATTGATTTACACTTTGGGTTTGAAGAATGATAAGGAAGAAATTTCATTTTTTAACGATAAAGCTGTTGGTGGCTCGTTAACAATGACTTCAGTTTTGGTTGGATAGGTTTTACTAACGCATTATTTCTTCTGCTGATATATCCTCCCCGTCATTGCGAACTCGATTTTTCTTCGGGAGAAGCAATCTCCTTAAAGATATACTTGTAGCCTAAGAGATTGCTTCCGTGCCTCGCAATAACGACCGCCCCACAATATCTGTAAAAAATCCTATAACATTTTATGAAAATTCTGTAACGAATTTCACTTATGCAAAGGGTAAATTTGTTTAAAATTTAAGTTATGACACACACTTATCAACTTACCGGAATGACATGCGGAGGTTGCGAGAATAAAGTAAAAAGCAACCTTTTAATTCTACCGGATGTAACGGCCGTTGATGTTTCAAAAGATACAAATTCTGCAACCATCAGCATGGATAAGCATATTGGTTTAGATGTGCTGCAAAAGGCTTTGGGCGGTATTGAAAGTAAATATCAAATAACGGCGAATACACAGAGTGAGGTTTTAGATGAAACCAAATCCTGGGCTGAAACCTATAAACCAATTCTTTTAATTTTTGGTTATGTTACGATTGTTTCCCTCATCGTTTCCTGGCAAAATGAGGCGGTAAACTGGATGGTTTTTATGCGGATTTTCATGGCTGGTTTTTTCTTAACCTTTTCGTTTTTTAAGCTGTTAAACTTGAAAGCCTTTGCCGAAAGCTATGCGATGTACGATATCGTTGCCAAAAAATTTAGTGCCTGGGGCTACATTTATGCTTTTATTGAGCTGTGTTTGGGTTTAAGTTTTGCGCTAAATTTATCACCGATAATTGTTAATTGGGTTACCTTAATCGTAATGATTGTGAGCATTTTGGGTGTTTTAGAAAGTGTTATAAACAAGAAAAAAATTCAATGCGCTTGCCTTGGAGCAGTTTTTAACTTACCTATGAGTACCGTTACCATTGTAGAAGACGCGATAATGATTGCAATGAGCGCTGCGATGCTAATTTTAATGTAAACCTTTTGCAATTGTATTTGTAATGTGCGCTAAATGGTGTTTTCCATGCCAGGCGTAAGTGCCAAGCATATAGGCTAAAGTAAATGTTTTACCGTGCTCGGGATGGATGTACATACGCTGGAAATCTTCCAATTTAAGTGTTCTCAAAAAGGCAACTAATCTTTTATGCAACGCTGTTAACAACATAGTGGATAACTCAATGTCGCCATTTTTAGCCTCTTCGGTTTCTGCCCAACGATCTTCATAATAAGGTCTGATGATTGGATTATCTTCAGTAATAGCCAGTTTGAAACGGATATAGGCATTCATGTGGCTATCTGGAAGATGATGAATAACCTGTTTCAACGTCCAACCGCCTGGCCGATAGGTTTGATTTAAATCATCAGCAGTCAAACTTTTTGTAGCATTTCTGATTTGATTTGGAAGCATTTCAATCTCCGAAATCCAAATATCTGCCTGCTTTTGGTCAAAAATTTCAGGCATGCTAAATTGCCCGATTGGGTATTTGAGTTTTTCTAAATCCATGTTGGAAAAATAAGCTTTTTACAAGCATTATTAGGAAGTTTTTTTGCCACGGAGACACGGAAATCACGGAATATAATTAATCTTATTCCGTACCTTTAGTGTTTCCGTGGCAGTTTTTTTAACCAATCAAAGCAGCTTCTTCAGCCATTTTAATAAACCCATTTTATAAGGCGGATAAATCATTTTTGTCATCCCTAGTTTTGATTGGAAAACCACAGCTCTTTCATGCGAAAAGTTTTTAAAGCCAAATATGCCATGGCTACTCCCAATTCCGCTGCTGTTTACGCCACCAAATGGCAAGTTTGGGTTACTAATGTGCACTAAAACATCATTTACACAAGTTCCACCCGAGCTGGTTTCTTTTATAATTTTCTCCTGGCTTTTTTTGTCATCCGAAAAAATATAAAGTGCCAAAGGTTTATCTTTTGAATTGATAAAATCAATCGCATGTTGTAAATTTTTATATTTAACAATTGGTAAAATTGGCCCGAAGATTTCTTCTTGCATTATACTATTCTCCGTATTAACCGAAGTTAAAATCGTCGGATTTATAGTTAAAGAATCGGCATCGGCTCCTCCTCCAAATTCTATTTTAGCGCCATCATTAATAGCTTTTTGTAGAGCACTATTTAATCGTTCAAACTGTTTTTTATTAATGATTTTTCCATAAACCTCTTCACTAATCTTTCCATCCATAAAGAACATTTTTTCGGTTGCGTTTTTAAAGTGTTCTACAAATGCTCCTTCCAAATTTTCGTCAATTAAAACATAATCTGGCGCTATACAAGTTTGCCCCGCGTTTACCAATTTACCCCAGGCAATTTTTTCTGCAGCTTTCTGCAAATCAACACTACCATCAACTATGGCCGGCGATTTTCCACCCAATTCTAAGGTTACAGACGTAAGATTTTTTGCTGCCGCTTCCATCACCACCTTTCCAATAGCGGTACTTCCGGTAAAAAATATATGGTCGAAAGGCAATTTAAGGAGCGCCGTAGAAACTTCAACATCACCTTCAAAACAGGCAATTTCTTTTTTATCAAAAGTATTGGATATAATTTTATGGATAACAGCAGCCGTATTCGAGCTCAATTCTGAGGGCTTCAGAATGGCGCAATTCCCCGCAGCAATTGCCGAAATCAGCGGACTCATAACCAGCTGCAATGGATAATTCCATGGCGCAATAATTAAACAAACACCTTTAGGCTCATAGTAAATTTTATTGCCGGCAAAAAGATTGCTGATGGTTTTACCAACTGATTTTGGCTTCATCCATCCCGAAAGTTTTTTAACTGCATGATCTATCTCAGCATAGGTAAAAAACAATTCTGTAACAGCGGTTTCGAAATTGCTCTTTCGCAAATCTTTATCCAAAGCATGGTAAATTTCTGCTTCTGCACCTTCTAAAGCAAACTTTAGTTTTTTTAGCTTTGCAATTCGGGTTTTTGCATCCGTTTTACGCAATTCAAATTTATATTTATGTTGTAAATCGACAACCGATTTTATTTCTTGTTCCATCAAATTATCTGTCATTTTGAGCTTGTCAAAAGATAATGTTAAAGTCTTCGATAACTCAGACTAACACACCTTTTCCTATTTAAATTTAGTTAAAATCCAATCATTTCATTAAAATTTCATCGATTTAAACCATATTGCAACTAATCTTAAATCATACAAATGAGGAAATTGTTTTTTCTTTTTGCCTGCTTCATATCATCCACATTACAAGCGCAAACCATTAAAACTGATGTTTTGGTGTTGGGAAATTCTACAGCTGCATTTTCGGCGGGTGTTCAGGCATCAGAATCTGGCGTAAACACCATAATTTTAACACAAAGTGATGGTTTGAAAATTAGCAGCATTAAAAATCTTCCGCACACCGGGGTAATCAAAGCATTCGAAAAAAGAGCAAAAAAATCGTAAAAATTGCAGATAGTGTATCACTTCCAGAAATAACCAATCAAATATTAAATGCTGTAATTAAAAATTGGTCAGATAGTTCAAAGCTTTTTGATGTGATTAACAATACACCTTATTATGAAATAAAACGCTCGGGAAGTGGATGGGAAGCTAAACTAACCAAAGATAAAAGCATTAAAGCAAAGGTTTTAATCGTTACTGATAATATTGAAAAAGTTCTCCCGGCGTTAAAAGTTTCGAACTTAAAACCAGCAGAAACTAACACTTTAAATTACAACGAAAACCTTTATCGAACCACAATTGGTGGCATAACCGGAACTTCAAATTTCTTATCGCTTTATAGTTTACTTATTCCTAATCAAGAGAACATAATCTACATTAAAGCGGATGGTTTCGAAACCGGGCAAGCGGCCGGAGCCACTGCAGCCTATGCTACTTTTTATAAAACAAAAACCAGCTTAGCAAACCTAAAAGGTATACAAGGTGAACTTTTAAGTTATAAATTGCCATTAATGCCTTTTGAGGATGTAAAGATAACAGATTCTAATTGGCTTGTGATTCAAAAAACAGGCATTACAGGAATTTTGAAAGCAGAGATAAAAGGCGAAAAAGTATTTTTCAATCCGGATAAGGCAGTTTCTTATACTGAAATTAAGCAACCCATTAAAGATTACTATTACAAAGCTCAAATCTGGTTCGATGACCATCAGAATGTGCCTGTTAATTTAGAAAACACTATTTCTATGGTTAGCTACGTTGGCAACAAAGCTATTGATGCCACCAAAGCAGAGATTGAAAAGAAATGGAAGAAAAACTACAAGTTTTCATCGAATTATGATTTGAAAAAAATTTTAACGCGACGAGAATTTTCAGTTATCGTGAATGAATATTTAGAACCATTCGATAAGATAAACGTAGATAGAACGGGACGAGTGATAAGATAATCACATTTTTGCCACTGAAACACAGAAAGCACGAAAGGGATAGAAAATTATTGGTGTTTTATATTTAGATATCTCCGCGTATTCCGAGCTTCCGTGGCAATATTTTTTATACCTGGATTACTAATATTAAGAAACCAGTGCTTCCGTGGCAACCTAAGCGTTGTAACATTTCCATTTCCTTTCAAATTTAGCATCAGCAATATCTAAATTGCAGCATCCAAATCAAATTCATGAAGAAATATTTACTTTTCCTACTATTATGTACAGGAGAATATGCTTTTGCACAACAAATCGCACCACTAACTGTCGAAAAAATAATGCGAGACCCAAAGTGGATGGGTACATCGCCAACAAATTTCCGCTGGACGGCAGATAGTAAAACTTTGTACTTTAATTGGAACCCTAATAACAAAGCGAAAGAGGAATTATACAAGATTACTCCTTCGGCAACCAAGCCTTTAAAAGCTGTAGATAAGGAAGACGAAAAGTTGCTAAGCTTAAACTATGTTTATAACAAAGATAAATCGCAAGGCTTGATTGAAAAAAGCGGCGACATTTATCTTCAAAACTTCAAAACCAAAAAAGAAACGCGTTTAACCAACACAATGGAACGCGAAAGCAGCCCTGTATTTTTAACCAATGGAAATATCGCTTATCAACTTGGTGATAATATTTTTCAACTTGATTTAAAAACTGCAGAAACTAAGCAAATTACCAACTTCACTAAAGGTAAAGCAGCAGGTAGAATGCCATCAAAAGCAGCAACTGAGCAAGATAGTTGGTTAAAAGCACAACAAACTGAATTGTTCGATATCATTAAAAAAAGAAATGCAGAAAATCGCGGCGGTGCTACTCGTGGTGGTAGAGGTCGTTTTGGTGCATCATCAGCTGATGCGAAATCATTAAAACCGCTTTACACAGATGATAAATTTTTGAATGGCGTGGTTATTAGTCCCGATGGTAGATTTGTGACCTACAAATTAACTACGCCAGCACAAAATAACCACAATACAATCGTTCCGAATTATGTAACTGCCTCTGGTTATACTGAAGATATTCCGGGCAGAACGAAGGTTGGTGAAAATGAAAACAGTTCACAAGGCTTCATCTACGATACACAAAGAGATACCATTTATGCCATACAAACTGCAACCATACCTGGTATTAAGGATATTCCAGATTTTTACAAGGATTATCCAAAACAATTAGATTCAATAAAAAAGAAAAATGCAGATAGGCCGGTAAACTTTTTTGGCCCATTGTGGAATGAAAACGGCAGTACCGGAATTATGGTTGCTACTTCTACAGACAATAAAGACCGCTGGATTTTAAAATTAGATGCCTTAACCGGAAAATTCGATTTGATAGACAGACAGCATGATGAAGCCTGGATTGGCGGTCCTGGTATTAGTGGTTTTTTTCAGGGCAGCACCGGTTGGATTGATAATAATCGTTTCTACTATCAAAGCGAAGCAACGGGCTATTCGCACCTGTATGTGGTTAATGTTTCAACTGGCGATAAAAAACAGCTCACTTCTGGCAAATTTGAGGTACAATCTGTTCAGCTTTCTAAAGACCACAACACCTTCTACATCAAAGCGAATAAAGAACATCCCGGGATTACCAATTTCTTTAAAATTAATGTAAACGGTGGCGAGCTTGTTCAAATTACAAGCATGAAAGGTTTAAATGATATTACGCTTTCTCCGGATGAAAAATACGTTGCCATTAATTACTCTTACCTAAATAAACCGGGTGAATTGTATATTCAGCCAAATAAAGCAGGTGCAAAAGCAGTAAAAGTAACAGAATCAGCCTCTGCAGAATTTAATGCTTACAAATGGCGAGAACCGGATATGGTTTCGTTCAAAAACCGTTATGGAGCAGATGTTTACGCAAGAGTTTATAAATCTGATAAACCACATCCAAACCGTCCGGCCGTGGTTTTTGTACATGGTGCCGGCTATTTGCAGAATGTTCACTTCGGTTGGAGTACCTACTTCCGTGAGTTTATGTTTAATAATTTACTGGCGGATATTGGCTACACCGTAATCGATATAGATTATACTGCAAGCTCAGGCTATGGCCGCGACCATAGAACCGGAATTTACCGCCACATGGGTGGAAAAGATTTAACAGACCAGGTTGATGGTGTGAAATTTTTAGTAGAAAAATATGGTGTAAACCCTAAGCATGTTGGTTTATATGGCGGTTCTTATGGTGGCTTTATTACACTAATGGCGATGTTTAACGAATCGGATGTTTTTGCAAGCGGTGCAGCTTTACGTTCGGTTACCGATTGGGCACATTATAACCATGGTTATACATCCAATATTTTGAACGATCCTTTTAACGACCCAATAGCTTATAAAAGAAGCTCACCAATTTATTTTGCTGATAAACTAAAAGGAAATTTATTAATGGCGCATGGAATGGTGGATGTGAATGTACATTTTCAGGATATTGTTCGCATAACTCAACGTTTTATTGAACTTGGTAAAAACAATTGGGAGTTAGCGGTTTATCCGGTGGAAGACCATGGTTTTATAGAGCCGAGCAGCTGGACAGATGAATACAAGCGGATATTTAAACTGTATGAAAATACCTTGAAGAAGTAGAATTTTAAATCTCTCTTAATGAAAATTAAGGGAGATTTTTTTTTGCAATTAGTTTTAAAAACCTCGTGTAAAAGAAATGCCTTTGGGAACCACTCCAAAGGCATAATCAACCTAAACCTCAAACTAAACTATGAAAAATCTTTTGTCTTTTACGACTATATATTTTGTTTCCGCTACGCGGAGAATATGAACAATTTCCTAAAAAGATAAATTAAATAATGCTTCTCTTTTTGGTGGTGCAAAGGTAATAACTATTTGTCAATTAGCAAATGTTTTTTATAAATTTATTTTTTAATACAAACGGATGACAAATATCAACAAAAACAAGGCGCTAAAAAGCTAGTTAAACTATTTGTAATCAGCTATTTGAATGTGCTGCTGGCAAAATTCGTATTCTGAAATTTGATTTGAACCGATAATAGTAAGTCTATCTTTGGTGAAATTTTCTATCAGTTCTTTGTACCATTCTATCCCTTGCACATCTAAATTACTGGTTGGTTCATCTAAAAATAGAAGAGGTGAATCAGAACAACAGGCTAAAACAAGCTTTGTTCTTTGTTTCATACCCGATGAAAAATATTTAATTTGCTTGTTAATTGATTTTTCTAAACCCAATATAGAAACGATGGATTTTGCATCAACGCCATTGGCAAAATTTTTAAACTTAAAATGGAAATCTATAGTTTCTCTTAACGTAAATGTTTCCACCAGCTCTAAATAAGGAGCGGCCAAGCTTATTTGTTTATAGATATCCTCAACGGCAATATTCTTTTCATCATTATCAGTAAAAGAAATTTTCCCTTCAGAAGGCGTTAAATTACCTGTAACAACACTAAGTAAGGTGGATTTACCAGAACCATTCGGACCTAAAATCGCGTAGCTATTGCCAGATTTAAACTCGGTGCTTAAATTTCTAAAAATCCATTCCTTGTTAAATCTCCTACCTAAGTTATCTAATGAAATATTCATCTATATGGGTAATATTAAGCTTTAGAAAGAAATTTAGTCATACAAACACTATTTTCTACACCAATGTACTGCCCATAGTTTTCTGTGATTTGGTAGCCCGCTTTTTGATAGAGTGAAATGGCTTCAGGCTGTTTTTTACCCGTTTCTAAAACACATGCAGTATAACCCAACTCTGCAGCCCATTGCTCTAGTGTTGTTAAAACCTTTAAAGCAAAGCCATTCTTTCTGTAATCAGGATGCACAAACATCCGTTTAACTTCTACAGCGGTTTCAGAAAAAGGCTTTATTGCTCCACAAGCTACAGCAGTTTCATCAAAATAGGCTACCACAACTTCTTTAATGGCATCAATTTTATTAAACTGAGCATAAAAACTATGTTCTTCGCCATCTCTAATCGCTAAATCTTTATCCAACAAGGCAACTAACCTCATAAAATCAGTATTTTCTGAATTGGTTCTAACTAGCGTTAAATTGCTCATGAATAATTTGGGGTTTTAATTAAACCTTATGGCTTTGTGTTAGCTTCCCATTCCAAAACCCTTCATCACACCCCGGTTAGAGTTGCGAATAAAATCCACAATCTCATCGCGGATTTCTGTAGGTTTAAATTCTGCCTCAATCATATCCAAGGCTTTGGTAACATTATTATGCTTTACAAAAAGTACGCGGTAAATTTCCTGAATTTCATCAATCTGTTCATTAGTAAAGCCTCTTCTTCTTAAGCCAACAGAGTTGATGCCTGCATAAGAAAGTGGTTCTCGGGCAGCTTTAACATAAGGTGGAACATCTTTACGCACCAGCGAACCGCCAGTAACGAAAGCATAAGAGCCAACTTTAACAAACTGATGGATGGCTACTAATCCGGCTAAAACAACATTATTTCCGATGGTAATGTGGCCAGCTAAAGTTGTACTGTTAGAAAAAATACAATTATTTCCAACTTCGCAATCGTGAGCAATGTGTGAGTAAGCCTGAATTAAGCAATTGCTTCCAATTACGGTTTTCCATTTATCTTTGGTACCACGGTTAATGGTTACACATTCGCGGATTGTTGTATTATCACCAATTTCTGCGGTGGTAACTTCACCTGCAAACTTTAAGTCTTGCGGCTCGCCAGAAATTACAGCACCAGGAAAAATACGGCAATTTTTACCAATTCTGGCGCCATCCATAATGGTTACGTTCGAGCCAATCCAGGTACCTTCGCCAATAACAACATCTTTATGTATTACAACGAAAGGTTCAATTACTACGTTTTCGGCGATTTTTGCTTGGGGATGTATATATGCTAAAGGTTGTATCATTATTGAGCAGGTTCTGTTTGTTTAACTTTTGAAATTTGAGCCATCATTTCGGCTTCTACAACGATTTTTTCGCCAACCATACCAACACCTTTCATTTGGGCAATGCCTCTTCTGATTGGTTCAAGTAAATCGCAACGGAAAACAATAGTATCGCCGGGAAGAACCTGTGCCCTAAAACGTACATTATCTATTTTTAAGAAATAAGTAAGGTAATTGCTTGGGTCTGGAACTGTACTTAAAACTAAAATCCCACCAACCTGAGCCATTGCTTCGATTTGAATAACACCCGGAAAAACCGGTGCGCCAGGGAAATGACCTTTAAAAAATTCCTCATTCATGGTTACGTTTTTAACGCCCACAACGTGATTTTTAGAAAGCTCAAGGATTTTATCAACAAACAAAAAGGGCTGACGGTGAGGCAAAATGTCCATTATTTGAACAATATCATACAATGGTTTTGCGCTTGGATCGTACACTTTTTGAATTTTCTTATTTTTTTCTTTTTTGATTGCCGCTTTTATCTTCTTCGCAAATGCAACATTTGCCGCATGCCCTGGTCTGGCGGCCATAATATGACCTTTTAAATGCATACCCACCAAAGCTAAATCTCCAATCATATCTAAAAGTTTATGACGGGCAGGTTCATTTTGATAACGTAACTCCATATTGTTCAGGATTCCCTGAGGTGCAACATCAATATCTTCACGGTTAAAAAGCTTAGCCAAATGACTTAATTCGTCTTTAGTTACTTCTTTATCAACAATAACGATAGCATTATTTAAGTCGCCGCCTTTAATTAAGTTGTGTTGTAACTGATATTCTAATTCATGTAGAAAACAAAACGTTCTGCAAGAAGCAATTTCTTTTTTAAACTCTGCAATAGTGTTAATCCCAGCATGCTGACTGCCCAAAACCGGCGAGTTGTAATCTATCATACAAGTAAAACGGTAGTCATCCAAAGGCATGGCTACAATTTCAACTTTTCTATCTGCTTCGGTATAGGTAATATTGTGTGGGATGGTAAAGTATTCACGATCTGCGTTTTGCTCAATTGTTCCTACTTCTTCCAGTAAATCAATAAATTGAATGGAACTGCCATCCATAATTGGTGTTTCCGGTCCATCTAATTTTATCAAAACGTTATCAAGGTCCATACCTACTAATGAAGCCATTACATGCTCAACAGTGCTAACACTTGCGCCATTTTGAGTAATGGTTGTTCCACGAGAAGTATCGGTAACATTATCTGCATCTGCATCGATTATTGGCTGGCCATCCAAATCCACACGCTGGAATTTAAAGCCATGATTTTCTGGCGCAGGGCAAAAAGTTAAGGTAACATTAGCACCAGTATGTAAACCCACACCCGAGGCTGATATTTCTTTAGTAATCGTTCTTTGTCTAACGTTCATTGTTTATTGTATTCTTTTCGATTTCAGATGTAAGCCTTTTTATCTCTTCCTCGAGTATGTTTATTCTTTTTTCGATGTCTGGCAGATGTTTAAAAATAACCGAAGCACGCATCCAGTTCCGTAAAGGTTGCGCCGGACTACCATGCCATTGTCTATTTTCTTCGGTGATGTTAAAATTGATACCTGCTTGCGCACCAATTTGGGTTCCTTTTGCTAAAGATAAATGTCCGGCAATGCCCACCTGACCACCAATAACGCTATTAGGCCCTATTTTAGTACTTCCAGATACACCAGATTGAGCCGCTAAAACCGTGTTTTCACCAATTTCTGCGTTATGTGCAATCTGAATTAAGTTATCTATTTTGGCGCCTTTCTTAATAATTGTAGCGCCCATGGTTGCTCTATCAATAGTAGTATTCGCTCCAATTTCTACATCATCCTCTATAATAACATTACCAATTTGCGGTATTTTATTATAGGTTCCATCTTTTTGAGGTGCAAAACCAAAGCCATCGCTTCCAATAACTGTATTTGAATGGATAATTACATTCTTACCGATTAAAGAATTATGATAGATTTTTACACCAGGAAAAAATGTGCTGTTCGCCCCTATTTTTGAATTTGCACCTACAAAGGTTTGGGCATTTAACTTACAGCCATCGGCAATTTCTACGTTTTCAGAAACATAGGCAAATGCATCTATAAAAACATTTTTACCAATTTTTGCTGTCGGATGAACAAAAGCCAGTTTATCGATACCTGTTTGTGTTGCCTGCGCATTCATTGCCTCGTTATATTTATCTAACAGTACAGTAAATGAGCTGTAAGGATTTTCTACACGAATTAATGTGCTTGTATATTCTTGCGTTGGACTAAACGTTTTTGAAACAATAACAACTGATGCCTGAGTTGAATATAAAAAGTTTTCGTACTTCGGGTTCGAAAGAAAAGACAAAGAACCTTCTTTACCATCTTCTATTTTAGAGAGTTCACTTACGGTTACATCAGGGTTACCATCTATGGAACCATCTAAAAACTCGCTTATCTGCTTGGCAGTAAATTGCATCGTACAAAGGTAAATGTTAAATTGATATGAACAAAAAAACCTGTAAGGGTTAAATAGTGTATTTAATACACAATAATAAGACTTAAAACGGCTCTAAAAACTAAATATTTTGTTAAAAAACCTTAAATGCCACGAGGATAACAAAGTATATATTTCTCTACTGTTTTTTGCAACGATTCTAAATTCGACAAATCTGAAGCTTTAGCTATATCAACAATATCGTTATTTTTCATTAAAATCTTGATGTTCCCTACACCGGCATTATAAGCACGGTTTTGAATCATATCTGTAAAAACAAAATAACCGGCTTCTTCTGCACTAATTCCCAATAAATCTATGGTTGCGTTTTGCAGAAATTTTACACGATCATCACTTGCCTTTTCATTACTCATTTCTACTTTATATAGATTTCTTGAAGTAAGCATTTGGCAAAGTGCAGCTAAAATTTTATCAGGATGTTGAACCCAAACCTTAACCGCAGCATATATATCCTGGTCATCGAGATTTGTGAAGTGTGCCAAATTTTCTTGTTGCTCAAAGAAATTTTCTTCGTTAATATCGTTTTTTAGAAAATAACTTAGCGATGGTGCAGCAAATAAATCATCGCCTTTGGCTGCCAGAAATTTAGCCCGTTCTAATAATTTAACTAAAATCATTTCGCCGGCAATAACGGTTTTATGCAGATAAACCTGCCAATACATCAATCTACGGGCAATTAAAAATTTCTCAATAGAATAAATACCTTTCTCTTCGATAACTAAATCATCATCAAAAACGTTAAACATTTTAATAATTCTATCAAAACTAATTACGCCTTCACTTACGCCCGTAAAAAAGCTATCGCGATTTAGGTAATCCATTCTATCTAAATCCAGCTGACCAGAAATAAGCTGGTGTAAGAACTTTTTGTTATAAGTACCGTTAAAAATTTCAATTGCATGCGTTAATTTTCCGTCGAAATGCTGATTCAAATCCTGCATCAGCTTTGCTGAAATATCTTCGTGTTTAATGCCCGTAACTAAAGAATGCTCAAGTGCATGAGAAAATGGCCCATGACCAATATCGTGCAGTAAAATAGCCAATATAGCAGCTTGTTCTTCGCCTTCGGTTATGTTGTGCCCTTTACTTTTTAATAGCCCTATGGCCAGGCTCATTAAGTGCATAGCGCCTAAGGCATGATGGAAACGGGTATGTAATGCGCCAGGATATACCAAATGTGTCATCCCGAGCTGTTTTATGTAACGCAAGCGCTGAAAGTATGGATGCGAAATTACATCATAAACCAGTTCACTATGGATACTTATAAACCCGTAAACTGGGTCGTTAATTATTTTTTTCTTGTTCAATCGTTAAAAATAGTTAAATAGAAAGATACGGTACAAAAATTGCTATTTTTATTCATAGTTTGATTTACGTGCCAAAATATAAAGGCGCTAATACCCTATTTTTACAAAAACATGCAAGAAACTAAAATATTGTGGGCCGATGATGAAATTGACTTACTAAAACCTCATATATTACTACTGAATGATAAAGGTTATGCCGTTACTACATTCACTAACGGAAACGATGCCCTTGAAGCTTTTGGAAAAGCGCATTTTGATTTAGTTTTTTTAGATGAAAACATGCCGGGAATGAGCGGAATAGAAACGCTTTCGGCTATTAAAAATCTAAATCCTGATGTGCCGGTAGTTTTAATTACCAAAAGTGAAGAAGAAAATTTGATGGAAGATGCCATTGGTAGTAAAATAGATGATTATTTGATTAAACCTGTAAACCCTAAACAGGTGTTGCTAACCATCAAAAAGCTGATTGATAACAAGCGATTGGTGAGCGAGAAAACCTCGATGGCTTATCAACAAGATTTCCGCAGATTAGGAATGACTTTAAGCGATAAGCTTAATTATGAAGAATGGATTGATGTATATAAAAAGATCGTTTTTTGGGAATTAGAACTTGAGAAATTGGATGACCCACAGATGCATGAGATTTTAACCATGCAGAAGCAGGAAGCAAATACTCAATTCTCAAAATTTATCGAAGAACATTATTTAGGCTGGATAAAGGAAAAAGATAAAGCTCCGCTACTTTCTAATGAGTTGCTAAAAACCAAAGCTTTTCCGCACATTAACGATACTACACCAGTATTTTTTATATTGATTGATAACCTGCGTTACGATCAATGGAAAATCATCAATCCGCTTATTTCTGAATATTTCCGTATAGATGAAGAAGATATGTACACCAGTATTCTTCCTACGGCTACGCAATATGCACGTAATTCTATTTTTTCGGGCTTGATGCCTTTAGAAATGGAGAAACGTTTCCCTGCGCTTTGGCAAAATGACGATGATGAAGGCGGTAAAAACATGCACGAAGAAGCGTTTTTAGCAGATAATATCAAACGCAGTTTACGTAAGGATTGCAAATACAGCTACAATAAAATTTTAACTTTTGAGCAAGGAAAAGATTTAGTAGAACAAACTAATAATTTGTTGAAAAACGACTTTAATGCTATTGTTTTCAACTTTGTTGATATGTTAAGCCATGCCCGTACAGATATGCAGATGATACGCGAACTTGCAAATGATGATGCTGCTTATCGTTCGTTAACTTTATCGTGGTTTGAACACTCGCCATTGTTCGATTTATTGAAGAAAATATCACAGAAACAGGTTAAAGTAATCATCACTACCGACCACGGAACAATTCGTGTTAAAAAACCGGTAAAAGTAATTGGCGATAGAAGTACAAATACCAACTTGAGATACAAACAGGGCAGAAACTTAAATTTTAACGCTAAAGAGGTTTTTGCAATTAAGAATCCACATGATGCTTTATTGCCGAAAATTAACATCAGCAGCAGTTATATTTTTGCCAGAGAGGATAGTTACTTTGTTTACCCGAACAATTATAACCAGTTTGTAAATTACTATAATGAAACCTTTCAACATGGGGGCATCTCTTTAGAAGAAATGATTATCCCTGTAGTAACCTATTCGCCGAGGTAAATATTAGCTCTGGTCGTCATTTCAAGGGGAGCGTAATCAAGAAATCTTTTAATTGTAAAAAAGTTCAATTTCAAAGATTTCGTCGCTTCGGTGTAGATGAGGGTTGAATTAATAATCTTTCACAAGATCAGCACAACGATAATTTTAAAGGCAAAAGCAACACAATTATGTGTTACTTTTGCCTTTATTTTTTTAAGATGGAATTAATAGTTAACAGTTTAGCCGATTTACCAAAGGCAGCCCAACAGCTTTTAGATTTTGCAGGTGATAAAAAAATTTTCGTTTTCAGAGGTGATATGGGCGCCGGCAAAACAACTTTTATAAAAGTTTTGTGCCGTGAATTGGGTATTGAAGATGTAGTTTCTAGTCCAACCTATTCTATTGTTAACGAATATATAAGTCCAAAAGGTGCGGTTTATCATTTTGATTTTTACCGAATAAAAAACATTCAGGAAGCTTATGATTTGGGCTACGAAGAATATTTTTACAGCGGAGCAATTTGTTTAATTGAATGGCCAGAACTTGTTGCTGAATTATTACCAGAAAATTTGGTACATGTGGATATTAGCATAGCTAATAATACACAAAGAATATTTCGGATTAGTTAAGGATAGAATTATATATCAATTAATTAAGAGATTTTCCCTATCTTCAACAACCTAAAACAATAAACATTTTTTTTAAATCATGGCTACAGGATTACGCGAAGGAATGGCCGACATAGCTCGTCAGGGTTTATTGCAAACCCAAGAAGCAACACTAGAGACCCGAAATAGAAAAAACAATCTAAACATCGGAATACCCAAAGAAATTTCATTTCAGGAAAATAGAATTGCTTTAACGCCGCTATCTGTAGCGCTTTTGGTTAACAATGGTCATAGGGTTATACTGGAAAGTGGTGCAGGAACCGCAGCAAATTTTTCTGATACAGAGTATGCAGAGCAAGGTGCAAAAATTGCCTATGATAAAAAAGAGGTTTTTGACTGCGATATTCTGGTAAAAATTGCACCGCCAATGTTAGAGGAAATTGCCTTAATGCACAAAGGGCAAACCTTAATATCCTCTCTGCAAACCGGAACCTTAAAGCAAGAATACCTTAAAGCTTTGATGCACAAAAAGATTAATGCTTTATGTTTTGAACACCTTCGCGATGAAGGTAATGTTTTAAGTGTGGTTAGGGCGATGAGTGAAATTGTTGGCTCAACATCAATACTGATTGCTGCAGAATACTTAAGTAATGTAACCGGAGGCAAAGGTTTAATGCTTGGCGGTTTTACCGGTGTACCACCAACAGAAATTGTAATTTTAGGTGCCGGAACAGTAGGCGAATACGCCGCAAGAACGGCTTTAGCTTTAGGTGCCGAGGTTAAGGTTTTTGATAGTTCCATTTATCGTTTACGCCGCTTACAAAATAACCTGGGCAATAGCCGTGTATTTACTTCGGTTATGCAGCCTATTGTTTTAAATAAAGCCATTGTAACCTGCGATGTTGTAATTGGTGCAATCCGTTCAAGCCACGGGCGAAGCCCTTGTATCGTAATGGAAGAAACCGTTGCAAAGATGAAGCCGCATTCAGTTGTAATAGATGTAAGTATTGATCAAGGTGGTTGTTTTGAAACCTCTGAAGTTACAAACCATACAAATCCTGTTTTCAGAAAATATGATGTAATTCATTACTGCGTTCCTAATATTGCTTCGCGTGTGCCAAGAACGGCATCTTATGCTTTAACCAACATTTTTGCGCCGATTTTATTGGATATTGGCGAGTTTGGTGGGTTAATGAATATGGTTTGGAATAATCCGGGGATTCGCGAAGCCTTATATATTTACCAGGGAAACGTAACGAATAAAGACTTGGCTGATATGTTTAATTTGCCTTTTAAAGATTTAGAATTATTGGTTGTTTCTAATCAGTAATAATTTATTTCGTCATTGCGAGGCACAGCCTGCCCCGACAATTCGGGGAAGCAATATGTATTCGGCATTTATAATTCGTTTTTAGATGCCTATTGTCTTGGCCAGACAGGCTTTTTTCTTTTGACAACAAAAGAAACAAAATTGCCGGCTTAAAATTTTTGTACTTAAGTTTGTGATGAGGCTTGTGAGGTACTTACCCAAAAATTTGTTAGGCCGGTTATGAGCTTAACGCGGAAACAATGCTTAGGCTCTACTAATGTGAATTACTGGATCATATAAATTTGTTTAGAAAACTTCAATGAAAATCTTAATCATTCTATTATTTATTTCATTTTCTGCTTTAGCTCAAACTAAACCCGAAGCACCACAAAAACTTGTTGTTGTAAATTCATACAATCAATATCTGGCTTCTATTAAAATCAATCCGAACAATGAGCTTGTGGAGATAAAAAAAGCCATTCCAAATATCAAACTTGACATCCGCTATGCGACAAAAAATAATTTTATGCAACAGGTTATGTATAAGCAGGCTAGAGCATTTGCCAGAAAACAGGTTGTAGAATCACTAAAAAAAGTTCAGAAAGAATTGAATAAAAAAGGTTTGGGACTGAAAATTTTTGATGGTTATCGCCCGTATAAAATTACGGTAGAGTTTTATAAGAAAGCAAGCGATAAAAATTTTGTAGCAAACCCGGCAAAAGGTTCAAAACACAATAGAGGCTGTGCGTTAGATTTAACCATCATCAACTTAAAAACAGGCAAGGAATTGGAAATGGCTACACCTTATGATAGCTTTTCGAAAGCAGCAGCAGCAAATTATGAACCTGTAAGCGATGAAGTACGCAAAAACCGTGAATACTTAATCGCTGTTATGAAGAAAAATAAGCTAAACGTTTTAATAAACGAATGGTGGCATTACGACTTTCAAGGTTGGGAAAATTACGATATTATGGATATTCCGTTTGAAAAATTGTAATCAACATTATAAATGATGTGGAACACCGAATTGGTCCATCTTAACTTTAGCTTTATCGCCCTTTACATTTAATTTAAAGATGAAATCATAATCATCGTCTGTTAGTTCTTCCCTTGGGCGTTTGCCCCCAAAAGCTTCAATAATTTCTAAAACGGTGTTGGAGTGGCCTGCGATTATAATTTTTTTACCAACGTAGTTTGTTTTAACGCTATCTACAAGTGCCTTAATGCCGTTGTACTCAATTACTTTTGGAATCACTAAAGAATCTAAAGTTTGCCTTGTTCTTTTGTAAGGCGTTGTAAAGGCAGCATCAAAAGCTACCTTTTTTAAAAACTTAGCCAAATCTCCGGCTCTTGTTTTTCCTTCATCAGATAAATCCGGATTTTTTTCCTGTGGATTTGATTTATCTTTCTCAGCATGCCTAACAATCCAAACTTCGGTGGTTTGAGCCTGTACATTTATCAGAAATAAGAAAGATAGTGATAAGAGGAAGAAAAGCTTTTTCATTGGTCTTTATTTTGGTTATAAATATTGAAAAAATAATCCGTTTGAGGAAATCCCTTTAAAATGAAAAACCGATGCTGATAAGACAGCATCGGCTTAAAAGCTTATATTTTATTGATTAATAGCCTTGATTTTGCCATCCGCTTTTGTTATTCACATTGTCAATCTCCGTTTGCGGAACCGGATAGATACTTCTAAAAGCAGGAATGCCTGGGAAAACAGTTGCCATTTGCGCAGTTCTAACAATATCGAACCAACGGTCGGCCTCTAAAGCTAATTCCAAACGTCTTTCTAAATAAACAGCAGCCCTAAAATCTGCTTGTGTAAGCAAGGTAGCAGCCGTTTTATTTGTTGCATTGGCGTTTGTTCTAACTGCATTTAAGGCTTTAAAAGCTTCAGCATTACCATAAGCAACCTCGTTTAAGGCTTCAGCGTACATTAACAAAACATCTGCACAACGTAATACCGGAAAATCACCGCTAATTTCTGTTGAGTTAGAAACGGCACTGTTAAACTTACCCGGACGAAGTCCGATGTTGGTTGGTGCAACTAAAGCTCTGCGATTATCTGCTGTTTCAAACAATGCCTGAGGAATAGTTATTGTATTGGTATTGTTGTTATTTCTGTAACGATTATCTTGATTAACCGCTTCCCTAACTCCACCATTTAAATATAAAACGGCAAAAATAATATCGCGGCTGGTTTTTAAACCACTAGGAAAAGTTGTGGTTTGTGGTACCAAAGAAAGCGTTGTACCTGCATAAATTGCTGTGGCTAAAGGCTGCAAAGTGGATACCACCATATTATAGTTTTTTTGGTACAAATACACTTTGGCCAATAATGCTGATGCAGCGTAACTTGTTGCTTTTCCTCTTTGTGCATCAGCCCAGGTTGTAGGCAATTTTGTAGCCGCATCGGTTAAATCACTTATAATTTGTTGATAAACCTGGGCAGATGTTGCACGGCTGTTGTCTCTGGCTTCTGCAGTTTTTTGAACTGTTAAAACCAAAGGAACATTGCCCCAAATACGGGTTAAGTTAAAGTAGCTGAGTGCACGGATAAATTTTGCCTGGCCAATAATTTGGTTCTTTATTGCGTCTGACATGTTAATTGCCGGAGCTCTATCCAAAATAATATTTGAACGATAAATGGCTTTGTAATGTCCTTGCCAGGAAGCGGATAAGATTGCATTAGCAGAAGTTTCTGAAAAAACCTCTATCGAGTTTCGCACACCAGCACCGGAACCCGGGTCGTTATCGGTAACATTATCGCCGCGAATTTCGCCTAAGGTTAGTAGATTGTTACCATACAAACTATCTGTTTGTAAAGCATCGTAACAACTTACTAAACCGCCTTGTAAACCTTTTTCATCAACATAAAATGTATTTTCTGTGTATGAATCTAATGGTTTTAAATCTAAAAATTTCTTGCAGGATGTAACAGTAATTACTAAGCCACATGCTATAATTGATATGATATATTTTTTCATTTGATATCTTTTTAAAGAATTATAAAGTGATGTTTAAACCAATAGATGTAGTTTTTGCCGTTGGATAAACACCATAATCTTCACCGTTTGTAGTTGCATCGGTTCTGTTTGTAACCTCTGGATTATAACCAGTGTATTTTGTAAATGTGAACGGATTCTGCATCGACACATACAATCTAACTTTTGATAAGGTTAGTTTTTTAACAAAAGCATCGGGTAATGTATAACCTAAAGCGATGTTACGAATGCGCAGGTACGAACCATCTTCTACGTGCCATGTTGAGGTTGTTCCATTGCTCCCTTTAGCTACACGGTTTGCTCTTACATCTTGCCCGCTTCCTGGGTTTGCTTCAGAAACCCATCTATCTAAAGAGCTAATCATGTTATTCATGTTACCTTCTTTATTGGCAAAATATCTACGAGATAGATTTAAAATTTTATTACCATAAACACCTTGCATAGCAATGTTTAAATCAATGCCTTTATATTCTAGTGAAGTGGCAAAACCGTAGGTGAATTTAGGCAAATAATTACCTACAATCTCGCGGTCTTTAGTTAAATCAATTACGCCATCGCCATCAACATCTTTAAATTTAAAATCACCTGGCTTAGAGGTATTCAAATCAAAATTCCCTTGCGTATCCATATAGTGCGGGTATGCATTTACTTCTGCCTGGTTTTTAAAAACGCCCAATACAACCGGTAAATAATATGAACCAATTGGCTCACCAACACGGGTTAAGAAATAGGCATTTGCAACAGAACCTGTTCTAATGATATCGGCATTGCCTGGACCTAACTCAACTACTTTATTTTTATTTTTAGAGAAATTTGCATTGGCTGTCCATTTTACAGCGCCAAATTGTTGTGTTGTACCTAAATTGATATCTATACCTTTATTGTTAACTTTTCCGATGTTTTTAAGCTCGGTAGCAAAGCCTGTTGTAATTGGAACCGGTACATTCAGTAATAAATCGGTAGTGTTACTGTTGTAAGCATCAACTGTTAAGGTTAATTTATTATCCCAAAAAGCCACATCTAAACCAACATTTAATTGTGCTGTTTTTTCCCATCTTAAATCATCATTAGGTTGTGCATAAGTTGCCGCACCATTAACAACTGCAGGTGTTGCGCCACCAAAAACATAGCCGTAATTTGTCATTGAGCCTTGAGCTCCATAAGTTGGAATGTTAAAGTTTCCGGTTAAGCCATAACTTGCTCTTAGTTTTAAATCAGATATGGATTTTACATCTTTCAAAAAGTTTTCTTCGGATAATCGCCATCCTACAGAAGCTGATGGAAAGTAACCCCATTTGTTATTCGCTCCAAATTTTGAAGAACCATCTGCCCTTACCGAACCGGTAAATAAATACTTGCCCTTATAGCTGTATTGTAATCTGGCAATGCCAGAAGCAAGCGCCCATTGTGATCTTGTTGATGTACCACTGGTTACAATTCCTGCGTTTAAGTATTCAATCTGGTCGCTGATAAATCCTCTCGAAGCAACCGCATAGTTTCCGCTTAAATCATCTTTTTGAGTAGACCAACCTAACAAAGCTGAAATGTTATGGTCGCCAATGGTTTTATTGTAACTTAACGTTTGCTCTAATAACCAGTTTGTTTCTTTTATTGTTCTCGAACTTCCAGATGCATCAGACGGTGGATTACCTGCCGTGTTTGACAATGGAAAAGTTGAAGGACGGAAAATATCCTCAGCGCTGTTAAACAAATCAACACCTAACTGAATTCTATATTTTAAATCTTTAAAGATAGATGCCTCTACAAATGCACTTCCAGTTAATCTGTTCGAGCCCACATCGTCTTTCTGAAGCATTGCTAAAGCAACGGGATTCCATGCCTGAGTTTCTCCATTGCCAGAAATTGTAGAACCATTTGGCAATGTTGTTACCTGCCCCGGGCTCCATGAGTTTTGAGCAAAACTATAACTTCCGTTTGCATTAAAAACAGGAAATATTGGCGAATAATGCAAAGCTGATGCAACTATACCGCTACTGCTATATGGCCCGTTTGCATTAACTCTTTTTTCTTTAATAACTGATGGGGTTAAATTAACGCCATATTTAAACTTTCCTTTTGTGCCTTCTAAATTTAATCTTCCGCTGTAGCGCTTAAAACCGCTATTTAAAATAATACCATCCTGATCAAAATATTCCATAGAGGCATAATATTTTAAGGTTTCGCTACCTCCAGATGCTGATAACGAATGATTCTGGATTTTGGCTGTTCTAAAAATTTCATCCTGCCAATCGGTATTTGTTAAACCTTGCTGACCTGATAAATACGGCAAAACATCTAAAGGAATAACAGCACTTGTATTATTACCAGAGTTAACTAAACGTTGTGCATTACTATCATTAATGCTATACGCAATAGTTGGATTACCATTTGCAACATTCCTACGATTTATCGCATCCATCGCGTCAGCATAAGTATTATTTCTAGATTCTATAACCATCTGAGAATACTGATAAGCATCCATCATATCGATTTTTTTCCCTAAAGTCTGCCATCCGGTGTAACTATTTGCGCTAATGGTAGCGGCGCCATTTTTACCTTGTTTAGTGGTAATTAAAACCACACCGTTTGAACCCCTTGAACCGTAGATAGCTGCAGATGAAGCATCTTTTAAGACCTCAATCGAAGCAATATCATTTGTGTTAAGCGTGTTAATATTGTCTCCAGAAATTGGTACACCATCAATTACGTACAACGGACTTGAACCCGCAGTAATTGTACCAACACCACGAACTTTTATTGATAATGCGCCACCAGGTGCTCCAGAGCCTTGTGAAACCTGAACACCAGCCATTTTACCAACCATTGCCTCAGCAGCATTATTAATCGGTTGGTTTTCCAGGTCGCTGGCTTTAATGCTTGCAATTGCGGTGGTTACATCTTTCTTTTTCTGACTACCATAACCAACAATTACAACATCGGTCAAATTTGCAGATTCAGGCATTAATTGAATCATTAATGTTGCCTGCTCGCCAGCTTTGAGTAAATAATTGTCGATGGTTTTTGTGGTGTAGCCAATATAAGAAGCACTAATGGTGTATGGCACATTTGCAGATAATCCGGAAATTAAAAACTTCCCATCGGCGTTTACCATAATACCTTTTTTCTCATTGGTTTTTGTGTTGAGTAAAAGAATTGAAGAGCCAATAAGCGGCTGTCCCGTTTCATCCTTTACAATTCCCGTAATCTCCGATGTTTGAGCACGGGCAGTTGCGGCGGCTGTAATCAGCAGCACACAAAAGAACAAGTGTTTCGTAAATTTTCTTAGCATAGTTATATTCGTTTATTGTTTTTTCATAAAGGCACCAACAGTTAATTTGGAGCAATTAAATATTTAGTTTGGTTGGTTTTATTTGCTGATAATGTAGCCATCAGCTGTTTTGGTTAGGCTTAGCTCATTTAATTCGGTTATTTCTTTAATAATTTGTTCGGGCTTTTGCCTTAAATTGATGGTTCCGGTAAATGAGATTTCAGCTAAGTCAGTTTCGTTGTAAATAATTTTTATGTTGTAATGCGATTTAAGTTTTTCAAAAACATCTTTCAGCGCTACCTGGGTAAAATTTACTTCGTTTAATTTGATTGGCACCCTGGCCAGCAATCCATTAGTGCTTACATTAACCTTATCCTTCGATTTATCATAAACCAGTTTTTCGCCGGGCATTAAAATCTCACTAAAAATTTGCTTGTTTAAAACCCTCACCATTTTTTTAACCCAAACTTTACCTGTATGCAGCTCAACCTTTACCAATTCAGTTTTGTCATCGGCCGTAATGGTAAATGAAGTACCTAAAGCAGTTGTTGATATTCCATTTGAGTATACTGTAAATGGATGCTTTTTATCTTTGGCGACCTTAAAAAAGCTTTTACCTGTCAAATAAATTTCACGGCTTTGCTGTACAAAAGGTATGGCATATCTAATTTCTCCTGCCGGATAAACCTTTACAGATGAACCATCGGGTAATGTTATAGATTGGTTGCTGCTTGTGTAATTAACAAATGATTTCCAGACAATTTCTGCTTGCTTTTCTTTCTGCTCAATTTTATGCTTAGCCAAATTAAAAACCGTTGCTTCTGGTTTTAGCACCATATAAAATCCGACAGTCAAAACAGCTAATAACATTGCTGCTATTGCCATTATTTTATACCTTCTCAGCTTTACTGATTTTGAAATAGTTTCTCTTTTTATGACCAAAAACAATGCTTCGCTTTTTTCGTTACTCATTAAAGCATCTTCAGCATCATCCCATTCCTCTTTTTTTAGCAGATGTTCGGGCAAATCTTCTACATCATTTAAATAATTTGCCACCAAAAGCTTTTCTTCTGGTGTACATAAACCCTTAAAATACCTGGCCAATAGCTCTTCAGATACAATCATAACTACTAATACGATTTGGAAAAGGGTTATCCCGTAAGCGGATGATTTTTTTTTTCAGTTTAACTGAAGAATTTAAGAAGCAATATAAATGCAGGAATATATGCATAGCCATCAAGTTGTTTAATGGCTAATGAAATGTGTTTTTCTACCGTTCTTGGAGAAATTGACAACTGCTCAGCAATTTCTTTATAGGAATAACCTTGTAAACGACTTAAAACAAAAACTTGTTTACGCACCGGCGGAAGACAATTTAAAACCTCGTCTAATTGTCTCTTTGTATCGAAATGTAACGATTGCTCTATTATATTCGTTTCGGTTTCGAGTTTGTATAAATATAGATTTCGGTCTTCAGTGGCTACCTTTTTAAAGTAATCCAATAATGTCGATTTTGAAATTTTAAACAATTGAATGTCAATTGGATAATCATCAGAAAGCGTATGCTTAAATCTCCAGAGTTTTATAAAGGCAAGTTGAGTTAATTCTTCTGCCAAATCATCAGATGCAGTTTTATTAAAAAAATAAGCGAAAACCTTCTTATGCCATAGTTTAAAAACTATTTCAAAAGATTTGTGGTTCCCTTGCCTTATATCTTCAATGTAGCCTGTCATGTATGGCTCAAAAGTAATTTGGTTATATTATTATAAAATAAATATAGTATTAATTTTATAATGTTATCCAAGGCGATAGGCTATAGAAATATTTGATATAATTTCAAAAATCAATGCATAAAGCTGTTTATGAAATTGCCGACAACAACATATTGATTTGGTCTTCGGTATGCCAGCTAGAAATAATTACCCGGTTAATGGATAAATTATTGGTTCCCGGATAGGGAAAAGAGGAAATTAAAATCTGCTGATTTAATAGTTGGTTTGCAAAATCGGTGTTGTGGAATAAAAAAGCAGGAAAATTTTTAGCATAATCACATTTAGAAATTAATCCCTTTTCAAAAATTGAGATGTTACCATAAAGCTTTTGAATGGCCTTTTGATAAATTTCTTCGGCATACACAAAGGCATATAAACCTGCAGCAGCGGGCGGAGAAGCCCCTACAAAAGTATTTGTTCTCTTTAGTTGCTCTATTATTGAAGCTGAGCCAAGAACAATTCCTGCATCTACACCTAACGCTTTTGCCATCGAAGCCACGACTACATTTTCTACATTAGCCAGTTTTGGCAATGCGGAATAAGCACCCAAACCCTCATTATTTATACCAATACCATGAGAGTCATCAACAATTAAAATAATGCTTTTATCCTTATCAACTTTGTTTAAAAAATTAAAATCATAGATTTCAGGCATAATATTATTCATGGAGTTGCTAATCAACACCCAATTTTTTTTTGGTGATGAATTTATGAGCTCAACCGTTTCTATAGACCAATCCACAAATTTATTAGTGTGATTTATTTGATTTTCTACCCAAAGCGCCGGATGAGTAGATGGCGCATAAATTACGGTACCAAAAGCTGCAAGCTGGTTAACCGTTAACTGAGCGGCCAAATAACCACTTGATGTAATAAGGGCTGCTTCTGAACCAAATCTTTGAGCAGCCACCGCTTCTGCATGCTTGTAAATGCCGAGTTGGATATTATTGCTTCTGCTTGTTCCATTATTTAAGCCAAACTTTTTAATTCCTTCAACATATAAATTAATAAAGGCTTTATTCTGCGGGATGCCCAAATAGGCCGTTCCGCCAAAGTACAGATAGTTTTTACCAGATATTTGGATGGTATTTGAAAAAGGCTGATTTATTTCAGTAAAATCTAAATTCATTTTTATTAATAGCTTCTGCCTAAAGTATCGTTTGCCGCTTTTATAATAGATTTAGCACCACCATCATCATGGTAAAACTCCCAAAACATAACGCCATTGGCCACATCCTTGGCAAGTTTAGCTTTTTTCTTTGTTGTTGAAACACCATTATAATAATATTTTGTAGTGCCAACAAGTGCAGAATCTATATTTACATTTGCGTTTGCCGCTGCAATATCTCGGTAAGCAAGTGCAGAATTTGCAGCATTTTTACCATAAGCCGGAATCCCTAAAACAGCCTTCTCCTTCGGCATTCCTCTGGTGGTTAGCCAATAATTTAAACTGGAAACAGCCATGTTATACGATGCGTGTTGGAAAGGTTCAGTTTTATCCCAACCAATTCCATCGTAAACCATGATATTAAAAAAATCAACCAAAGCAAAAACTTCTGCTTTCAAACCATCTCTAATACTACCTGCGTAAACGCCTGGCGTAATGGCAGCGCTTAAAAACTTATTGTATTTGTGTAGCGAATCTGATAGTTCTTTAATCAGCAGTACATAATTATCTGCCGATCCATCGGCTGTACTAGGGTATTCCCAATCCATATCTACACCATCTAAATTATTTGTTTTGGCAAAATTGGTTACGTTTTTAACAAATAAGCTTCGCGATGTTGAGCTTGAAGCCATGGTTACAAAAATGCTTCGGGTACCCGAAACAGAAATGCCAAACTTTAATCCGTTTGCTTTAGCACGTTGCATTACCGTGCTGAACCGTGCAGGTTGCTCCAAAGTGGCCAAAGTACCATCAGAATTTGGATTTAAAAAAGCATAAAACAAATGGGTAATCATTTTATACTTAGCAGGATTAATGGCTTCCGGATCGCGATAGCTGGGAAAGTAAGAAACAATTTTAAAGCTGTTATCTGGCGTGTAAGGTTTAACTGGAACGTTTGGTTCGGGCGAAACTGAAGTTCCTTTTTTACAGGCATTAAGCGCCAATGTAAAAATCAGCGCAGTCCATAATATTAATTTTTTCATAGCTTAGGCTTTAAGGATGCTGTTACATTTCGTTGTGATAAAATTTATAATTCAGTTTTTTGATTAAAAATTATCGTGTATGTAAGTTACAATCCTCACCATTTCTGCTCTTACTTCAGCCGTAGGCTTAACAAAATTATTATTCATAAAAGAATAAATATAGGTTTTGCCATTTTTTGTAAGAACATAGCCGCTTTGATTATGAACACCGCCCAGCGACCCGGTTTTTCCAAAAACGAAAGGTTTATCTGTTTTTGGGTAGGCATTCTTCAAAGTTCCGCTTTTTCCGCCGGCAGGCAACATGTTAAAAAGTTTTTCGGGGTTATTTACCAAATGATAAATGGAATCTAACAAGTAAATATTATCTCTTGGTGTAAATAAATTCTGGCGGGATAATCCCGAACCATCAACCCATTTTACTCTATCGGGCAAAAAAGACAGATGATTTTTAGTTACATGCTGAATCGCTTTTGTAGTGCTTAATGTATCGCCAATTTGATTAGAAATTACCAAAAGCAAATGCTCTGCAATAAAATTATCACTTGGCAACATCATGTGTTTTAAAACAGAATCTCTGCTGGCGCCGGGTAGAGTTTTAGCTCCGGAAGGCATACGCATTTTTATCAATCCAACTGTTTTATGTAAGGTATCTGATAAAACTTCTACAGTTGTTTGCGGACTGGTTTTATATGGATTTTGCTGATTGTAATTTGGCTTAACGGCAACTGCGGGATAATGAAACTCGTTGGTTAGGAAATTCCGCGTTACCTGAAAATTACCTGAAGTTTTAGTTGAATCTACTGCAAAACAGTGGGTAAAAACTTTGGGAACTATGTTTATTTTGTTTGGCGATAAATATGTAGAAGTAACCATATTATCCATAATCGGCATTTCTGATATTTCTGGCTGGTAATAAAAATCGTAATCGTCCCAAGCCCAACCATCGCCAAAAAAAGTTCCAGAATACCTGCCCGGGGCAAAAAATAATTTTTTATTCGATGCCTGAAGAAAATTATAGGCCGATTTATCTTTAACGTTAAACTGTAAAAATGATGGATCTCCGGTACCCCAAAAAATAAGCGAGTCGTTTTTTTCTATGTAACGCAAGGCAGGCATCACCTCTGGTAACATTTTCAAACTCGCAAAAAAGGTATAAAGTTTTGTATTCGATGCGGGTGAAAAATACTTATCCGCATCTTTTTCAAAAATCATTTTTTTCTCTTCCAGATTATACAGCGCAAAGCCAACCTGATATTGCTGTATTACACTATTATTTTTAAATTCATTGGATACCTTTTTGGCTACCATTTTATCGGTAGAACACGCAAATAACAAGCTGGTTAGTAATGTAGATAGAACTAAAGTGATGTTTAATAATCGGTTGGAAATCATCCTTAAAGTTATTATAAATAATACGAACTAAATGATTAAATTTAATATAATGTTAACCAAATGTAAATCGGCTATAATTTTAAGGGGCTGCATTATAGTAGCTTGCACCTGCTTTTTGCTGCTTCCACTTAAAAATAATGCTCAAGATTTTCATTTTATGGATAACCAGAAACGGCAGTCCATCTCTTTCAAATTAATAAAAAACTTAATAGTAATTCCGGTTTTTGTAAACGGTAAAGGACCATTCGATTTTGTTCTGGATACTGGCGTTGGACCAATGATTATTACAGAACCTTCCATTATCGATTCATTAGATTTTACCCTGATGAGAAAGATTAAAGTTTCTGGTTTGGGTTTAGAAACTGTTGAAGCATTTGTATCGCAAAATGTTAATGCCAGAATTAGCAGGGTAAAAATTGATCACATTCCAACAGCTATTTTAAAGGATGATTTATTTAATCTTTCCGGCCATTTGGGCACAAAAATTTATGGCTTAATTGGCTACAGCTTTTTTAATAGCTTCGTTGTTGATATCCGTTACACCAATAACAGACTTATAATCAGTAATCCTGATTCGAAAATAAAATATAAAGGCAGCAAAATTCCAATCTCTATAGAGAACATGAAAGCCTATGTTTATGCTGATGTTGAAGTGCCGGATGGTGGTGTGGTTCAAGCTAAATTTTTGATAGATACGGGTGCAAGTCATGCTTTATCAATGGAAATGTTAAATGGAAATATGTTTCCATTGCCGTTTTCTAAAATCAAATCGAACTTAGGCATGAGCCTGAGCGGACAAATAAAAGGATATTTAGGCCGGATAAAGCAGTTCTCAATTGGTAATTACGATTTTAAAGATGTGATATCCGGTTTTCCTGATTATCAGCTCATTTCGAAAAAAATTGATTTAAAAACCCGAAATGGAAACCTTGGTGCAGAACTTTTAAGAAAGTTTAATATTCAGCTAAACTATCGCGATAGCTTTATGTACGTTAAGCCAAATACCTATTTTAAAGCACCTTTTGAGCACGATATGATAGGTATGGTGGTTTATTTGGATCAAAAAAATTATACCCGCTTTTTAATTGGCGAAGTTGATGAAAACTCTCCGGCAGAAAAATCAGGCATTTGCCCGAATGATGAAATTATTGGCGTTAATTTCAAATCAATGGACGCTTACACTTTAAATGATTTGGCAAACCTTTTCAAATCTGGCGATAGCAAAAGCGTAATTTTAGAAATCTACCGTGACGAAAAAATTTACTATAAAGTGGTTCATTTAGAGCGCAGAATTTAATTGGTAATTTTCAGGTTACAAGCCAAATGCTAGTTTTATTGCTTTTAAATTAGCTGTTCAATCTCTATCCATGTTTAAAAATTTACTACTACTTATTTTTACCTGCGCATCAAGCATATTTGCACACGCTCAAAATATCGATTCGATAACGGTTGTAAAGGCAAAATGGCAAAAAACACGAATTGCAAAGCAGGTTAAATTATATGTACATCATTTTAATTCGAACAATTTATTCGCAGCAAATGAAAATATATCCTTTCTGGAAATTAAAAATACCGGCAGAAAGGCTGTATTCGCCATTGGAGCAGAAGATAAAACCTTATTATACACCAGCGATTTTGCTCAGAAAGACACCGCAATTGCCGCAATTAATGGGAATTTTTTCGATGTTAAAAATGGTGGTGCCGTAGATTTTGTTAAAGTTGATGGAAAAATAATTAATACCACCCGCCTGGAAAAAAACGACTTAAGAGCAAGGCATCAACAAGCTGCAGTAGTAATAAATGATGGAAAAATTGAAGTTAAAAAATGGGATGGAACAACGGATTGGGAAACCAAACTCAGCGAAAATAATGTAATGCTTAATGGGCCATTATTAACTTTTAATGGCGTTAACGAACTGTTGGATTCTGCCGCCTTTAACCGGTTACGCCACCCAAGAACATGCTTAGGTATAAAGCCAAATGGCAGAATAATTATGCTTACCGTTGATGGAAGACATGAAAATTCTGCCGGATTAAGTTTATTTGAATTAACAAAACTGATGAAGTGGCTGGGCTGCAAAACGGCAATTAATTTTGATGGCGGCGGCTCTACAACCTTGTGGACAATTAAAAACGGAATTGTTAATTACCCAAGCGATAATAAAAAATGGGACCACGAAGGGCAACGAAAAGTAGCCAACGTAATTCTGGTTAAGAAAAAATAAATTATTTTAGCCCAAAATTCAGCTTCATTCGTTATATAAATATGATAAGATACTTTTGGCTACTTGTAATTTCTTCAACCTTCTTTTTAGCCTGCGAATCTGGCAGTAAAAGAACAAATGCCAAACTTAGAGATTTTACTTTCGAGCCCGTAAAAGGTATCCGTTATGTTGAAACAAAAAGACGTTTCAGTAATGGTTTATCTTTTAACGAGCAAGGTTTTATGCAAAAGCCATCGTGGATTATTGAAGTTGCGGCTGAAGATACAATGATGGCCTGGAGCCCACAAAAGCAGGTTATGCAAAAGTTTTACCTGCAATACGATCATGGTAATCTTTACAATTTCGCCGAAGAATGGTTTAAGGTTAAAGCCCTTACTAAAGATAGTTTGGTTTTTCAACGCGTTCAGGTAAATAATAAGATTATTGCCAACGATTTTCGTTCGGATGTAAACATGACCTTTTACGCTCAGGATTACATTAAAAACAAACTTAAAAAGCCGGTTGAAGATTTGCAGAAACCAACCAAAGCCGATACAGCCTTTATTAAAAAGATTGCTACCAAAACTAATCTAAGTAGCGATAGCGCATTTGCTGCGACAGCACCGGTTCAGTTTATACCAAAGAGTAAAATTGTAAAAGTTAGCCAAACCGAAGAACCAGCCGATAAATTAAGCGGCAGAACAGCTTCTTATAATTATATGTTCCCTAAATACCGAATAGAAATTGATAGGGCTTATAAAGATTTTACTTACCAGTTTACAGCCATTGTTGATGTAAATGGAAGCATACATGTAAAAGCTGTTCATGGGATTTTAAAAGGCCAGGAAGAACAGAAAAAAGAAGTGGTTCAAAGCATTGCAGATATTTACATCCGTAACCTTTTTTATGTTGTTCCGGGTAGCACTTTAGGCATACAACATAACAGCGAAATTACAATAGGTGTATTGGGTAAGGCACTTAAAAAGTCTTAGTAATCATTTGGTTACAAAATTTTAACGTTAAAAAAATGTTAAAAAAATATTTTGATTTTAAAAATTAAAACCTACCTTGCATACTTAATTTTAATATTTAATACAATGCAAGAAGGCACAGTAAAATTCTTCAATGTAACTAAAGGTTTTGGCTTTATAGTCCCTGCAAACGGCGATAGCGAAATCTTTGTTCATTCAACAGGTCTTATCGACGAAATCCGTGAAAACGACAAAGTACAATACGAAGTTGCTAACGGTAAAAAAGGCTTAAATGCCGTTAATGTGAAAGTAATTTAATTAACTATCATATTTACAAAAAAGCCCCGATAAAAATCGGGGCTTTTTTTGTTTAAAAAATTTTCTGAGTTTCCACTACTCCTTTGTATTCAGTTTTCTTCTTAAAAAATAATCTATAAATATTAAAGCCATTATCAAATCAAAACCTATAAACAGGTATAATGCCGTTGGCGTTATATAATTTTCTATGTTAAAGTTTAAAGAAAAATTTAAGCTAAAATTAGGCATGGTTAGGTTTGTGGTAGAAATTACATAGCTAACAATTGCAAAAATAGAAAGCACAAAAAACGAAGTGATGCCATAAATAATCCGGGTATCTACCTTGGTTTTTAATACAACCGGAGCTGGCTCAAGCTCAATACGCTCCATAACGTTTCGGGTAAAAGACATAGATGGCGCATCCATATCCAATCCGTTTAAAGTACTGTTAATCAGCAGCAAATCTTCATACTGTTTTCTAATATCTTTATCTGAAGCAATTTGGCTTTCAACGTCTTTTTTTTCGGCATCAGTTAAAATGCCATCAATATAATCCCAAAGTTGTTGTTCTATCAAGTTCATAATAACTCCTTTACTTCATCTTTTAACAAAAATTGTAATTTTTCTTTAAGCCTCTGCCTTGCTCTATACAATTTTACCTTAATTGTATTGGCTTCCATATTTAAAACTTCGGCTATCTCTTCAAGGCTTTGTTCGCCTTTGTAAAACATGGTAATTATTGCAGCATCATCTGGTAACAAAAGTTTTATCGCATCGTTTAAAAAAGCATGACTATTTTGCTGCTCGTAAACATTTGCGTTAAAACCAGATGTATGATTTTCTAGTTGTAGAAATGTTTCTTCATCACTTATAGATGATGTATCTAAACGCTTTTTTCGCAAAAATGTCATTGCAGTGGTATATGTTATGGTATACAACCAGGTACTAAATTTAGCCGTTTGCTTAAAACTTCCAAGGGCTTTGTAAGCTTTTACAAAACAATCCTGAGCAATTTCTTCAGCATCTTCGCGGTTTTTTGCAAAACGCAAAGCAAGTGTAAACACAAACCGCTGATGACGCTTAACCAGCAAGGCATACTGCCCCGTATTTCCGGTCAAAATATCATTAATCAGTTCTAAATCTGTAAGCTCTTGCTTCATGCTTCTTGTAAGACTACAAGATAAAGAACGAGGTTACAGATGAATTTTTGAAATCAAAATATTTAATTGAAAATGAACACCTTAAGTTAATAATTCACTTTTCTTTACGCCGCAGATGGCTTAGTTCAACCTTGCTTTGGGCTTTTTAATCAATCGGATTTAGCATAAAGGTTTCTGCAAATTGCAACCCCAAAAATGAAATACTGTTTTTAGTTTTTAGCCCCGGTTGCAACGGTACCCCGCAGCGAGGAAGCATGACGAAGCGAAGCCTGCCTACAAGGCAGGCAGGCGTACAAGTGTAAAACGGGAACAAACTGAAATAGATGCAGCAAATTGCGCTTCACAAAAATATTAATGCGCAGCAAAAAACTTTAATCCGGCAATTGAACCAATTAGGGTGCATATAAAAAATATGCGCCAAAAAGTTGCCGGCTCATTAAAATAAAGAATACCAATAATTACGGTCCCAACGGCTCCAATACCCGTCCAAACGGCATAAGCAGTACCCATTGGCAAAGTTTGCGATGCTTTGTTTAGCAGTAAAAAGCTTAAGGCAATGCAGATAAAAAAACCTACGCTCCATTTAACATTGCTAAAGTTGCTTGATAATTTTAAGCAGGTGGTAAAACCAACTTCGAACAGACCGGCAATAATTAATATAATCCAATTCATGATTAGGTGTTTTGGCAAAGCTATAATTTTTTTACGGCCTTGCTGTAACCTGATCTAAAAGTGTGTTGTCATAACACACAGAACACGGTTCAAATTAATTTAAGAAATATTTACATTAAAAAATTATAATTATGGAAGGCGGAGTATTAGTACCAATTTCAATTTTCTTGGGCACCTTTGCAATGGTGTTTGGAATTCGATACTTATCAAACAAAGAAAAAATGGCCATGATAGAACGCGGAATTAATCCGGGTATAGGCAAATCGGCACCTAAACCTTATTTAAGCTTAAAATTTGGTTTGTTATTGGTTGGCTTGGGCATTGGTTTGCTGGTTGCATTATTTACGGTGCGAAGTGTTTTTGGGTCAAACATGTCTCACCAGGAAGAAGGCCAGGCGGTTGCTATATATTTTGGCTGCCTGGGTATTTTTGGCGGCTTGGGTTTAATAACTTCGTTCCTTATCGAGAAAAAAGCGATTGATAAATAGCATATTTTGAAAGCTAAAAAGCCTGTTTTGCAATTTTGCAGAACAGGCTTTTTTTATTGGGGCTTATTGATAATTGCCACCGTTAATCGACTTATACAATTCATTTTACCTCTTTCGTCGTAAATTTTTATATCCCATATATGCGTTTTTGCGCCGCGATGAATTACGGTACAAATGCCTTTAACCAAACCGCTTTTAACCGGACGGAGGTGGTTTGCGTTTATCTCCAGGCCTACGGCCATATATTTTTCCGAGTCGATGCACATGTAAGATGCAATGCTGCCCAGTGTTTCGGCTAGTACCACCGAAGCGCCACCATGCAAAATGCCTGCCGGTTGATGTGTACGCTCATCTACAGGCATGGTTGCGATTATAAAATCGTCGCCAATTTCCGTAAAAATAATATCTAGCAAACCACCAATATGGTTTTTCGGACGATTATTTAAATCATCAACAGTAAAGTTTTTAAACCACATGATAACGTTCTTTTAAAATACTAACGTGATGATTTACGTGTCCGCCAATTATAAACAGGATGGATTTTACGTTAATTTCTCTTGATGAAGCTGTTCCCTTTCGATTTAATTCTTCATCATTTAAACTGCGATAAAGGTAAAGATTTGCTTTTCTGAGTGCGGCAAATTCTTCAATCATATCTTCATAATTGCGTTCGTTAAAGCGAGCATTTAAAACATACTCGTCTTCATCAAAGCCGGGCAGATGTTGCTTTTCATTTCTGGCAAAGCAAGTAAATCGGTAGGTTAAAATGCGCTCTGTATCGATAATATGGCCAAGCATTTCTTTTAACGTCCACTTACCCTCTGCATAAGCATAGTTTTCTTTTTCTTTATTGGATTCGAAAAAAGACGGAATGCTGAAAATTTGCGCTTCGAGCACTTCAAAAATATCGCCATGTACTTTGCTGATGTAGGTTTCGCCCCAGGCAGGGTATTCGTTAGGCAGTGGTGGGTTCATATCTTAAGCTGCTTTTTAATATTATTCTAAATGTTGTTCCTTTGCCAAGTTCAGAATCTTTTACAAAGATTTCGCCGCTATGATAATTCTCTACAATACGCTTTGTTAAAGATAAACCTAATCCCCAACCTCTTTTTCTGGTGGTGTAACCTGGTTGAAAAACGGCATCGAATTTAGAACGGGGAATTCCTTTTCCAGAGTCGGTTACATCAATAAAAACTTGTTCTTTAGCTAAATTTTCGATAATGTTTACCGAGATAGAGCCTTCGTTTTCTATAGCGTTAGCTGCGTTTTTTAAAAGGTTTTCGATTACCCAATCAAACAGCGGAATGTTTAACATTGCCCTTACCTGTTCATCGCCGGTAATGGTAAACTTAACTTTATCTGATGTTCTTACTTTAAAATAATCGATAAAATTATTGATAACAACATACACTACGTGATCTTCCAAAATAGGTTTCGACCCGATTTTCGAGAAACGATCGGTAATAATTTCGAGGCGTTTTATGTCGTTCTCCATTTCGGCAATTAATGGATCGTCTTCTGCATCAAACTTCGATTTCATGAGTTCTACCCATGCCATTAATGATGATATTGGTGTGCCAAGTTGGTGGGCTGTTTCTTTAGCCAAGCCGACCCAAACATGGTCTTGTTCATCTCTTCGGGCAGAACTAAAAGCTGCATAAGCGGTTAAAAGAAACAGAAAAATAACCCCCATTTGTATATAAGGGAAATAGCGAAGTTGTGTTAAAATAAATGAATCCCGATAGTAAGCCTTAAATTCATCACCAAAAATATTCATGGTTGCAGGCTTATGCTGAATTTTCATTTTGCGTAGCTGATTGGCAAAATACAAACTGTCGTAAACCAATTTGCCATTATCCGGATACATTGATTTTGTACTGTCTAAGCCAGTGGCCGAAATAATTAAACCATCTTTATTAGTTAAAATAACCGGCATTTTGGTATTCTGCCTTACGGTTTCAACCAGGCCAACTAACACATCGTTATCCATTAAAAGCATGGAACGTTCTTGTACCCTAACCCATAACTGGAATTGATTGGCTTCTTCGCGTTCCATTTTTTTTACAAAAGAATCGGTGTAAAACACTGAGGCAATGCCAATTAAGATAGCAAATATGAGAAGGAAAAATTTCCAGCGGCGTTTCTTTTCGTATGGATTCATGCTTTGGGTAGCCAAATTACAAATAACAAAACGAAAAAAACACAAAAGCATTATGCTTTTTCTAAAACCATAAAGCAATAAACATATCTTTGCGCTGTCTTGCGTTGGCGCAAAAGCGATGGCCCGTAAATGTGCTGTACGCTGCTCGCTATACGCTCAAACAAGCCATCATGGAAAAAAAAGTTAGAGTAAGATTTGCGCCAAGCCCAACCGGAGGTTTGCATTTAGGCGGTGTTCGCACAGCCTTATTTAATTATTTGTTTGCCAAAAAACACAACGGAACTTTTGTTTTACGTGTTGAAGATACTGACCAAACCCGTTTTGTTGAGGGTGCTGAAGAATACATTGCAAACTGTTTAGATTGGTGTGGTATTACGCCAGATGAAAGCCCAAGTAAACCTGGTAATTATGGCCCGTACCGCCAAAGCGAACGCAAACCGAGCTACAGAAAATTTGCTGAGCAATTAATTAGCGATGGTTATGCCTATTACGCTTTTGATACCCCAGAGGATTTGGATGCAAAACGTAAAGAAATTCCAAACTTCCAATACGGACAAGCAACGCGTATGCAAATGCGCAACTCTTTAACCCTTACCATAAGCGAAGTTGAAAGTTTACTTGCCGCCAAAACACCGCATGTAATTAGAATTAAAGTTCCAGAAAACGAGAACGTACATTTTAATGATTTAATTCGCGGCGATGTTAGTTTTGACACATCGATTGTTGATGATAAAGTTTTATTAAAAGCTGATGGAATGCCAACTTATCATTTAGCCGTGGTGGTTGATGATAAGGCAATGGAAATTAGCCATGCTTTTCGTGGTGAAGAATGGTTACCATCTGCACCCGTTCATATTTTGCTTTGGAAATATTTAGGTTGGGAAAGTGATATGCCGCAATGGGCGCATTTACCGCTTATTTTAAAACCAGACGGCCATGGAAAATTAAGTAAACGTGATGGCGACAGGCTCGGTTTCCCGGTTTATGCCATGAATTGGACAGATCCAAAAACCGGAGATGTAACTAAAGGATTTAAAGAACTAGGCTTTTTGCCTGAGGCTTTTATAAATATGCTTGCGCTTTTGGGCTGGAATGATGGAACCGAACAGGAACTTTTCTCGCTTACAGAACTGGAACAAAAATTTGATGTAGAGCGTATAAGTAAAGCTGGTGCAAAATTCGATTTCGAAAAAGCTAAATGGTATAACCACGAGTGGATTAAAAACGAAAGTGCTGAAAGTTTAGCGCCAATCGTTAAAGCTGAACTGGAAAAAGCGGGATTTAAAGCTATTGATGATGCTTTTTTAAATACTGTAATTAATCTGATAAAAGATAGAGTTACCTTATTGCCAGATTTTGCAGCACAAAGTGGATATTTCTTTACAGCACCTACAGTTTATGATATTGCATCGGTTAAACCAAAATGGACACCAGAAAAGGCTGCATTTTTTAACAATTTTGCCGAAAATTTAAAACTTACCGATGCAGGTTCTGCTGAAACCTATTTTAAAACTTTAGCCGAAGAAAATGGTTTTAAACCTGGTGAATTGATGTTACCATTCAGGATAATGTTGGTTGGTGGTAAATTTGGCCCTGGAGTTTTTGATATTGCAGTGTTGCTTGGCTCAGAAAATACAAAAGCAAGAATTTTGAAGGCTGTTAATGAGTTTAACAGTTAACTAAAAAGTAAAACGCCTGAATTAAATTTTAGGCTTTTTATTTTAAAGATTCCCGGAAGGAATAATTCAGTGCAAAATATTTACTTTAGTAATCATTTAAAATTTAGTTTACTCATTAAAAAATATTAAGATATGCAATGGTTTGGTAAAGGCAGTAATAATGTCGAAGATGGTAGAGGCGGCGGTGGCGGCAGAACGGTATTAGGTGGTGGTGTTGGTATCATCATCGTAGTTTTAGGTTTAATATTCGGTAAAGATTTAACCGGATTAGTTGGTCAATTGCCACAAACGGAAAATACCCAGGCTAAACAAGGTGTTCCGGCAAACGATACACAAGCTCAATTTATTTCCGGAGTTTTAGAATCAACCGAACAGGTTTGGGATAAAGAATTCCAGAACATGGGCAAAACCTACGAACAACCAAAACTTATGCTATTTGATGGACAAGTTCAAACCGCTTGTGGTGGTGCTAGCGCCGCTGTTGGTCCGTTTTATTGCCCAGGCGATCATAAAGTTTACATCGATTTATCATTTTATGATGAATTGAAAAATCGTTTTGGCGCTGCCGGCGATTTTGCCCAGGCATACGTAATTGCACATGAGGTTGGTCATCACGTTCAAAACCTTTTAGGCATTTCTGATAAATTACAACAAGCCCGTGGCCGATTAAGTGAAACTGAATACAATAAACTATCTGTTAAATTAGAATTACAAGCTGATTTTTTCGCTGGTTTGTGGGCGCATCAGGCACAAAACCTTAAAGATTTTAAATTGGAAGCCGGAGATATTGAGGAGGCTTTAACCGCAGCAAACGCTATTGGAGATGATAAACTTCAAAAACAAGCGACTGGCGAGGTTACTCCAGACTCTTTTACACATGGCACTTCTCAGCAACGTATGCTTTGGTTTAAGAAAGGATTTGAAACTGGCGATATCAGTCAGGGCGATACTTTCAATAGCCGAGAACTATAATAATTGTAATCATCCCTAAACACATCCTACAATAAAATTTTAAAACTTTTTTTAGGCAGGATTGTTTGTTTACAGTTAAAGGCATTTTATGCACCAAACCGAACAAAATATTCAGGCATAATGAATTTTAAAAAATGATCCTTATTGTTGATGATAGGCCTGAAAACCTAATTTCTTTACAAAAAGTGCTTCAAGCCCACAATTTCGAGGTCGAAACGGCCTCATCCGGAGAGGAAGCACTTAAAAAAGTTTTAAAGAATAATTACGTTCTAATTATTCTGGATGTACAAATGCCAGATATGGATGGCTTTGAAGTGGCTGAAGCAATTTCTGGTTTCAGCAAGGCAAAAGATACCGCAATCATATTTCTTTCGGCAGTTAATACAGAGCTTAAATTTATTACAAAAGGTTATTTAAGCGGTGGTTTAGATTATATCACCAAACCTGTAGACATTAATGTTCTATTACTTAAAATCAAAACGTTTTATCGCATTTACGAGCAAAACAGAAAACTATCCGAAATTCAGGAAAAATTACTCGAAGAAATTGAGTTTCGTAAACAAGCTGAACATAAAAAAGATGAATTCATCAGCATTGCCAGTCATGAATTAAAAACACCACTAACCAGCGTTAAAGGCTATATACAACTCCTTCAAAGAAGTTTGGGCAGAGATGATAAAACGATGGCCCAAAACCACCTGGAAAAGGCAAGCATTCAACTGGAAAAACTAAACGAATTAATTGTTGATTTACTTGATATTTCCAAAATTGAAAGTGGTAAATTGAAATTTAACATGCGTTCGTTTTGTGCAGATACTATGTTAAATAATGCAGTTGAAATGCTGCAACAATCCAATCCCGATTTTAAAATCAATAAGCTTGGGCAAACGCATGATTTAATTTTTGCTGATGAAATGCGGATTGAGCAAGTGGTTATCAATTTCATTACCAATGCCATAAAATATTCTCCGGGCACCAACCAAATCAATGTTACCATCAACATCATAGATGAAAAACTATATCTGGCCGTTAAAGATTTTGGAATTGGCATTCCGGCTGAACAGCAAGGCAAAATTTTCGATAAATTTTATCGCGTAGAAGAAAACAGCAACCGCTTTAATGGTTTAGGTATCGGCTTGTACATCTGCTCAGAAATAATTAAGCGTCATGGTGGTACTATTGGCGTTAAAAGTGCCGAAGGCGAAGGTTCTGAATTTTATTTCATTATACCAATTACGCAGCCAGAATATTCCAATAATAATCCCGAACATCAATAATAAATGAAAACAACCCTTAAAAATAATTTGCGGTTAGGCCTTGGGCTTTCGTTAATTATTCTTTTCATAAGTTCCCTGGCATCATACATCAGCATCAGCAATCTTATAAAAAGTACCGAACTTGTTAAGCACAGCGATGAAGTAATTCTGGATGCTGAAAGAATTATATCTTCACTAAAAGATGCAGAAACCGGACAACGTGGATTTTTATTAACAGGAAATAAAGTATTTCTTCAGCCTTATTATGGCGCCAGCGATACCGCAGCCGCTATTTTATCACGCATTGAAATTGCCACAAAAGACAATGCTATACAGCAAAAAAATGTAGGCACATTAAGAGATATTTTACGTAAACGACTGGGTATCATTAAATCAACCGTAGAAATAAAAACGGTTGGTGGTGTAGTAGACCCAACCGTTTTGTTTCAGGGTAAAGTTTACATGGATAAGGCAAGGGCTACCGTTTCTAATATTGTAAATGAAGAAAAACGTTTGCTCGATACCAGAACTGCAGATTTAAATAAGCTTACATCATACACACCAATATTAATTATTATAGCAGCTATTCTGGCGATATTAATTACTTTATTTTTTTACAGAAAAGTATCTGTAGATTTTGATGAACGCGTAAAACTTCAGCAGGAGATAGAAGATAAAAAGCTCGAAATGGAGAAACGCATTGGCGCCATTAAGGAAATTGCCCATCAGATTTCAGACGGAAATTATGGGGTAAAAATGGAAGAGCGCACCAAAGATGATATCGGAGAATTAGCCGAATCATTGAATAGCATGTCGTTCTCATTAAAAAAATCTTTTGATACACTGGCTGAAAATGAATGGTTACAAACGGGTGTAGCTAATCTGAATATTAAGATGGTGGGCGAAAAGGATGTTTTTCAGCTTGCTGATGATATTATAGAATTTTTGGCCGTTTATACCAATAGCCAGATTGGTGCAATTTATTTATTTAAGGATGATGGCTTTTTGCATTTGAAAGGGCAATATGCTTTACGCAAAGACCAATTAGCTTCTACATTAGAAATTGGACAAGGGCTTGTTGGCCAGGCTGTAAAATCTGGCCGACCAATTATTTTAAATGAAATCCCTGATAACAATTTAACCATTTCTTACTCTTCAGGAAAAATTACACCTGCAGAATTATTGATTTTGCCGATTATTAGAAACGGAATTACTATTGGAGGATTAGAATTAGGCTCAACCTCTACCATCGGCGATATACAGAAACATTTCCTGAATTTAGTTTTATCGGAAGTTGGTTCTGCCCTGCTTGCTGCACAAAATAGAATGAAATTGCAACATCTTTTAGAGGAAACGCAGGCTCAATCGGAAGAATTACAAGTGCAACATGAAGAACTTGAAGGCATGAATGCAGAACTTGAAGCGCAGGCACAAAAGCTTCAGGCATCAGAAGAAGAACTTCGAGTACAACAAGAAGAGTTACTTCAAAGCAACCAGGAATTAGAAGAGCGAAGCAGCTTGCTTGAAGAGAAAAATGAACTGATTGAAGAGCGTAATGCAGAAATTCAGCAAAAGGCAGAAGCTTTAGAGTTAAGTACAAGATATAAATCTGAATTTTTGGCCAACATGTCGCATGAGTTGCGCACTCCATTAAACTCTATATTACTTTTATCAAGATTGATGGCTGAAAATGAGGCCATGGAGAGAGAACATCAGGAATATGCCGAGGTGATTCAAAGCTCAGGCCAAGGTTTATTAAGCTTGATAGACGAAATTCTCGATTTATCGAAAATTGAAGCAGGCAAAATGGAGCTGGATAGTAGCAATGTAAGTATAGATGGCGTCATTACAAACCTGACTTCACTTTTTAACCCATTAGCTAAAGAAAAAAGTTTAACCTTAATTATTGATAAAACAGACACTACGCCAGAGTTTTATCACACCGATAAAATGAGGTTGGAGCAAATCCTTAAAAATTTATTATCTAATGCTATTAAATTCACGGCACAAGGTTCTGTTCGCCTGAATATTGATAAAAATGAAGGTTTAAATGCATTAGTATTCAAAGTTACAGATACTGGCGTAGGTATTGCACCCGAGAAGCAAGCCATGGTGTTTGAGGCTTTTCAACAAGCTGATGGTTCTACCAGACGTAAATTTGGCGGTACAGGTTTGGGCTTATCTATTAGCAGAGAATTAGCAAAATTACTAGGCGGACACATAGAATTAAAAAGCGCCGAAGGCGAAGGAAGTGTATTTACTTTAACGCTGCCAATTGATAAGAACAAAGGGCTTGAAGCAGTTAAAGAGGTTGAAAAACCTGTAATGGCTGCTCCAGTTGAGGTACAAGTAGCCAAACCAAATAATCTGAGGGTTACAAATATCCCACAAGATGTGGAAGATGATAGAAATAACATCCAGCCTGAAGATAAAGTAATTTTAATTGTGGAGGATGATACGCCTTTTGCTAAAACACTTTTAGATTTTACCAGAAAAAGAAATTACAAAGGCTTGGTTGCGGTACGCGGCGATGTTGGTATAGAAATGGCAAAAACATATAAACCACTTGCTATTTTGCTGGATATCCAACTTCCCATAAAAGATGGTTGGCAGGTTATGGAAGAGCTTAAATCTGACCCGGAAACGCGTCCGATTCCGGTTCACATCATGTCATCTTTACAAGTAAAAAAAGAAAGTTTGCTTAAAGGCGCCGTAGATTTTATAAACAAACCTTTCGCTTTTGAGCACATGCAAGAGATTTTCCAAAAGCTGGAGCATGCTTTAAGTCGCCACCCTAAAAAGGTTTTAATTGTAGAAGAGAACGAGCAGCACGCCAAAGCCCTGAGTTATTTTTTAAGCAATTTCAACATCCAAACGGAAATTGTAAATCACGTAAGCGAAGGCGTATTCGCATTACATAAACCCGATGTAAATTGCGTAATTCTCGATATGGGAATTCCAGACAAAACCGCTTACGATACTTTAGAAGTTGTGAAAAAAACGCCGGGATTAGAAAACTTGCCAATTATCATTTTCACCGGTAAAAATTTATCTAAAGGAGAAGAAAACAGAATAAAGCAATATGCCGATTCGATAGTGGTAAAAACTGCGCACTCTTACCAGAGGATATTAGATGAAGCCGGCTTATTCTTACACCTGGTAGAAGAAAAAAATAAAGGCGTAGAGAAAAAACCATCAAAATTTACAGAGCTACAAGATGTTTTAAAAGACAAAACCGTTTTAATAGCAGATGATGACGTTCGTAACATTTTTTCGTTAACGAAAACTTTAGAGCAGCACCACATGAAGGTAATTGCAGCAATTGATGGAAAGGAAGCCCTTAAATTATTAGAGGAAAATCCATCGGTTGATGTTGTTTTAATGGATATGATGATGCCTGAACTAGATGGTTATGAAACCACCACTGCCATCAGGCAAAATCTAAAACATCGTAATTTACCTATCCTTGCAGTTACAGCAAAAGCCATGATGGGCGACAGAGAAAAATGCATTGCTGCTGGTGCATCAGATTACATCAGCAAGCCAGTTGATATGGATCAGCTGGTGAGCTTACTACGCGTTTGGTTATACGAAAATCATCATAAATCTTAATACCCCTTAACAATATGCCTCAAAAATTAATTTTAATAATTGATGATGACAATCGAAACATTTTTGCCCTAAAAGCTGTTCTGAAATCCAAAGGTTTTGGATGTTTATCTGCCCCGAGCGCAAAAGAAGGTTTTACTATAATTGAGAATAGCGATAATGTTGCTGTTGTGCTTATGGATATGATGATGCCGGATATGGACGGCTACCAGGCTATCGCTGCGATGAAGAGATCAGAAAAGATGCGTGATATTCCGGTTTTAGCCGTTACAGCACAGGCTATGGTTGGAGATAAAGAGCGTTGCTTAAGCGCAGGTGCATCTGGCTATGTTTCAAAACCGATAGATGTTGATGAATTAATGTTTCAAATAGAAGAGGTTACAAATAAGTGATTGGTGATTCGATAGATAATGAACAAGTAGAATTGCTGTTAAACGATGTTTTGGAAGTCTATGGTTATGATTTTCTAGAATACTCTCATGCATCAATAAAGAGAAGAATTTCAAGACTTTTCGGACTTGATAATTTCGTAAGTTTCGCTGAATTTAGATACACTGTTAAAAGCGATAAGAAATATTTTAAACGTTTTTTAGAAGAAATTACGGTAAACGTTACCGAAATGTTCCGTGATCCATCATTTTATAAAGCGTTAAGAAAAGATGTTTTACCAGCTCTGGGGACTTATCCTTTTATACGCATTTGGGTAGCGGGCTGCTCTACTGGCGAAGAAGCTTATTCATTAGCGATATTACTTAAAGAATTAAACCTGTTAAACAAAAGCCTTATTTATGCTACTGATATCAATCCATCAGTTTTAGAGAAAGCAAAAAAAGGGATGTTTCCAATTAATTACCTTAAAGGTTATTCGGAAAATTATGTTCAATCTGGCGGAGTAAAAGATTTTTCATCATACTACACCGCAAATTATACTTTGGCTAAGTTTGATGAAAACTTAAGTTCAAAAATGATTTTTTCTACTCACAATTTAGTCTCCGACCGTTCTTTTAACGAATTTCAGCTTATATTGTGCAGAAATGTGTTAATCTATTTTGACAAGGATTTACAGCATAAGGTATTTCAGCTGTTTGATAATAGCCTTGAAAATTTGGGTTATTTAGCACTCGGCAGTAAAGAGAGTTTGGATTTTTGGCCAAATGCTAAGGGATATAAAAGAATAAAAACCGAAAAAATATGGCGCAAACTGTAATAAACAATACATGTAGTGCTTTGGTTATTGGAGGTTCTGCAGGCAGCCTAGATGTTTTACTCGAAGTTTTTCCTGCGCTTAAGGCAGAAATTGATTTTCCCATCGTTTTAGTTACGCATAGAAAATCAGGCAGCGATTCTTTATTAACCGACTTATTAAAAGGGAGAACATCTTTAAACGTTCATGAAGTAGAAGAGAAACAGGAAATGTTGCCGACCAATGTATACATCGCACCTGCTGATTATCATTTATTAATTGAGCAAAACCATACGTTTTCTTTAGATTATTCTGAAAAAATTAATTATTCCAGACCATCCATTGATGTTACTTTCCAATCTGCAGCTGAGGTTTTTAAGAGCGAATTGGTATGCATATTGCTCTCTGGCTCTAACGCAGATGGCGTAGAAGGATTAAAAATAGTAAATAAACATGGCGGAATGGTGGTGATACAAAATCCAAGCACAGCACTAATGCCGTACATGCCTCAGCAAGCTGTTAATATTGTAAAACCACATCTTGTTTTACATAGCTACGAAATGGCAGATTTTATTAACGCATTAAATAAAAAAAATTAAGTTATCCCTCAAAAATTATGGCTGAAGTTAAAAAAGTGTTTGTATTTGATGATAATAAAGATATTCTCGATTTATGTACTTTCATTCTTGAAGATGCTGGATATGATATAAGAACATCAGAAAGTGCCGATGATATTGAAAAACAAGTTTCGGATTACATGCCTGATTTGATTTTTATGGATAACTGGTTGCCAGAATTAGGCGGAATTGAAGCAACAAAAGCCATAAAAAAACATCCAGACCTGAAACATATACCAGTAATATATTTTTCTGCTAATAACGATATTTCTTCGCTAGCCAAACAAGCAGGTGCAGACAGTTATCTATCAAAGCCATTTGATATCTCTACCTTGGAAGACATAGTTAAAAAACACTTGAGTTAATCTTAATCCTTCCCCCAAATCCTTGTATTTAAGTCGAGTTCTTTTACAATTTCGTACATAAATTTAATTGCAGCTACATCCTGATTTAGCAATTCCGGATTTAACAAAGTTTTAAAAACCGGTGCTTCAAAATAATTTCTATCTAAAGGAAAAGCGATGTTCATTCGGTTGTTTATAAAGGATAAGGAAATTGTATTTTTCGAATTGCGATTCAACTCTAAAATTCTTTCCATCATGGCGGGCGTTAAAATATACCGGGCTTCAACCTGGTCAGTTCCGTGTGTGGTAAAGGTTTGATTAAAAACGCTGTTCTCTAATTCTACTAATGTATTATTTCCAAAAGAGAATACATTTTTTGAGAACCATGCGCCCATTTGTCCGAATAAATCTTTTGGCCTTACAACTGTTGCCGCTTTAAAATTTTTATTAAAATCAGCAACAAAAATTATCCCTCTAAATATGTCATGCCATTCGGTTCGTGTACCGTTTTTAGTTTGTACTTCAGTTTTATATTCGGCATGTACTTCTGCAAAATAAAAACTGGTTTTATCAGCTTTGCCATTAATTAAATCTTCGCTACGGTAACGGTCTGGTTCTTGTGTAAATAGCTGCGTTTGTTCAAATTCTTCGGATGAAATACCAAGAGCTGGCTGAATTTGCAAACTTTCGTTTACCGATTTGAGCACGCTGCCAATTACATCAACTTTAAAACTTTGCATATAGGTGGTAAGCGCATCAGCTATTTTATACAGCAAAGAACCACCATAAACTGCCGGGATTAAACCTGCAAGAATAGCAAAAACACCTATACCAAAATAAAAGCCAGCTATGGTTAAAATAATGGCCAGCACAATAAAAATATAGCCTTTCTTTTGAGTAGAGACAATTTTCTGGCGATCAATCTCTAACGCAGCAAGCGTATTCTGCAATGCTGCATGATTTGCAACATCCACAATTAATTATTAAAAAGTTCTTTTGCGCTAATGTTTTTACGTTCTTCTTCGGCGGTTGCCAGCACCGGTGTTGGGTGGAAATTTAACATCCCGGCGAACATATTTCCTGGAAACATCATAATTGCGTTATTATAATCGGTTACGGCAGAATTATAAGTTCTCCTGGCGGCAGCAATCTGCTCCTCGCTTTCTGTCCAGGTGGTTTGTAAATTGATGAAATTTTGATTGGCTTTTAAGTCGGGATAATTTTCTATGTTAACCATTAAACCCTTTACGCTCGAACTTAGCTGCGCATCTATCTGAGCTTTCTCCGCATCGCTAACTGAGGGCGAAGTAGCTTTTGTACGTAACTCTGTAATTTTGGTTAAAGTAGATTGCTCGTATTTTGTGTATTGCTTTACCGTTTCAACGAGATTTGGTATCAAATCAAAACGTTTTTTCAACATTACATCTATTGCAGAGAATGCGTTAATCACTTGATTTTTTCTACCAATAAGGGAATTATAGAAGAATATGCCGAATAAGAAAATTACGGCAATAATGATGAGGGCAATAATCATAATGGTTATTTTTTGGTTTATGATATAAATATAAAAAGGATTTATTTATTAAGCGATCATTTTTTTTGTTGCCTATCTCTCAGTTTCCTTCTTTCTAATCGCCTTTTTTTGCGTAAATCATGACTTGCCTTCATCGCTTTAAACTTATCGATATGCGCCTTCATTTCCATTTGTTTCTCCTCCGTTAAACCCACGCTATGTTTTATACCCACAAAAAGGCTTTTCCAAATCAGGTTAAAAAAGGAAGTATTTTGCGGACGCTGATAATCTACTGTTGCGGAAATAAATTTTCCATCCGGCCCTGGATTTTCGGAGTTTAAAATTAACGCATTTGCTAAAATCGACAACAAACCTCGGGTTACTAAATGGTCTTTTTCCGGGTCGTTTTTCATCAGAGCAACTGATAAATCAAAATATGAAAAATCTACGTTCCCTTTTGAGCCGAAATCATCTGCCTTAAAATTAAACCGAAGCCTGTTTACGTTGCCACGATTAATCCTCACCAAACCCAAAGGCTTTGTAATTTGATTTAATACTCTTGCATTAAAATTTTGCAAAAGACCGCTATAAGAGAAATCGCCGGTACGGGAAACCAAATCAAATTTAAAATCTAAATCTAGCTTTCCCTGGCCAAGCAAATAAGTGCTTAAGCTTGCCTGCATAATCGGTTTTTGGGCTTTTACCTTATCAATATTGGTTACGTTGCTAATAAAACCCGCAGTATGCTCAAAAGAAATCCGACCCCTTTGCTGGCTTTCTTGATTGTACACCGCATAACTAACATCAACATCTTTAAGCGTAATTTTATCAACCAATATTGGAGCAGGAACCTTTTGCAATAATTGATGCGGGTATTTGCCAATCTTATTTGTTTGCGCTGGATTTTGCAAACTGTTATCATTAAAAACCGAAACGTAACCGTTAGAAACAACCATGTCTTTAGCCCTTAATTCTTGCTTGCTGATGTACAGCGGAAGGTTTATGCCCATCAAGCTAATATCATTCATTAAAATATTGAATCTATCCTTTGCATAACCGGCAACTTTGCCAAATTTCATCTCATCGTACCTTGGCTCTAAAGCAAATTTATTTACACTAAGGCGGCCCGTTGATGCCTTAAAATCAAGCTGATTAAGTTTGATATTGTACATGCTATCTGGCGTAGCATAATTGTAGTTTTTTAAATTGAGCAATACATCTTTAAGCAGATAAAATCTTGTAGAATCTTCAAATGAAGTTGAATCAACGAGCAGATCAACTAGTGTGATGTTAAAATCATCAATAGAAAAAACATCGAATTTATTAACATTCTTATTTACGTAATTGAAACTAGCATCTCTAAAAAGGATTTTTTTTATGCTGAATTCTTTTAAGCTTTTGGAGATAAATGTGTAGGGCGATTGAATTAGCCTTGCAGGACGGTTTTCATTAAAATCCAATTGGCGGTTAACCATATAAACCTCCGGATTATCGAATAAAATTTCATCAATCTGTAGTTTTTTTTCGCGATAAAGTATTAGCGGATGGAAGTGTTTTACAGCAAGCTTTTTTAAAGAAACAGTGTAAAGGTTGTTTGGCGCTCTTTTTAGCTTGACCAATTGGCTATACCTGGCCGTATCGGCTGCGATTTTTACATCTTGCAAGGTTGCACTACCCGTAAAAATATTTGTGCTTACTTTACTAAAAGAGATGGTATAAAGGCTATCGGTTGATTTATAAAGTAAAGTTTTAATCTGCTGCGTAAGCATTGGCCGCGACTTTACATTCAAAAACCATGCAATACCAGCTAATAGAGTAACGATAATGAGCAAACTTGCTCCAACCCACTTCAAAATTACGTAACGGCGTTTTATAATTGCAGGCATTTAAAAAAATCGGGTGATGGTTTTCTACAGCAATATACACTTTAAAAATATCGCTTTAAAGCATTTACTAATTTTGTTCCCTTTTCGCCTTTCTTTCTGCCTTACGATCTGCCCTTTTTTGCGCTCTTATTTTCTTTGCAATTACCTTCTGCTGCTTAACCGGATCTTTCTCCGGAACAATGCCAATGCCAACAATATCTTTTATACCAACAAAAACTGTTTTCCACATCAGGTTAAAAAATGAAGCAGAATTAATCCTAGTATTAGTCATTGAAGCCGTTCTAGCCTGTTCTCCTTTTTTCGGATTTTCGTCTTTTACTAACAAGGTATTCGCTAGAAAAGACAATAATCCTTTTTCTTTTGTGCCTTTTCCATCAATATTATCTGATAGTAGTTTCACTTTAAGGTTATTATAAAGCATTGTCATTGTACCAGAAGCCGAGCGCAAATTACCTTTTGCCTGAAAATTTATCTGCTGTACATTTCCACTTTCAATTTCTACAAGTCCTAAATTTTTTGATAAGGAATTAAGATTTTGTAAGTTGAATTTACCCAGGCTTCCGCTATAACTAAATGACCCATTGTTGTCTGTAAGGTTAAAATCTATTTTGATGTTTAGCTTTCCGCTTCCCATTAAAAGCGTGCTAAAATCTGCCAGGGCATGATTGTTTTTAACCAATAGTAAACTATCGTTTGTAACATTTAAAATTTTCCCATTTAAAGATTTAAACTCTACAGTGCCGGTTTTTTTACTGGCAGGATTAAATTCTCCATATTTTAAGGCAACATTTTTTAACCTCACGGTATCAATGTTAATTGGGAAGTTTAGCCTTTTCAATGCCAAATGCGGGTAGTTTTTTCCTTTATCAAATCCGGGAGGTGGCGGCGATTCGCGGCTCATAAAAACCTCCACGTTGCCCGGGCCAATGTTTAAAGATTTTGCATAAAGTTTTTGGTCGGTATTTAAGCCTATAAAATCTACACCGCTAAATTCAACTTTTTCGAAAAGCAAATTGTATCTATCTTTTTGAACCTTGTATTTTCTCGCAAAAGCTAATTCTGGGTATAGAGGAATAAGTTTAAATGCTTTTATTGTAACTTTTTTTGTAGCCGAAGAGCCCGAAATGGTATCCACTTTCATGGAGTACATTTTATCTTTTGTTGTTGATTTATAACCAGCCAGCTTAAATGAAATATCCTTTGTGTAATAAAATCTCGAAGTATCATTTCCGGATAAAGAATCCAAAAGAAAATCTTTCACGTTGATGTCTAAATGTTTAATGGAATTCTTCGTTTTTTTAGCACCGCTTTTATTAATGTAGTCGAAATTTGCATCCACAATTTTAATAGACCGCACCTGAATAGATTTTAACGTTTTTGAAATTTGCTCATAAAGTGACTTTTCGACTTTGGTTGTATCCGTTTTCTTTGGCACTTTATTAAAAATCATATTTATGGATGGCTTATCCAATAAGATTTCATTTACATTAACCCGTTTTTTAAAATAAGCAGTCAATAAACCTACTCTGGTAATTTGCAACTTCTTTAACTGCAATTCAAAAATATGTGCAGGTGCTAATTTTAAAGTTTTTAAACTATCGTAAACTACAGTATCTGGCGTGAGCGTAACATCGCGAAGCGCCAAGCTACCTGTTATTACGTTTAAATTTATGCTCTTGAAATCAATTTTATACAAATGACTTGAACCATTATAAACACCTTCTTTTATTTTATCTGTAAGTAAGGGTTTCCAGCGGGCGCTGATGAACATTGCTGCGAAAGCTAAAATCAAAATTAATCCGCCAAAAATACTGGCAATCCAAATCCAAATTTTATTTCTATTCCGGGCTGTCATTTCATATTGGTTTATCGGTATCTAACAGATTAAGCCTCAAAAGGTTTTTTTGTTAACATTTGGCGGCTGGGCACAAAAACAAAAAAGCCCTTGAATAAAAATTCAAAGGCTTACAATTGCAATGTGTTTGGTATTATTTTACACGCTCAACATATTCGCCTGTACGTGTATCAACTTTAATTTTATCACCCTGATTAACAAACATAGGTACTTTAACTTCTACACCATTCTCTAACGTTGCCGCCTTTAATGCATTTGTAGAGGTATCTCCTTTTACTGCCGGCTCTGAATAAGTAATTTCAAATTCAGCAAAATTAGGCAGCTGCCCCATAATTGCTTCATCGCTTTCCATAGAAACAATTACGTTCATTCCTTCTTTTAAAAATTTAATAGACGAACCGAATAATGATTTTTCTACATTATATTGTTCGTAGGTATTATTATCCATAACTACCAGGTAATCGCCATCTTCATATAGATATTGATAATCATTAGTTTCTACACGGCAAATTTCAACAGCCTCGTCGGTATTCATACGAGCTTCTACAATTCTACCTGATTTAATGTTACGAAACTTACCAGTATAAAAAGCGCCGCCTTTACCTGGTGTACGGTGATTCCACTCATCAACAGTAACTAATTCGTTGTTTACACGAAGAATGTTACCTGTTTTAATTTCTGATGCTTTTGCCATATTAGGTTTATCCGATTCGGATTTTTATTTTTAAAATTTTGTGTCGCCAAAGGTAAAATTATTTTAACAAAAACCTACAATGGTTTAGGGGTTTAAGGTTTAAGCCCAAAGGTATTATCGTTTATTTCACACGTTCCATGTAGTCTCCGGTTTTCGTATCTACTTTAACTTTATCGCCTTGATTAATAAATAAAGGCACTCTAATTTCAGCACCTGTTTCTACAGTTGCATATTTTTGGGCACTTGTTGAAGTGTCTCCTTTAACAGCTGGCTCGGTGTAAGTAATTTCGAGTTCTACACTATTTGGTAATTGAGCAACAATTGGTTCGTCACTTTCAAAAGCAACAGTAACATTCATACCTTCTTTTAAAAATTTAATTGCAGAACCAAAAAGCAACTTTGGGATATTGTATTGCTCAAAAGTATTGTTATCCATCACCACCAGATAATCACCATCTTCATATAAGTATTGATAGTCATTAGTTTCTACACGGCAAATGGTAACTTCTTCATCTGTACGGAAGCGGTATTCGACAATTTTTCCGGTTTTAACATTGCGCATTCTAGCTTGATAAAACGCCCTTAAATTTCCTGGTGTGCGGTGAATATATTCTTCCACGCTTACCAACTCTCCATTAAAGCGTAATACATTTCCGCTCTTTACTTCTGATGCTTTTGCCATTACTAATAATATGTTCTGTTAACCGAACATCAAAGTTAAAAAAAGGATTATTGATTTGAAATTAAACACATATTAATTGAATTGGTTGAAGGATTATTTGTTTCTTGCTAATAAAAAAAACCAACCCAAGAACTACAGGTTGCTGTTAAATAAACCAGACAGAAGTGAAAATACTTTTTGTTGTACAAATAAATAGATTGCCATGTCGTTCTTCCTCGTAATGACGGCGATGGAATGTAGAAAAGACGCCAAAAAGATTGCAACGAATGGCGGGGTTGCAAATGCCAAAAAATTCAACCCCTTAGTTTTCAAATATCTCAATAGGCAAACCTTATAGTTTGCTAAATAATTATAGTTTTTAACTATATCGTTATCAATAAATACAATTGATAATTAATACATCCGGGTTGATTGAGACTTCTTTTCGCCGTACCTTTGTGGCACAAAATTAAAGACAAAAAAATTATGGCAATAGTAGGTAAAAAATTCCCGAGTGTTAGTATTGATGCAATGTCAGACATGGGTGATGACTTGAAAATCAATGTTTTTGAAGAGGCTGTAAATAAAAATAGTAAGGTATTATTATTCTGGTATCCAAAAGATTTTACTTTCGTTTGCCCTACAGAATTACACGCTTTCCAAGCGGCACTGCCTGAATTTGAAAAAAGAAATACAATTGTAATTGGTGCATCATGCGATACAAACGAAGTTCATTTTGCCTGGTTAAACACACCAAAAGATAACGGTGGCATTGAAGGTGTTACTTACCCTATTTTAGCAGATACACACAGACAATTATCTGGTATTTTAGATATCCTTGACCAGGAAATTAACTACGATGAAGAAGGAAACGAATCTTTCTCTGGTTCAAATGTTTCTTTCAGAGCGACATATTTAATTGATGAAACCGGTAAAGTATTCCACGAAAGTGTTAACGATATGCCATTAGGTAGAAACGTTAAAGAATATTTGCGTTTAATTGATGCTTATGCTCACGTTCAAAAACATGGCGAAGTTTGCCCTGCAAATTGGGAAGAAGGAAAAGAAGCAATGAATGCAAACAGAACTGGCGTTGCTGAATATTTAGCTGCCAACTAACTAAATAAACATTATGTTTTTAGAATTAACAGAAGATAATCTTCAACAATATTTAGCCGATAACTCAAAGGTTATGGTTCAGTATGCTGCATCATGGTGTGGTAACTGCAGAATCATGAAACCAAAGTTTAAAAAACTGGCTGCTGAAAATGAAGATGTTGCTTTCTTGATTGTTGATGCCGAAAAACTTCCAAATTCACGCAAATTTGCAAACGTTGATAATTTACCAACTTTTGCAGCTTTTGAAGGTGGTAATTTGGTAGACCAGGTGCAAACCAACAAAGTAGAAGGTTTAATTGAATTATTTAACAAAATAAAATAATGAAGATTCCGGTTATCAGACAATTATTTCAAAACACCACTCCTGCTCAATTAGAAACTACTTTAGAGGTTTTAGAGGCTTTTTGTGAATTTAGAGGTGTTAGCGAACACGAAGTTGATGTTGCTGGCGAAATGATTACCAATATATGCGGTGCACTAGAAGTACACCAAATGGTAAGCGAAGGTGTTGCAGAAAAAGATGCACTAAACGCTTTCGGCCAAAAAGTAATGGGTTCTATTGATAGATAATTTCTCTTAGTCAGAACTTTAGAATAAAACCCTTTGCAGAAATGTAAAGGGTTTTTTGTTTTGCTTTTTTCGCTTAATTAAAGCTAAATATTTAAGCCAGTCCAACCTCATTTCTGTAACCCAAATATTCATCTTCTTTTTGAGTCATGAGGGTTTTTGCAACCTTGCCTTTGTCTTTGTAACCAAGCAGGTGTAAAGTTCCATGAATCATAATTCGGCAAACCTCATCAAACTCATTTGTTTTAAATGTTTTGGCGTTCTCCTTAACCCGTTCTATACTGATGAAAATATCGCTAACAATTTGTTTTTCTTCCTCAGAATTATCAAAAGTAATGATGTCTGTATAAGTATCGTGATTTAAGTACTGTTGATTAATACCAAGCAAATATTCATCACTGCAGAAAATAAAATTAAGCTCGCTAAGTTTATAACCTTCTTTTTCGATGGTTGATTTTATCCACTTTTTAACTTTTAATTTTTGTGGAAGATTGTAATTTATCGATTCGGTGAAGAAAGTAATTGCCGGCATTTTAATGTATTAAAGCCGCAAATTTAAGAAATATTAATCGTCTTTGTAGTTCTAATCGCAGCAAGGAAGCTGCAAAAGAAGAACACAATTTCAAATCCCTTTTAGAATACTGTGAACGTTTTATTAAAGCGGTAGTCTTTGCGAAGCTGGACCTGTGCAAGCTGAAGCAATCTTTACTGCCTAAATAATAGATTGCTTCCCCGAATTGCCGGGGCAGGCTGTGCCTAGCAATAACGCACATGGCGCCTAAATCTTTTTTAGAATACTGTGAACGTTTTATTAAAGCGGTCGTCATTGCGAAGCTGGACCTGTGCGAGCTGAAGCAATCTTTACTGCCTAAATAATAGATTGCTGGCCAGAATTGCCGGGGCAGGCTGTGCCTCGCAATAACGCACATGGCGCTTAAATCTTTTTTAGAATACTGTGAACGTTTTATTAAAGCGGTCGTCATTGCGAAGCTGGACCTGTGCGAGCTAAAGCAATCTTTACTGACTAAATAATAGATTGCTGCCCAGAATTGCCGGGGCAGGCTGTGCCTCGCAATAACGCACATGGCACATTAATCCTGTGTTCAAATTATTATTAAGCTCAGGTTACCAGGCTGGCCATTCATTATTCTTAGGAAGACATTGTGTAAAGCAAATCTATAGCGATAACCTTAGTTTACCATATTTAATGATTTCAAATATTCGGCTATCTTGGTTTTATAATAATAGTTTAAAGATGGCGGCAACTTTTGAAGCACATCATTTCCATTTTGCAGTTGCTTCTTGTAGTCATCAACCATTTTTTTGTATGAAGGAGGAAACTCTTTTGCGGCTTTACTTTCACGTTTATCATCTTCTTCCTGGTCTCTTTCGGCCTTTTCGGCATCAAGCAATTTAGTTAAAAGCTCTTTTTGCCTGTTCATGGTTTCTTGCTGAAGTTTTTTGTTAACCAAATCACTTTCGGTTTCTTTCATTTCTTTAATGGCTTCATTCAAATTTCCAAGTTTACCCTTACCGTCTTTGTTCTCTTCGCGATTAAGTTTTTCAAGCGCCTGCCTTATCATCTGCTGTTGCTGAGCCATTTTACCAAACTCCTGACTCATTTCTCCTTTGCCAACCGTTCCCTGATTTCCGCCAGGCTTTTGCATTTGTTCTCTCGCCTTTTGCATGCTTTTATTTAGCTGATCTTGCATCTGCGAAAGCTGTTTCATGCTTTGTTTCTGTTTACCTTTTCCTCCTTTAGCATTTTTTTGCATGTTTTGCAATTGATTCAAAGCCTCACTCAACATCAACGAAAGGTTATTTATCGAAGTCATGGTAAACTGCTGATACCGATTTGCTTCAGGCGTTCTTCTGTCGCCAAGGTTTTCCAAACTTTTATCAAGGTTAAAATTAATTTTATTCATCTCCTCATTAACAGTCGATTCTATTTGAGGAACCCGCTTACTTAAACTGTATAAACTATCGGCAATGGTTTTTAGGTTATCCTTAATATTGCGCTGTTTCTGCACATTGCTTACATAAGATGGATCTGAGGCATTCATTCGCTTTAAGGCAAGCATTACTTTTTCCTGGTCAAAAGATGTATTTAGCAAGTTTTCAAGCAGTTTTCGCAACTCTTTAGCATTCAGGTTATTTTTCATTTCCTCACCTTGCTGCTGCATTTCGCTCATCTTTTGCGCCAGCTTCTCCATTTGCTCTGCTGCCTTTTGCTGTTTTTGACTGGCAGATTTACTATCCTTTTTTTCCAAAGCATCTTTACCATCTTTCTGGTCTTTTTGAATATCCTGAATATCTTTTTCAGGGTTTTCGAAAGGATTAGGGCGCTCAAGCGATTGATTTTTCTCTTCGAGTTTCTTTAAATCCTCTTTAATATCCTTCATCTCTTTATTCAAAGCATCTTGCTTTTGTTTTAGAGATTCATTGTCTTGCTTTTTAGCGGCAGTTTGTGCAGACAGCTCTTTTTGTTGTTTTGCTAAATCACTTAACCTATCAATGTCGTTTTGCAAATTTTGCTCAAATTCCAGCTGCTTGTACAATTCCAAAATCCTATCCAGCTCATTTTTAAGTGTTTTATTATCAAGTTGCATTTTCGATAATTCGTTTTGCGTTTGATCTTTATTCCGCTCATTCATCAAATTCTGAAGCTTTTGCAAAAGTTCTTTTGTTTTTTCATCCAAAACATTATTAAACAAATCATTAATTTGCTTTTGCTTCTCTTGCAGGTCTTGGTTTTCAGCCTGATTTTCTTGTTGCTGCTGCGTGTTCTTTTGATTTAAATCTTTAATTTCCTTAACAGCTTCCTCTAATTGTTTTTGCTTATCCAACAATTGCTCTATCTGTTTTTTATCCTCAAAAGAGATTTGTTTCTTATCAATTAAAGTTTGTGCCACCTTTTTACTTTCCTTTTCAATTGCTCCCGCTAAACGAATAGCCGATTGCATTTTTTGCTTAAGCGCCTGGTTATTTGCGCTAATTTGCTCGGCGGTTTCTCGTTTGCTTGGCTGTTTAAAAACCTTAATTTCCGAGCGGGTAACTTTTGCGCCGTTAACGCCATCGTTATCGGCTACTTCAAAATAATATTCAATTTCTTGCCCTGGCTTGGCGGCAACATTTTTTAAATCCCAAAAATGGAAAAAGCTATTTTCGGTAACATTATTTTTTATTGAAATATTTTTAGCCGCTGAGCTAATAATTTTCTTATCTTCTTTGATAGAATATTTAAAAGTCAATTGGCTAAAACCATAATCATCAGAGATTTGCCCGCTGAAGTAAAGCGCTTTACTACTTATCGAATCTTGTTTTTCATCAACATTAATACTTGGCAATTGGTCTTTAATCACATTAATCTGATGGCTAAGCGAATCCTTAACCGATACAAAATCATTTTGCGGAGTAATACTATATTTCGAGTTAGCTTTTATCGTAGCCACAAACGAGGCATTATTTTCTGCAACTTTAATAACATGCGGGTTGTTATTTAAAGTAAACAGCACCGAGTTGCTTTGCCCGGTTTTAAAATTCCAGGTCACCCTTGTTCCTTCAGGCAAAAGGATATCGCCTGCGTTGCTTATCGTTTCTGGTTTTTTATTTAAATAGCTCGGAAAAATTAACGTTGCCGAAGTATTTAACAGTTCTGGCCGGGGTTTAACGCTAACCACAAATGTCGAAGAACTAAATCCTCCACCTTTAAAAATCAGCTTTTTATCACTTTGAATATTTTTGATGCTGTAATTAAATCGGCTAATATTTTCCTTTGTTAATTTGTAGGTGTTTTTACCATCCTCCACATAAACTTCCGCAGGCAATTCATCACCTTTTAATTTTAAGTTAATGGTCAAATCATCACCTTGTGTAACCGTTAAATTTTTATTTAACACCGAGAAATCAAAAGGTGCTTTTGCCGCAATATATTCATCGTATTTAAAAAAACTATTTGTGCCTTCCTTTAAAATTGCAGGCGCCAAAATGGCTATCAGTAAAATTATCGATAGCGGAATAAACAGGTATTTTAAATATTTTCTATTATCAGTAATTCTTACAGCTGTATTAAAAGGAACCGGTTTTAAGTCAAATATCTTCTGATTTATACTTGCCAGAATAAGTTGATTATCAGGCATATTTTCAGATAAACGATGGAGCTGAAGCGTATTCAAAAGCTTATCCTTAATATCGCTAAAGTGGTTACCAATAATTACTGAAGCTTCATCAAAAGATAGGTGTTTACCCAATTTTAACATTGCAAGTAAAGGCCTTATAATTAAAAAACCTACCACAAATGCAGCAACCACCAAAAACGAAAAGAAAATAAAAGTTTTAAATACAGCTGCCGGGTTTAAGTAGTAAAGACTTATAAAAATCAGCAGGTATAAGGCAAGTAAAATCGCAGCACTATAAATACTTCCCCGCAAAATTTTATTCAAATAAAATTTACGGATAAACTCATCAATTTTTCTGATTAGCTCATTGTAATTATTGCTCACCATATCTACGTAAATGTAAAAATAATTCCAATCAATTAAGTTTAATAGCCCAATGGTAACGTCATTATTATAAACCCCCTATTAACTGTTTAAATTAATTTGAAAACGAAGGCTTCGGTTTTTCATAGCAGCTCCTGCCCCGCCTGCCTACCGCAGGCAGGCTTTCTGTTCCAATAAAAGCAGAAAAAGCTTTTGATTTTCACTTCAATCGGGTTTATTTAACAAAAACCTGTTATTAAACATTAACGTCAAAAATTAATTGATTAATACTATGGTTACATAAAACTTAACTAACTTTAACTACAAACCCATACTTTTGGGTCAAAAAAATCGTCACAACCAGATATGAAACGAATATTTATTTCAGCCTTTATGGTATTTATTTTTACGGCATCATTTGCACAAAAATTTAACTGGAACAAAAACCAGGTTATTGCACACCGAGGCGCCTGGAAAAAAAATAAATTTCCCGAAAATTCTATTGCTTCCCTAAATGAAGCCGTTCGTTTAGGTTGTTATGGTTCGGAGTTTGATGTATGGATGACTGCCGATGGCGTATTGGTTGTAAATCACGATCCTGAATTTCAAGGGCTTAAAATTGAAGCCGTAAAATACCAGGAATTACTAACCAAAACCTTAAGCAATGGCGAAAAAATTCCAACTTTAGAAAGCTATTTACTTGCGGGCTTAAAGCAAAAAACAACAAAGCTCATTCTAGAAATAAAACCATCATTAATTAGTAAAGAACGCGGGCTCGAAGTAACCAATAAATGCGTTGAAATGGTTAAAAAACTTAAAGCCTTGGCATGGACAGAGTATATCAGCTTTGATTACGACTATTGCAAACGTGTTGTACAATTACTACCAAATGCTAAAGTTGCTTATTTAAAAGGCGATGTAACTGCTGAGCAATTGAAGGCTGATAAATTAACCGGCGTAGATTATCATTACAGCCTTTACCAAAAGGATAACTGGATTGAAAATGCTCAAAAACTTGGTTTAACCATTAACGCCTGGACGGTTAATGCTGCTCCGGAAATGCAATGGTTATTGGCGCATAACGTAGAATACATTACCACGAACGAACCAGAGTTGCTTTTTGAAGAATTAAAGAAATCACCTGTTGCAAATGGTTGGAAATTAAAATGGAGCGATGAATTTAATGACGCCGGACTTCCTTTGGTTAAAAACTGGAGTTATGATGTTGGCGGTAAAGGCTGGGGAAACAGTGAATTAGAATACTACACTGACGCAGACAGTGCGAATGCCATCGTTAGAAAGGGCAATTTGAACATCATTGCGCTAAAAACCCAAAAAGAAGGTAACCAATATACTTCAGCCCGTTTGGTAACTAAAAACAAATTCGATTTTAAGTATGGCAGAGCTGAAGCCCGTATGATTTTACCAAAAGGCAGAGGTTTGTGGCCGGCATTTTGGGGCTTACCTACCGATGGAAAATATGGCGGCTGGCCTAAAAGTGGCGAAATCGACATCATGGAGCATGTTGGTTACGAACCCGATAGTGTACACGGAACGGTTCACACCGAACATTTTAACCACATAAAAAACACGCAGGTTGGTAAGGCTTTAAAAGTGGCCAATCCTTATACAGAATATCATGTTTATGCTGTAGAGTGGTTTAAAGATAGGATTGATTTTTACATCGACGACCAAAAATATTTAACCTTCAAAAACACAGGCAAAGGCGCTAATGATTGGCCATTTGACCAAAACTTTCATCTAATTTTAAACTTAGCCGTTGGTGGCGGTTGGGGTGGAAAAAAAGGTGTTGACGATACCATCTTTCCGGCGACAATGAAAGTTGATTACGTTAGGGTTTATCAAAAGTAATTGAAAATGTAAAATGGATGATGGCACCAGTCCATCCTTCATTTTACATTTTCCATCCTCCATTTTTTAGCATTGTAAAATCCATGGATTCACGCAGAGAATTTCTTAAAAAAGCCGGCTTACTAGCAGGTACGACTGGTTTTGCAAATGCTTTTCCAAGTTCTGTATTGAAGGCAATGTCCATCAACGCCGAGCCTGGAACCACATTTTACGATGCTGAACACATTGTGTTTTTAATGCAGGAGAACCGCTCTTTCGACCACATGTTTGGTAAGTTAAAAGGTGTGCGTGGTTTTAATGATCCTCATCCGCATATTCAGCCAGATGGCAACAAGGTCTGGTTGCAAAAAGATGGGCAAGGTTATACTTACGCACCCTTTCATGTAGACATAAATAAAACCAAAATTACCTGGCAAGGCGGTTTGCCGCACTCCTGGAACGATCAGGTTGCAGCAAGAAACGGCGGACGATATGACAAATGGTTCCCGGTTAAATCGGCAATGACATTATTTTACTACGACAGGAATGATGTGCCTTTTTACTATGCTTTAGCGGATGCTTTTACCGTTTGCGACCAACATTTTTGTTCTTCGCTAACAGGTACAACGCCCAACAGGTTGTTCTTTTTTACCGGAACAGTGCGTGGCGAAAAAAGCCTGAATAAAGTTGCCGTAGTAAATAACGACCAGGCAGAATCGCAAAATAATGTTTTTGTAGATTGGCCTACTTTTCAAGAGAAATTAGAAGATAATGGTATAGATTGGCGCATTTACCAAAATGAGCTCTGGACATCCAAACTTCCTGAAGGAGAAATTGATGACTGGTGTGGAAATTATGGCGATAATCCTATCGAATACATCAGCAGGCATAATGTAAAGCTTTCTGCCTATTTCAGAAAAAATGGAGATAATACAGTAAAACCACCATTAACTGCTGCAGAAGTTCAGGCGAAATACGATAAATTATCTCAAAGAGAAAAAAATCTGATTGACAAGGCTTTTACAACTAATATTTCACAGAAAGATTATATAGATGTTGAGCCTTTCACTTTTACTAACGACCAGGGAAATAAAGAAACCGTAAACATTCCGAAAGGAGATATCTTTCATCAGTTTAGAAAAGATGTAGACAGCGGAAAACTGCCTGCAGTTTCGTGGTTGGTTGCCCCACAAAAATTTTCAGACCATACCAGCTCACCGCTTTATGGAACGTGGTATGTAAGCGAAGCTTTAGATATTTTAACTAAAAACCCGGAGCTATGGAAGAAAACCATTTTTGTACTTACTTACGATGAAAATGATGGTTATTTCGATCATCAACCTCCTTTTGTGGTTCCAAATCCAGATGATTCATCGAGCGGAAAAGTATCTGAAGGCATAAATTTTGCAACCGATTATGAAAATAGAAAAGGCAGTCCGATAGGTTTAGGTTACAGAGTGCCAATGGTTATCGCATCACCATGGAGTAAAGGCGGCTTTGTAAACTCGCAGGTTTTTGACCATACATCTTCTTTAATGTTTATGGAAAAATGGCTTTCAAAAAAAACCGGCAAGGCAATAAAAAGTGATAATATTAGCGATTGGAGAAGGCATTTTTGTGGCGATTTAACTTCAGTTTTCAGACCATATAACGGCGAAAAAATAAATTCACCGCAGCCTTTAAAGCGAGAAACCGTGGTTGCAAATATTATTAATGCCAGAAACAAACCTGCTCAAGCGGGTCCGACAGCGCTAAATAAAGTTGAAGTTGAGAAAATGAACCGTTTTGAAAACTTTTCTTCTGAAACTTCAAAATATGCTCCAAAGCAAGAAAATGGAACTAAGCCTGCCTGCGCATTACCTTATCATTTAACGGTTGATGCTGCGCTTTCGAACAATGAAATAGAGCTTACCTTTAAAGCGGCAAAAGGCCTTTTTGGTAGTGAAACAGAAAATGTTGGCGCACCTTTTAATATGAATACCATTTTAAAATATAAAGGCGTAATTGGCAAATACTGGGCTTATGCAGTCAAAAGTGGCGATGTTTTGAAAGATACAATCAGCCTGGATGATTTCGATAATGGCATCTATGATTTGGCAATAAGCGGACCCAATGGTTTCTACAGAAATTTTAAAGGAAATGCCAAAAATCCAAACATAAATGTGCTTGCCAAACCTGAAATAACCGGAACTATAGCTAAAAAAACAAGTGGAAATTTAGTTCTATCGTTTGAAAACAAAGGCACAACACCTGCAGATATTCAAATTATTGATAACAAATATAAAAGCCAGCCAAAAACCTTAAGCTTAAAGCTAAAATCAACAGCAAGCATTACCTTAAATCTAGCTAAAAGTGGTAACTGGTACGATTTCAGTATTGTTCAGGTTGGAAATAAAATCTTTAAACAACAGTATGCCGGCAAGATAGAAAACGGGATGATTACACAAACAGATCCTTATATGGGCAACGCGTAAAAGCCCTTTTGGGCTGCAATAAATATTAAGATAAATTCTCTTATTTTGCAATGCGATGCAAAGTAAAAGCCTTATAGTCAAATTTATAGTTATCTTTCTGTTTATCAGCAGTAAGCTTTTAGCGCAGAGCTATAATTTTACACGATATGGTTTAAAAGAAGGCTTACCTCAATCGCAGGTTAGTGTAATTTATCAAGCTAAAAACAGAACGCTTTGGCTTGGTACTTTTGGAGGCGTAAGCAACTTTGACGGGAAATTTTTTACTTCATACAGCAAAGCTGATGGTTTAATTTCTAACTCCATAACCAGCATTGTTGAAGATGACAACGAGCAGGTTTACATTGGCACCGAGCTTGGTTTGAATATTATTTCAAAAGGAAAAATAGAAACTGTTTTACCAAACAGCTTTATATCACAGCTTAAAAAAGATAAGCAAGGCAAAATCTGGGGCTTAAGCAACCGCAAACTTTTCCATATCGACGCAGGCAAACCTGTTTTCTCAGAAATTAAGGATGAGAAAATTACCTGCCTATCGGTTAACGTCAGCGGCGATTTATACGCGTTTATCTGGGAAAAAGGCATCTTCAAAAGAGATACTAAAACCTGGAAATTGTTTAAAGCCTTCCCGGCAGAAATTGCATCTACTTATGTTTCAAAAATTTTGTTTGATGATAAAAACCCGAATAAATTATTTGTACTATCGAATAAATTGGGTGTTTATTCTTTAGAAAAGGGAGCAATAAATCGGGTATTCTACAACGAAAATCAATCCAATTATTACACCATAGCACAAGACACAAAAGGCGGCCTCTGGGTTGGCACAGATAAAGGCGTATACCTGTTAAATAAAAATAGACCCGACATTCACTTTAACGATACTAATGGATTAAGTGATAACCGGGTGTACGATATTTTTAAAGATAAGGAAGGTAACATCTGGGTCTCTTGTTTTAGTGATGGATTGTACAAGTATGAAGGAGATGCCTATATCAGATATTTAGCCTTTAAAGGCCAAAGCTTAAATTTTCCAATTAGTGGCGTTGCAGCTGATAAAAGTGATAATTTGTGGATTGGCAGTACAAATAAAGGCTTGCTGAAATATAATGGGACAACAATAGAGCGTGTTGCTAATCCAGAATTTAGAGATAAAAATATACTTTTTACTTATACTGATAAAGCTAAAAACGTTTGGATTTCCGTAGCGGATAAAGGAATATGGAAGTATAATGGAAATAAGTTTACGAAGGAAGTAAATGCGGCTAATTCTGATTTCAACTCAATGTTGCAGGATAAGGAGGGTGGCTACTGGTTTAATAATTTAATGGAAACCCTTTATATCAAAGATGGTAAAACCCAAAAAATTAGCGGCTTTGAAGGAAATAGTTCCTGTATTTATCAGTTAAATTCAGATAGCATTTTGTTAGGAACGTCTGCAGGAATACAGCTTATTAAAAACAAAAAGTTAGATAAATCCTTCAGGATAAAGGAGTTAAATGGTATTTACATTTTAAGCATCACCAAACATAAAGGCAATATTTTATTTGGAACCCTTGGCGATGGGATGTTGGCCTGGAACCTAAAAACCAAAAAAATCAAAAAGTATACTGTTAACAGCGGATTAAATTCCAATGACATTTACAGTATGGCCGCCGATAGTAATAATTATTTATGGATAGGTACGGGGCGTGGCATCAACACGCTTAATCTTAATAAAAAAAATAATAATTATGAGATCTTAGAGAATAGTCCGCTAATTATCGAATGCAACCAATCGGTAATATTAAACTACAAAAACAGTATGGTTATTGGTACCGTAATGGTCTTGTTCGGTGTAAAACACTTCGTAATTCTGAAAAGAAAGTCGGACCATTTGCTTACATCGATTTCATAAAAATTTATCATAAAAGCGATAAGAAAAAAGATGTTTCAGTAATCCCAAAACACTCGGCTGAAACCTTAAATGAACTAAATTATAACCAGAACCACATTTCTATTAATTTCAAAGCCATTTATTTATCCAATCCCGATAACATAAAGTATCGCTATAAAATGATTGGTGTGGATGAAGACTTTAGTGCGCCGATAAACAGCAACGAAATCGAGTATTCATCTATAAAACCAGGAACATACACGTTTCAAGTTTATGCGATTGCAGATGGTAAAGCCTCGAACATAGAAACTTTCAGTTTTACAATCGTTCCTCCATTTTATGATACAATTCTTTTTAAAGTTTTTGCTTTTATTCTGCTTATTTTTTTAATCTGGTTGATATTTTTCATGATTTTTAAAGCCAGAGAAAGGAAGAAAATAGAATTAGAGGAAATAAAAATCGAGGAACAACTAAAAATAAGAAAGCAAACAGCCGAAGATTTTCATGATGATATTGGAAATAAATTAACCAGAATTAATGTTTTATCAGAAATTTTAGATAAAAAAGTGGCTGAAGACGCAGCCGAACAAAAAGAACTTATCCGTTTAATACGAGAAAATGCCGGACTTTTATATACTGGTACAAAAGATATTTTGTGGGCCTTAGATCCTAAAAGCGATAATCTGCTTGCCGTTTTAGACCACATCAAAAATTTTGGTATTGATTTATTTCAGAATACAGGCGTAAGTTTTAAAGTAGATGGCGTAACTGCAGCTTTTAGTAAGATTCGTATTTCTATGGAATTTAATAGAAACCTGACCCTTATTTTTAAAGAGATGTTTAATAACATTTTAAAACATGCTCATGCACAGCATGTTGTAGTAACCATTTTTGAGAACACATCAGGCTATATTGAAATTTTAACTTACGATGATGGAATAGGATTTAACTTACAAAAAGTTAAAAGTGGCAGAGGTTTAAATAACATAAAAACCAGAAGTAAACGCATAAACTCAACATTTAAAATTAATTCTGAAATAGGTAAGGGAACAGAAATTTCGATTTGTACGCAAGTATGTGTCACAAATTGTTGAAATTAGCGTCTAACCTTTAATGAGCACGAAAATGAGCAATAAGCTAAGAATTATTTTAATCGATGATGATGAAATTCTTAGAATGGGTTACGAATCTATTTTGCAAGATGAGCAGGATTTCCTAATTGTAAATTCATATTCTTCATACGATATCGCTAAAAAGCATTTATCAGATGATAAACCTGATTTAATTTTGCTCGATTTACAAATTCCCGGTACCACTGGAATTGAAGCCCTTCCATTTATTAAGAAATCTCTACCAAAAACAAACATTATTATATTAACCGTTTTTGATTCACCAGAACAGGTTTTTGAAGCGCTTACATTAGGTGCAAGTGGCTATCTTACAAAAAACTCAAGTTCATCAAAAATTATAGATGCAATTAGAGAGGTTAGTACCGGTGGTGGCGCAATGAGTACAAATGTTGCCAGAATTGTGATGCATTCTTTCCAAAAAAACCTGAATTCGCCATTAACTAAAAGAGAAACTGAGGTTTTAGAGCGTATTGCAAACGGACAAACCAAACCACAAGTTGCCAAAGAACTTTTTATAGATCAGGAAACGGTTAGGAGCCACGTAAAAAACATCTACATTAAACTTGATGTTAATTCAAAATCAGAAGCAATAAAGGCTGCCAAAGAAAAGCGATTTATCTAATTTCAAAAATCATCTTCATAAATCCCCCTTTTGGGGTGGTATATAGAATTTCGTTTACTGCTATTTTTACAAACCCTAAATCAGATTTTGCAACCACCTTTCTAATTGAATAGATGAGATATGCCAAGGTATTAAGTAATGGAAATACAATCGTAAGCGAAACCTCTTGCGATGCTACTTACCAGGACAAAGGCATGTTTTACACCATAAAATTTGTATTTGGTGGAAGGGAAAATTGCGGCATGCAAAATCGAAATTTAAATATATATCCTGATAGTTTTGCTGTGCTTAATATTGGCACAAAGTTTAGCAGTAAAATAGAATCTCCAACACCGGTAAGAACATTTTCATTATCGTTTACAGAGCGTTTTATCAGCGATTTTTATGCATCCCTAAATAGAAATAAACAAAATGAAATAGGTAAGGCTTTTGATCCGCATACTTTTTACGAATCAATTTATCCATTTTCTGATGGTATTAAAGAACAGGTTAATCTGTTAAAAAACTATCTTGATGAAGGCTTAAATGATGAGTTATTGATAAATGCATACATGGAAGAAACGCTTTTAAATTATTATAAAATTTACGATGAGGAAATAAACCAGCGGATAAACAAGCTAAATTTTGTTAGGGAAAAAACTAAAGAAGATGTTTTAAAAAAGCTAACTGTGGCAAAAGCTTTTATGAACAGCAACTTTAATAAAAGTTTAACGGTTGAAGAAATTGCAGAGCATTGCTGCCTGTCTATAAATCATTTTTTAAAAACATTTAAAGAAGCTTACGAAATTACGCCACACCAGTATTTATTGCAGATTAGGTTGCAAAGGGCTAAAGATTTATTGCAGTATACCCATTATTCTTTAAATGAAATTGTTGGTTTAATTGGTTTTGAATGTCCAAGTTCGTTTATCAGATTGTTTAAAAACCATTTTAACATAACACCTTCAAAATACAAGAAAAGTAGATTGAATTAAAAATATAAAAAAGTGTTTTCTACATATTTTTTAAATATTTAGAGCACTATTTTTGCCGATACTTTCAGATAAACTTTGTAGAAGTTTTACCTGATAGGTTAATAATGATAGAAAAAAAGCAAGCTTCCAGGATTGGGGTTTGCTTTTTATTTTTACAGGCATTTTTTAAAAAATTTCACAATAAAAAAGGCTTCAGATGTTCTGAAGCCTTTTAAAAATTTTATAGATTTTGCTTAAAAGCCAATTGGTAATTCAATTTGTGTTTTATCCCATGCGGCAATTAAATTTGCGCCACTATCTTTTGCATTAAAGGTTACGGAAAAGTATTCAACAGGCTTACTTAAAGTTTTCGCCAATACATTAACCCGCACCACATCTTTTGTTTCGTCGTAACTAAAAGCGCCCCATTTGTCGGTTTGTTTGTTTACGATAATTGTCCAGTTATCTTTATTGGGTATTGCAAATAAACTATAAGTACCCGCTTTAATTTTCTTGCCGCCAATAGTAACTTTTTTAAAGAAACGAATTTCTGTACTCTCATTCGCGCCAAAACGCCAAACTTTTCCATACTGTTCTAAAACGCCAAATATTTCACGCCCTTTCTTCTGCGGACGAGAATAAATAACCTTAACAACGGGCAATGTAGCATCATCAGCTTTAACTTTAGCAGCATTAAGCGGATAGTAAACAACATCTGCCGGACTTGGATCTACAGCAGGAAATTTTACATCTGCATTTGATGCATCCTGAGCTTTTGCTGAAAAACAAAATAAAGCTAAAGCAACAATGAAAGTATTCTTCATGTGCTGAGTTTTTTGAAATTTAATAGATAACAGAAGGTTAATCGAATTAAATATCGATTTAGTATTTTCTGCCTTTAACAAGTGCGTTTAGAAATAAGCCTGCGCTTAATAATCCAAGTACGCCACCTAAAAGAGCAAAAATATAATTCTGAGTTATTATAGCTCCTGTTAAAATACCGAAGAATAAACCTAATGCGTAATAAAGCCAGTTAAAATTATTGCTGCTGTTTTCTTGTACACTCATTTTTTTAATATTTGAGGCAAAGTTAATATTTATTTTAAAATATACTTTGCGTTACTCGTTTAATGGTTTAATAATTTATCTATTCTAACCAAATCGTAGCCATATTGTTGTAAATAAGTTATTAACTCATCCAACCTATAGTAAAACTTATCCTTTCTTCGTGGGTCTGTACCAATGTGCAGGAGTAAGATAAATCCATTTAACCCATTTGGATTTGTTTCATTATATGTGTTAATCGATTTAAATATTTCTTCGCTTCCGCGATAAGCCTTTCCCAACTCGGGATAAGTATAATCTGCATTTGAACGAGTGCCAGAACTGAAGTTAATTAACTGTAGTTGGTGTTCACCGGTCCAATCGGCAATGCTTTGGTTATACCACTCATAAGGTGGCAGAAAATATTTGGCATCCATTTTACTTATACCAAAATGTTGCATTTCCTTATAATTGTTAAACAGGTCTTCATCAAACTGATGTTTTGCGACCAATAAACTATCTCTTTTTTGCCAATCGCAATACAATAAATGCTTGTCAGAATGTGCACCAAGGTAATGTCCGTTATTTTTCAGTTCCTTTATAATTCCATTAAACTGCTTGTTGCGATAAAAATTTCCGGTTAAAAAGAAAGATGCTTTAACATGTCTGTTTTTCAAAGTCTGGGAAATGGATTTCCCGCCATCTGCAAATTCATCACCAGTAAAAACCAAAGCAATCTTTTTCTTGGTGGTGTCGCCACGAATAATTGCACCCAGATAATTACTTTCGCCTCCTGTAACAGAGGCTTTTACTTTTTTGGCTTAGTTCCAGCCTCCTTTGCTGCAAGTAAGTAAATTAAAGATGCCGTTCCATCCATTGTTGGTTCGTTGGTGCTGTAATCGCCATAATCATCATGATAAACAGCCAAATCGCTTTGAAATTGTGCATATTCATCTTCTTTGGCTAACGTAATACCTATTAAACTTTTATAAATATTGGTGTAAACCGGCCCGTCAACCAAACCACCATCAATTGGATAATTTTTTAAATGTGTAAAAGCAGAATGTGGATCGGCGGGTGTATCGCCCGAAGTAGGTAAACCATAAACCATGCTCGTACCCCATGGGTTGCAGCCAAACAGCCAATCAAAGTTAGCTTGTTCTAACTCGCTAAATCTTTTATCGCCAGTTAAATTTGCATACCAGCCGCATTGAATTGCAAAAGAGACGGTTATATTATTGCTGCACCAAATAAACGGAACGCCACGATAGAAAGCATTTTGCTCAGCCCGTTTCCAAACTTCGTTTATTCCATTTTTATAATAATCTGCAACTTTTTGTTTTTCATCACCATTTAGTTGTTGGGCAAGTTCATAGTGGCCGATATTGATAAAAGGGTAATATTGATAGTGAGCAGCAGTATCTTTTTCCATCCATGGTGTAACCATTTCTTTTTCAGCGTAATTTAAAGCGGTTTTTAAGTTTCTTTTCACGTTTTTCGATAGATTGAAATTCATCGCGGCAGATGCCAGCTCCATATCATCAACCCAATTATCTTCAGCATAGATATATGGAGATTTAACAGAAACCGTTTGCGTAACGCCTGGCTTTTTCATCGCAAATTGCATCGCGGTACCTGCTTTTGCTTTTAGCTGATTTGCATACTCAACATCGATTTTATTAAATAATGATGCCCCTAAATTAAAGGCACTGCTAAACTTTGCGGCGGTAGAACTGGTGCCGGTTGTATTATTTAAGAATTTTCCGCGTTGTTGTGTTTCGCCTGAGATAAAATATAAAGGCCTTTCAAGTCCCTTACCGTATTGGTTATCTTCTTTAGGGATGCGCATAGTGAGGTGGTCGCGGTCATCCGCTAGCTGATTAAACATTATATTCTTTTTTGGATGCATTTTGAGCAACCAATCTAATCCCCATTTAGCTTCATCCAAAACATCGGCTATACTATTTTTTCCATCTAAACCATTGGCTTGCTGCTTATCGCCAAAAACTTCGGGATAATCCCGATAGGCCATCAGCAAATGATAGGTTGCGTTTGCAGAAGTAGTAGAATACTGCAGATAATCGCTGGCATCATGCCATCCACCCGATGCATCAAAATGGGTGCTGTCTTTTATACCAGCTTTAGCACCATACAACACAAAACCATCATGGGTATGGCAGCTATCTTTTAAATATGGATTGAAGCCGCTCCTTTGCTGTCGCATATAGCGCAGACAAAAATCGGCAGCGCCTTTGTAAATCTCATTGTTTATAAGCAAATCAGGCGAGGTTATATTGTTTACACGAATCAAAAAACTTCCTTGTGCTTTAAAATCCGAAAAATTTAATCTGGCAGTTTTATTAAACGGACCATAAGCGCCAAAGCTCTTTATGTTTTTAGATGTGTAAACAACTTTTCCGGTTGATTTTTCAATAATTTCAAAAGATGATGGTATGATATTTTCTTTACTTGCCCAAACGGCCACCTTAATTGCCTCCGTAGTGTAGCCCAACAAATTTATTCTAATCCAGCTTTGCTGTTTTCTTTTAGCAGTGTTTTTAAATGCTAATAAATAAGCTGATAAGAGAAAAATAGCACTTAAGATGGCTAGCCTGTTCTTCATTTTAATTTTTTTTCCGTCTAAAATTAAGCTTTTATCAAGATAATGTAAAAGATGTATCATTTCATTTGGAAATTAATCAATCGTTTGATTAATTTTGTGCCATCTAATAAAGAAATGAAAACAGAAAAAGTAGACAAAAGGCAAGCCATTTTAGAAGCAGCAGAAAAGTTGTTTTGCGAAACCGGTTATGAGGGAACTTCTACCAGGCAGATATCAAAGGAATCTGGTGCCAACATGGCGATGATTAATTATTACTTCGGGTCGAAAGAAGGGGTTTTTGTAGAAATTATGAATAACCGAATAGCGGGATTTGCATCTCAATTGCGAATTATCAATGAAGATAAAATTTCATCTCTGCAAAAATTACACAAAGTGATTGAGGGTTATGCGAATAGAATATTCTCCAATATTGCCTTCCATAAGATGATGCATCGAGAACTTTCGCTAACGCAAAGACCCGAGATGTATGATAAAATTAAAAATGCCATGAGCCATAACATGCTGATTTTAGACAGAATCATCATTGATGGGATTGAAGATGGCAGCTTTAGTAACGTGGATGTAAGAATGGTTATTTCGACAATTATGGGTACGCTAACCAATGTGGTAATAGCGCCTCATAAAATTTCACAGGGCGAGGTAATAGATTTAAGCAACCCAAAAGACAATAAAATGATTAAAGAGCGAGCCATCGCCCATTTACAAAATCTTGTAACCGTTTATTTAACAGCAAAAAAATGATACCCAAATCAATAAGATTAATGCTGGTGGCATCATTAGTTCCTGCGGCTTTGTTTGCGCAAAGCACAAAAGAACTAAGCATAAACCAGGCAATTGAACTTGGCATAGCCAATAGTAAAAACCTAAAATTATCACAAAACAAAATACAGCAAGCAGAGGCGCAGCTAGCCGTTGTAAAAGACAATGTACTTCCAACTGCTAATGCTAGCTTTATATACAATCACGCAGAAATACCTACCAGCACTTTTACCTTACCGGGTGGCGGCTCATCTTTACAATTACCACGCAGAGCGGATGCTTTTGTAGGTACCGCAGCCGTGCAAGAATTGGTTTATGGCGGTGGGAAATTAAAATACGCAAAAGAATCGACGAAATTACTAGCTGATGTGGCTCGCCTAGATGCAGACAAAAGCAAGGAAGAAATCACTTATGCGGTAATCAGCACATATTATGCTTTATATAAAGTAGAGCAAAGCAAAAAAGTGGTTGGCCAGAATTTAGAATCGATTGCTGCCCAGATTAAACAAGCACAGCGCTTCTTTGAACAAGGCATTGTTACCAAAAATGATGTGCTTCGCTTCCAATTGCAACAGGCAAACGTAACGCTAACCCAATTGGATATAGAAAGCAATCGCAAAGTGATTAATTACAACCTCGATATCCTTTTAGGCTTACCAGAAGATACAGAAGTTAAAATTACAGATCCAAGCATAGGTTTAAAATCAGCAGCTTCTTTAAATGAATATATTGGTTTGGCCATGGCAAATCGCCAGGAATTGAAACAATTAGATGTTCAGAACAAAGTTGCAGATTATAACATAAAAACCGTTAAAGCGAATACTTTGCCAACGGTTGGTGTGGGTGCAAATCTTTACTACATTAACCCAAGTGGTAGGTTCATTCCGCCGGTAAACCAATATTTAATGCCAATAACTTTAGGTGCAACGGTAAGCTGGAATATTGGCAACCTTTGGACCAATAAAAATAAAGTTAACGAAGCAAAAATTCAACAAAGTGAAATCAGCTTGCAAAAAGATATTTTATCTGATAATGTAAAAACTGATATCAATAAAAACTTTCAGAATTATCAGGTAGCGATTAATAAAATCCAGGTATTAGAAACATCGATTGCTCAGGCTACCGAAAATGATAAATTATTGGCATCCAAGTATAAAAATAATGTGGCATCTGTAACCGATAGAATAGATGCTGAAACCTTATTATATCAAGCAAAAATTAATTTAGAAATAGCAAAGGCTGATGCAGGCTTGGCTTACTATACATTATTAAAATCAACAGGAAAAATAACGCAATAAATACAGCAATGACAACTGAAAATAAAAAGAAGAGCAAAGTAGTACCCATCATTTTAGGTGTTTTACTTGTAATAGGTATCGTTTTTGGTATCACAGAGTGGAATTATTTTAGTAAACATGTAGATACAGATGATGCCCAGATTGATGGCGACATCAGCCCTGTTGTTGCTCGTGTTGGTGGCTACGTACAAGACATCAGTTTTGAAGAAAACACCCATGTAAACGAAGGACAGGTTTTGGTTAAACTTGATGATAGTGATTACAAAGTAAAATTAGAGCAAGCTGAATCGGGACAAAAAGGTGCAAGCGCCGGAGTTGGTGTGGCACAATCGCAAATTGCAGCTACGCAAGCAAATACCGGTACGGCCAGAGCAAATGTAGAAGCGGCGAAATCAAACGTTGCAGCAGCAAATGTGAAAGTAAATTTAGCACAGAAAGATTATGCCCGCTATGAAAACCTGGTAAAAGATGGTTCAATTACGCAACAAGCTTTCGACCAGGCAAAAGCAACAAAAGAATCTGCAGAAGCAGCAAGACAATCTGCTATTGCAGCTTATCAGGCCGCTCAAGACCAGTATAATGCCGCTGTTAAACAAGTTGGAACAACTCAATCGCAATTGGCTGTTAGCAGTAATGTAATTAGCCAACGCCAAAGTGATATCGATTTTGCTAAGCTTCAATTATCATACACAAATATTAAAGCTCCGGCTTCTGGTATTGTTTCTAAAAAGAATGTGCAAAAAGGCCAATTGGTGCAAGCTGGTCAATCCTTATTTTCTGTAGTAAATGATGGCAGCATTTATGTAACTGCTAATTTTAAAGAAACTCAGTTAGAGAAAATTAAAACCGGTTCTAAAGTAGAAATCGAAGTTGATGCCTATCCAGAGGAAAAAATCCAAGGAGAAGTTTACAACTTTTCGCCAATTACTGGTGCAAAAGGGTCTTTATTACCTCCGGATAATGCTACAGGTAACTTCGTTAAAGTTGTTCAACGTATTCCGGTAAAAATCAAAATTCATCCATCAAAAGAATTGTTAGCTAAGTTACGCCCTGGAATGAGCGTGAAAGCTTCCGTTTCTACTAATTAATAACAAAATGGCCGAAGTAGGTTTAAAAAAGTGGATTATTACTTTTACGGTGATCACAGCTTCTCTTTTGGAGCTTATTGATACAACCATCGTGAACGTAGCAATCCCTCAAATACAGGGAAACCTGGGCGCTACCCTCGAGGATATCGCCTGGTTATCTACTGGATATGCCGTTGCGAACGTAATCATCCTACCGATGTCTGGATGGTTGGGTAGTCGTTTCGGGCGAAAAAATTATTTTTTAACTTCTATCATTGTTTTTACCCTGGTTTCATTCTTATGTGGTAATGCTACATCGCTAAATGAATTAATTCTATTCAGGATTTTACAGGGTGTAGCTGGTGGTGGATTAATTTCTACAGCGCAAGCCATTTTAATTGAAACCTGGCCTCGCGAAGATGTTGGTATTGCCACCGCCCTATTCGGTTTAGGTGCAGTTGTTGGCCCAACGGTTGGCCCAACTATAGGTGGTTACATTTTAGAAATTGCCGATTGGCCTTGGATTTTCTACGTGAATATTCCCGTCGGGATACTCGCAGCCTATTGTACCTACACATTTATTCGGGAAACGCCAAAAGACGGACAGGGAAAACCTGTTGACTGGTGGGGAATAGCTTTACTGGCGATTGCAGTAGGTAGCTTACAAACGGTATTGGAAAAAGGCGAAAGCGAAGATTGGTTTTCTACACCATACATAACAGCCCTTGCTGTTGTATCTGTTTTCGGTTTGCTTTTGTTTATCTGGCGAGAAACTGCAACCGACCATCCAATCGTAAATCTTCGTATTATGAAAAAAAGAAGCTTCTCCATCGGGATGTTTACCTCTTTCATATTAGGTTTTGGTTTATATGGTTCGGTTTTCGTGTTCCCGGTTTTTGCGCAAAATTTGTTAGGCTTTACACCATTACAAACCGGAAAGCTATTCATTGCCGGAGGTATTTGTACAATAGCAATGATGCCCTTTATTGGAATTATGCTTAAGAAAGGTGTTCCGGCTCAGTTTATGGCAACCGGAGGTATGTTTTTATTCTTTGTTTTCTGTTGGATGTTGAGCAAATCCACTTTAGCTTCGGGTACAGGAGATTTTTTCTGGCCGCTCGTAATCAGGGGTTTTGGTATGGCTTTATTATTTGTTCCGTTAACAACGCTTGCCATGCAAGATTTGTCGGGGCCAGAGATTGGTCAGGGTTCGGGGCTAAACAACATGAGCCGTCAATTAGGTGGTTCTTTCGGTATTGCTGCATTAACAACCTTAATTCATATACGTTCGGGTTTTCACAGAAGTAATCTGCTTACCAATGTTAATGAATACAACCCAGCTTTTACACAGAAATTAAATGCGCTGGTAAATGGCTTCATGGCAAAAGGCGCATCATTTCTTGATGCCAAGTTGATGGCCATGAAAGCCATTGAAGGAACAGTAATAAAACAAACCATGTTGCTTACTTATAATGATGCTTATTGGGTTGCAGGATTAATTATGTTGTTCTCCATTCCGCTTTTGTATTTGCAAAAATTTAAGAAAAATGCAAACATTGTAACTGATGCGCACTAGGGGCCTCACCTTATCAATGTTTGTGGTAAGGCGAATTTTAAGCACTCCCTCTCTAGGTGGAGAGGAATTTATCAAATAAAAAGAGCCTCCCTATCAAAGTTTGTGGCAAGGCGAATTTCAAGCACTCCCTCTCCAGGTGGAGAGGGATTTATCAGATACTGGTTTTATCTTAATTGGTTAAAACAGCCTACCATAACCTATTAAACATAAATATACTTCTGCCTTGAAGTCCTCCCTTCCGGGGAGGATTTAGGTGGGGCTAATGTGGCTTAAGCCTCACCCTATCAATGTTTGTGGTAAGGCTAACTTCAAGCTTTCCCTCTCCAGGTGGAGAGGGATTTATCAGATAGTGGGTTTAACCTAATAGGTTAAAAAAGCCTACCCAAACCATAACCCATTAAACATAAATATACTTCTGACTTAAAGTCCTCCCTTCCGGGGAGGATTTAGATGGGGCTAAATGGGGCTTAAGCCTCACCCAATCAAAGTTTGTGGCAAGGCGAATTTTAAGCACTCCCTCACCCGGTGAAGAGGAATTTATTAGATAGTGGGTTTAACCTAATAGGTTATAAAGCCTGACCAAAACCATAACCCATTGAACATAAAGATACTTCTGCCTTGAAGTCCTCCCTTCCGGGGAGGATTTAGGTGGGGCTAATGGGGTTTAAGCATCACCCTTTCAATGTTTATGGTAAGGCTAACTTCAAGCACTCCCTCTCCAGGTGGAGAGGGATTTAGCAGATAGTGGGTTTAACCTAATGGGTTATAAAGTCTGACCAAACCCATAACCCATTAAACATAAATATACTTCTGCTTTGAAGTCCTCCCTTCCGGGGAGGATTTAGGTGGGGCTAAATGCGGCTTAAGCCTCACCCTATCAATGTTTCTGGTAAGGCGAATTATGAGCGCTCCCTCTCCAGACTGAGAGGGATTTATCAGATAGTGGGTTTAACCTAATGGGTTATAAAGCCTGACCAAACCCATAACCCATTAAATATAAATATACTTCTGCTTTAAAGTCCTCCCTTCCGGGGAGGATTTAGGTGGGGCTAAATCTCTCCAGGCGAAGAGGGATTTATCAGATACTGGGTTAAACCTAATGGGTTAAAAAGCCCTACCAAACCCATAATCTTTTAAACATAAATATACTTCTGACTTAAAGTCCTCCCTTCCGGGGAGGATTTAGGTGGGGCTCAGTGAGCCTAAATAAAAACAGCCGGTGTATTTTATTACATCGGCTGTTTTAACCCAAAAAATTAACAATCAATGCAACGCCCTTAAACATTGCACATGTTCTTATTAAACTACCAAGTAGCCAAATAAGATTTTAAAATTAAAATTTATTATACAATTATCCAAATTGTAAGCCTTAGAATTTTAATACCTTATGCATTTTTTGTAGTATTACCATGTACAAAACAATTGCTAAAGTTATGCCTAAACTTCGTTTAACAACACAGCGTGAATCCATTTTCAATAATGAGGTAATCTCAAAATTTGAACTTTACAATAGCCTGTTTTTAACCTTGCCATTCTATAAAATTAAAGATACTGGTACCTTATTGCCTTTATTTTTTAAAAGCTGTGAAGATGGCATTGCAAACGGACAGAAGCCTGCTCAAATTATTGAAGAATTTTTCGCCAAGTTTACCAGCTATACAGAGCGAAAAGATATCATTGATTTACTATTCCGCTTTATTCAATACATAGAGCGCCAGGTTGTTCTTTTTGATGCTGTTGAAGATGCCTCTTTTACGAAGCTAAACACTACAGATGAGCAAAGTACATTAGCATTTATCTTAAAAAAGAATGCTGATAATAAACCAATGCTAGCTAAAATCGAAAAGCTAATTGATGAACTTTCGCTTCGCTTAGTATTAACCGCCCACCCAACACAATTTTATCCGGGCAGTGTATTGGCTATTATTACCGATTTAACCAAAGCCATCAGAGATAATGACATCATTTCGATGAATTCCTTATTGCAGCAATTGGGTAAAACGCCATTTTTTAATAAAAAATCGCCAACACCGGTTGATGAAGCTTTGAATTTAGCATGGTTTTTAGAAAACACTTTCTACTTCGCTGCGGCAAATATCCAAGAGGAAATAGACCAAAACCTTGATGAATATAATTTAGAAACCAAAAAGATTTTAGAGTTGGGCTTTTGGCCGGGTGGCGATAGAGACGGAAATCCAAACATTCACGCAGATACAACTTTAGAAGTTTCTAAAATGTTGCGCCAAATTCTCTTCCGTTGTTACTATCGTGATTTTAGGGTAATTAAACGCCGCATTACCTTTAGAGGGGTAGAAGAAAACATTGCTAAACTACATGATGTACTTTATAAAAATGCTTTCGACCAAACCTGTGAGCTTCATGACATTTCTGATGAACTAAGGGAAAACCTGAATCAGATTAAAGAAACCCTACTAAAAGAACATGATGGTTTATTTGTTGATTTAGTCAATGATTTGATACGTAAAATCGATCTTTATGGTAACTATTTCGCTTCATTAGATATTCGCCAGGATAGCCGTGTTTTGAGAAGTGTACATGCTTATTGCCGTCAAAATAAACCTATATCTTCCTTATATCCCGAAAACTACGATAAACTATCAGAAGCTGAAAAACTAAAACTAATTTCATTTAAAGAAGCAACACCTGTTTATGTAACTGAAGCTGATGCTTTGATTGAAGATACCATTCAAACCATTAAAGAAATTAAAGGCATCCAGAAACGTAATGGCGAAAAGGCATGCCATAGATTTATTATTAGTAATTGTCAACAAGCCAGCGATATTTTACAACTTATTGAGCTTTTCCTTTGGAATGGATGGAGTAAAGAATCACTAACAATAGATTTTGTGCCGCTTTTTGAAACTGTTAACGATTTGAAAGGCGCCGGAGCAATAATGGATACACTTTATAGCAATCCTTTCTACAAAACGCATTTGGCTAATCGTGGCAACAAGCAAGATATTATGTTGGGCTATTCAGACAGTACAAAAGATGGCGGATACTTAATGGCAAACTGGTCAATCTTTAATGGTAAAACCTCACTATCAGAGATTTCTAAGAAACACAACATACAGCTTGCGTTTTTTGATGGCAGAGGCGGCCCTCCTGCTCGCGGTGGTGGTAAAACCCACCGTTTTTATGCTTCAATGGGTAAAGAAATTGCTAATAAAAACATACAATTAACCGTTCAGGGTCAAACCATTAGTTCGCAATATGGTTCGGTAGAAAGTGCTGAATTTAATATAGAACAACTTATTAATGCGGGTATTTCATCTGGTTTAAAGGAAAAGCATAATGTGCTTTTAGACCCCGAAAACAAGACTTTACTTGATGAAATGGCAGAAGATGGTTACAAAGCTTTTGTCGATTTGAGAGAACACCCTTTGTTTGTAAGCTACTTAGAAAAACTTTCCCCTCTTAAATTACTGTCGCAGGCAAATATTAGCAGCCGACCGGTAAAAAGAAATGGAGGCGGAGAAATGAAGCTTGAAGATTTAAGGGCTATTAGTTTTGTAACCGCATGGAGCATGCTAAAACAAAATGTACCTGGTTTTTATGGCATGGGTACTGCAATGAAAAATCAGGAAAAAGCCGGCAACTGGGATAAAGTGGTTAAAGCTTATGAAGCATCTGACTATTTAAAAACCATTGTAGATAATTGTATGATGAGTATGAGTAAATCAGACTTTGTGATTACGGCTCATTTGGCAAACGATAAAGAGTTTGGTGCATTTTGGACCCAATTACACGATGAATTTGAATTAACGAAGGCAATGCTTTTAAAACTTTCAGGACAAGAGGTTTTAATGGCAAACTATCCGGTTGATAAAAAATCTATTGCTACACGTGAAAAAATTATTTTGCCTTTAGTTTTAATTCAGCATTTTGCTTTAGAGAAATTACAACATGACCAAAACGAAGTAGACCAAAACGCTTTAGAAAAATTAGCCGTTAGAACAGTATTCGGAATTGTTAATGCAGGTAGAAATCTAGCTTAATATCATTCAATTCTTATTATTAACGAAGCAATAAAAGGTTATATAGAATAGCCTAAAATTGCTTCGTTTTTTTTGTAAAAAATTGATTGACAGTTGTTTAATCTTTTGTAAAGCAATATTAGCAACAACTTTATTGCCAGTAGGGCACTCGTTCCAATTCCCGATGAAACCTGTAGGTTAGCAGAAGTAATAAATTCCAGCAGGACCTAAATCGGAATATTTTCACTAAATCCCGTTTACACACTCCATTTTTTTGCTGCTATTGGCGCTTGCCGGGCAACAAGCCAAACCCAAAAACCGGATACTTTGTAATTAAACCCGATTGCCGGGGAAACCAAAAGCTTTTTCTGCTTTTGTTGTAGCAAAAAGCCTGCCTGCGGTAGGCAGGCGGGGCTGTTGTATCCTGTTATCACAGAAAATTGCTTTTCTAATTATTTTTTTTCTTTGGTTTCGTCTAATAATTACTGGCGTTCGTCTATAATATATCCAAGCTGGTATAATACAGCCATTTCTTGTGCAACGTTTTTGCGCATGTGCAGTCTTATATACAAAACAACAACAAAAAGATTTAAGAAATTTAAAATATACAGTCATGAAAAATTCTATCAAAAATTTATTCGCAGCAGCTTTAACAACTTTGGTTTTAGGTTCTGTAAGTGTAGCAGCAAATGCAACAGAAAATACAAACAGTTATACCAATTTAACTGCAGTAAAAAATATCAGCAAAATTAAAATCAGTGGAAATGTGAAATTGATTTTAGTACAGGACGCTAAAGAGAGTGTTGAGGTTTATGATAATTATTACACTAAAAATGCACTTGTACAACAGCAAAATGGCGAGTTAAGAATTAGTTCGTTTAATGCTGAGGCTTTAACCGTTATTGCACACGTAAATAATATTACAGACATCGAAGCATCTAATAATGCATCCGTTAAAACTTCGGGTAATTTTAACCTTTTAAACCTTACTGTGGTTTTAAATGATAAAGCCACTGCAGATATTACAGCGAACACCATTAGTTTAAACACAAATGTGAATGGCAGCAGCAAGCTTAATTTAAGCGGAAATACAGATAGTTACAATGCTGTTTTAAGTTCATCGGCAAAGGTTGGCATGAACGATTTTACAGCAACGGATAGCAATGTGAGTACTGCTCTAATTGTTATTTATAATGCGAACCGTTTTAATGATGTAAAGTTAGAGTTATTGGAAACAATAATCTAAATAGAAGATAAGTTTAGTTTTAGTTAATGATAGAAGCAGCGGCGGAGCGATTCCTCCGCTGTTTTGTTTTTAAGGTTTTTAACAATCAATATTATGCAATATTTAGCGGCATTGTAAGGCATTATAAATACAATTTATTGTCTCAAATATTTTATCCGTACTTTTGTTGCAATTTTCCTTTATAAATTCGAAACACAAAGAAATTGAGCACACTAATTGCGGCAGAAGGTTTGGGTCATGGCTACCATGATGAATGGCTATTTAAAAATTTAACCCTAGGAATTAATTCCGGACAGCGGGTAGCGCTTGTTGGAATTAATGGTGCGGGTAAAAGCACACTTTTAAAATTATTAGCCGAAAGGTTTCCTCCGCTCGAAGGAAAAATTGTAAAAAATAAATCTGTTAAAATCGGTTTCTTAGATCAGGAACCTCAGTTTACTGAAGGATTTTCTATTAGCGATCATATATTTTCTTTAGAGAATAAGCAACAGCAGTTGATTAAGGAATATGAAGAATTAATCGAAAATCCTAACCCTGACGAAAAAACGCTTAACCGTTTATATGAAGAACTAAGCGAACACAATGCCTGGGAATATGAGCATGAGATAAAAACCATTTTGAACAGAATGGGCATTACTCATTTGCAACAAAAAATATCTACCCTTTCTGGCGGACAAAAGAAACGTTTGGCTCTAGCCAAATTATTAATAGAAGATCCAGAAATTTTAGTTTTGGATGAGCCGACCAACCATTTAGATATTGATACGATTGAATGGTTAGAAAAACTTTTAACCACCGGACAGAAAACAATTTTATTGGTTACTCATGATAGATATTTCTTAGATAATGTTTGCAATACAATTGTAGAATTAGATGGCGGAAAGATTTTTAACTATAATGGAAATTACGCATACTTCTTAGAGAAGAAGGCTGAAAGAGAGGCTTCTGATGCAACCGTTTTACACAAGAACCAACAGCTATTAAAGAAAGAGTTGGAGTGGATGAGGCGTATGCCACAAGCTCGTGCGACTAAATCTAACGCCAGAATAAATGCATTTTATGATTTAGAGGAAAAAACAAAGAAAAAGTCTGATAATCAAAGTGTTACGTTAAAAATGAAGATGTCTCGCCAAGGCGGTAAGATTATTGAACTTGAAAACATAGCAAAAGCTTTTGATGGCCGCCAGATTATAAATGATTTCAGTTACACCTTTAAAAAAGGCGATAGAATTGGCTTAGCCGGTAAAAACGGAACAGGCAAATCCACGCTGTTAAACATTATTACTAACCAACTTCAGCCAGATGCCGGTAAAGTGGATATTGGTGAAACCACCGTTTTCGGATATTACAAACAAGGCGGATTAACATTTGATCCGAAAGAAAGAGTAATTGATATTGTTAAATCAGATGCCGAATATATTAAAATGGCAGATGGTTCTGTAATTACTGCTTCTGCCCTACTTACTCTTTTTCTTTTCCCTCCAAAGAAACAACATGGCATGGTAGAAAAATTAAGTGGTGGTGAAAAGAAGCGATTAAACTTGATGAAGGTTTTAATGCAAAACCCAAACTTCTTAATTTTGGATGAGCCAACCAACGATTTAGACATTGATACACTTAATGTATTAGAAGAATTTTTAGAGAATTTCCCTGGTATTTTGATGCTTGTTTCTCACGATAGATATTTATTAGATAAGATGAGCGATCAGCTTTTTATAATGGAAGGCGAAGGTGTTGTGAAAATATATAACGGTAATTATTCTGAATATAGATTGAGTTTAGAACAACCTAAAAAAACAGAAATTAAAAAGCCTGTTGAACCTGTTCTTGATATTGTAAATACAAAAAGCACTAAAAAACTAAGTTATAAGGAGCAGAAAGAGCTTGAAGAAAGCGAACAAAGCATAGAGCAAGCAGAAGCCAAAATAGCTGAGCTAACTGCAAAATTACTTACTATCGATGCTGCAGATTATAAAAAAATACAGGAAGTTTCAGAGGAGATAGAAAAGCAAAAAGCACTTTTAGATGAATACACTTTGAGGTGGTTAGAGTTATCTGAAAATTAATAATAGCTAATTTATGTAAATGTTTCACGTGGAACATATACAGAAACTTAGAAAAATAAATACATGTTCCACGTGGAACGTTAATAGAAAATACAATGTTTGCAAAATATGATTTGATTGTTGTTGGCGCCGGCCACGCAGGCTGCGAAGCTGCTGCTGCTGCTGCCAACTTAGGATCGAAGGTTTTACTGATCACCATGAATATGGGAACTATAGCACAAATGAGCTGTAATCCTGCTATGGGTGGTGTTGCAAAAGGTCAGATTGTTCGTGAAGTTGATGCTATGGGTGGTTACTCAGGTATAATCTCCGACAAATCAACCATTCAATTTAGAATGCTTAATAAATCGAAAGGACCTGCAATGTGGAGTCCTAGAGCACAAATAGATAGAATGAAATTTGCCGAAGAGTGGCGATTAGCACTTGAGCAGACTCAGAATCTTGACATGTGGCAGGATAACGTGGTAGGTTTATTAGTTAAAGACAATACCGTATATGGTGTGAAAACATCTCTAGGTATCGAAATTGAAAGCACCGCTGTTGTTCTTACTAATGGAACCTTTTTAAATGGAATAATTCATATAGGAGAAAAGAAATTTGGAGGAGGTAGAACTGCCGAAAAATCATCTACTGGTATAACAGAACAACTGGTGGAACTAGGTATGGAAGCGGGCAGAATGAAAACCGGAACGCCACCAAGAGTTGATGGTAGAAGCCTGGACTACATAAAAATGGAAGAGCAGTGGGGCGACAGTGATAAAAGCAAATTCTCTTTTACTGATACAGTAGTATCAACTGACCAACGTTGTTGCTGGATTACTTATACCAATAGTGAAGTTCATGAAACATTAAAAGAGGGCTTTGAAAAATCTCCAATGTTTACAGGCAGGATTAAAGGTTTAGGTCCGAGGTATTGTCCATCTATTGAAGATAAAATAAACAGATTTGCAGAAAGAGATAGACACCAGATTTTTGTTGAACCAGAAGGATGGAATACATGTGAAATTTATGTTAATGGTTTTTCAACATCACTTCCAGAGGATGTACAATTTAAAGCATTAAGATTAATTCCGGGTTTTGAACAAGCTAAAATGTTTAGACCAGGCTATGCCATAGAATATGATTTCTTCCCTCCTACCCAATTATCGTTAACCTTAGAAACAAAGCTGATAAAGAATTTATTTTTAGCCGGCCAGATAAATGGTACTACCGGATATGAAGAAGCCGCATGTCAAGGCTTTATGGCGGGTATAAATGCGCATCAAAAAATTAATGATAAACATGAGCTGATAATGAAACGCTCAGAAAGTTATATTGGTGTTTTAATTGATGATTTGGTAACTAAAGGCACAGAAGAACCATACAGAATGTTTACTTCCAGAGCTGAGCATCGTTTGCTATTAAGACAAGATAATGCTGATATTCGCCTCTCTCCTATTGGCCATGAATTAGGTTTAATATCTGATGAACGTTTGGAAAAAGTTAAACACAAAGTTGCAGCTGCAGATGCTTTAGTAAAATACACCCGAAATCAAGGTATAGAAATGGCTGATGCAAATCCTATGCTTGAAAGCTTAGGTTCTAGTACATTAAACCAAAATGTAAAAATACACAGTTTAATCGGCAGACCTCATGTCGGCATCCAAGACATTATTAAAGTAAGTAAGCCTTTAAGTGAAGCTACAAAAGACTTGGATGAAGAGACCATTGAACAGGCAGAAATCAAAATAAAATATGAAAGCTATTTTGAAAAAGAAAATGAAATTGTAGCTAAAATGCTAAAAATGGAAGACAAAGAAATTCGAGCAGATTTTGACTACAACAAAATCGTTTCCATATCAAAAGAAGCTCGCGAGAAATTATTTAAAATAAAACCACGCACTTTGGGTCAGGCTTCCCGTATTTCAGGAGTTTCACCATCAGATATATCAGTTTTAATGGTTTATATAAATAAGTAGCTGATTTACAAATGGTTATGAATATCTAATTAAATTGAATAAAAAATTATTTTAATATAAAAGTTCCACAATCATTAAAAACGCCTTAAAACGCTTAAAAATGCCAAATATTAAAACACCGTATTTTAACCTAATAAATTTGATGGCTTTGGCGATTATTAGTCTATCTTTCGGCTGTGCTTCACCACAACCAATTACAGGTGGACCGCAAGACAAAACGCCACCAAAAGTTTTAAGCATTAGCCCGAAAAATCTGACAAGAAATTTTAGCGCAAAAAAAATTGTTATAGAATTTGATGAATATTTTAAAATAGTAGATGAAACTAAAGAATTTTCGATTTCACCTGAATTGGAAAAGGCGCCAATTCTAAAAATCAAAAAAAGATCATTAGAAATTTCAATTGCAGATACATTAGAGAAAAATACAACTTACACTTTAAATTTCGGTAAATCTATTGCAGATATTAATGAAAGTAATGTGCTCAAAAACTTTAGTTATGTATTTTCTACCGGTCCAGAAATTGACTCGCTTTCTTTAAGCGGCAAGGTAACAAATGCCTTAACAGGTGAAGATGAAATGGATGTTACTGTTCTTATATTTCCTTTAGAACGAGATACCCTTTTTGGTAAGAAACGCCCTTCTATTTATACTTTAACAGACAGCTCAGGAAATTATAAGCTAAATAATCTCCGTAAGGGAAAATATAAAGTGTATGCAATTAAGGAAGCAAAAGGTGGAGGAGATAAAGTATACCAACAAATTAACGATGAAGTTGGCTATTTAAAAGAGCCGGTTAACATTGAAAAGAATGTTGAAAATGTTAACCTAAGCGTTTTTAAAGAGTTATCTCCAGAATTTAGGGTTACAGATAGTAAATTAAATAACGATGGTAGCATAAGCCTCAGCTTTACACAGCAACTTAAAAATCCAGATATAATAGTAACTGAGCCTGCGGGCGTTGATGTTGGCAAAAGGCTTCGTTTTAGTAAAAACAACGATTCGGCAAAAGTATGGCTAAATGATTTAAGTTTCGACTCTATAAAAGTAGCAATTAAAGACCAGGGAAAATTATTGCAAACTGTAAATTTAAGTCGCTCGAAGAAAGATACTTACGTTAGAGATTTAACACCAACTGATAATGCTGGTGCCGGCAAGCTAAATCCACATCAACGTTACACGCTGAATTTTCCTTTACCGATTACCAGTGCCGATGAAAGTAAAATTTCCCTACTTGATGATTCCATAAAACGCACAAATTTTCAATTATTAAAAGATAGTACAGACTTTCTAAAATACTACGTTATTTTTCCATGGAAGGCAAAAAGGAATTATGATATCAAATTTGCTGCAGGTGCATTTACAGGGATTTTTAATTCTAAAAATAAGGAATTTACAAAGAAGTTTACTTTAGATGCAGCCGATAATTATGGAAACCTTGCATTAAATGTATCCGTTCCAGATACCTCAAAAAGTTATATTATCGAAATTTTGAATGATAAGAAAGTATTAATTAAATCTTATGCCATCAGATCAAACATCAAACTGAACTTTAATAATTATCCAGCTGCAAAATACTTAATAAGAGTAGTTTATGATGATAATAAAAATGGAATCTGGGATACAGGAAATCTAAAATCAGGCACTCAACCAGAAAAAATCTGGTATTCAAAAGATGAAATATCTTTAAGACCAAACTGGGATATTGAAAATAATTTAACTATACCAAATAATAATAAATAATATTATAGTAGAATATTAAATTATAAAAAAATGATAAAACTAAAAACGCTACTTAACTCAGAAAACAAATTAATTCCTTTAATCCTGATCCTTTCACTATTCACCAATGGATGTAAAAAAGAAGATGATTTCAAAACAGAAGACGATTTCAAGATTTTAATGCAAGATGACCAAAACATCAACACATTTCTAAATTCTAATAGATTACTTCTAGCTGAAGCAAAGCTTAATTCTTTAGATATTGTAGACAAAGGTATTATTAGGAAAAAACTACAGACTCTGACATTAACAATTTCAAAAAAAACGCTAAAACAAAAGAAGATGTTTTGTCATTTATTTCAAATCATCTAAATGGAGATCCAAATAAAATACTGCAATTAATTAATTCAGAAATAAAAGCAATAAGCAATTTCATTGAAAAATATCCTAACTTTAAAAAACTAACTTCTAAAGAACAATTGGATATCATATCTAATATTTTAAATAACAATAACACTGAAAATCAAATTATTAAGCTTGAAAATATTAAAAGAAATTCAAGCAAATTAATGTCACTGAACGCACCATTCACAAAATTGAATTATGCCGATGATTGCTTATACCAGCTTAATATGGCAATGAGAGAATGTGAATTCAATTTTAATTTACAGATGGCATCTGCCATCACAGTTGGCATATTAGCGGTAGTAACTACAGCAGGAATAGGGAGTGTTGTAGCTGAAATTACAATGCAAGTCGCAATTACTGCAATTGTTGTAAGCTACGATCATTGTTTAAATACTGCCGGCTATCAATTAGATCATTGTGCATCGATATCATAATATGAATTTTAATAGAGAGAAGAAATTAGCAATTAGCTTCATAATAATTCAACTAATAATTTGTTCAGTTTTTTTGATTACTGATAAATCATTAATATTTTGCTTATCAATAGTAAGTACAGCTATATTTACAATTCTAAATCAGCCAAAAAGTGTTAGTAGCTGGAAAGTTATTGCACTTATTATTGGATTTACAATAATATTATTGGCATTTATTATAACTCATCTAATGCATTATAGAAAATAATTACATAAACCAACCAGAATACATAATATAATTATCTGGTAACTTATTTAATAAAGCCCTTTGCTCATCAGTAATGGGCTTTATTTTTTTTGCAGGCGTACCAGCATACAAAAATCCGGTTTCGCAAATTGTATTTTCTAAAACAACAGAACCGGCAGCAATAATGCAATATTCTTCGATAATTGCATTATCCATAACTATTGCACCCATACCGATTAATACATTATCCTTTACTGTACAGCCATGCACTATGGCATTATGACCAACAGACACCCGATTACCAATATGTGTAGATGCTTTTAAATACGTAGCATGAATTACTGCTCCATCTTGAATGTTAGACTCATTTCCAATAGTAATGGCGTTTACATCGCCTCTAACAACAGCATTAAACCATACCGAACAATTATCGCCAATTACAACATCGCCAACTATGGTTGCATTTTCTGCAATAAAGTTATCTTTTCCAATTTCAGGGTATTTATCTTTTACGGGAAGTATTAAAGGCATAATTAAAATGTAAGATGTAAAATGGAATGTAATAAATAATTGTAAATCAGAGCTTGTCGAAGACCTATGAGTTTGCTTCGACAGGCTCAGCATGAAAAAGTGCTAAAATACAGTATCAATCAGTTCATTAGCATGAATTGGATAATCAGTAGTAAAATGCAAACCCCTACTCTCTTTACGTTGCATTGCCGATTTAATAACCAAATAAGCAGTTTGGATTACATTTCTTAGCTCACAAAGCTTAACGGAAACTTTATTCTTTTTATAAAACTCTTCTGTTTCCTGATGGATTAGAAATAAACGTCGGTGTGCCCTTTCTAAACGAAAATCAGAGCGAACGATACCCACATAATCGCCCATAATCTTTTGCAATTCACGAAGGTTATGGGTTACCAATACATCTTCATTAATTTGTGTGACACCTTTAGAATCCCACTCTGGTATATTATCTGGTATAATGTTATTCTTGAAATTTTCTACTGCATCCTGATATATTCTATGTGCAAAAACGGTCGCTTCTAATAAAGAATTTGAAGCCAAGCGATTGGCGCCATGTAAACCTGTAGATGAACATTCGCCACAAGCATACAGGTTTTTAATAGATGAACGACCATATTCATCAACTAAAATACCGCCACACATATAGTGCGATGCTGGTGTAACCGGAATGTAATCCTTCGTCATATCAATACCAATTGATAAACACTTAGCATAAATATTAGGAAAATGTTTTAAAATATCCGCTTTCTTACGCATTGTGATGTCCAGAAAAACAAAATCATCACCAGATTTTTTCATTTCATTATCAACAGCTCTGGCTACAATATCACGTGGCGCTAAAGATTTGCGCTCATCATATTCATGCATAAATTCTTCACCATTTTTACGGCGAAGCACACCACCAAAACCGCGAACAGCTTCAGATATTAAGAATGATGGATATTCTCCTGGATGATATAAAGCTGTTGGATGGAACTGAATAAATTCCATATTTCTAACTTTTCCTTTTGCACGGTAAACCATTGCCATACCATCACCTGTAGCAATTACCGGATTTGTGGTAGCAGAATATACATGTCCGGCACCACCTGAAGCCATAACTGTAACCTTTGCTAAAATCTTTTCCACATCGTTAAGCTCTGTGTTAAAGGCATATATACCGTAACAGTTAATATCTTCAGTACGTTTATCAACAAACTCACCAAGGTGATGTTGAGTGATCAACTCCAATGCAAAGTAATGTGTTAATATCTCTATGTTAGGATTTTCATGAATTTCCTGTAGCAAAACCCTTTCAATTTCGTATCCGGTGATGTCTTTATAGTGCAAAACACGATGCTCTGAATGACCACCTTCTTTAGCTAAATCGTAAAAACCAGAGTTGTCTTTATCGAAGTTAATACCATAGTCAATAATCTCCTGTATACGCTGAGGTCCTTCTTTTACAACGATTTCTACAATTTTTTTATCGCATAAACCATCGCCTGCAATCAGCGTATCTTCTATATGTTTTTCAAAAGAATCATCTTTATCTACAACAACAGCCACGCCACCCTGAGCATATTTTGTGTTAGATTCATCCTCGTTAGATTTAGTAACAATTAAAACCTTACCATACTTAGCCGCCTTAAGTGCAAAACTTAAACCCGCTATACCTGAACCTATTACCAGAAAATCAACTTTTCTCATCAATAAAAACTTTTACTTTATCCACTATGTTAACAAATATTTAATAAGTGTTAACTCTATGTCTAAATTATGCTAACAAATAAATTTGAATGTTTAAAGCTACTCTAAAAAGACAATTTGCCACAATCTTTTAGGTAATTTTTGAGCACCTTTGTACAAGTAATTAACTTTTCACACACTTATAAACAATTAACATTCCAATATTGATAAAATTTGAAGCTGTTTTTGATAGTGCTGAATATCAATCTTATGATATTACAAAAATGTAATCTAAATGTTAGTAAACGATTAACAACTTACATAAAAGAATAATTTTACGAAACTTGCCAACAATACTAACACACTAATAAACAAACAAGATCTATTTATTTAAAATACTTATTAATTATTGAGATGTGGAAACTGCTATCTTTGAGCAAGCTTCAAAACCAAATAAAATAATTGTTAAAAGATGATGGATACCTTAGAAGAAATAAATATAAAAGGATTTGTTGAGGAAGATATCGACCCAACACTTGATTTATTTGCAGAAATAGAAAAATTAAAGAAAGAGAAGAATGCAATTATCCTGGCTCATTATTACCAAGAGCCTGATATTCAGGATATAGCAGATTACATTGGCGATAGTTTAGGCTTATCTCAAGAAGCTGCTAAAACAGATGCCGAAGTAATTGTATTTGCTGGTGTGCATTTTATGGCAGAAACGGCGAAGATTTTATCGCCAAATAAAAAAGTTTTATTACCTGATGTTAAAGCTGGTTGTTCTTTGGCAGATAGTTGTCCGCCTCACTTATTTAAAAAGTTTAAGGAAAAATATCCAGATCATCTGGTGATTACCTACGTAAATTGTACAGCTGAATTAAAAGCTTTAAGTGATATTGTATGTACGAGTACAAATGCTGTTCAAATTGTAGAAAGTTTGCCTAAAGACCAGAAAATAATTTTTGGGCCGGATAGAAATTTAGGAGCATGGGTTGCAAAAAAAACGGGTAGAGATTTGGTTCTATGGAATGGAGCTTGTATGGTTCATGAAATTTTTTCTCAGGAGAAAATAACAAAGCTCAAAGAACGCCATCCAAATGCTAAATTTATTGCACACCCAGAATGTGAAGAACCTGTTTTAAGAATGGCCGATTATATTGGTTCTACCACTGGATTGTTAAAATATTCTATCAGCAACCCGGCTACAGAATTTATTGTAGCTACAGAAAGTGGAATTATCCACCAAATGGAAAAAGCTTGTCCGGATAAAACATTTATACCTGCACCACCAAATAATAGTTGCGCTTGTAATGATTGCCCTTACATGAAACGAAATACTTTAGAAAAGCTATATTTATGTTTGAAAAATAGTTCGCCCGAAGTAACTGTGCCTGAACATATTATTGAACAAGCTCGTAAACCGATTCAAAGAATGCTAGATATTTCAGCAGAATTGGGATTATAAAATGAAACCGTCATTGCGAGGAACGAAGCAATCTACTAATGAGATTGCTTCGTTCCTCGCAATGACGGAAAGCTAATTATATGAAAATAACAGAAATTCTTAAAAATTACTCAGGTCTGCTTTGGCTACTACTCGGTATAACCGTAGGTAGTATTGTGGGCTTAATTTTTGGAAAAAGCGTTGAGCGTATAAAACCACTAGGAGATATATTTTTAAACCTGTTATTTACAGCGGTAATTCCTTTAGTATTTTTTGCGGTTTCATCTGCCATTGCAAACATAGACCGTTCAAAAAAATTAGGAAAACTTTTAACCATAATGGTGCTTGTTTTCTTATCTACAATTTTAATTTCGGCTGTTTTAACCTTGGCGGCCACCTGGGTTTTTCCAATTCATCAGGAACTTGGAAACAATACATTACCACTTGAAAATGAAAAGATTCAATCTTTTGGCGGGCAAATGACGCAACTTTTAACAGTTGGTGAATTCTACGAAATTGGTAGTCGGAAGAATATGCTTGCCCTAATTATTTTTTCAGTTTTGGTTGGTTTCTCAACACTATATTCAGGAAAAGAAGGCGAAGGCTTTAAAAACTTTTTAGTATCCGGGAATGAGGTGATGAAAAAGCTCATCATCTTGATAATGAAACTAGGACCGATTGGTTTAGGAGCGTATTTTGCATACCAGGTTGGTGTTTTCGGACCACAACTTTTCGGTACTTATGCAAAAGCTTTGGGTTTATATTATGGTGTTGGGGCATTTTATTTCATTGTTTTTTTTACATTATACGCTTTTGTTGCAGGAGGTTTTAAAGCAATAAAAATATTCTGGAAGAACAACATAGTACCTTCTTTAACATCTGTAGGTACATGCAGCAGTATTGCAACGATTCCTGCAAATTTAGAAGGAGCATCAAAAATGGGTGTTCCGGCTTACATTACCAATGTTACTATCCCCTTAGGTTCAACCTTGCACAAAGATGGTTCTAGTATAAGCTCTATTGTTAAAATAGCTGTTGTTTTTGCAATTTTTGGCAAAGATTTAACTAGTGTAGATACTATTTTGTTGGCTTTGGGGATTACTGTTTTGGTAAGTATTGTTGAGGGTGGCATACCAAATGGTGGATATATTGGAGAATTACTAATGATTTCTGCCTACCAATTACCACCTGAAGCTTTACCACCAGCAATGATTATTGGAACTTTGGTAGACCCAATGGCTACGCTGTTAAATGCAACAGGTGATAATGTTGCAGCCATGCTAATTGCCAGATTTACAGAAGGTAAGAATTGGATGGAAAGTAAATTATCATAGTTAAATTGTCATCCTGAGCTTGTCGAAGAATTTGCTTATAACTTAAAATAAAATCTAGGGCCTTGCCCTTATATTACAAAATGTAAAAATATGTTTGAAAATAAAGAACGCACAGATATAAATGAATTGGGTGAATTTGGCTTGATAAAACACCTTACTACTAATTTTAAAATAAAAAATGATTATTCTGTAAAAGGAATTGGTGATGATGCAGCCGTTTTAGATTCAAAAGGAAAACAAACACTTATTTCTACCGATTTATTGTTAGAAGGTATTCATTTTGATTTAGCCTATGTGCCTTTAATGCATTTAGGTTATAAGGCCGTTCAGGTAAATTTGAGTGATATTTATGCAATGAATGGTAAGGCAAGCCAAATTACTGTATCAATAGGTTTATCAAGTAAATTTCCATTAGAGGCAGTGGAAGAAATTTACAAAGGCATTGAGCTGGCTTGCAATAAATATAATATCGATTTAATTGGGGGTGATACTTCATCGAGTAAGCAAGGTTTAGTCATCAGTATTACAAGTATTGGTTATGTTTATGCTGATAAAGTAGTCTACAGAAACGGCGCCCAAGAAAATGATTTATTATGTGTTTCTGGCGATTTAGGTGGCGCTTACGTGGGCTTACAAATCCTCGAAAGAGAAAAATTAATTTATCTTGAAAATCCTCAAATCCAACCCGATCTAGAAGGAAAAGATTACATCATCGAAAGACAATTGAAACCGGAAGCTAGGATGGATATTGTAGCTTTACTTGAAGATATGAATATTAAACCAACTTCGATGATTGATGTTTCGGATGGTTTAGCTTCTGAAATCTTGCACTTGGCAACGCAAAGCGATAAAGGAATTACAATTTACGAGGAAAAAATTCCACTCGACCCAATGACTTACGAAACCGCTAGAGAACTAGGATTAGACCCAACGGTTTGTGCTTTAAGTGGCGGCGAAGATTATGAATTATTGTTTACCATCAGTCAGGATGATTATAAAAAACTGAAACACGATGTGGACATTACAGTAATTGGTCATGTTACTGATAAAAATTCGGGTTGCAAAATGGTTTCAAAATCAGATAACGTTCATGAGTTGAAAGCGCAAGGCTGGAATGCTTTTAATAAGTAAGTAGATATAAAAAAAATAATAACACGGTCGTCATTGCGAGGCACGAAGCAATCTTAATATTATCAATGGCAATAGCTTTGAGAGATTGCTTCGTGCCTCGCAATGACGATTTTTCTTACAACTCCTCATCCAAATACTTCCCATCTATCTGTTTAGTAGCCTTAGCGCCAAGTTTCTTAATTTTTTCTGAGGTATTTACCAAATTTCCTGAACCATCTGATAATTTATTTATGGCTTTATCATATGCGTCCTGACCGTTTTTGATGTGCTTACCAATCGTTTCCATATCCGAAATAAAGCCAACAAACTTATCGTACATGCTTCCGCTTAAGCGGGCAATTTCTAGTACATTTCTATTCTGTCGTTCCTGTTTCCACATACTGGCAATGGTGCGTAAAGTAGCCAACAGTGTTGATGGACTCACAATAACAACCTTTCTATCCCATGCAAAATTGAAAAGTTCTGCATCTTTTTGTACCGCAATACTGAACGATGATTCAATCGGAACAAATAGTAAAACAAAATCTGGCGAATTAATTTTATATAAATCCTGGTAATTTTTTGAAGATAATTCCTGAATATGATTTTTAATAGAAGCTAAATGCTGTTTTACATAACCTTCACGCTCTTCATCGGTTTCAGCTGATACAGAACGTTCATAAGCAACCAAACTCACCTTAGCATCAACAACAAGATGTTTACCGTCTGGCAAATCAATAACTACGTCTGGTTGGTATCTTCCGCCTTCGGCGGATATAAGCGAAGCCTGAATGCGATATTCCTGATCCCTCACCAAACCCGAACGTTCCAAAACCTTTTCTAAAATAACTTCGCCCCAATTGCCTTGCTTTTTACTATCTCCTTTTAAAGCCTTGGTTAAATTATTGGCATCTTCCTGAATAAGTTTGCTTTGTATCTGAAGCTCTGAAATTACGCCTTTTAAAATATTTCGTTCATCCGATTCAGCTTTATAAACCTTTTCTACCTTTTCCTCAAAAGCCTTAATATTTTCTTTTAATGGATTCAAAATTAAATCCAGATTGGTTCTGTTTTGTTCTACAAAACGTATAGATTTTTCTTCTAAAATTTTATTGGCAATCAGCTCAAAATCTTTGTTAAACTTTTCCTGATTTTGGTCCAAACTCAATTGTTGAGCAGCAAGTTTTTCTTTTTCGGCCTGATAAAAAGAACGTGTGCCTTCCAGTTCGCGGTTAGCATCAGCAAGTCTATCCCGCTCCATTTGCAACTCCTCAATTAACCTTTGTTGCTCTTGCTTTAGTAATAAAGTTATGTGCTCTTTTTCTACAACTAAATTAGAGGCACGTTCGTCGGCTTTAGCCAAAGCAATTTTTAAAGATTCGTTCTCTGTTTTTAATTTCTCAAAGTCTTCTAAAGAAATTAATGGAATTGAAGTTTGTGGCTTTTTTAAAAATAAAAGTATTAATACGAGAAGAATAACAACTAATAAAATAATTCCAGTTACATCCATTTTGATAAAAATTTTAGTAAAAATCTCAAATAAAAACTATTTTGCCAAAATAATTTGCTTAATGTTACTAAGCATTTACATTTATATTCCTTTAAAAATCATTAATCTGCTAATCTGTGGCTTTGTTTTATTATAATTGATTTTCATAATAAAATAATGAGCGAATTAACAATCTTAATTTCATGCCCCGATAAAGTTGGTTTAGTTACAAACATTACGCGTGTATTGGCGGCACATCAACTTAATATAGTAGCGATGCGTGAATTTGTTGATGAAGAAAAAAAAGGCTTTTTTACTCGTATTGCCTGCACAGGTGATTTAGAAGCACCACATAAATTAAAAGAAAAACTGCTTGAGAGTTTGCCAAATTCTGCTGAGGTGAACTTAATAAACCATTCAGAAAAACAGATTGCTGTTTTAGTTACCAAAGAATACCATTGTCTGGCAGAAATTTTAGTTAAAAATCAGTTTAAAACCCTAGGTGCAAACGTTAAATGCGTAATTGGCAATTACGAAGGACTAAAAGATTTTACCGAAAGTCTGGGTATTCCATATCATTACATCTCTCACGAAAACAAAGATAAGGCAACTTTTGAAGCAGAAGTAAAAGAAGTTATCAATCAGTTTGAAGTTGATTATATCGTTTTAGCAAAGTTTATGAGAATTTTATCTCCGGATTTTGTAAAAGATTTTGCTGGGAAAATTATAAATATTCACCACTCATTTTTACCGGCCTTTATTGGTGCAAATCCATACAAACAAGCTTTTGAACGTGGCGTAAAAATTATAGGTGCAACGGCTCATTTCGTAACCGATAATTTAGATGAGGGTCCGATAATAACACAACATACAACACATATCGACCATAATTTCGGAGTAAAAGAAATGGTTCGTGCTGGTAAAGAAATAGAGAAAAAAGTGCTTTTAGAAGCCTTAGAATTGATTTTTGAGAACCGGGTTTTTGTAAGCGGAAATAAAACTATTGTTTTTAAGTAACGCCTTATAAACTTCTTAAAACCATTTCAGCAACGTCTTCACCAGTTTGGCTACCCATAGCAACGCCCATTCCGTTGCACCTAACTGCACAAAAAACGTTCGGTATTGCTTCGCTTATTATTGGTGAAAGTGTTTTGCCAAATGCCATAATGCCACTCCAGCGATAATCAATTTCAAAAGATGTTTCAGGTATAATAACTTCTCTCAAAAGCTTCTCCAAAGCATTTTGAACGTTGGTAGTTACACTTAGCTCCGTTGTTTCTTCTGCACTAAAATCGAGATTTCTACCGCCGCCAAGCAAAATTCTATCATTAATATTTCTAAAATAATAATAGCCCTTATCGTAATGGAAGGTTCCTTTAATTTTTAGGGTTTTAATAGGCTTTGTTATCAAAACTTGTCCGCGGCCGGGTGTAACATCTAAACCTTTAATTAACTTATTTACAAAAGCATTTGTGGTTACAATTACTTTTTTACAGCAGAAATTACCTTGTTTGGTTTTTACAGTCGGTCTATTTCCTTCGGTTGAAAGGCTGTCAACCTCACAGCTATTAAAAATAAACACACCTAATTGCTGCGCATATTTAATCAACCCAAACATCATTTTTCCGGTATCAATCTGCGCTTCGTAACGGTTTTCAATAATGCTTTCAACATTGCTAAAGCCAAAAGCATTTATTTTTTCATTAGCTACATAGAAGGCTTCAGGGCCAACTATATGCTTTATTAAACTGTTATAATGTTCAATTTTAACTACACATTCAGTAGACAAAATTTCATCACCAACTTTAAAAAGCTCATAGCCGCCTAATTGGTTGTAATCTATAACTTCATCGCCCAATAGCTTTCTAAGTTTCAACAAACCTTTCCAACGCTTTTCAATCAATTCTGAAAGTGCATCAGTACCACAAATACTTTCTTGTTCTATCAGTTCAGAAATGCTACCAAAACAAGCAAAACCTGCATTTTTTGTACTTGCGCCAGATGGCAAAAAGCCACTTTCTAATATTGCTACTTTTAATCCAGGCTCAGTTATTTTTAGATGAATTGCAGCATTTAAACCCACAATCCCGCTACCAATTACAATAATATCAAATTCAAAAAATGAAGTTTTTTCCCAGTAGGATAATTGCTTATTCATATTTAAAAATAGCACAAAAATGCTGTCTTTTAATATAGGATCGCTTTTTGATATATTGATAAATGAAAAACATACACAAAAGAAAATGGGAGTTTATTTAATATTAATCATCCCGGTATTATTGATGAGCATGTTTGTGCAGTGGCGCTTTAGAAACAAGTTTTCTAAATATGCCGAGATGCAATTAAGCTCAGGTTTATCGGGAAAGGAAGTGGCAGAAAGGATGTTGCACGATAACGGCATATTCGATGTGAAGGTGATGAGTACCGAAGGACAACTTACAGATCATTATAATCCATCAGATAGAACCGTAAATTTAAGTACCGATGTTTATTACAGCCGTAGCGTTGCAGCAGCAGCTGTTGCCGCTCACGAATGTGGTCATGCTGTACAACATGCAAAATCTTACTCATGGCTAAACCTACGCAGCACAATGGTGCCGGTGGTAAGTATATCATCAAACTTACTGCAATGGGTGCTTTTAATTGGTGTAATGTTAATGGTTTTTGCTGTAACGCCAATCGTTTTGGCAATTGGAGTAGTTGGTTTAGCATTGGTAACCGTATTTAGTATTGTTACGCTGCCTGTAGAGTTTGATGCAAGTAACCGTGCTTTAGCCTGGTTAAAAAATAATCAGGGCGTAATGCAAACTCAGGAAGAAAACACGCAAGCAAAAGATGCACTTTGGTGGGCCGCAATGACTTATGTTGTTGCAGCAATAGGCGCCTTAGCCAATTTACTCTATTATGCCTCTATGCTTTTTGGCAGAAGTAGAGATTAAGATATTTTCATCTACTTATGAAGATTGATAAAGCGGTTCGGAATTAATTTTTCGGCCGCTTTTGCATTAAATAAGGTTTGTTCAACGCATCCGCATTCTTTAAATTTTTTTGGGAAACTTCCTCCTTTTTTCATGGAGCGTGTAATCTCGATTATTCGGGAGGTTGCGGGTGGTTTTTGCCAAACAGGTAGTTAGAAATTAAATTTTTTGAAGCGCAAAATCTGTGGTGCTTCGGTTATTCCAGTCCCGCCAATACTACCTACCTTCCGCAGGCAGCAATCTTTTGGCTTAGAAAGCGCATTCTGGTAACTTACGAAGTTTAATGAACATTGTGAGGGTAAACCTCTTAAGGTTGAAGAGCCAAAAGTATTTTCGTTTATGTCGGGGCAAATGTTATTACTTATGCGAACTTTCAAAAGGGTTTGTCATCCTGAGCTTGTCGAAGGAAAATGATTGTTTTTATGCCGGTAAAAAGGTCTTCGACAGGCTCAGACTGACTACTACTTAGCTTTAGGTAAAATATTAAGGATTGTGGTAATTTATGAAGATTAAGGTTTTTTCTTTGTAGCAACAGCTTTCCGCTCTAAACCCGATAGAGCTAAATAGCCCGGAGCGAGGTACGAGTGAGGACTATAAGCGATAGCGGGGCTTTCGGCCGCCAAAACCTTCTCACAATCGTTTACAAAAAATAAAAAACTTAGTTTAATCTATAAGGCGCAATCAACTGAAACTCGGGAATTTCTACTTCAAACTCAGCATCATCAACCAGGCGGTTCATTAAATATGTGCCCTGCATGCTACCCATATCGGTTTTTAAATTGCAGCCAGATACGTAAACATGGCTTTCTCCAGGCTGAATAATAGGTTGTAAGCCAACCACGCCTTCGCCTTCAACTTCGCGGCGACTGCTATTTGAATCGAAAATAAACCATTGGCGACGCATCAGCTGAACAGGATATTCAGAAAGATTAGAAATTTCTATGCGGTAGGCGAACATAAAATGTTCATTAGCCGGATTGGAATATTCTGGTTGATAGATAGTTTCTACTGAAACTTGAACGCCATCTGTAATTGCTGTAACCATGGTATTGTAACGAATATAGAAATGCCATTCAAAAATCAAGCCATTACGCCGGCGCTATTGTAGTCGGCAAATTTTTCTGCCACTTCGTCTAAAATACTGTGAATGTTTGCAATATCTGGTTCAGAAACCAGGCGCATTCTGTATGGTTTAAAATCGGGTAAACCTTTAAAATAATTTGAATAATGACGACGCATTTCAAATATTCCGGTTTTAGGGCCTTTCCACTCAATAGATTTATCTAAATGCGTACGGCAAACGTTTATGCGTTCTTCTATAGTTGGACCAGCTAAATGTTCGCCAGTTTTAAAGAAATGTTTAACCTCACGAAAAATCCACGGGTAACCGATTGCTGCTCGGCCAATCATTATCCCATCAACCTCATACTCCATTCGCCAGTTTGCTGCTTTCTCAGGGCTATCAACATCGCCATTGCCAAAAATTGGAATTTGAATACGAGGGTTGCGTTTAATATCTCTAATTAAAGTCCAATCGGCTTCGCCTTTATAAAGTTGTGCTCTGGTTCTGCCGTGAATAGTTAAAGCCTGAATGCCTACATCCTGAAGTCGCTCTGCAACTTCATAAACATTTTTGGTATCATCATCCCAACCTAAACGGGTTTTTACCGTAACAGGTAAATGCGAAGCTTTAACTACGGCTTCGGTCATTTTTACCATTTTATCAATATCGCGAAGCAAGCTAGAACCGGCACCTTTGCAAACCACATTTTTAACCGGGCAACCGTAGTTAATGTCAACTAAATCCGGGTTTGCTGCAGAAGCAATTTCAGATGCTTCTCGCATGTGTTCGATATCGCCTCCAAAAATCTGAATCCCAATTGGGCGTTCGTATTCAAAAATATCGAGCTTTTGAATACTTTTGGCTGCATCTCTTATCAATCCTTCAGAAGAAATAAACTCGGTGTACATTAAATCTGCACCATTCTGTTTACAAACAAAACGAAACGGCGGGTCGCTAACATCCTCCATTGGTGCAAGCAATAACGGGAATTCACCTAAATCTATATTTCCTATCTTAACAGACATTTTCTATCTTCAACGATTAATAAAACATACAAAGGTACAAATAATGAATGTTGTAACACCTAACAAGGAAGAAATCAACCCTTTCCTGCAATTACTTTTACTTTTATTTTACGCAATAATCGGAGCCGTAGTATTCACAATTATATCTTTTATTATTCTTTTTGGTATTTATGGTTCAGCTATAATTAAAGATTTTGCACTAATTACTTCTGGCAATCCGAAATACATTGATGCCTTAAAAATACTTCAGATTGCCACTTCAATAGGCATGTTCATTTTACCGCCAATAGCGCTTGCATTAACAAACGGAACAAAAACAACGGCCTTTTATGGGTTTAAAAAGCCTACATTCATATTGTTGATATTGGTTTTAGTGATTATGATTTTCTCTATGCCTTTAATGGAATGGACGGCAATATGGAATCAAAAAATGAGCTTTCCAAAAAGCTTAAAATGGGTAGAAGATTGGATGAAAGAAAGCGAAGCGGCCGCAATGAAAATGACCATTCAGCTTTTAACGGTTAGAAATAACTGGGATTTTATAGTTAACCTGGTTATGATTGCGGTATTACCTGCAATTGGAGAAGAATTAATGTTTCGTGGTGGTGTGCAACGCTCAATTGATAAAATGTTTGGAAATCATCATGCCGCAATTTGGATTTCAGCCATCATTTTCAGTGCCATACACATGCAGTTTTACGGTTTTGTGCCCAGAATGCTATTGGGAGCGGGTTTTGGCTACTTGTACTATTACAGCGGAAGCATTTGGTACGCCATGTTAGCCCATTTCCTAAATAATGCCTACGCCGTTTGCGTTTCATTGTATCTGCAAAAAAACAACATCCCATTAAATAAAGCCGATGAGCCTTTGGGTTTTCCTTGGTACGGCTATTTAATTAGTGCAATAATTACCATAGCTTTGTTTAAATTTTTTAAAGATACAGCACAACGTGAGCGAAAATTGGGTTAAAGTATATACAACAAGCGATGCATTTGCCGCAGAAGTTTTAAAGCAAGGATTAATTGAGGAAGATATTCCGGCCGTAATCATGAACAAGCAGCTTTCTGCTTACAATATTGGCGAAATTAATGTGCTGGTAAATAAAGCCGATTTCGATAAAGCCATTGAGTATATTGTTAAAAACGAAATTGATTAGCGCTTTGCCAATCTATTATTATCCATCTACAGTTTTCTATTCTAAATCATGAAAACCAGAGCCATAACCGCTTTTTTCTTCACAATTGTAATGCTTGGATCCATCTTTCTTGGCTCCTATACCTTTACAATTTTCTACCTGATTTTAAGCGTACTATCCTTATTCGAGTTCTATAAGCTGATAAAAAACTCTGGCATTCGTCCGCATAGAAATATTGGAATAATTGCTGGTGCATTAATTTTTTTAATGGCAGCAGGATTGCATTATTTAGATTACGATGTTAAGTATTTATTGCTTTGTATTCCGCTAATATTCTCGGTTTTTATTACCGAATTATATAAGAAAAATAAAATTCCCTTTGCTAATATCTCTTACACTTTTGTGGGCTTTGTTTATGTAACCATTCCTTTTTGCTTTTTTCATGCCTTAGGTTTTCTTCGCGATTGGAACGCTTACAATTTCCATTTACCGCTAGCTTTTCTATTAATGCTTTGGGCAAACGATACGGGCGCCTATATGTTTGGCGTTAAGTACGGAAAACGAAAGTTGTTTGAGCGCCATTCACCTAAAAAAAGCTGGGAAGGCTTTTTTGGCGGCATGTTTACCAGCGCATTAGCGGCCTATGGTTTGTCATTTCTTTTTTTAGAACACAGCCCTGTAATTTGGGTTGGTATGGCAATATTAATAGCGAGTTTCGGCACCCTGGGCGATTTAGTAGAATCTATGCTAAAACGCAGTTTGGACACCAAAGATAGCGGCGGTTTGCTTCCTGGCCATGGCGGCTTGTTAGATAGATTTGACGGTTTACTCCTTGCAGCACCGGTTGTTTACGCTTATTTGTACCTGATTTTGTATTAGCGTTTGGAGAAACGTACGAAGTCTGTTGCTATGGTGTATAGACTTCTTAAGTTTTGCAAGACAAAATATTCTCTTTGAAAAGGCCCTGAAGCACATTAGAACCCCCTTCAGTCCGGCTTTTTGCTACAATCTTTTAAACCTCTGTCATGCTGAGGTACGAAGCATCTGTTTCATAGGTTGCCGATGACAGCGATTCATCGTTACTGCAACTTTAAAAGGATTTCCGCTGCAATCCGGTTTATTTAACAAAATGCTGCGCTGCTATTTATGGCATATAGCGCTAATCACATAATAATCGCGGTTAACCATAAAGCCTTTGCTGTTTTCAATGGCTTCGTTTTCAAGCTCCGATTTTAAAATCTCAAAGCCAGCATTACTTAAAATCTCAAATGCTTTTAATTCATCATAAAGATTGAAACCAAATTTTGTAAAAGGCAAGGTTTCCATAAAGGTTTTATCTGCAAAGGCAATAATTAATAAGCCATTTGGCTTTAAAATCCGTTTAATTTCCTGAAGATATTGAAAAGGATTTTGCCAGAAATAAATCGTATTCACCGTAAATAATTTATCAAACTTATTATCCTCAAATGTTATAGTTTTGCCATCTGTTAAGGTAAAAGAAGCCAGCTTTTCTTTAATAAATTCGGCATTAATTTTCTCCGCCTCTGCGATGATGGTTTTAGAAATATCGGCCCCGTAATAAGTAAGGTTTTCGGCACTATCTAAAATGATGGCAACATGAGCTGCATTTCCATGTCCAATTTCTAAGATTACATAATTCGGCTTAAGCTTTAAAGCATCTATTGCACTACGAGTCATACCAATATTGCTATTGTTCATCATTTCGCCGTTTTTTATGCCATATTCACCATCGGGGCAGCTCAATTGGCGGGCAATTTCTTTCAAATGTTCTTCCGAAACTTCATTTTCCATTATGCAATTTAGCATAAGAATGCTTCAAATTTTATTCCTGCAAAAAAAACCGTAAGCGCTTATTTAAGTAACAAATTTACAGCAGAGAATTTAAAGCGGCTTTTCTCATTATATTTGATTCCAACCAACCAAACTTTCCCAAACTATGATTAAAAACTACTTTAAGAAGCTGTGCTTTGCCTTTTTAATTTTGAGTAGCACTGTGGTTGTTGCTCAAGAAGTGCCAAGCCCTAAAAGCCATTTCGGATTCGATATCGGCGATGATTACCAGCTTGCAAACTACACTCAAACAGAAGCTTATTTCAAAAAACTCGCTGAAACATCTAAAAGGGTTAAGCTTGTAGATATCGGTAGAACCGAAGAAGGCAGAAGCCAATATATGCTTGTGGTAAGCTCGCCAGAAAATTTAAAAAAATTAGAAAGATATAAGGAAATTTCGCAGGAATTGGCACATGCAGAAATAACCACCGAACAAGCAAAAGCGCTTGCACAAGAAGGTAAAGCTGTAGTGTGGATTGATGGAGGTTTGCATGCAACAGAGGTGGTTGGTGCACATCAGCTTATTCAAACGGCTTATGAATTTGCTTCTAAAACTGATGCTGAAACCATGAGAATTTTGGATAATGTGATTATCCTTTTTACACATGCCAACCCGGATGGGCAGGAACTTGTGGGCGATTGGTATATGCGTGAAAAAGATCCGAAGAAACGAACAACTTCTGGCTTACCAAGATTGTACGAGAAATATGCCGGACATGATAACAACCGAGATTTTTTCATGCTTAATTTGAAGGAAACGCAAAATATGGGACGCCAGCTTTTTGTAGAGTGGATACCTCAAATTATGTATAACCATCACCAGGCTGGTCCTGCGGGAACTATAGTGGCCGGACCGCCATACCGCGACCCATTTAATTACGTTTTTGACGCCACAATTTTGACAAGTTTAGATGCTGTTGGTGCAGCCATGCACAACCGCATGAATGTTGAAGGCAAACCTGGCTATACTCAAAGAGGTGGCTCTGTTTTTTCTACCTGGTATAACGGAGGCTTGCGTACCACTACGTATTTTCATAATATGATTGGCTTATTAACAGAAATTGTTGGTAGCCCCACACCTTCAGAAATTCCTTTGGTTCCTTCCAGGTTATTACCAAACGGAGATTCGCCAAATCCAATAACGCCTAGGAAATGGTTCTTTAAAAATTCAATAGATTATTCTGTTTCTTTAAATTATGCAGTTTTAGGCTACGCACAACGCTACCGCGATGAGTTGCTATTTAACATTTACAAAATGGGTAGAAACTCAATCGATAGAGGCAAAAAGGATTATTGGGCTTTCTCTCCGAAGAAAATTGACGCAATAAATGCTGCGGCTAAATCTCAAACCGCTACCGTTGGTGAATTCGGCAGAAGAACGATAAGTATAAAAGCCTTTGATACTGTGATGACTGCGCCTGCAAACCGCGACCCAAGAGGTTATATTTTATCAGCAGATCAGCCTGATTTTAACTCAGCAATTAAGTTTTTGAATGCATTAATCAGAACCGGTATTTTAGTTCAAAAAGCAACTACATCCTTTACGGTTGAAGGTAAGAAATACCCTGCCGGCAGTTATATTGTAAAAACAGATCAGGCTTTCCGTCCGCATGTTTTGGATATGTTTGAGCCACAAGACCACCCGAATGATTTTAAATACGAAGGTGCCGCACCTACAGCGCCTTATGATGCGGCTGGTTGGACCTTAGCTTATATGATGGATGTTAAATTTGATAGGTTTTTAAACGACTTTACTGGTCCGTTTGAGCGAATTCCTTTCGGACAGTTGTTAAAACCAGAAAATAAAATTCCCTCTGGTTCTGGTTATGTGTTAAGTGCTGCACAAAACGATTCTTACGTTGCAGTTAATGATTTACTAAAAGCAAAGGCTGATGTTTATCGTTCAACAGAAAATGGCGATTTTTATGTTTCAGCTTCAGGAAATACAAAGAGCATCCTTGAAAAAGCAAATGTTAAAATTAAATCAGCTTCGGCTCCGGCTAATAAAGTAAAAATTAACCCCGGAAGAATTGCAATTTGGGATACTTATGGTGGCTCAATGGCATCTGGTTGGGTGCGTTGGATGATGGAACAATACCATTACAACGCCACAATTATTTATCCGCAGGATATTGACGCAGGCAACTTAAAATCTAAATATGACGTGATTTTATTTGTAGGCGGCGCAATTCCTCCTTTACCTAGCGCAGCATCTACTGGACGTGGGGGTGGTGGTTTTGGTGCTCAAACGGCTCAAAATATTCCGGATGAGTACAAGAAACAAACAGGAAGAATCACTCCGGATAAATCAGTTCCACAAATAAAAAAATTTTTAGAAGAAGGTGGAAATGTGATAACAATTGGTTCTAGTACCAATCTGGCTTATCATTTAAACTTACCGGTTCGCAATGCGATGGTAGAAATTGTTAATGGAACAGAAAAAAGACTTCCAGACGAAAAATATTATGTGCCGGGAAGTGTACTAAATGTTGAGGTTGATAATGCTCAATCTGCAAATTGGGGTATGGAAAAAGAAGCTGATATTTATTTCGACAATAGCCCGGTTTTTAAATTAACCGGCGATGCCATTGTAAATGGTAAAATTAAGCCTTTAATGTGGTTTAACACTGCTACACCATTACGTAGCGGTTGGGCATGGGGGCAAGCCTATTTGCAAGATGGTGTTACTGCTTTTGAAGCCAAAATTGGTAAAGGAAAACTACTCGCTTTTGGCCCGGAGATTGCATTTAGAGCGCAAACACACGGAACTTTCAAACTGATTTTTAATCAGCTGTATAAATAATAGCCAACAATAAAGCCACCTAAATTTTAAGGTGGCTTTATTGTTAATTTTAGATAATATTAAGATTTTGAGTAGGGAAAATTTCTTGAAACTTTTCTCATCATGTGTTCAACCAGATCATCCGTTGAAGTTGTAATACTATCGTTCATCGTTTTGAAAAATCTCCATAATAAATCACCTGATGAACCGCTATTTAAGGTTAAGGTAAGTGTACCAGTTCCGGTTTTACCGCCAAAGCCTCCAAATAAAACAGCAGACGCAATAGCGCCGGCTTCAGATTTAGTTTGTTCTGTCTCAAAGTTTCCACCTAAAATCGCATCAACACCTAAAATTTTAGCAAGTTCGTCTTTCGTCATTTCATCTAACTTATCTTGCACGCCAGCTTTTTTAAGCAAAATATTTGTCTTGTCAGGATCTTGAAATTCAACGGTATAATCCGATGATTTCCTCAATAAGAAAGTATACATACTCGATTGAATAGACTTCGACATGGTTCTTTCCTGATCGCGATTGGCTTCTACGCTGAAACTTTTTGGCTGTTTTTTGTAAGAAATTTTGGTAATAAAAGGGATAATCGCAACAGTTTTGTGAGCTGTTTTCTCTGCCTTAAGTTTTGGGCTTTCAAATTTGTTTTGAGCCTTCAAATTGTGCTTTTGCCGCAAAGCTAGCGCCAAATGCTAAGAGCATTAAAATAGTTTTCTTCATAATTTTTGTTTGGTTTAAACGATAAAAATAATTAAAAATTTAGATTGGCAAACACATTTGCGCATAAAATTGATTTTACTTTTGGCTTACTTAGCTTCAAAATGAATCTCCTAATTTTACAAGATGAAAGTAGAAATCTGGTCGGATGTTATGTGTCCGTTTTGCTATATCGGTAAACGTCATTTTGAGCAGGCAATTGAGCAACTGCCGTTTAAAAATGAAATAGAGGTTGAATGGAAAAGCTATCAGCTTAATCCGGAATATCATAACATAAACAACGAAACTATTTACGATTATTTATCGCGAAGTAAGGAAATGCCAATTGAGCAGGCTAAGCAGATGACCAAACAGGTTGTTGATATGGCAACAAATGCCGGCTTGACTATAAATTTTGATAAAAATATTCCCGCCAATACTTTTGATGCACACCGAATAATTCATTTGGCGGCCAAGCACGATTTGCAGGATTTTGCTGAAGAAAAACTTTTTGAAGCTCATTTTGTGAACGGTTTAAACTTAGGTGAACAATCGGTTTTACTTGACATTGCAGAAGAAATTGGCCTAGATAGACTAGAGGCTGAGGCGGTTTTGAACGGAAATGAATTTGCCGAAGCCGTTCGATATGATGTTTATGAAAGCCAAAATTTGGGCATTCGCGGCGTTCCATATTTTGTAATGGATAGAAAGTTTGGCGTTTCAGGTGCTCAACCTGTACAAGCATTTTCTGATGCTTTAACACAAAGTTTTACAGAGTGGAAATTGGCGCAGCCTAAAACACAAATAACTTCGTTAAACAAAAATGATGACGCTATTTGTGATGAAAATGGGTGTGAGATATAGATTATTCTCCCGCAGATTACGCTAATCAACGCAGATATAGAAAGTTCCGTCATTGCCTCGCAATGATGATTTCTCTAAAGGATTTGCTTCGAATAGCTTTGTGCCCTCAAAGGCCAAAACGTAAAATCTAATTATCCCCCTTTCTTCAATGGCGTTAACAAATATTCCAATCCATTAACCCGAATTTCGAACATTGTTGCCATCAAATCGCCCAGTTTTCCCTTTGGAAAACCCTTATCTTTATACCAAAGCAAATAACTTTCGGGGACGTTGCAAATCAAATAGCCTTTATATTTTCCATAAGGCATTTGCATTTTTACCAAATCGAGCAGTAGTGTAGAATCCAACATTAATCAATTAATTCTAATACTTGTATGGCCTCATCTACATTTGAAATGTTATCAAAAGCAATTCTTAAGGTGTTTTTAACTTCTTTTAAATTACACATTCGTGGATGATTTTGAGCAAAACTTAAAATCTTAGTAAACGTTTCGGTGTCGAAATATTTCGATTGTTTATCGCTTAAAAAGTAACCACGCAAACTGTTTTTCTTAAAGCTGATTTTCTCGAAACCTAACTTTTTGCCTAACCACTGTAACTTAACCACGCTAAGCATCGTTTTTACCTGCGGCGGAACCGGTCCAAATCTATCAGCTAAATGCTTTTCAAATATGGCTAAATCCGTTTCGTTTTCCAGCTTAGATAACTCTGTATAAAGGTTGTAGCGCTCTGTAATGTTGGTAATGTAAGCATCAGGAATGTAAAGCTCTAAATCGGTATCAACTTGCGTAAACCCAACAAACGGACGAGCGGGTTCATTTTCAAATAAACCTTTAAATTCAGCTTCCTTTAACTCCTGAATAGCTTCATCTAAAATTTTATGGTACATTTCAAAACCAATTTCTGCAATGAAGCCACTTTGTTCGGCGCCTAATAAATTTCCACTACCGCGGATATCTAAATCTCGCATCGCAACATTAAAACCGCTGCCCAAATCAGAAAATTCCTCAATAGCGCTAAGTCGTTTTCTGGCTTCAGAAGTTAGGGTTGATAAAGGCGGCGAAAGCAAATAACAAAACGCCTTTTTATTGCTTCGGCCAACACGACCACGCATTTGGTGTAAATCGCTCAAGCCAAACATGTGTGCATGGTTGATGATAATTGTGTTGGCATTTGGAATGTCTAAACCTGCTTCGATGATGGTTGTGGCAACCAGAACATCTTTTTCTCCGTTGATAAAATCAAGCATCACATCTTCTAAAGCATCGCCATCTAACTGACCATGGGCAATACCAATTCTGGCTTTTGGTACCAATTTCTGAATCAAACCGCCCAATTGCATCAAGTCGTTAACCCGGTTATGAATAAAAAATGCTTGTCCGCCTCTATCCAATTCAAACTGAATCGCTTCCTGAATTAATTTATCATTAAAAACGTGTAGTTCTGTACTAACGGGCTGCCTGTTTGGTGGCGGTGTGCTGATAATCGATAAATCCCTTGCACCCATTAAAGAAAAATGCAAGGTTCGTGGAATCGGCGTAGCCGTTAGCGTTAACGTATCAACATTAACGCGTAAGGCTTTTAATTTTTCTTTCGCGGTTACACCAAATTTTTGCTCTTCATCAATAATCATGATGCCTAAATCCTTAAACTTAACATCTTTGCTAAGCAAGCGGTGTGTACCAATTAAAATATCAACCTTTCCTGAAGCCGCCTCTGCAAGCGTATCTTTAATTTGCTTACTGGTTTTAAAGCGGTTTATATAATCAACCGTAACCGGAAAATCTTTTAAGCGGGAAGAAAACGTTTTAAAATGTTGTAAGGCTAAAATAGTAGTCGGGACTAAAATTGCTGCTTGTTTACCTTCTGCAACGGCTTTAAAAGCCGCACGAACGGCAATTTCGGTTTTACCAAAACCTACATCTCCACAAACCAATCTATCCATTGGATGTGGCGATTCCATGTCTTTTTTTACATCAAGCGTAGCTTTTAACTGGTCTGGTGTATCCTCATAAATAAAAGATGCTTCTAGTTCCGTTTGCAAATAACCATCAGGAGAAAAAGCCGTTCCTGCCTGTGTTTTGCGTAAAGCGTAAAGCTTAATTAAATCCCGGGCAATGTCTTTAACTTTTTTTTTAGTGGTTTTTTTTAGCTTGTCCCAGGCATCAGTTCCTAATTTATTCATTTTAGGTACGCCGCTATCTTTACCGCTGTATTTCGCAATGCGATTTAAAGAGTTAATGTTTACATACAACAAATCATTATCTGCATAAATTAAACGAATCATTTCCTGCGTTTTTCCGTTTACTTCAACCTTTTCTAACCCTGCATATTTTCCAATTCCATGGTCAATATGGGTAACATAATCGCCAGATTTAAGCTCTCTTAAATCTTTTAAAGTTATCGCCTGACTTTTCTGATAACCCTTTTTAAGTTTGTATTTGTAGTAACGATCGAAAATTTGATGGTCGGTGTAGAAAGCGGTTTGAATTTTTGCATCAACAAAGCCCTCACGCAACATGCTATTTATGGGTGTAAACTTTGCGCTTTTATCAATATCATCTAGAATGGCATACAAACGCTCAATTTGCTTAGGCGAATCAGTAAAAATGAAGTTTACGATACCAGCCTTTTCGTTTTCTTTAAGGTTATGAATGAGTAGGTTAAAATCTTTGTTAAAAGATGGCTGCGGACGAGTTTCAAACTCAAAACGATTATCCGTTTGATAAAAAAACTGCTTACCAAATTCTATAATCGGGAAATCCTGAAGATGGTCGCCTAAAAGCTTCTCATCCGTAAAAGCAAATTTCGGGTCAATCCACTCGGGGTTTTGAGTTTTATCATTTGCCGATAAAGCTTTCCAAAGTTCAACAGCCTTTTTATAACCTGCTTTTACAATGTCGAGGGTAAATTCAATATCCTTAAACCAAAGTTGGGTATCAGCATCAATGTAATCTAAAATGCTGATGTTACTTTCTGTTAAAAACTTCGCCTGTACATTTGGCACAATGGTAAGCGATTTAGTGTCGGCAACCGAAAGCTGACTTTCGATATCAAAACTGCGAATGCTTTCTACTTCATCGCCAAAAAATTCTATTCGGAAAGGTAAATCCGAAGAAAAAGAAAATATATCTACAATACCACCACGGATGGAAAACTGCCCTGGTTCGTATACAAAATCACGGCGGTCGAAATCGTAATCAATTAAAAATTCATTAATAAAATCGATGCCAAGCTTTGCGCCAACTGCAATTTCTAAAGTGTTTTTTTCTAGTGCAGAACGGTCAATAACCTTTTCGGCAATAGCTTCAGGATAAGAAACCACAATTTTTCCATATTCAGAATCGTGGTTAAGCTCATTCAAAACTTCGGCACGGGCCAAAACATTTGCCGTATCTACCTGAGTAAAATCAAACGATTTACGATATGAAGATGGGAAAAGTAAAACCTGCTTATCCAACACGCTTTCCAAATCCGATTGAAAATAAGCGGCCTCTTCCCTATCAGGAAAAATAAACAATAAAGGTTTATGAAGTAAAAAATATGAAGAAAGTGCAACGACAGCATCGGCAGAGCCTACTAATCCTTTTAATTGAATTTTCGGGTTTTTTGCTGAATTCAGCGCTTTTGTAAAAGCTGTAACCCTGTCGTCGGTTTTGTATCGGTTTATTAAATCGCGGATATTCACTAACACAAATTTAAGGTTTATTTCTCAATTGAGCTTTCTATTATAGAATTAACCGTGAACCTGCATTAAGGTTTTTTACATACTTTTGATTTTCGAAAAAAGTTATTCAAAAATCCATGAACTCAAACTCTTCGAATTAAAAAAGTAATTTGTCGTTATTTATCGCCCATTCGTCGAATTAGGGCCAAAATCTGTAACAAAACATTCTTAAAAGCCTCTAAACCATATAAAATTGATAACAATGAAATACTTTAAAAGCTTCCCGATAGAATTATTTTTCTGGGTAACAGCTTTAAGTTTATTAGCAGTAGCTAATGCTCATGAGCATCATTTTACGCTTTGCCCGCTGGCAAATTTAGGTTTCGAAAGTTGGTGCCCCGGTTGCGGCTTAGGACGTTCGATAAGCCATATTTTCCACGGAGAATTTGCCGAAAGTTTTAAACAACATTGGTTTGGATTTCCGGCGCTGGCAATATTAGGTTACAGAATTATAATTTTAGCAAATAACGTAGTACAAAATAAACACACAATATCAAAAATATAATATTATGGACATTTATCAATCACCTCTAATGTCGTTACCAGGTATAACGCCAGAAGAATATTCATACTTACAACAAGCAACCACAGGTTTAACCGAGCAGCAATTGCGTAACTTTTTAATGGTTTACAGCAGCAAAAGGAAAAACCCATCAGATATGTTAATTTTCTGTATCATAGGTTTATTATTAGTTCCCGGTTTACAGCGCTTTATTATCGGTCAAATCGGAATGGGATTACTGTATTTGTTTACAATCGGATTGTGTTTTATCGGTTCTATTGTAGATATCATTAATCACAAACAATTAGCTTTTGAGCACAACCAAAAAATGGCTTTCGAAAGCTTACAGATGGTTAGAATGGGTGGCTTCCAATAATTTCTTTTCTGAAAAGCAAATTCAGTTCAATATTTAAGCGTTCGTCCCGCTATACATTTTCAAGTCCGCTCCCGAAACAAGTTCGGGATTGCGGGCTTTTCATTTCTATCGGGTTTAGAATCGAAAGTTCTGCATTTCTTAACCCGGGTTTTTGCCCACCTAAAGCCTAATGTTATTAACTTAAGAAAACGCATAATAAAAATTCCTTTCGAACAAAAAACCTCAAATTTTCTATCTTTATACCATGAGATTATCAGAAATTACAAACTACCTCGAAAGTATTGCGCCTTTAAGTTACCAGGAAGATTATGATAATTCTGGTTTAATTGTTGGCGACCCGAATATGGAAATTCGTGCAGCTTTGGTGGCTCTTGATTGTGTAGAAAAAATTGTAGATGAAGCAATTTCTACCGGTTGTAATCTTATCATTACCCATCACCCAATTGTTTTTAAAGGCTTAAAAAAATTTAATGGCAAAAACTATGTAGAACGAGTTGTTTTAAAAGCGATAAAAAACAATGTAGCCTTATATGCCATTCATACCAATTTAGATAGTGTACATACCGGAGTTAACGCCCGCATTTGCGATAGATTAGGCTTAACCGGAATTAAAGTTTTAGCGCCAAAGTCAGGTATTTTAAAAAAGCTGGTTACGTTTTGTCCGCAAGCGCAGGCAGAACAATTAAGGCAGGCACTATTTTACGCAGGTGCCGGCAATATTGGTAATTATAGTGAAACCAGTTTTAACGCCAACGGCACAGGCACATTTAAAGCAAACGATGATGCAAACCCTTATGTGGGTGAACGAGGCGCCCAGCATCACGAAGCTGAAATTCGTATTGAAACCATTTTTCCGGTACAATCTCAAAGAAAAATTTTGGTTGCGCTTTTCGAAAATCATCCTTACGAAGAAGTGGCTTACGATATTTATAATCTTGAAAATAAGCATCAGCAAGTTGGCTCGGGCATGTTGGGTTGGTTGGAATATGATATGGAAGCCTATGATTTTTTGCACATGGTAAAAGATAAAATGAATGCAAAAGTGGTTCGCCATACATCGGTTTTACCTAAAAGGATAAAAAAAGTTGCGGTTTGTGGTGGCTCTGGTAGTTTTCTGTTAAAGGAAGCCATTGCAGCCGGAGCAGATGCTTTTATTACTGCAGATTTCAAATATCATGAGTTTTTTGATGCAGAAGAAAAAATCATCATCGCCGACATCGGACACTTTGAAACTGAACAATTTACATCAAATTTATTGGTTGAAATTATTCAGAAAAAATTTACTAACTTTGCAATCCGTTTAACGGAGCAAAATACAAACCCCATAAATTACTTGTTTTAATGGAACAAACCGTAGAACAAAAGCTAAAAGCTTTATACGAATTACAAAATATCCACACAAAAATCGATAAAATCCGTCAGGTTAGAGGTGAGTTGCCAATGGAAGTTGCCGACCTTGAGGATGATGTGTTAGGATTAGAAACCAGAATCCAGAAAATTAAGTCAGAGCTTGATGATTTAGAAGATTCTATCGTAACCCGTAAAAATACTATTAAAGATGCGCAAGCAGCGATAAAAAGATACGAAACTCAATTAAAAGAAGTTAAAAATAATCGTGAATACGATGCTTTAACTAAAGAAATTGAGATTCAAGGATTAGATATTCAGGTGTCTGAAAAGAAAATTAGAGAACACGGTTTCGAAATCACTTCTAAAACTGAAATTTACCAGGCTGCATTAGCTGAGCTAGAAGGTAGAAAGAAAGACTTAGAGGTTAAAAAAGGCGAATTGAACGTAATTACTTCAGAAACTGAAAAGGAAGAACAAGCTTTACAAGCTAAAGCAGATAAATCTGAACCAGCTATTGAAGAACGTTTATTAGTTGCTTACAAACGTTTACGCAAAAATGCTGTAAATGGTTTAGCTGTTGTAACTATCGATCGTGATTCATGTTCAGGATGTTTCAACCAGATTCCGCCTCAGCGCCAATTAGACATTCGTCAACGTAAAAAAATTATTGTTTGCGAGCACTGTGGACGTATTTTAGTTGATGAAGCCTTAACGCAAGAAGTTGCTGAAGCTTAATCTTAAATAAAATTTTTAAAAAGGCCTTGAAATTTTCAAGGCCTTTTTGTTTTTAGCGCAAAATCGCTGCTATTTGTGATTATATTCGATTTAAGGAACAATATTTGCTCAAGAGCATTAAAATTTATACCCGAACATTAAGGCATGACTAAAAGCTTACGATTACTTTTTTTAATCGCTCTCCTAAACCCCTTTTCTGCATTTTCAAATTTCGATTTTAATGCAAATTGTCTTAATGCTTATAAAAGTATCTTCGAATTAAAACTTGGCAATGCCAAGGCATATATCTCCACAGAGAAAAAACTCAGACCAAATAATGCTATTATTCCGCTTCTCGAAAATTATGTAGATTATTTTGTACTCATTACATCAGATAGCAAGGCAGACTTCGATAGGTTAAAAGGTAATAAAGCTGCCCGCTTAGATAAAATAAGTGATGACGATAAAAATTCGCCTTATTACTTATATGCTCAGGCAGAAATAAACCTTCAATGGGCATTGGCCAGGGGCCGTTTTGGTGAATATTTTAATGCTGCGATGGAAATTCGTAAGGCGAATAATCTTTTACAGGAAAACGCCAGGAAATTTCCAAATTTTATACTCAATAGCAAGGGTTTAGGGTTAATTAACGCGGTTATGGGTAATTTACCTGATGGCGCACTAAAGAGCACATTGGCTACCTTTGGCATAAAAGGAAATTTGCAGAACGGCTTAAATACTTTAGATAAGCTTGCAGAAAGTTTGCCAAAAACCAGCTACGAACCCTTTTACGAAGAATTGGTTTTCTATTACGCTTATGTTCTGAGTGATGTGGCGCATAGTCCATCTGCTTATACAAAAACCATGAAATTTACCGAACGTATCGCCGATTCTAGTTTATTGAAAAGCTATTTACGAGGATATATTTGTATAAAAACCGGTCATAATGATGAGGCCATCTCAATTTTATCAAAAAGACCAGAAGGCGCAACTTATTCCGCTTTCCCATACCTTGAATATTTGGAAGGCGTAGCGCACTTAAATAAACTGGATTTAAGTGCCTCAGGCTATTTAAATAAATTTTTACAAAGCAATAAAGGCGTAAATTATATAAAAGATTCAAACCTTAGGTTAGCCTGGATATCACTTTTAAAAGGGGATAAAAATGGTTATACATCTTATGCAAAAAAAGCAGTTGATGGAGGCTACAGTTACTACGATAAGGACAAACAAGCGCAAAGCGAAGCAATGGCTCCAGCTCCGCCAATTGATTTATTGAAAGCGAGATTGTTGTTTGACGGCGGATATTTTACTAAAGCGCTGCAACAATTAGATGGCAAAGATGCAGGAAACTATTCATCTGATAAAGATAAAACCGAATTTACCTATCGGATGGGTCGTATTAATGATGATTTGGGTAAGGACGATACTGCAATTAATTACTATCAATCTACCATAAACCAGGGTCGGAATTTAAAATATTTTTTTGCCGCCAACGCAGCCTTACAAATGGGTAAGGTTTATGAGAAAAAGGGAAATAAGGCGAAAGCTAAAGAGGCTTTCAATACTGCAATAGCCATGAAAAATCATGAATATGAAAACAGTATTGAAAGCCAGGCAAAAGCCGGATTAAAACGGCTTAATTAAAATTTGTAGATAAAGGCATTGATGTGCATCCCGGCGCCAACTGAAGCGAATACGGCAACATCGCCTTTTTTAACTTTGTAACCTTTAACCTGTTCTTTTAAAACCAAATCTAAAAGGGTTGGTACAGTTGCAACGCTGCTGTTTCCTAGCCAGGAAATCGTCATAGGAACCAGATTTTCTGGTACACTATCTAAACCATAAAGTTTAAACAGTCGTTTCATAATAGCTGCATCCATTTTACCATTTGCCTGATGAACGAACACGATGTTTACATCCTCAACGCTTAGCCCAGCTTTATCAATAGCCTTTTTAATAACTTGTGGAACCTGAACTACCGCAAACTCGTAAAGTTTACGGCCATTCATTTTGAGGTATAAATTACCATTTGTTTCTTCAGGATGAAAACCTTTGCCCATTGTTAACAGGTTGCCATAATTTACGGCATGGGTTTCTGTTTTATGTGCGAGTATTCCATTTTTGGTATCGGCTTCATCTTCCGCTTGAAAAATTACTGCACCGGCGCCATCAGAGAAAATCATGCTATCTCTATCGTGTGGGTCAATAATTCTGGAAAGTGTTTCTGCACCAATCACTAAAACTCGTTTTGCATCACCACTTTTTATGTAATAATCGGCCTGTATTGCGCCTTGTACCCATCCAGGGCAACCAAAAATGATGTCGTAGGCTACACAATCAGGATTTAAAATGCCCAATTGCTGTTTTACTTTTGATGCAAGAGAGGGCAGAATATCGGTGCGGTTACTATTTAGCGGAACATCGCCGAAATTGTGGCAGAAAATAATATAATCTAATGTTTCCTTATCTATACCTGCATTTTCGATAGCGTTCTCTGCAGCTTTTGCGCCAATCTGGTTGTTTTGTAAATCCGAACACACGTATCTTCGTTCAACGATTTCTGTGATTTCGGAAAATTTGTGAATAATTTCTGCGTTTTCCTTTTCTAAACGATTTCCGTTCTCAAAAAATGTAGAATTTAAAAATTCATCACCAGAAATAATATTTTCAGGAATATAGCTCCCGGTTCCGGTAATCACTGTATTAATTGTTTTGCTCATAATTATAATACCGCATACTAAAACGGTATGTAGTATAAAACTATGGTTAATAAATTATAAATGGAAATTTTATGATAGATTATTTTCTTTAGCGAAGTTAAGCAGACCATTCTTATTATCTACATTTAACTTTTGTATCATGTTTTTTCTGTGTGTATCAACAGTAAAAATGCTAATATAAAGTTTAGTTGCAATTTGCGAAGAAGAAAAGTTATTTCCAATTAACTTTAATATTTCAACCTCTCTGTGCGTAAGATTGTGCTTCTTTAAAAATCCATCAGAGAAGGTAAATTCGTTATTTGGCAAACATGGCTCCAATGGTTGTTTAAAATATGTCTTTCCATCATAAATATCATTAATTACGGAGAATAACAATTCAGAATCGGTGTCTTTTGGTAAATAACCTTTAATCCCAAGCTTTTTTAAATCAGCGTTAAGCGTAACGGTGTTATACATTGATAAGACTAGAATTTTAAGAAACGGATATAGATTGATAACTTTTTCTGAAGCAATCTGACCATCCATAATTGGCATGTTTAAATCCATTATCAATACATCAGGCTGAAATGAATTTAACAGGTGGAGCGCTTCCTTACCATTTGAAGCTTTTCCAATAACCTCAAAATTTTTTTGTTTTGATAATAGTACGCACAAGCCTTCTAAAAAAAGCTTATGATCATCTACAACTATTATTTTTATTTTAGGTTCCATTTAATGTGGAATTTGTATGGTTATGGTTGTTCCTTTCTTATTGCTGTCAATGTAAAGAGCGCCTTTTAAGTAATTTATTCTTGATGAAATGTTGTTTAAACCAATACCCTCGGCCTTTTTATTTACATCAAAACCAATTCCGTTATCTTCGGTCATAATCACAATTTGTTGCTCGTTGGATAGCAATTGCACACTAGCTTTATTGGCATAGGCATGCTTCTCAATATTATTTATCAGTTCTTTTATAATTCTGTAGATAGAAAGTTCTAATTCAGGGTTGATGGAGTTTTGTACATCATGAACAAATTCATAATTAATGTTGCTGGTTTGCCTTAAATAAATAAACTGTTCGTTAAGTGCAGTTACCAGCCCAAGTTTTTCTAAATTTTTAGGCATTAAATCATGTGCTATTTCTCTTAGGTTTAAGCAAGCCTTTTCAATCATGGTAATTGTTTGCGCATAAAATTGTTTATTTTTTTCACTCAAATCGCTGATGTTGCTCTTAAAAGCCGTAATGTTTAATTTAATTGCAGATAGGGTGCCTCCAAGGTCGTCATGCAGATCTTGAGCTAACCTTGTCCGCTCGTTTTCCTGCGCTGTAAATACATCATCAACCAAGGCTATTTCAAGCTTTGCTTTCTGTTGCTCCAAAATTTTCTTTTGGTTCTTTAAAAAATTATAACGCTGGGTTAGCGCAAAAGAAAGGAAAACAATTTCAACAGTTAATCCAATAACTAAGCCTGTTGTATTGTAAATGTAGAAAGTAGTAATACCCATTGCGTTCAACACGTAATTTAATATACCAAGCAGCAAAATCAGCATGGCAATTAGGTAGTACCATGCAATTTTGTAACCCTTTATAATTCTTTCTGCAGCACAGGCTATTAGTATAATTACAGTGATAATTGCGATAAAATTTGCGGCGTAAAAATTAATCTTTTCCCATAAAAAATTAGCTTTAAACAATAAAAATATGGGAATTATCATTAAGCTATAACACAAATATTTATATCCGTTAGCTAAAAAATATAAGCTACTATTCTCTTTTGTTTGATTAACAAAAAGTTGCATTACCTGTACCAACAATGCCGAACCTGCAAAGGCTATAATATGCCTGAGGTAATCTTGCAAGTTTGGAATATTTGGATAAAGCCATTGAAAGGAAAAACCCTCATCCTCTAGATTAAAAATAAGCATGCAAAATACATACAATGCATAATAAATGTGAATCTTATCTCTTAACGAAACAAAAAGCAGGATGTTAAAAACGATTGCAAAGAGGTATATCCCTACAAAAACACCAAACAAAATAAAAAAGCTTACTTCATTATGTATCATAGAAAAATCTCTGCCTAAACTAAAGGGAATAACCATATTCTGACCGCGTTTATCGGCCCAGAGAAAATATGTTGCCTTTTCTTTAGCTTTTAATTTTATAGGATATAAATAAGTATGGTAATTTATAGGTCGCTGACTAAACCTGAAATGATCGCCGGTTTGCTGCATTGCCGTAATTTTACCGGTACTATCCAATTTAAAAAGTTGTAAACGGTTTAGGCCATTACTTTTTTCGTTAAAAAACAGATTTACAGTTTCATTTAAAGTGTTTTCCAAATCAAATGCAAGCCACCAATAACTTTGAGTAAATCCTTTATTTAGTGTAGTATTTGGCGCTAAGGATTGGAGCTTGCTTTGCTTTTTTAGGCTGATTAAGGTATCAACCGTTGCATTAAGCTTTTTATCTTCATAGTAAAACGTTTTGCTCTGTATGTCGAAAGTATTTTCGCTATTAATCAGCACAGGATTATAATTTTGCGCTTTACAGGCAAAAAATGTTACTATCAGCAAAAAATGAATGCAGAGCGCCCTCATAATATTCGTTGATGTTTGGTTTTGATGTTATTGTAATTAGTATTAAATATAGGCTTTATATCACCCTAAAAAAAATACCTAATACTCGGTATATACGAGCCAAAACTTTGCCTTTAAATTTATATCAGAAATAAAGACAAATAAACTATTACGCTACTCTCCAGTTACTTACGGTTTCCACTTTGCTTGGTTGCATCAATATAATTTGCCTTTCCTTTTAAAATTGCTGCGTAATCAATTGCACATAATTAATAAACGGAAATATGAAGATTAGAAAATTATTTATAGTAGCCACTGCCTACGTAGTAGCACTAACCATTTCATGTATTAAAAAAGATGTCGACCCTGATTTAACCGGAGTAGCAGCAAAATTGCAAGGCAAATGGATGATAACCGGATACATAAATGATATGGGCCAGGATGAATATCAAAGCATGACAGGCTGTGAGAAAGATAATATTATCACTTATGAAAAGTACACCGTATCTGTAAATGAAGGTTCATTTAAATGTGATGCAACAGACCCGCAATCTTTTTCCTCTACATTTACCCTGAATGGTAACGGAGTTGACTTGCTTACCTATACCGGAAATGAGGGCGATGATTTAGATGAAATGAAAATTGTGTATCTGGATGAAACCACACTTAAGTTAAAAGATGCCATTAGCAACCTTACCATAACCTATACAAAACAAAGTGATTCTAAATTGTTCCACACTTATTTGGTTGGTAAATGGAAGATGACTGGGTACATAAAAAACGGTGTCGATGTTTGGAATTTAGCTCCCGGCACGTGTTTAAAGGGTACAGATGGAGTTTGCACTGCTTCTATTCCATATTGCGTACGCGATGATATTAATACATTTACTGTTGATGATAATTATTTAGCTGATGAAGGCTTAACCAAATGTTCGCCTACCGACCCGCAAACGACCAAAGGCACATATTTAATTGAAAACAATAAACATCAGCTTACTATATACCTTGGTGGACAAGCAGTTGTGTATAATTTGGTGGTATTAAATTCAACTACGATGGTAATACATGAAGTTGGCACAGCCACTAACGATTATGAAATGTATAGCCGTTTATAGATATTAAAAAATTAACCTTAACAAATTATTATCATGAAAAAATTAACGCTTTCACTGTTGTTTTTAGCATTGATTACGACAACAGTACTTGGACAAGACCTGGGCAAAAATGTTATCAAACTAAACTTATTAAGTTTACCTCTAAAAAATATTAATGTTGAATATGAGCGAGGGCTTACAAAGAAGATATCTGCCGCTTTAGGTGTTAGGTACATGAGCAAAGGCAGCATTCCGTTTTCTAATAGTATTGCAGAATTACTAAACGACGATGCAGATAATTGGAACGAACGCATTAAAAGCGCCAAGCTTGGAAATACTGCCGTAATCGCAACAGTTAGGTTTTATTTAGGTGAAGGTAATCTAAAAGGCTTCTACATTGCTCCGTTTGGTAGGTACGCTAAATACTCAGCATCTTTAGATTATCCATTTGAGGTAGATAATGGAACAACTTCTTATAGTCAGGATATTAGCCTGGCAGGAGATTTAACCACTATAACAGGAGGCATTCTTTTAGGCTCTCAATTTAATTTGGGTAAACACTTAACCCTCGATTGGTGGATTTTAGGGCCCCAGTATGGAAGCTCTGACGGGAGCATTTCGGGCAAAAAGCCTTTAACAGCAAATGAGCAACAAGCTTTGAGAGAACAGCTTGAAGAAATTAAAGATTTGCCAATTGTAAAAGCAAACTATACTGTAGATGCCAATGGAGCGGTAGTCGATTTTAAAGGGCCATGGGCAGGAATTAGAGCTGGGCTGTGTTTGGGGTTTAGATTTTAAATACTAATATCACCTATAATTTAAGATCGAATTATGAAGCATTTATTTATATCAGGCATTTTACAACTCACTTTAGCACCACCAACAAGCACAACTTATCAGCTGGGTACAAAAACTTGTACGACCAAATTTACAGAGAAGAAAAATGCTGTGGCTACGCTATTATCCTTACACGACAACGAAAATACGGCTATAGCTACATACGAGAGTTTGGCCACAAATATTAGATTTAGTTTGTTGGAATTACAACAAGAAAATCAAAGATTGTTTATATATCAGGAGAATGGTAAAGATTATATTTTTGATCCGAACCGTATTTTTTCTGATGAAGGCATAAAGAAAACACTTAAGCCCTATGATGCAAATACAGCTTCAAAAATAAAAGATTTTGCTGCGGCAATTTTTAAAGCATTTGTACTCAAAAACCCTAATAAGTATTTAATTTCTATACACAACAATACTGACGAAGGACCGCTTAGCATTCGCGATTACATCAAGCCAAATAAGTATCAAAATGAAGCTAAGGGTGTTTTTGTTGCACCGAATATGGATGAAGACGATTTCTTTCTGGTTACTGAACAAGAAGATTTTGACTATCTAAAAATGCACAAACAGAATGTAGTGCTTCAAAGTGACAAGCCTACAGATGACGGCTCATTATCAGTATATTGTGAAAAAAATAATATTCCGTATATCAACATTGAGGCGCAAAATGAGCATACAAAAATTCAGAAAGAAATGATGAAAATCATCTATACTCTTTTAAAAACTAAATAAATTTTAAACTTAATAGAAAAATTATGGCCACTACACCCTTTGTTAAGAAATTAGTTGAGGTAACCCAGTTGCAACAGGTAACCTATAAAAATATGGATGAGGCTGAGAGTAAGCTATGTAACCAAATAAAAAAATACTGGATTGAAACAGGTTTTCAGTTCACTAGTTGTGTTTCTGTTGCTTGGTCTGCGGTATTTGTTTCTTGGTGCATTAAACAGGCTGGTGCAACTTCGACAGAATTTAAGTTTGCACAAAGTCATTCCATGTTTGTTTATAAGGCAATATCAAACACCTTCCAAAAAGTAGGGGTTTTTAAAGGAAGAAAAATTACAGAATATAAACCTAAAATCGGAGATATACTTCACAATAACCGTAGAGGTAACTCATATACTTATGATTTCGCTGCTAAAAACGACAGTTACGAATCTCATTCAGCAATTATTGTGGAAGTTGGTGAAGATAGCAAAGGAAAATATATATTAACAATTGGAGGCAATGAGGGCGATTCTATCCGGATAAAAGAAATTCGACTAGACGTGAGTGGTTTTGTTAAGCAACGCAAAAACAATCCTTTTATATGTATTATTGAAAACCTAAAATAGGTAGCTATTAACTAAAATCATCAATTAAAAACACAAAAAGCTCTTTAGGTCCGTGTGCACCTAACACCAAAGTTTTTTCAATATCAGCGGTTCTGCTAGGGCCGGTGATATTGCTTATCATCGATGGAATTTGATTACCGTATTTGTTTTTTAGCATTTGAAATGCATCTTTTAAGTCTAAAACAAGCTGACTGGTTTTAGCGATAACAATATGGTGATGCGGGAAAATGCTTAATCTTCTGCCGGCGGCGCCTTGATTGCTGACCATAACACTACCATTTCTGGCAATTAAAGCTTCGCAAAGTGTTATCCCAACTTCGGCCTGGTCAAAATCTTTATCGGTTTGGTAAAATGGAAATTCATATTTAGAAAGGAACGCTTGTAATTCAGGCTCCCAACAATAAATTTTACGCCATTTATATTGGTCGGCCAGTTGAAGCATGTTCTCAAAAAAATCAATACCGTCTTCGCAAAATATAAAATTTCCGGCAACGGCAGTAAGTTGCTCTGCAAAAAGAACTTCCAGTTCATCAGTATTTTGCTTGTAAAGAGGCGATTCTTCTAAATTTGGATAAGGATTTTCACGCTTCTCTAAAAGCGCTTTCCTTATCTTTTTTAGTATTTGCTCCTTCGCCGTTGTGTTGTCTTTCATCAAACTAAAAAATAAAACCTTGGATGTGGTAATCCAAGGTTTCAAACTTATGCATAAATGTTATTTATTAAAAGAATTTTATCAATCCTTTAAGCCTCAACAGGTGGAATATTTCCTGTACCCGAACCAAGAGCTGCTTCTTCAGCATTCTCAGTACCAAAAAGGCGCTTTCCAAAGATGGTTTCTAAATCATCTTTAAATAATACTTCCTTATCGATTAAAATATCTGCTAGCTGAATTAATTTATCTTTATTTTCTTCCAATAAATTAATAGCTCTTTGGTATTGACCTTCAATTAAGGCAGAAATTTCTTTATCAATAAGCAAAGCGGTTTCCTCTGAATATGGCTTGTTAAAGTTATATTCGTTCTGACCCGATGAATCATAATACGTAATGTTGCCTAACTTTTCATTTAAACCATAAATGGTAATCATTGCTCTGGCTTGCTTGTTAACCTTTTCTAAATCGCTTAAAGCGCCTGTAGAAATGGTATCGAAAATTACTTTTTCAGCCGCACGTCCGCCCATTGTAGCGCACATTTCATCAAGCATTTGGTGCGGACGAACAATTAAACGTTCCTCTGGTAAATACCATGCAGCACCCAAACTTTGTCCACGCGGCACTATTGTAACTTTAATTAATGGAGCGGCATGTTCCAACATCCAGCTAACCGTTGCATGGCCAGCTTCGTGAATGGCAATTGCTCTTTTTTCAGAAGGAGTTACAATTTTGTTTTTCTTCTCTAAGCCACCAACAATTCTATCAACAGCATCTAAAAAGTCTTGTTTATCAACTGCTGTTTTATTTTTTCTTGCGGCAATTAAAGCAGCCTCATTACAAACATTCGCAATATCGGCGCCAGAGAAACCTGGTGTTTGTTTAGCTAAAAATTCAGTATCTAAGCCTTCTGCCATTTTAATAGGCTTAAGGTGAACTTCGAAAATTTCTTTACGCTCTCTAACATCTGGTAAATCAACATAAATTTGTCTGTCAAAACGGCCAGCTCTTAATAGCGCTTTATCTAAAACATCAGCTCGGTTGGTTGCCGCTAAAATGATAACGTGTGTATTCGTTCCGAAACCATCCATTTCAACCAAAAGTTGGTTTAATGTGTTTTCGCGTTCATCGTTGCCACCCATAACACCATTTTTACCACGAGCACGACCAATAGCATCAATCTCATCAATAAAAATTATACATGGTGATTTATCTTTTGCCTGCTTAAATAAATCTCTAACTCTGGAAGCACCAACACCAACAAACATCTCCACAAAATCAGAGCCTGATAGAGAGAAAAATGGAACCTGAGCCTCGCCCGCAACTGCTTTTGCTAATAAAGTTTTACCAGTACCCGGAGAACCAACAAGCAAAGCGCCTTTTGGTATTTTACCACCTAAAACAGTATATTTTTGAGGGTTTTTCAAGAATTCTACAATTTCCTGAATTTCTTCTTTAGCACCTTCCAATCCAGCAACATCTTTAAATGTTACTTTTAAATCGTTCTTTTCATCAAATAAGGTAGCTTTTGATTTTCCAATACTGAAAATCTGACCGCCGCCACCTGCGCCACCACCCATTCTGCGCATCATAAATATCCAGAAACCAATTAAGAGTAATACAGGTAAAATAATGCTTAAGAACCAGCTTGCCAAAGGATTGCTGCGGGTGTCTTTTTCTGCCTGCAATTGTTGGTCTGCAGGTAATTCTTTTTGCGTTTCGGCCAGCTTTTTATCTAAAGCATCAAAACTTCCCTCATTAAAATAAAAAATTGGTCCGGTTGCAGAGCCAAATGAGTTTTTAGTTTTAAAATCTTTATAAAGTGGTTTTTTCTCTAAACTATCTTTTTTGATAAATACTTCAACTTTTACAAGGTCTTCTGCTTTATAAGCAACAATTCGTTGCACATCGCCTTTCAAAAGCATTTTAGAAGCAAAATCATTATAGTCTATTTTCTTGGTGGTATCGCCAGTAAAAAAATACTGTGCGGCAACAATCGCTATAATTATAGCTGCATAAACCCAAAAAATATTAAACTTAGGTGCTTTTTGCGGTTTCTTAGGAATGTTTGGTAATTTCTTTCCCGGTTTGTTTTCGTTTGTATTTTGATTATCGTTCATTTCTGTTTTTCAAAATTTTGAATGGTTAAGCGCTTTGGTAATTTGTGCTTTCAGCATCGCCCCATAATTCTTCAATGCCATAAAAGTGGCGCTTTTCGGTTTTAAAAATGTGCACAACCACATCAAAATAATCTAATATTATCCAATCAGCCGATTCAAAACCTTCTTTATGTCTTGGATCTGCCTGAGTGGCCTTATATATTTCCTTCTCTACACTATCTGCAATAGCCTTTACTTGCGTACCAGAATTGGCACTGCAAATAATAAAAAAATCGGCAACTGAGCTATGAATGTTACGAAGGTCTAACCGCACTATATCTTCTCCTTTTTTTTCCTGAATGCCGTGTACAGCCAATTCAGAAAGGTATGTAGAAAGGGGTACTATTTTCTTTTTTACCATTAAAATGCTTTAATTTTGGAATTAAAATTCTATAAATTCAACACTTGCAAAATAACACTTTTTCAACACTATTTGTTGGTCAAAATATCATCAAATTGAAAGAAGTTGATTCTACTAATAATTATTTAAAGAATCTGGCTTCAAAATCCGAGCCATTAAGCGAAGGTACTGTAATAATGGCAGACCATCAATTTTCAGGTAGAGGGCAGCAAGATACCATCTGGCAAACCGAGCCTGGTAAAAACATCAGCGCCAGCTTATTTTTAAAGCCGGGCTTTTTACCTATTCAGAAACAATTTTATTTAAATATGGCTGTTAGTATTGCAATAAGCGAGGCTTTATCTGCTTTTTTACCAAATGCCGTAAAAATAAAATGGCCAAACGACATCTATTATGATGGTAAGAAAATGGGTGGAATTCTGATAGAAAATTCACTGTCAGGTTCATTGATTAAATCATGTGTAATTGGTTTCGGTTTGAACATTAATCAGGCAAAGTTTCTACCAGAGCTTGATTTAAAAGCAACTTCTGTTTTTCAAATTTTACATAAGAATGTTGATTTACAGCTCATACTGGAAAAAATATTCGTTTATATGGAGAAATACTATTTAAATTTGAAAACAGGCAAATACAGTTTTCTTAATGAAATCTATATTAAACAGCTTTTAAATTTTGAAACACCTGCCCGATATAAACAAAACGGTCGGGTTTTTGAAGGTGTAATAAAAGGCGTTAGGGAAAACGGTATTTTGGCCATGGAAATTAATGGAGAAATACACGATTTTAGTTTTAAAGAAATAGAATACATACACACAAAATAAACACACAATGAAAAAAATCACTCTGGCACTTTCTTTAGTGCTTTTTACTATCATGGGCGCTTTCGCTCAGATAGAAAGACCGGTAACATGGTCTTACGTTGCAAAAAAAGTAAGTAAAACCGAAGCTGTATTATATATTAAAGCATCTATTGATGATAAATGGCACATTTACTCTCAAAATGTTAAAAGCGGAGGACCGGTAAAAACGACTTTTGCTTTTGCGCCTTCTAAAGATTACAGCCTTGTTGGTAAAACAGCAGAGCCTAAAGCCATTACTAAATACGAAAATACCTTTAAAATGAATGTAAGTTATTTTGAAGATCAGGTTATTTTTCAGCAAAGAATTAAGCTAAATAAAAGCACTACAGCCGTTAAAGGAAAAGTAGAGTTTATGACTTGTAACGACAGAGAATGTCTTCCGCCAGAAGAAGTTGAATTTAGTATTCCTGTAAAATAAAGAAAAAAATTAACAGAAAGAGTTCCGAAATATCGGGACTCTTTCTGTTTAAAGTAAAATCTGCACCCATGGTTCTTATAGATTAATGGTTTTCGTTAATTTCGCCACTTCAAAAACACACATAAATGAAAAAGGTAATATTGTTACTTATGTTTTTTGCGATGCTAACCGCATTGCCAATTGCAAAAAGTAATGCTCAAAGCCAACAAGATACAGTTAGCGCAACCGTTCCTGATGATCTTCAGTTTACAGAAGTTGGTTCAGAAAAAGATAAAGCAGCGAATAGTCAGATAAAAGATTCAGTTTCTAAAGATACCGTAACCGCGGTGAAGAATGCTACAAGCGTTAAATCTGTTGAAGCTAAGCAATCTTTATGGGTTACTTTTGGCCTTGGTATCTTAGCTGGAATTGCAGCTTTTTTTCTTCCATGTATTTTTCCAATGGTTCCTTTAACTGTTGGTTTTTTCACTAAGCGGGCAGAAAGTAGAGCAAAAGGTATTCGAAGCGCCATAATCTATGGCTTATCTATCATTGTTATTTATGTAGGGCTTGGTGTAATCATAACCCTTATATGGGGTGCAAGCGCATTAAATGAAATATCGACAGATGGATTTTTTAACATCTTCATATTTTTGATATTAATTATTTTTGGAATATCTTTTCTTGGTGCATTTGAAATTACATTACCAAGTTCTTTTGTTAATAAACTTGATGCAAAATCTGATTCAAAGGGATTAAGCGGAATATTTTTCATGGCGGCAACCTTAGCTGTTGTGTCTTTTTCTTGTACCGGGCCGCTTATTGGTACATCATTAGTTGCTATCAACACAGATTTACTAACTCCGGTTGTAGTAATGTTTGGTTTTTCTTTATCGTTGGCAACAATCTTTACAATTTTTGCAATATTCCCAAGCTTAATGACAGGCTTACCAAAATCGGGAGGGTGGTTAAACTCGATTAAAGTGTTTTTGGGTTTTCTTGAATTAGGCTTATCGTTAAAGTTTTTATCAACTGCAGATTTAGCCTACCATTGGGGAATATTAGATCGAGAAGTTTTTCTTGCCATCTGGATTGTTTTAGCTATACTTTTAGGCGTTTATCTTTTAGGGAAAATTAAATTTTCTCATGATAGCGATTTGGCATACGTTTCTGTGCCAAGGTTATTCATTTCTATTGGAGCATTTGTTTTTGCAATTTATTTAATACCGGGTTTATTCGGTGCGCCCTTAAAAGCAGTTAGTGCTTTAGTTCCGCCCTTATCCACTCAAGATTTTGTAATAGGCCAGGAAAGTGCAACTTCAGCTCCGGCAATAACCCATTCAAAAAGGAAATATTCAGACTTTTTACACATACCTCATAATATTGATGGCTTTTTCGATTATGAGGAAGCCTTGGCCTATGCTAGAGAGGTTAAAAAACCATTGTTTCTAGATTTTACAGGTCACGGATGTGTGAATTGCCGCGAAATGGAGGCAAGAGTTTGGTCTGACCCACGTGTGCTTAAAAAATTAAAAGAAGATTATATCGTTGTATCCTTGTATACAGATGATAAAACTGAATTACCGGAAAAAGAACAATTCGATTCTAAAATTTTGCAAACCAGAGTAAATACGATTGGTAAAAAATTGAAACATCTACAAGCCGAAAGATTTAATACAATTTCGCAACCATATTACGTACTTTTGGGTACCGATGAAAAAGAATTAGTTTCTCCGCCAATTGGTGTAGAATTTGACATTGAAAAATATTTGCAGTATTTAGATAAGGGATTATCTGAATTTGCCAAGAAACAAAAGAATGAATAAGATAAAAAACATTGGTGTTTTAACCTCCGGAGGAGATTCTCCGGGCATGAATGCCGCAATCAGAGCAGTTGTAAGAGCATCAATTTATTACGATATTGAAGTAACAGGTTTTCTTCGCGGATACGAAGGTTTGATTAATGACGATGCGTTGCCAATGGATCGTAAATCTGTTGCAAACATTATTCAACGTGGCGGTACAATTTTAAAAACGGCTCGTAGTGATGCTTTCAGAACAACTGAAGGCAGACAAATAGCTTATAATAATTTAAAAAATCGTGGCATCGATGCCTTAGTAGTAATTGGTGGAGATGGTACGTTTACAGGCGCAAATGTTTTCGCTCAGGAATATGATTTTCCAATAATTGGCTTACCAGGTACTATTGATAATGATTTAGCCGGAACCGACCTTACTATAGGTTATGATTCTGCAATAAATACTGTTGTTGATGCCGTAGATAGGATTAGAGATACAGCAGAATCTCACGACAGACTTTTTATTGTAGAAGTTATGGGTCGCGATTCTGGGTTAATCGCTTTGCGTAGCGGTATTGGTGTTGGCGCTGAGGCTATTATGATTCCGGAAGCAAATATGAATGCGGATGATATTCTGCACAAATTAGAGCATAGCCGTAAAGATAAAGCTTCAAAAATTATTATTGTTGCCGAAGGCGATGATACGGGCGGCGCCATTAAAGTGGGAGAAATTTTACAGGAAAAATATCCGCATTACGATACTAAAGTTTCTGTTTTAGGGCACATTCAGCGTGGCGGAAAACCAAGTTGTATGGATAGAGTTTTAGCAAGTCAGTTAGGCGTTGCGGCGGTTGAAGGCTTAATAAACGGAGAGCGGAGTAAAATGGCAGGTCAAATGAATAGAGAGATTGTTTTTACGCCTTTCGATCATGCTATAAAACACATCGATGCTGAAAAAGTAAGTTCTAAATGGCTAAAATTGATAGATATTCTGTCTTTTTAAAGGCAAAATTATTATAAAAAAGAAAAGTCCTTCCCGCACCGGAAGGACTTTCTCAATTATGCTCGGATTGCACCGAAACAATATTTTAATCTTCTAAAATAACGGCTGTTCCGCTTGCTGTAACCATAAGCATACTGCCTCCTGTTCCAACAGTTTCGTAATCTAAATCTACACCCACAATAGCATTTGCACCCATTGCAGCTGCATATTGTTGCATTTCGTTAACTGCGATATCCTTACCTTCACGTAAAACACGCTCATAAGAACTCGAACGGCCGCCAACAATATCTCGAATTCCGGCAAACATATCTTTAAAAATATTGGCACCAATAATGGTTTCACCGGTTACCAAACCAATATATTTTACTATTCTCTTGCCCTCAACAGAAGGCGTTGTGGTTACTAACATAGTTTCGATTTTTTTGATATTTAGAATTCATTTTTCTCTAAATGTTACAATTTTTTTGAAAAGCCTGGCTTAATGTTATTAGGTTTATTCCGTCCCGCTTTTCTTTCAATCTTTTGTTAATGTCAGTCTGAGCTTGTCGAAGACCTGCTCCAAAAGTATTTACACTTCAATCGGGTTTAATATCCTCAGGTTTCTACAGCTATTTTCGTCTTGTACCAAATCGCCAAAAAATAAATTTATGTAATCTATAAAGATTTTGCATCAATAAGTAAAATCTGATATTATGAAAACATCTAAAATCCTACTCATCCTTACTTCTATAATTATTCCTTTTCTCTCAATGGCTCAAATGCCGGTAATGAAAATTAAAGGCACAGATCAAAAAGAAATGGTGAGTTTAAAAAACCTTAATATCGATGTTCAAATTACAGGGAACATTGCCATCACTACAATGACGATGACTTTCCACAACAATACAAATGCAGTTTTAGAAGGTGAATTAACATTTCCAATGCCCGAAGGTGTAAGTGTTAGTAGGTATTCTTTAGACATTAATGGTAAAATGCGTGAAGCTGTTCCGGTAGAAAAAGCAAAGGCTACGGAGGTTTTTGAAAGCATAGAACGCCGCCGTGTTGACCCAGGTTTATTGGAAAAAATAGAAGGAAATAACTTTAGGACAAGAATTTATCCGCTACCGGCAAAAGGAAGCCGAACCATAATTGTTGGTTATGAAGAGGAGCTTCGGTTTAGTAAAAATCAAGCTTTAAAATATCATTTGCCTTTAGATTATAATCAGGAAGTGGAGAATTTTAGTTTAAAAACCACCGTTTTTGAAAGCATTTTAAAGCCAGAATTAAGCGAGTTGCCTGATGGAAGTTTTAATTTAAAAGCTAACGGAAATACTTACGTTGGCGAAATTAATAAACGCAATTATGCTCCAAAAAATGGTTTAACCATCAGCTTGCCAAAAAGAAACGATTTACCTGAAATTCAAATGCAAAAAGCATCAAATGGTTATTATTTTTTAGTTAATGTTTTCCCTAAAGCGCAAAGCAGACCTAAACAATGGGCAAATCATATTGGTTTAATTTGGGATAATTCATTAAGTGGTTTACAACGAGATACCAAAAAAGAAATTGAATTGCTGGGTTTAATAATCGCTCAAAAGAAAAACCTAACCATAAGCCTTGCAACAATAAATAACCAATTTAAAAATAAAGGCACATTTACCATTGCTAACGGGAATTGGGCAAAGCTGAAAGATGCAATTGAAAACATGGTTTACGATGGCGGCACTAATTTTAGTGCGGTAAAGCAACAATCATTTCAGGCTGATGAATATATTTTATTTAGTGATGGACTATCAACTTTTGGGAAAAATGTAATCTCTTTAAATAAGCCAATACATTGCATAAACACCTCATTGAAAGCAGACTATAGTGCCTTGAAATATATAAGCCTTAAATCTGGCGGTAAATTTGCTAATCTTAATACTCTTTCTGCAAACGAAGCTTTTAACGATTTGAATGAAGAAAGTTTACAGTTTTTGGGCATAAAAAATGGTGCAGATGTTCGCCAAACCTATCCATCAATGCGTGTAAATGTAAACGGACATTTATCCCTCGCTGGAATTTTGAATGGCTTAAACACCGAAATTATCCTTCAGTTCGGTTATGGAAATTTGGTTAGTTCACAGCAAATTGTGCGGTTAAACGGAACAGAACATGCACTTAATAGTATCGATGTTAGTCGCGTTTGGGCACAAAAGAAAATTGCCGAAATGGATATTCAATACGAGGCTAATAAAGAAGACATCAGCATGTTAAGCAAACAGTTCGGCATTGTAACCCGAAATACCAGTTTAATTGTTTTAGAAAACCTTGATGATTATTTGCGATACGATATTATTCCTCCGGCAGAGTTGAGGCAACAATATGATTTAGTTTTGAAACAACGCAGAATGGACATTCAGGAGCGTAAAACAGACCTATTAAATGCTGCGGTATCTATGACCAAAGACTTAAAGACCTGGTGGAATACTAGTTTCTCTTATAAAGAACCAGTAAAAAAGATAGACGATTATCCAACACCTGTTGAGAACACTGTAATTGTTCCTGATCGTGTACCGCAAAGACAATTCGCTACGGCAACCCCAGCCCCGCTCCGAGCAGAGAAACTTAAAGAGGGCGAAGCAAAAGACGAATTAAATGAAGTGGTTGTGGTTGGTTATGCTGCGCAAGCAAAAAGTATTCAAACCGCCAGTTCCACTGTAATACGTTCTCAGGCAATGAGCAATACTAATTCAGCGTTGCAAGGAAGGGTTGCGGGTGTTTCTATTTCAGGAAACCGTAAATCATCTGCAGAATCTCAACAAGCCATCATTTTCATTCCTGAATTTAAAAGTGATAAGGATTATATGAAAACCTTAGTTGGGAATCCGGACAGTGCCTATCGGGCATATTTAAAAATGAGACCAGATTACATCACTACACCAATGTTTTATTTTGATGTTGCAAATTGGTTTTACCAGCAGAAAGATAGTACAAGGGCTTTAACTATTTTAAGCAGCATAGCTGATTTGGATTTAGAAAATGCCGATTTATATAAAACCTTGGCGTATAAATTAAAACAAACCGGTAACTACGATAGTGAAATTTTCATTACCGAAAAAGTTTTACAATGGCGCCCAATGGATGCACAAAGCTATCGGGATTATGCTCTGGCTTTGGCCGATGCTGGTGAGTACCAAAAAGCATTGAATAATTTATATAAGGTTTTAACGCAAAGTTACAACTCGCAAATTGCTGATAGAGACCAGGGAATTGAAGAGATTGTAATCGCTGAAATTAATAATCTGATTAGCAAACACGGAAACAGATTAAATTTAAATGGAATTGATAAAAGATTAATTCAGCCTTTACCCGTAGATGTACGCGTGGTTTTGAATTGGAATAAAAATGATACTGATATCGATTTATGGTTAACCGACCCAACCGGAGAGAGAGGATATTACGCAAACAACAGAACCAAAATTGGTGGAAGAATTAGTAACGATTTTACATCAGGATATGGACCAGAACAATTCATGATAAAAAAAGCCGTAAAAGGGAAATATAAAATTGAAGTAAACTATTATGGCGATAGGCAAATTAACATCAGCGGACCAACTACCGTCACAGCAGAAATTTACACCCACTACGCATCTGGCAAGCAACAAAGAAAAGTAATCGTTTTACCAATGGCAGCCGATAATAGGAGCGGAAATTTGGTAGGAGAGTTTAATTTTTAATACTATTCGTCATTGCGAGGTACAGTTTATCCCGAACGGTCGGGATAAACTGTACCTCGCAATGACGCGTAGTTGAATTGTAAGTTAATTAAAGCAACAACTTTGCAACATCCTGCCAATTATTTACCCTTTCGTAATCGGTAATTAATAAATTATGTGGTGAGGTATAAAGCAATGGACGCCCTTTAAAATTCATGAAATTTTTAATGCGGTCGTCTATTAAAACATCAACTTCAACAATTTTATTTCCACAAAACATAATGTGCTGCCAATCTAAAAAAGGAAAGTGTTCTGCAAGCCAATCGTATTTATCAACTAAAGAATTTCTAAATTCCATAGCTGCAGAAACAATATAAACATCATATTTTTCTTGCAAGGCTTTAATCACTTCCTGGCTATCAGGTATAACGTCTAAATCGCGAAAAAACCCCGGTTCATTTATATATTCAAGCCATTTTTTATTAACGTCTGGTATTTGCATAAATACTTCGTTGCCCGGTTCAATGGTTAAATCAAGCGGCGACCCAAAATCACGATTGTAAAGTTTTATAAATTTAGGGATGACATCAGCAATAACTTCATCCATATCAATGGCTATTCTCATGGCGGTAAAGATAAATGAACGGGAATGAAGCATCAAGCATAAAAAGGTAAAACCTTAGTTTGGGCGATGTTGATAAGCTTTGGTTTTTATGCTTATTTCATAATCTTTTTTCAATTTGCAAAGTATCAATCAATTACTTATCTTTGCGTCCCCGCAGCACGAAGCTCCGGGAACTATGTTGAATACATAATAAAATTGAAAAATGGCAACTAAAATCAGATTGCAAAGATTCGGTAAAAAAGGGAAACCTTTTTTCCACGTTGTGGTAGCAGATTCTCGCTCTCCACGTGATGGTAAATTTATTGAGCGTTTAGGTTCTTATAACCCAAACACCAATCCTGCAACCATCGAAATTAATTTCGAAAAAACTTTAGCTTGGGTTAACAGTGGTGCACAACCAACTGATACAGCTCGTGCAATCCTTTCTTACAAAGGTGTTTTATACAAAAAACACTTAGAAGGTGGTGTTAAAAAAGGCGCTTTAACTCAAGAACAAGCAGATGCTAAGTTTACAGAGTGGTTAGATGCAAAAGCTGGTAAAATTTCTGGTAAATCAGAAGGTTTAGCAACTTCTAAAGCAGATGCTCGTAAAGCAGCTTTAGCAGCAGAAGCTAAGAAAAAAGAAGATAGAGCAGCAGCAATTGCAGCTAAAAATGCACCAGTTGCTGAAGAAGTTGTTGAAGAAGAAGCTCCGGCTGTTGAAGCTGAAGCATCTGAAGAAGCTCCTGCAGCAGAAGCAACTAAAGAAGAAGGCGCAGAATAATTTTATTTATTTTGATGCAAAAAATAGCGTTTCGATTACTCGGAGCGCTATTTTTATTTAAAGAGATTTTTAAAAGATCGTCATTGCGAGGCACAGTTTATCCCGACCGTTCGGGAAAGCAATCCAATGGAGAATTAATATTGAAACGAGATTACTTCATCTGATGGAATTGGATTCTCAATAGTGAAAATACATAGCGCTTTAAGACATGAAACACGAAGAAGCATTTTACATAGGTTACGTTACCAAAACAAGAGGTTTAAAAGGCGAAGTACAGATATTTTTCGAATTTGACGATTACGAACAACTCGATTTTGATGTGGTTTTTGCTGATATGAACGGCAAATTAGTTCCTTATTTTGTGGCATCGGCAAAGTTGCAGGCAAATAAAACCGGCTATTTTAATTTTGATGATGTAGATCATATCGATAAAGTGCAGCCGCTTTTAAAAAAGAAGCTTTATTTGCCAATCGATAAAATGCCTGAACGCAATGAAGATGAGTTCTTTTATACTGATTTAAAAGGATTCTTAGCTATTGATGAAACGCTTGGTGAGTTGGGTTCAATTATCGAAGTAAATGAATATCCTCAGCAATTTATAGCAACAGTATTGTACAAAGAAACTGAAATTCTTTTTCCTCTAAATGAAGATTTTATAGTTGAAATTGATGATGAAGAGAAGATTTTAACATTGGATTTGCCTGAAGGCTTGCTCGATATTTATCTTGATAAATAGTTTAGAAATATATCTACCTTAAGTCTTATAGACTTGAATCGCCCTAAAACATCCACATTTTTACATTTTCCGTTTTCCATATATTTGTACCATGCGTTTTGATATTATAACCGTTCTTCCTGCCTTATTGGAGAGTCCTTTTGCACATTCCATATTACAACGGGCACAAAAAAAAGGCATTGCAGAAATTGTTGTTCATAACCTGCGTGATTATGCCACTAACAAACAAAAAAGTGTGGATGATTACCAGTATGGCGGCGGTAGTGGAATGGTAATGAGTATTGAGCCATTTGCTGCATGTATTGAAAAATTACAGGCAGAGAGAACGTACGATGAGATTATTTTTATGAGTCCGGATGGTGTTACGCTTAACCAGAGTACAGCCAACGAACTTTCTATCAAAAAGAATATCATCATTTTATGCGGGCATTATAAAGGGATTGACCAGCGGATTAGAGATATTTATGTTACCCGAGAAATTTCTGTTGGTGATTATGTTTTAAGTGGCGGAGAATTGCCTGCAGCAATTGTTGTTGATGCAGTAGTGCGGTTAATTCCTGGTGTTTTAAATGACGAAACTTCTGCACTATCAGACAGCTTTCAAGGTGAACTTTTAGACGCTCCTGTGTACACACGTCCGGCTGATTGGAGAGGACATAAAGTGCCTGATGTGCTGTTAAGCGGACATGAAGCTAAAGTTAACGAATGGAGGCACGAGCAGGCTTTAGAACGCACCAAACAACGCAGACCTGACCTTTTGGAATAGAAGCATTTAACCCTTTCTATTGTGGATTTCATAAAGATTGTGGAAAAAATAAAAATTACTTTTTTTTATAAAAAAAAAACCCTAATATTGCAATCCGATTTTCACGGGTTGAAATATCGATTTAATAGCTTAAAATCATGGATTTAGTAAAATTTGTTGAAGAGCAGGCCATCGCGAAAAAAGATTTTCCTGCGTTCAAGTCTGGCGATACAGTGAGCGTACACTATAAAATTCGCGAAGGTAATAAAGAACGTATTCAGATTTACCAAGGTGTTGTAATTCAACGCAACAGTGCTGGTGCTAACGAAACTTTCACAGTTCGTAAAATTAGTAACAGTGTTGGTGTTGAGCGTATTTTCCCTATCAATTCTCCAAACATCGAGAAGGTAGAAGTTAATAGCTATGGTAAAGTTCGTAGAGCGAAATTATTCTACTTACGTGCTTTAACTGGTAAAGCTGCTCGTATCAAATCTTTAAGAAAATAATATTCTTTATTATAAGATATAGCCTTCACGATTAATTTCGTGGAGGTTTTTTCGTTTATACCGCTACGCTATGTTAGATTCTGCATTTTTTGAACAGGTTTTTTGGGGTAATACCGTAAAAGCTTATTGCCTTTTTGGCGGTATTCTGTTCTTTGGGTTAATTTTTAAACGTATTGTATCCAGGCTTTTAAGTCAGCTACTTTTTAAGCTTTTTAAAAATTTCTCTCAACAAGCTCATGATGATGCATTTGTATCGTTATTAATTAAGCCGATTGAACTTTTCATTCTGCTTTCTACACTTTACCTTTCGGTAAATCAACTAAAACATCCATTAGAAGTCTCAATTTTCCATTATAGTAAATTAGTGGGTAAGGTTAAAGAAGCTATACCGGTTACTATCGGCGATTGTATAGATAGGGTTTTTCTTTTTATGATAATTCTATCCGTATTTTGGATTATCCTAAGGATTATCGATTTTATAAGTCACGTTTTACTATTCAAAGCCTCTTTAACACACAATAAATCGGACGACCAATTAGTGCCGTTTTTAAAGGAGCTCTTTAAAACGCTTGTTATTTTTATAGGTTTCTTTACGCTTTTAGGTTTTGTATTTGAAGTAAACGTTTTAACCTTAATCACCGGGCTTGGAATTGGTGGTATCGCGATTGCGCTTGCAGCTAAAGAGAGTTTAGAGAACCTGATTGGCTCTTTTACTATATTTCTGGATAAACCCTTTGTTGTAGGCGATTTAGTGAAAGTTGATGGCGTAGAAGGAACGGTAGAAAAGGTTGGCTTTAGAAGCACCAGAATTCGTACTTCGGAGAAAACTATGGCAACCATCCCAAATAGGGGTATGATTGATGGTGTTTTGGAAAATTTATCGTTAAGAAACTCACGCAAAGTTGCTTTTACCATTGGCTTAACTTACGAAACCAATGCGGCGGCTGTGAAAAATATAGTGTCTGAAATTGAGCATTATATCATCAACAGAGAAGGAACAGCAGATGTGAACGCTTCTTTCAAAAGCTTTGGTGAATCTGGTTTAAATATCGAAGTTTCGTATTTTGTTGTGATTTTAGATAATGCTGAGTTTCTTCAAATCAGACAGGAGATTAATCTCGAAATTATGGATATCGTAATGAAAAACAAGTCTGGCTTTGCTTACCCAACCCAAAGATTGATAAGTGATATTCCATTAACGCTGCACGATAAAGAAGTTGGTAATGATACAATGGATTAGCGGGTTGCTACGATTGTATAACTTGCATTAATTCTTGGCATGTAACCAATGTTTTTTTGGAAATTAAAGCTCGGTATTTCATCGTTTGCGGCAGCCCCGCTTTTACACTGCAATCTTTTTGTTGTCATCCTGAGCGTAGTCGAAAGACAGAAAACAAAAAGTATTTCCGTTTCAATCGGGTTTATTTGGCTTTGGAAAGCTACTATTAGCATTTGCAATGTGCAGATTTTGGCTAAAGCCGAACGGCAATTAGTAGCGAGCGGTTTTACTAATTAATTTCCATTCATTGCCATTGGTTTCATCCAAATCTTTTTGTCATCCTCAGCGTAGTTGAAGGAAGTCTGCCAATCTGTGGCTAAAAATAGTTGCCACGGAAACACAGAATACACGGAAATCGAGCTACCTTTTATATATCTGTCATCCAAAGCCTTTAAATATTAGCACCTTTTTCATCCTGAGCGTAGTCGAAAAACAGAAAACAAAAAGGATGTTCACTACTATCCCTTAAGTTTAGATACAGCGGCTTATACAAGAAAATCCTCTCAAAAAGGCAACTACCCTGGCTTCGATAGCCCCGACATAGCGAAAATCCTTTTGGCAGTAAAAATCTAACTTTAGCCTTAACAATAACCAAAAGATTGCAGCATTGGCCAAGCCACTGTAACAGAAAAGCTTGACTAAAAGCTAATTCAAATTTACCCAGATTTTTTTGTAAAAAACAGAAAAGGGCAATTTGATAAACCAAATCGCCCTTTCAATAGCTTATTAATAACCTAGCTTAAAGTAGCTAAAGTTGTAATTCCACCTTTTACAACCTGATTAAGCTCTACGTTAACTTTTGTTCCTACCGGAAGAAAAACATCTACACGTGAGCCAAATTTAATGAATCCAAATTGTTCAGTTTGCACCACCTGATCGCCTTCCTTAATATACCAAACAATTCTACGGGCTAAAGCACCTGCAATTTGACGGAATAATACTGATGTGCCGTTATTATGTTCTACAACAGTTGTTGTACGTTCGTTTTCTGTAGATGATTTAGGATTCCAGGCCGCTAAATATTTGCCTGGATGATATTTGAAAAACTTAACCACACCAGAAATTGGATTTCGGTTAATATGAACATTTACCGGCGACATGAAAATTGAAACCTGTAAGCGTTTATCCTTAAAATATTCGCCTTCTTCAGTCTCTTCAATTACCACAACTTTTCCGTCAGCAGGGCAAATCACTAAATTATCGCCGGCAGAAAAACTACGACTTGGATTACGGAAAAACTGCAATACAGTTAAAAATAATAAAGCAGAAAGGATGTAGATAAACCAACGTAGCCATGTTACATCGTAATATTTATAATCCACAAAAGCATTAAGTATAAAAACAAATAATACTGTTAATGCAATTGATGTATAGCCTTCTTTGTGTATGGTCATTGTATTAAAATTATTGCGCAAAGGTGCGAAAAATATATTAATCTGCTTAGAAATTATTCGCCAATAGCTCTGTAAATATCAGTCAGGTTTCTGCCAAGCCCGTTATAATCTAAACCATAGCCGACCACAAATTCATTCGGTATTTCGAAACCGATGTAATCCAAGCCTTCAATTTTATATTTAAGTGCCGCAGGTTTAAGCAGTAATGAAGCAACTTTAACCGATGCCGGATTTTTTTCCTTTATCATTTTTAAGATATGCGTAAGCGTTAAGCCTGTATCTACAATATCTTCAACAATAATAATGTCTCTTCCTTCCAAATTATCGGGCAAACCAATTAGTTCTTTAACATTGCCAGAGCTTTCTGTTCCCTGATAAGACGCAACACGCATAAAAGCAACTTCGCAAGGCACATCAATTTCTTTAATTAAATCGGCCATAAAAAGAAAACTTCCGTTTAATACACCGATAAATAGAGGGCACTTACCTTCGTAATCAACATTCATCTGTATACCCATCAATCTGATGCGTTTATTTAGCGCATCATTCTCTAAAAAAATCTCAAACTCCTTATCTTCTACTGTTATTTTATGCATTTTATTTTTTGTAATGTTGAAATATGAAGCCTCAAATATCTATTGACCGCTTTCGAGCTCACGTTCTTTCCTACGCTGTTCTCTTCGCTCTTGCCTTAATTGTTTTTTGGTTTTGGTTGTATCGGCAGTTTTAATGGTTGCAGTGTCTTTCTTTCCGCCACCAAAAATACGGTCGAAAAGATTTTTATTTTTATCCTGCATAATTACCTGTGGCATTTCGCTGTCATCATCGTCAAAAACGGTTGTATCAACGGCGGCAGTATCCGGAGCTAGGTATTGCCTTAAACCTTCGCGTAGCCTAACATTGTAAAAACCATAACCCGCAGAATCTGATGGCGTTAAACCTCGTCTGGCCATAATATTCCCCATAAACCTGAAATAGTTGTACATATACGGTTTCAAGCTTCCATCTGACATAAATTTATACATAGATGCTTTAGGTTTCGGAACAATACTCGCTAAAAACAATCCATCACCAATGGTTAAATCAGCAGGTTGCTTGCCAAAATAATATCGCGAAGCTTCGCCAATGCCATAAATGTTTTGTCCAAGTTCCATAATGTTAAAATAAACCTCCAGCATGCGCTGTTTACTTACCAGGTGATTGTGTTCAATTAGCCACACAATTAAAATTTCTTCTGCTTTGCGGGCCAAAGTTTTTTGGCGACTTAGATAAACGTTTTTAACAAGTTGCATACTGATTGTACTTCCGCCACGCTTAAATTTTTTCTCCTTATAGTTTACCGCAATAGATTTTCTTATGGATTCTTCAACAAAGCCATTGTGTGTGTAAAACGATGGATCTTCTGCCGTTAAAACAGCATTTATAAAGTTTTTAGAAATCGCATTTAATGGAGTGAAATTATGATTTGCAGGACCAATTATTATGTCACGCATGGGCTTACCATATTCATAAGGCGTGTAAACAAAAGGACTGTTAATTTTCTGGAGGTTGGTTTTGCCCCATTGCAGGATTTTAAAATCCACCGGCGTTAAAGTAGAGCTGAAGCGAACACTATCAGGAATTTTTGTATCGAGATAAAAATTTAAATTATACTTCACTTTACCCTGAACTTTTAAACCATCTAAAGACTCGAATAAACCTTGAGGAAAAGCTTCAAAAATTGCCTGCGCATCTTGTTCTTCAGCATTTAGTTTAAGCTCGTAAATTTTATTCTTCCCTAAAGTATATTTTACAAATGGATGGATGGATGCATTTTTTAAATATGCAGTAGATGTACTATCCAGAGCGATGTAGTTCGGTCCAATTAAAACATCGGCATCTAATTTTGCGCTTTGAACAACAATATCATTCGATGCAATTCTTGGCTGGTTTATTAACATGTTTTTCACCGACCATGAACCAGAAATTTTGTAATCATCGCCGCTATATTTTGCGTTTTTAAGTTCCGTTTGCAGCGTATCAAAACTCAGTTTTGCATGTAATTTGTTATTAAGATATGGTAATTCCAGTTTTTTACCATCAGCATAGGCTGTAAAACTTAGCTCTTTACTGCCGGGATTTACATAACCATCAATATGCCATTTAGATTCTCCTTCGTTAACGTTAATTGTAGATTTTAAATCACCACCATCAATTACAGCTTCGGTTGCAAAACTCAGCTTTGCGGTATCATGATCATTAAATTTAAAAAGCATGTTTTTAACATCCAAATCATCCGGGATTTTATATAAAACCTCGTTTAAAACGTTGCTGGCTATATCGGCAAGGTTAACTTTGGCTTTGGTTTCTGTACTATCCTTCTTTTTTCTTTTTAAAATGAAATCGATATTTGTAGTAGAATCTTTAAGCACAACGCTTACAAAGCCATTGTTGAGTTTTATTTCTGACAGCTTTACATTACCAAAGATTAATGGAAATAGTTTAACCCCAACGCTTAATTCGTTGATGCTGGAAAGGGTGTCTCTATCCTTCGGAACGATAGAAATTGCGGTCATTTTTACGGTGCTTAAACCTGTAAAACCAGCGCTGCCAATTTTAACATCCAGATCGTAATCTTTATTTGCTTTTGCGATAGCTTTAGCCACCATTTTTTTAAGCAAAGCTTCTCTTTTGCTATACGCAACCGCACCTAATGCAATACAAACAATAAAAAAGACACCTAAAACCCAGGCGCCAATTTTTAAATATTTTTTGGGGATGTTTATTTTCGGTATCTGCATACAGTGCTTAAAATGATTAATTGCTTAAACGTAACAATTAAATGTTTATTTCGTGTTAAAATTACAGTTAAAAACCCTAAATAAAAGTATTTATAGGGATGTTTTGTTAATTTTGAATTTAAATTATTCAGATGCAAATTAGCCAACAACAAGTATTAGATGCGCTTAAAAATGTAGAAGATCCAGACCTGAAAAAGGATTTGGTTACCTTAAACATGATTAAGGATTTAAACATCGTTGATAAAAAAATCAATTTTACGCTTGAACTGACTACCCCGGCATGCCCTATGAAGGATATGCTAAAAAATGCCTGTACAAATGCAATTAAACATTTTGTAGATGCGGAGGCAGAAATTTCTATCAACATAACATCAAGGGTTACGCAACCTGTAAATTCATCTTCTCTGGATAACATCAAAAATATAATTTTGGTTTCATCAGGAAAGGGTGGTGTTGGTAAATCTACTGTATCTAGTAATCTGGCGGTTACCTTGGCTAAAGATGGCGCAAAAGTTGGTTTAATTGATGCTGATATTTACGGGCCATCTGTACCAACCATGTTTGATTTAGTTGATGCAAAACCTGGTGCTGAGGAAACGGCAGATGGAAAAACCAAAATTATTCCGATAGAGAAATATGGAATCAAATTATTGTCGTTAGGCTTTTTTGCAGACCCGGGTCAACCTGTACCTTGGCGTGGTCCAATGGCATCAAACGCGGTAAAGCAATTATTTAACGATACTAACTGGGGCGAGTTAGATTATCTGATTGTTGATTTACCTCCGGGCACTGGGGATATTCACATTACAATTACACAAAGTTTCCCTATTTCCGGAGCGGTTGTGGTAACTACACCGCAGCAAGTTGCTTTAGCAGATACGCACAAAGGTTTGGCTATGTTCAGAATGCCGGGCATAAACATTCCAATTTTAGGTGTTATTGAAAACATGTCGTACTTTACGCCGGCAGAATTGCCCGACAATAAATATTACATTTTTGGTAAAGGCGGTGGAACTGTTTTAGCCGAGCGATTTGATGTTCCGTTTTTAGGTGAAATACCTATTGTACAAAGTATTGCAGAAGCTGGCGATAATGGAAAACCGGTTGCTTTGAACCAAAATGTTTTAATGGATGAAATTTTTGGAGATATTGCAAGTAAAATAGCACAGCAAATATCAATCAATAATGCGCAAATGGCTAATTCCTAAAAAATTAGTATTTTTAGATTTTAAATAACACAGAATGAATTTAACAGAGCAAGTAGAACAGGCATTAGAAACCATCAGACCATATTTAAAGGCCGATGGAGGGGATGTTTCTGTTGAAGAAATTACAGCTGAAGGAACAGTAAAGCTTAAGCTTTTAGGTAACTGCGGCTCTTGCCCGATGAGTTTTATGACTATGAAATCGGGGATTGAGCAAGCAATTATGAAGGCTGTTCCGCAGATTACATCTGTTGTAGCGGTAAACATGGCCGAGCAAGATTAACAATATTTAACAAGCAGATTTACATTTTAAATTTACATTTGCCTTAATGAGATATTGTATTGCCCTAATTTGTACACTTTTTTCTATAGCCGCATTTGCACAACAAAAGCCGGCACAGGATAAATTGATTCAATTTTCGGGTATTATTACAGATATTGATAGCACAAGCGTAATTCCTTATGTTACCATGACTAACCTTTCTGCCAATAGTAAACGTGTTGCGGCAGATTACAGAGGTTATTTCTCTTTCATTGTAAACCCTGGCGATACCATCTTGTTTACAGCCATAGGTTATAAAAAGTTCTCAACCGTTATTCCTTTAAGTACCCCCGACAGCAAATACACCATTATGGTAAAACTGAAGGCCGAGGTAATTAATTTACCAACGGTTCGGGTATTTCCGTGGGCAACAACAGAAGAGTTTACAAAAGACTTTTTATCGATGAAAATTGCTGATGATGATATGGCGATTGCAAAAAGAAATCTTTCGCGATCTTCTATCAATGGTATGATTCAGGCATTGCCACGTGATGCGCAGGAAATTGGCAGCCAAAATTATCGGTACAATTTCGACAGGATGATTAACAAAAATATGGTTCAAACCAACCCATTGTTAAATCCTTTTGCATGGGGTAAACTTATGCAATCTATTTTTGATGGCGATAAAAGCCGCAGCGAAAATTAATAAAAAGCCCGTCATTGCGAGGAACGAAGCAATCTTCCTCGAAAAAAGCGACTTCATTTACACTAAAATATTTTCTATAAATTTAACAAGAGCTAATTTTGTGGCGTACCTATCCCGAAGAAAAATCGGGAAAGGGTCGGGCTTTGCAGGGCTACGCTTCGCTACGGTACCGATGAAAAATCGGTACTAAACCCTTACTTGCCTGCCGCAGGCAGGCAATCCCTAACTCAAAACCCTGTTTATTAATAGTGTGGTAATATTTGATAGCGATAGATTCCACAGCGAGAATTGATAAAAAAACCCGTCAATAATTGAGCAAAAAAAAGGCAAAACATTTACATTTTCCCTTTAACATCTCCATCAAAATTATCTTTCTACTCCTCGGTCTGTGTCTTCACAGACAGGAAATACACACTTAGTTTTGCTCAAGCCAATAATTATAGCCCTGATTAAAATGGCAGCCTCCAATTTTTTTTCAAAATTGGAGCTATAATGGAAAGCAGGTCTGCTTTTACCGATTAGCACAGGTTTTGCGCTACAAAAAAAAGGGAAAATGTTTCCATTTTCCCTTTAACATCTTACATTAAACCTTATCTTCTTTTACTTTTATTTGGAAACTTCATTTTATAATCCGTTTTAATGTTTCCTTTTGAAATTGCATCTAATTTGCTTTTCAACATCGTTTTACGCAAAACACTAACTTTATCGGTAAACAGTTTTCCTTCAATATGGTCGTACTCATGCTGAATAACACGTGCTGCTAAGCCATCCACGTCATCTGTATGCTCAACAAAATTTTCATCAAGGTAATTGATTTTGATTTTTGGTTTGCGGGAGATATTTTCACGAATATCAGGAATGCTTAAACAACCTTCGTTAAAAACCCAAGGTTCGCCCGTTTCTTCAACAATTTCGGCATTTATAAAAACCTTTTTATAGCCGGGCGTGCCATCTTCATCCTCGCCGGTATCAACAATAAATAATCGAATAGGCAAGCCAATTTGAGGCGCAGCAAGACCAACGCCGTTTGCGTAATACATGGTATCGAACATGTCGCTAATCAACTGCTTTAATTCTGGATAATCTTTATCTATATCGGCACCTATTTTTTTCAAAACAGGATCTCCGTATGCTACTATGGGTAATTTCATTGTGTGTTATGTTTTTATTTCGCTCGTCATTGCTTCGTGCCTCGCAATGACGGAAACTATTGCAAAAATAACAATTATTCCAGTATTGGATTGAAAGTAAAAATATTCAATTGTTCTGGTGCTAAAACTTCATCAATAATTTGAGCCATTTCAGTTGCCTTAACATTATTTATTTTTTCGAAAACCTGTTCTAAAGAATCAATTTTATTATGATCGATTAAGCTTTTTGCCATTGAAATGATCAACCCGATTCTGTTCTCTTCACCTAAAGCAATTTGTCCGATAAATTTATTTTTAGCCTTTTGTAATTGTATATCATTGAGTGGATTATCTTTTAATTTCTTCATTTCTTTGAAAATTAATGATAATGCCTTTTGATGTTTTTCTTTATCCGTTCCGAAATAAATTGAAAAAATACCGGTATCGCTTAATGGTGCAAAGCTAGATTCGATGGTATAGGCAATTCCGTATTTTTCTCTAATTTGTAAATTTAGAACAGAGCTCATTCCGTTGCCGCCGAAATAATTATTTAGCAGCATTAAGCCTGCTTTATATTTATGATGCGTGGAATAGGTTTGCGCACCCAAAATGCAGTGTGTTTGCGTAATCGGCTTGTAAATGTTACTGGTAGTTGGCTTTAATATTTCAGGTTTTATTCTGTTAAGCGATGGCGAATTCTCCTCAACATCGGCAAAATGCTTTGTGCCTTTAGCTATCACACTTTTCAAATTGTAGTTTCCTAAAACAGCAATAACAATTTCATTTGTTCTGTAATTCGCTTTTCTAAAATTAATTACATCTGCTCTGGTAAAATTTTGAACAGAATCTGTTGTGCCTAAAATGTTATTTCCTAAAGCATTGCCTGCAAAAAGCATGTCTTCAAAATCATCGTTAATGGCCTCTTCGGGCTGATCTAAATAAGAAGCAATTTCATCAAGAATTACACTTTTTTCTTTATCCATTTCATCTTCCGGAAAAGTAGAATGGAAAATAATGTCATTAAAAAGCTCTAAAGTTCTATCTAAATAAGGATTTAAGAAAGACGCATGCACACAAGTATACTCCTTTGTGGTATACGCATTTAAATCTGCGCCAACACTTTCTAAGCGATTTAAAATTTGATTGGTACTGCGCTTTTCGGTTCGTTTAAAAATTAAGTGTTCTATGAAATGCGCTAAACCTGCTTTGCCTTCAGGTTCATCTCTCGAACCAGTGTTTATAATGATGCAGGCGTGTGATATGGTTGATGCCGAGGGCACATGCATAATGCGGATGCCATTCGGTAAAGTATGAACATTGTATTCCATTGGTGGGCAAAGATACGGCTATTAGATTATAAAGCTTTGTTATTACGTTATGCAAATGTAAAAGCCATATCAAATTTTAAAAAAGCCGTTTAGGAATCTTAAATAATTTCTAAACGGCTAAATATTTAAATATTGTCTATTTATTTATGCCTTCGAGTGCGAATAAAAACGCCCATCTAAGAGAAACATCTTTCAAATAATCGAAGCGACCAGATGCGCCACCATGCCCAAATTCCATATTGGTTTTTAGCAAGAGCACATTGTTATCCGTTTTGTTAGCCCGTAATTTTGCAACCCATTTTGCAGGTTCAAAATATTGTACCTGGCTATCATGCAAACCTGTAGTAACCAACATATTTGGGTAGGCCTTTTTCTCAACATTTTCATACGGAGAGTAGCTTTTCATATAATCGTAAGCTTCTTTTTGCTTCGGATTTCCCCACTCATCAAATTCATTTGTAGTTAACGGAATACTTTCATCAAGCATGGTGTTAATTACATCAACAAAAGGCACATCTGCAATAACGCCGTTCCATAAATCTGGTGCTAAATTTACAACAGCACCCATTAATAAGCCACCGGCACTACCGCCGTTTGCATATAAATGTCCTTTCGAGGTATATTTTTGGTCAACCAAATATTCGCCTGCGGCGATAAAATCGGTAAAAGTATTTTTCTTTTTCATCAATTTACCGTCTTCATACCATTGGCGCCCCATCTCTTGTCCGCCGCGTATATTAGCAATGGCAAAAACAAAACCTCTATTTAATAAACTCAATCTCGGCGAAGAAAATGTGGCGTCGGTGCTTGAGCCATAAGAACCATAAGCATAAAGCAATAATGGTGCGTTGCCATTTTTCTCAAAGCCTTTTTTGTAAACCAAAGCAATCGGAATTTTTGTTCCATCTTTTGCGGTTGCAAAAACACGTTCAGTTGCGTAATCCTCAGGTTTGTAACCACCCACAACTTCCTGCTGTTTCATTAACTTCTTCTCTTTTTTCTCTAAATCGTAATCAAATGTAGAGTTTGGCGTAGTTAACGAGGTGTAAGAATAACGCAATGTTTTGCTATTATATTCAAGGTTTGAACCAGCGCCGGCAGAATACACAGGCTCATCAAATTTTATGTAATAATCGCTTCCATCATTTTTTAATACTCTAAGTTCCGTTAAACCATTTTTACGTTCAGAAAGCACTAAATAATCTTTAAATTCTTCGCCATATTCCAGTAAAACATCCTTACGGTTCGGTATCACTTCCTTCCAGTTTTCTTTGGCGGTTTTATCTAAAGGGCATTCCATTAAACGGAAATTTTTTGCATTCCAGTTCGTTACAATATAAAATTTGTTATCAACCGGCAAAACATCGTACAAAACGTCTTTAGAGCGGGCCGAAAAAACCTTAAATGCAGATTCAGGTTTGTCCGCATCAATCATGCTCATCTCATTTGTTAAAGTACCAGCCGATGATATTAAAATATATTTACCATTCTTTGATTTACCAACCCCGATGTAATTTGTATTGTCTTTTTCATCATAAACAACGGCATCGGCTTTTGGGTCGGCACCAAGAACATGCTTTTTAATTTTTTCGCTTAATAAGGTAACCGGGTTTTTAGATGTGTAAAAGAAAGTTTTATTATCATTTGCCCAAGCAACACCTCCTTGCGTATTCGGAATGGCATCTTTATAAATTTCTCCAGTTTCCAAATTCTTAATATTTATGGTGTATTGTCTACGCGAAACTTTATCTACACCATAAGCTAATAACTTGTTATCCGGACTAATACTAAAGCCCGAAGCACTGTAATATGGGTGCCCTTTTGCTAAATCATCAACATCTAATAAAATTTCTTCTGTAGCGGTTAAACTACCTTTTTTACGGCAATACTTATAATATTGTTTACCATCTTCTGTTCTGGTATAATAGAAATAACCATTCTTAAAAACCGGTACAGATTCATCTTTCTCCTTAATCCTGCTCTTCATTTCAGTAAATAAATCTGCCTGAAATTTATCCGTTCCTTTCATCATCGTGTCGAGATAAGCATTTTCAGCTTTCAAATAATCTACAACTTTTGTGCTGTCGGGTCCTTTTTTAAAATAATCAATCATCCAGTAATAATTATCTACAACGGTATCGCCATGAATAATTCTTTTATGCGGTTTTATTTCGGCTATTGGCGCTTTAGCATCAGGCCATTTTATAGGTTCCATTTCTTTCTTTTGGGGATTATTACACGCTGAAATTGCACCAAGCAAAATTAGCGAAGGTAAAATACGTTTCATGGTTGGTTTGATTTAGGTATTGGCAATTTAATAAAATTTAAACTATTTATTTGAAAATGAAGGCTTCGGCATTTTATGGCAGTCATCAGTCCCGCCAATAGCTTTACTACGTTTCACTCCGTGCTCGCTTATGTCGGGTTTATGAACAAAGTATCCTGCCTTTGGCCAAAATGCAGGTGGGAAAATTTTATCATTTTCGCAAAAATTTTAGTTCTGGATAATTATCATTTAAATTGAAAAAATAGATGTTAAATTGCCGCATTAATTTTACAAAACGCCCTTTGTGCTATGAAGGGTTTGGAGCAGCCAATGAAATTAGGGTACAAAAAAATTATAGTTAAAGTTGGGTCTAATGTAATTACACAGGCAAACGGTTTACCCGATGAAGGGCGAATTAAACATTTGGTAAATCAGTTGGCTGAGATTAAAAAGCAGGGCATCGAAGTAATCTTAGTTTCGTCTGGCGCCGTAGCCTCAGGTAGAAGCTTAATTACTGTTGCAGAAAAGCAAGATGCTGTAACAACCAGACAACTTCTTGCAGCAATTGGCCAGGTAAAACTGATTAATACCTACTCAAACTTTTTTGAACCACATAAAATAAAATGCGCACAGGTTTTAGTTACCAAAGAAGATTTTAGAGATAGGGCACACTATTTAAATATGAAAAATTGCATGCAAATTTTGCTGCAAAATGATGTTATTCCTGTTGTAAATGAGAACGATGTAGTTTCGGTAACCGAGCTAATGTTTACTGATAACGATGAATTAGCGGGTTTAATTGCTTCAATGCTAAATGCAGATGCGTTAATTATACTATCAAACGTAAATGGTATTTACAACGGCGACCCAAAGTTGGAAGGTTCAAAAGTTATTGAAGAAATTTCAGGTTCGGTTTCAAATCTGGCATCTTTTATCCAAACGGGTAAATCGCAATTTGGTCGTGGTGGTATGGTAACAAAATCTACAATGGCTCAAAAAGTGGCAAAATTAGGTATTGCGGTGCACATTGCTAATGGAACTACAGATAATGTACTAAGCACTTTGTTAAACAATCAATTGGTTCACACCCGTTTCATCCCCGAGAAAATAAAATCTGGCAAGAAAAAATGGATTGCGCATTCAGAAACATCAGCAAAAGGAATTGTGAAGTTAAATAATGGTGCAAAAGAAGTTTTAACCTCAGGTAAAGCCACGAGCTTATTGCCAATTGGTATTATCGAAATTCAATCAGATTTTTTGAAAGGCGATATCATCAAAATTATAGATGAAAATAACCAGCTTATCGGGCTAGGGATTGCAGAATATGGCTCTGATAAAGCAAAGGAGAGAATCGGGCAGAAAAAGCAAAAGGCTTTAGTGCATTACGATTACTTTTATTCAGCGATATAAGTTTAAAATCCAGTTAGTCTTGATACTTGATACTAAGAAATGAACTACAAACAATATTTTGAAAAGGCTCAGCAAGCAAGCCGGACATTGGTAGGCTTAAAAAAAAATACAACGAATGCAGTATTGGCAGATTTAGCCGATGCTTTGGTTTTGCATTCAGCAGAAATTTTAGCAGAAAACGCAAAAGATTTAGCTAAAATGCCGATTGAAGATCCAAAATACGACAGGCTTAAGCTAACCGAGCAGCGCATCGCAGATATTGCAAGTGATGTTAAGAATGTTAGTAATTTATCAAGTCCACTAGGCGAAATTTTATCAGATAAAATCCTTGATAATCAATTACAAATTCAAAAAGTAAGAGTGCCATTAGGTGTTGTTGGTGTAATTTACGAAGCCCGGCCAAATGTTACCGCCGATGTATTTTCGCTGTGCTTTAAAACGGGTAATGTGGCTGTGTTAAAAGGCGGGAGCGATGCTGAATTTTCAAACTTAGCCATAGCGAAGGTTATTCAAGGTGTACTAAAAAAACACGATATAAATCCTGATGTTTTAACGCTTTTACCTGCAGAGAGAGCGGCAACTGAAGCCCTACTAAATGCCAGAAATTTTGTAGATGTGCTCATTCCCCGCGGCAGCCAATCTTTAATTAATTATGTAAGGGAAAACAGTAAAATTCCTGTAATTGAAACCGGAGCTGGCATTGTGCATACTTATTTTGATGCGACTGGAGATTTAGAAAAAGGTAAAGGCATTATTTTCAACGCAAAAACCCGAAGGGTAAGCGTTTGTAATAGCTTAGATTGCGTATTGGTTCACCAAAATAAATTAGCTGAATTATGTAATCTTTTATCGCCTTTGGCGGATGCAAAAGTTGAAATTTTTGCCGATGAAATTAGTTATGGTGTTTTACAACCATCTTATCCAGGTGAATTATTACACCATGCACAGGATGAACATTTCGGTACAGAGTTTTTATCGTTAAAAATAGCCGTTAAAGTAGTGCAGGATTTAGATGCTGCTTTAAATCACATTGCAAAATATAGCTCCAAGCATAGCGAAGCCATTATATCAGAGGAGGCCGAAAATATTACCCGCTTTTTAAATGAAGTGGATGCGGCTGCGGTTTATGCAAATGCATCGACAGGATTTACAGATGGCGCACAGTTTGGCTTAGGTGCAGAAATTGGCATTAGCACTCAAAAACTTCATGCCCGCGGGCCAATGGGCCTGGAAGAATTAACCAGTTATAAATGGGTTGTGCGTGGTGACGGACAGGTGAGGGGATAGACGTGACGTCATTGCAAGGCACTAAGCAATCTTACAATTTGGATTATACCTTTTCTTTAAGATTGCTTCGTGCCTCGCAATGACGAAAACACTAATGAACCATTGAACCAATTAAATTTCAAAAACCTCTCCCCTTTGTGGCGCAACAACATTAAAACCATCTGCTTGCAATGAGGCAGTTAAGCTTTGTAAACTCCTGTCTTCCCCATGTACCAAAAATACCTTTTTAGGCTGGCCGGTTTGCTTTACGGTTCGCATTAAATCATCATGGTCGCCATGGCCACTCAGTAAATCGGTTTGTCGAATAGTGGCATAAACCATCATTTCTCTGTCTTTTATTCTAACAATAGGTACACCGCTTAATAGCTTATAGCCCAATGTTCCTTTTGCGCAATAGCCAATAAATAAAATTGTGCAATAATAGTTTTGTATGTTGTAATAAAGATGATCTTGTATTCGCCCGCCTTCTAACATACCTGCAGAAGAAATGATGATGCATGGGTCGAAATAATTTGAAACATCTTTACTTTCTTTCATGGTTTGCACATAAGCCAAATGCTCAAATTCAAACTCATCGCCCATGGTTTTATAAAAATCTTTTGCCTCTTGATTAACCAAATTATGGTGTTTGCGATAAACATCTGTAGCTTGTATTGCCATCGGGCTATCAACAAAAATTTGAACAGGCGGCAATAACTTTTTTGTAAAAATTTGATTCAAAGCAAAAACCAAAGATTGTGTTCGGCCAATGCTAAAGGCTGGAATAATTAAACGCCCCGGAGTTTTAATACAAGCTTCCTCAATCTCTTTAACTAGTCTTTCTTCTAAAGTTTGGTCTTTTGTGTGGTATCGACCGCCATAAGTGGCTTCGCAAACAAAATAATCAACTTCAGGTATGGGTTCGGGTTTCACCAAAACCGGATAATTTTCACGACCAATATCGCCCGAGAAAGCAATACGCTTTTCTTCGCCATTATCGTTAATGGTTAATACAGCTGCCGCAGCGCCAAGTAAGTGCCCTACCGGGATAAATGTTAAGCTGATATCACCATTAATTTTGAACGGTTTGTTAAATGCAATCGTTACAAAACGGTCTATGGTATCCATTACATGCTTGTGCAGATACAAAGGTTTTGGACCACTGAAATTGCCCCTTTTGGTACGGGGTTTTCTACTTTGTTTACGTAAAAAAAGCTCAACAGAATCAAATAAAAGGATAGAAGTTAAATCTGCAGTTGGAGGTGTACATAGCACTTGCCCATCAAAACCCAAGCGCACAAGCGTTGGTAAATTGCCCGAATGGTCGATATGGGCATGGGTAAGTATAACCAGATTTATATCCGATGGATTGAAGGGGAATTGTTGGTTTTCTTCCTGATAGGTTTCTTTTTCATAATCCAAACCGCAATCTACCAGTATTTTATAATGCCCAACTTCGAGCAGGTGCATACTACCTGTTACCTGTTGTGCAGCACCCCAAAACGTTAACTTCATCTTCTAATCTTTCCGTAAATTGTTTAGTGCAAAGTAGTACAATTGATTAAGTTTTTAAACAACTCGCCGTAATTTTTTTGCTGTCTGATTATCTATTTTACCTTTTGGAAAAGCTTAAAGCCTTATCTTTGTGAAAAAAGACAGCCATGCAAGAACCATTTGATGTAGAAATTGGTCCGATAAATTATTCGGTTTTCCCGGAAGGAAATGATATGTACACCATTTTTAAAGATGGTAGAGAATACATTCAGATTTTAAAAGATACTTCATCCATCTGGTTAAAAATGGATTATAAAACAGAACTTCCGATTTTTGAGGAAGATGAGGAGGTTAATGCAATTGGAGCGGCAATTGAAAAATATGTGCCGGAAGAGGATGATGAAGAGGAAGAATTGTAACGAAAAAAGTCCTGACTAAATCAGGACTTTTTTGCTTTAAATTATCTGGTGCAATTGGCCGTCCAGGTTCCATTGGTATTTGACACGCCAATTTTTAAATTGTTGGCATCAATTGTAATACCTACAACGCCAGTACCAACGCTAATGTAAGTGTTTCCGCTTTCCTGGAATTTCACACCTGTAATATCAGGAATGTTATTGCCAAAGAAGAAGCTATACGTATCACTAACTTTGGTTACTGTAACCTTACCATCAGTACTGTTGATTTGAGTATCGCCTTTACTGTATGAAACAGTTCCTCTGTAAGTACCTACGAAAAAATCGCGGTCTGCAGGGTCAGTATCTTTTTTACAAGATGACATTACGGTTAATGCTATTAATAGCATGCTGAAAATTTGAATAGTCTTTTTCATGATATGTTTTTCAATTTCAATCTGCCAAGGTAGTTAGCAGATTGGATTAGTAAATGTATGGGCATCATTACAACGACTATGCCAAAGAGAATCTAATCATCTAAATTCAGCTGCCATTATTTGATTTGTATCTTATTTTAAGCATCTAAAAATCAAAGTCTTACGTAAATGATTATAACGATTTTTTTCATGACAAATAAAATCCAGACTTAATTAGTTGGATGGCTAATAGTGTTCGGTTTTATAGATGATTTTCGGAAATACTTACTTCACACCAATCCACCATTGATTAAAAATCTGCCTTTCGTTTTTTAGATAAACAAATTCGCCGATCATTGGCGTTACCAATGGGATTTGAGCTTTCTTATTTAGTTCTGTAATTTTTACCAAAGGTTCGTCCCAGGGATGATTTGCCAAAACAAATTTTGAAGAATGTACCGGAAATAGTCTTTTAGCTTTCAAATCTTTTGCTGCTTGCAAACCTTGCTCAGGCATTAAATGGATGTACTTCCATTTTTTATCGTACTGACCATCTTCTAAAATCGCCAAATCAATAGGGCCGAATTTCTTTCCAATTTCTGCATAGTGTGTATCATAGCCGCTATCACCGCCGATGTAAATTTTCATTGTTGGGCTTTGGAAAACGTATGACATCCATAACGTATTATTTCTGGTAAATCCCCGTCCCGAAAAGTGGCGTGCCGGTGTGGTCTGCACGAAAAAGTTATCGCCTAAATCGATGGTTTCATTCCAGTCTTTTTCTAAAATATCATTTAAGTTGTAACCCCATTCCTCAAAATCGGCACCAACGCCTAAACCACAAATCACCTTCTTAGTTTTTGATTTTAACTTGACTAAGCTTTGGTAATCTACATGATCGTAATGGTCGTGAGAGATAATTAAATAATCGATATCGGGTAAATCTTCTACCTTGTATCTTTCGGTACCTTTAAAGGCTACCACCGTTCCCGGAATTGGAGAAGCATTACCACTAAAAACCGGGTCGACTAATATTCTTTTACCATCTAATTGTATAAAATAAGATGAATGCCCAAACCAAACCAAAATATCCTGGTCAATTGGTAAATTCAATAAATCTACTTTTTTGGATGGAATACTATCTACAGGAGTTAATCTGGGATATTTTGTAAATAGTTTATCAATAATGATACCCATAGTACTATAACCTTCGGTTACAGCTGGAGTTGCATGAATGTTTTCAAAAATACCATCTTTAAAATGTGGTGATTTTTTCATCCGTTCTAATCTTACACCTTCAGCAGCTTTACCGAATAAAGGTTTCTTCATGTAAAAATAGGTTACTAAAAAAAGGATTGAAATTAATGAAATAATTGTAATCAGGCCCCATTTAATAATTTTATAAATTTTGCTTTTCATCTGTATGATACGCACAAAGTTATTTGTAATTTTTAAATATTATCTGCATTAATTATTTGGTGCATAAAAAATTATAAAAGATAAATTAATGATTCCTTTGTTCTCGGTAGGAATATTAAAACAATCCAATTTTCCTCTCAACACATCTGTTTTGGACTTGCTTAAAAATCGCCTCCCTTACTTTTTCTCCATTAAAATAGTAACGTGTAAAAAGTATAGTGCCATCTGGTCTGTACATTTGGCAAAGGCTATGTCGCTTACCATTTAAAATTCAGCATCCATATTCTTTTTTCCTTGTGCAAACATGGTTGATAGGCCATTCTGTAAATCTTTTTTATAATAATTTTCTGTTGTAATCTGCCTATTAGATTCCATTATTTAAGGTTAATTTCTACAACTATCTACAATGGTTAAAATATTAAAAGCTCGATACGCCATTGTTAATAATTTCAGATTCTAAAAATTGTTTATCGTGTTTTAAAAATGCCTCCAGGCATTTAACCACAAAAGATTTATTACATTCTTCCATCCACATTTCATCTATCATGGTTTTAGTTTTCAAAGCACCTAATCCTAAAAATCCTCTATTCGTTTTTTCAATTGGCCGGCTGTATCGAACATCGAATTGCGGGCCATTAATTTCAAGATTTTTACCATGGGTGTATGCACCACCAATGTTTAAAGTATGCTTATGATTTGACAAATCCATATAACTTACCTCGAAAAAATAGTAATCATGTATTACTTCATCATGCTTTTCATAAATGTCGATATTTAATTGCTCCCAATTTATTTCTAAAAACGATTGAACTGTTTGGGCCGGGCTACTGTAAGAAATTGTTTCTTCCAGCTCGCGAAAAGGATGTTGAAATTTAATGACTTTGCTTTGCATGTTAGTAATTAAGTTAATCTAAAATACAGTTAATTGTATGTTGAGTTACCTGTGTTATTATCTGGTTCATATTTAGCCAGCCCAACCATCTCTATCTAAACTTCTGTAATTTATTGATTCGGCCAAATGCTCCATTTCCACATTTTCACTTCCATCTAAATCGGCAATTGTTCTGGCAACTTTTAAAATTCTATCGTAGGCACGGGCAGATAAACCTAAACGCTCCATTGCCGATTTAAGTAAATTAGTACCAGCTTCGCTGATTTGGCATACTTTTCTTACCATTTTCGGACTCATTTGCGCATTGTAATGCAAGTCATCTTTGCCCGTAAACCGAAGGTCTTGAATTTCCCTCGCTTTTATTACTCGGGCTCTTATTAACTCACTTTTTTCCGCTTCGAGGGATGATGCCAGTTCCGAGAAATTAACAGGTGTAACTTCAACATGCAAATCAATTCTATCTAAAAGCGGTCCTGATATTTTACTCAGGTATTTTTGTACAACACCCGGTGCGCAAACACATTCCTTTTCTGGGTGATTGTAAAACCCGCAAGGGCAGGGATTCATCGATGCTACCAGCATAAAACTGGCCGGGTATTCAACAGAAAATCTCGCCCTCGAAATCGCTACTTTTCTATCTTCCAAAGGCTGTCGCATTACCTCTAAAACCGTTCGTTTAAACTCAGGTAATTCATCCAAAAATAAAACGCCATTATGTGCCAAAGATATTTCTCCAGGTGCGGGATTCATGCCGCCGCCAACCAAAGCTACATCAGAAATTGTATGGTGCGGCGAGCGGTAAGGTCTAACCGTCATTAGAGCATCGGCAGCAGAAAGCTTACCTGCAACTGAATGAATTTTTGTTGTTTCTAAAGCCTCATATAAATTTAAAGGCGGCAATATAGTTGGTAAACGTTTCGCTAACATGGTTTTTCCGGCGCCTGGTGGACCAATCAAAATCACATTGTGCCCGCCTGCGGCGGCAATTTCCAAAGCACGTTTTATATTTTCCTGCCCTTTTACATCCGCAAAATCATGCTCATAATTGCCAATATTTTTTAAAAATTCTTCCCGTGTATTAATTTTTACTTGTTCTAACGGTTCGCTTTTATTAAAGAATGATATTACCTGCGCTAATGTTTCTACGCCATAAGCAATTAGCCCATCAACAATAGCCGCTTCGCGTACGTTTTGTTTTGGTAAAATAAAGCCTTTAAAACCATCTTGCTGCGCTTGTATTGCAATTGGTAATGCGCCTTTTATGGGTTGTATCGCACCATCGAGCGAGAGTTCGCCCATGATGAAAAATTTGTCCAACTCATCAGCTGGAATTTGTCCCGAAGCAGCTAAAATTCCTATCGCAATTGGTAAATCGTAAGCAGAACCTTCTTTTCTAATATCTGCAGGGGCCAGGTTAACCACTATTTTTTGGCGGGGCATTCTATAACCAGCCACATGTATTGCACTTTCTACCCGTTGCAAACTTTCTTTAACGGCATTGTCGGGTAAACCAACCATAAAATATTTATTACCGGCGCTGATGCTTACCTCAATAGTTATGGTTAAAGCATTTACGCCATAAACTGCACTCCCGTATGTTTTTACAAGCATTAATTTTGAGTAAAATTTTCGGGATGTAGCGTTATTCGGGGATAGATAAATTGATAATGACTAAGATAGCATTTAACCGCAAAGCCACAAAGAACACAAAGCTTTAGTTTTTAATTTTTATGTTTGAACTAACTTTGTTGCTAAACCCGATTGTACGAATCCCGATTTTTCATCGGGATTAGGGAAAGCGGGGCTGCAAACCGCCATAGAATGAAACCGTTCATTTCCAATTCAATAAAAAAATCCCAATCATTTCTGATCGGGATTTAAATATTTGCTTCAAGCTATTTTAACTTTTCACTTTCTACTCTTGAACATCTACCTTCTGCCCATTGGCATTTTCGGCATACCTTTCATCATTGCTGCTGCGGCTGCCGGGTTCGAAAACTGCTTCATCATTTTACGCATATCTTCAAACTGCTTAATTAACTTAGTAACCTCTTCAACTTTGCTACCAGAACCTTTTGCAATGCGTAAACGGCGACTTTGTTGAATCGCATCCGGATTTTCCTTTTCAAATGGAGTCATCGAGTTAATAATCGCCTCGATAGATTTAAAAGCATCATCCTGAATGTCAACATTTTTCATCATTTTGCCAACACCCGGAATCATACCCATCAAATCTTTCATGTTACCCATCTTCTTAATCTGTTGAATCTGGTTATAGAAATCGTTGAAATCGAATTTATTCTTGCGGATTTTCTTCTGTAATTCTGCAGCTTCCTTTTCATCAAACTGCATTTGAGCACGTTCAACAAGCGAAACCACATCACCCATACCTAAAATACGCGATGCCATACGGTCTGGATAGAAAACATCAAGTGCTTCCATTTTCTCTCCGGTACCTATAAATTTAATCGGTTTATTAACTACCGATTTAATTGAAAGGGCAGCACCACCGCGGGTATCGCCATCTAATTTGGTTAAAACAACACCAGTAAAATCTAATCTATCGTTAAATACTTTTGCTGTATTTACTGCATCCTGTCCAGTCATCGAATCCACTACGAATAAAATTTCGTGTGGTTGTGTTTTGGCTTTAACTTCCGAAATCTCGTTCATTAAAGATTCATCAATCGCTAAACGACCGGCGGTATCGATAATAATTACGTTGTTTCCGTTTTGTTTACCATGCTCAATACCTTCTAACGCAATGCCAACCGGGTCTTTCGAATCGCGGTTTGCATAAACAGAAACCCCAACCGAAGTTCCTAAAACCTCTAATTGGTCTACCGCCGCGGGGCGATACATATCACCAGCAACCAATAAAGGTTTTTTACCCTTGCCTTTTAAATGCAAAGCCAGTTTACCGGCAAAAGTAGTTTTACCCGCACCATTTAAACCTGCAATTAAAATAATGGTTGGGTTTGCTTTCGTTTCTAACTCAGTAACTTCACCACCCATTAAGGCAGCAAGTTCGTCGTTCATTATTTTAGTTAGCAATTGGCCCGGAGAAACCGCTGTTAATACGTTTTGCCCTAATGCTTTTTGCCTTACCTCATCTGTAAAAGATTTGGCAGTTTTATAGTTAACATCGGCATCTAATAATGCTTTACGAATCTCTTTCATGGTTTCCGCCACGTTAATTTCCGTAATGCTGCCTTGTCCTTTTAATACTTTAAACGCTCTGTCTAGCTTGTCCTGTAAATTATCAAACATCTTTATATAAGCTAAAAGCTTGTTGCCAAAGCAAAAAGCTAATGATTTTAATGAAACGCAAATGTATCAATTTTTGGTTGTAAATCTTTGCTAACCAAAGTCAAAAATGAATTATTTACAATGCGTTTTAATCCTTTTTTGAAAATTGCCGTTCAGCTCATTTGGCAGGCAGCAGCCCCGCCATACACTACAATCTTTTTCAAACCTATAAGGTTTAATTCGAGTAGTTTATTGTCCGCTAATTGCCTCATTGAGGGCTTCGCCGTTTAAAAACCTTTTAGGTTTAATCAAAAGTATTTCCGTTGCTGTCTGGTTTAGGCACAAGGGCTTGTTGCAAAGCGTTCAAAAAAGGCAGCCCGTGGTGTTGCAGAAGCAGTTGGCATTAAATTAATAATTTATTGTGCAACATTTGTAAAGTTTGTGAGTCTTATGGCTACCAAACCAAACTTATGAAATTCTATTTTACGCTGTTATTCGCACTTTCTGTGAGCCTTATTTTCGCCCAAGATCCATCTAAACAAAGAGAACTTAAAGCGGTAAGAACAGCAGAAACGCCTAAAATTGATGGCGTTTTAGACGATGCTTGCTGGGTAAATGTGCCAATCGTAACAGATTTTTTCGAATTAAGACCTGTACCCGGAAGAGTTGAAAAGCAAGATAGACGAACAGAAATGAAGGTTTTGTATGATGATGTTGCGATTTACGTATACGCCCGTATGTATGATGCTGCTGATAGCGTATCGCATGAGTTGGTTTCTCGTGATAACATTGGTAACGCAGATTTTATTTCCATAATTGTCGACCCATTTTACGATAAAATGAATGGTAATGGTTTTTTTGTTACGGCTGCAGGTGTTCAGTTTGATGCTAAATATTCGCAGGTTGGCGACGAAGATCCAAATTGGAATGCAGTTTGGGAAAGCGCCGTAAAACTTGATGATAAAGGCTGGACAAGTGAAATGAAAATTCCTTATTCTGCCTTGCGCTTTTCTAGTAAAGATATCCAGAATTGGGGCTTAAATTTTAGCCGCAGAACACAGCGTAGCAATACACAAACCTTTTGGAACTTTGTAGACCCAAAAGTTAATGGGTTTATCAATCAGGAAGGTTTATGGACCGGAATTGCAAACATTAAAGCACCTTTAAGATTATCGTTTTCTCCATATCTTTCGGCCTATGTTAACCATTATCCGGCAAATTTACCAGGTGTTAAAAACACTACAGCAAGGTTTAACGGTGGTATGGATGTTAAATACGGCATTAATAATAGCTTTACTCTAGATATGACTTTGGTGCCCGATTTTGGTCAGGTGCAATCTGATAACCGAATATTAAACCTTACCCCGTTTGAGGTAAAATTTAACGAAAACCGTCAGTTTTTTACCGAAGGAACAGAACTGTTTAACAAAGGCGATTTATTTTATTCGAAACGCATTGGCTCAATTCCTTCCTATTATAATTACAGCGAAATTGGCGCAGGCGATAAAATTATTAAAGACCAAACAGAGGCTAAGGTGCTAAATGCAACTAAAATTTCTGGTAGAACGGCAAAAGGCTTAGGCGTTGGTATTTTTAATGCCATAACCAATAGCATGCAAACTGAAGTGGAAGAGGCAAACGGCAACCTGCGTGAAGTAGAAACCCAGCCATTAACCAATTACAATATCCTCGTTTTCGACCAATCTTTAAAAAACAATAGCTCGGCTACGTTTATAAATACCAATGTTTTAAGACAAGGAAGTGCTTACGATGCGAACGTTTCGGCCCTGCTTTTTAATCTTAATAATAAAAGCAATAAATATTTTGTTAATGGTGGTGGTAAAATGAGCTATTTAAGAGGCGAAGAAACAAGTACCGGTTACAGCTATATATTGCGTTTTGGCAAGCAAAGCGGAAATTTTACCTGGAGTTACAACCAGGTGTACGCCGATAATAAATTCGACCCATCAGATATGGGCTTCTTTACCAATAACAACTTTTTAGACCAGCGAATTGGCTTTGGTTACAATATTTTCAAACCGAGCAAATGGTATAACGAATGGCAAAGTTGGTTCAATCTATCATATTCCAGAAGGGTAAATCCAGGAGATTACCAAAATTTAGAAATAGAAACAGGTTCTTATGTTCGTTTTAAAAACTTATGGTCGGCCGAGGTTAATGCCAATTATAACGCAAAAGGAAACGATTTTTACGAAGCCAGAAACGGACAGGTTTACAAGGCTCCGGAAAGCTATCAAGTAGGTTTGTTTATAAATCCCAATCGTGCAAAAGCCTATAATTTTGGCGGTAATATCCGTTTTAGAGAGCAGCAATTGTTTAAAGGAAAATCTTATCATTATTATTTATTCCAAAATTACAGATTAAATGATAAGGTAGCTTTTGGTTTAGATTTATACTTTAATCCCAGCTATAATTATGTAAACTGGGCAACCATGCAAGGTGCTCAATCTATTTTTTCAAAATACGATCGCCGAACGGTAGAAAACTCTTTCGATGCTAAATACACTTTCACAAATTTAATGGGCGTTGCGGTTGTGCTTCGTCATTATTGGAGCGACCGCCGAAATAAAGATTTTTATTTGTTGAAATCTGATGGTAATTTAACCGATTATCAAGGCACTACGCCAACAGGAACCGATAGAAATTACAATGTTTTCAATATCGATTTAATTTACACATGGCAGTTTGCTCCGGGCAGTACGTTAACCTTATCGTATAAAGATGCAGCAGAAACTTATCAAACCTATTATATGGAAAGATATAACCGCAATTTGAGCGGAATTTTATCAGCCCCGCAAAATAATACTTTATCGGTTAAGGTTTTGTATTTTGTAGATTATCTTGATTTAAAGAAAAAGCACAAGAAAATTTAATTGGAAATGTTTGGTACTGAGCAATGGCGGTCTTCAGTCCTGCTTTCACTGCAATCTTTTTGTTATTGCTAATGCTATTCACGCCTGTCGTCCTGTGCTTGTCGAAGGATACCTCTAGCAAAAACGCTTCGACAAGCTCAGCGTGCCAGGGAAAACAAAAAGGATTTCCGTTTAATCAGGTTTATTAACAAAGGCAGCGCCTGCAACAGCAAAACTATCTCGGAAATACAAATACGAAACCTAAAGCTAAAGTTTGGCTGCCTTGAATGTTATCCGTTCCGGTATCTCTGTCAAACAAGCCAATACCGGTTAAACTTGTATTCATAAAACGGTTAATTTTTGCCGTAAGTGCAATATCCAAGCGGTGGTCAATTCTCGAAAATCTAAAATTTTCATACGGAATTAACATGGCGTACCTGGCTTTCAAGTTTGTATTTGTGAAAATATCCTTATCAAACGCACTTACCACCTGAAAAGCCAATTCATTTCTGAAAGTTTTGCCAATTGGCACACCGTAATTTTTCTTTATATCGCCATTAGCTAAATTCTTATCCAAAACAAAGGTTTGGCGGGCGGTACCTGTACCAAAACGGGTTGAGAAATATTTGTTTGGCTTATATTCAAAACCTATAGATTCAGTTAAATAACCCGGCCCCATAAATTTTGAGATTAAAGTGGCTACTTCTGTACCATTTACATTTGCATAAGAATAGCCGTTATCAAACTGAGACTCGAAGTTTAATGAACCGAAGAAATACCAGTTTTTTGATAATTGAAACGAAGCTTTGTTATCCCAGAAAATCCTGTCGTTAGTTTTCTTTTGCAGCTGGTCTTTATTTTTAATCTTCCCATATTGCAAAATTACCTCACTAACATAGCTATAACTGTTTTTGCTGTATTCAGCTTTCCAGTTTAGTAAGCCACCAACTGCAATCGAATTAACACCACCACCTTTCCAGTTATTACTAAACTGTGCCTGGTTTACATTAATGCCTATTGATGTTTTGGTTTTCCAGTAATTAACTTTTGCGTTTACAACTGCCGGGCGAAGTTTAACCGGTTCGAAAGATAGTGGCAAAAGTCTGCTTGGTAACGGACTTCGCTTTAACTTAATGTTCAAATCTTTAGTGTCTATAGGAATGGTATCAACTTCCTGAGCGTGTAAATTCGTAAAACCAAGGCTTAAAAAGATGACTATGACGGCTAAATAATTCTTCATTGCCTACAAAGAAAAAGAAAATTTATTACACATTAAAAGGTTTTACTATCAATATGATAAATTAAAGCCTTTAATTACAACATATTTACAAAGTTTTATGGTAGTTTTAAGGCTTTAACATATTTAATCCACCCGAACCAATTGTTGTTTTTAAGGTAGGCCAAATCCTTTTCATTATCATAAGCTTCCTGCTCGAAAACAATTTTCATATAGGCCAGATGGTGCTGTTTGTAAACCAGCAGATTAATTAAATAATTGGCTAAATAGATGATGTAGAATGGAAAAATTAATAATTCGAGCTGCTGCCTGAGGTGGATTTTTTCGTGATTAATTAAGAGCGGATTTTTCTTATCCATTTTTTGCTTTACTAAAATGAATGGAAAAACAGCCATTCCATTGGCCGGCAATTTTTTAAAAACTAAAACTGGCGCTCTCAAAGCTTATCAATTGTTAATTGTGGCAATTGTGGTAATCTTAACGCTTGTGGATTTGCCCTGTAACTTTTATAAGCATTTCTAACAAACATGTTAAAAGAGTAATCCGTAGCCTCCAAAACAAACTGGTATGTTGGACGGTATTGCTGCATAAAATCGGTTATTTCTGGCTCTTTAATACCCAGAATTTGCTGAACAAGATTTGCAGTGAACCGATAATCAATCAAATCCTCGCGATAATATTTTTCTAATATTTTTTGTAAATGTCGGGCGTTTTTCCCTTGTCTGCTCAACAAATTATAAATGGCATCTATACCTAAACCAACTCCCCCATTACCAAAATTCAGCAAATCTTTGCTGCTGCCCCTTTGTGTGGCATATCGAAATTCTTTAACTGATTTTTCGTATTGCTGCTGCGGTGTTAACCTTTTCTGCTGAATTAATACATCTCTTAATCGAATACCTAATGGCTTTAATTGGAAATATGCCGCAGATTGACCTTTAAAAATTACAGTATCTACACCATAACCACCAAGTGCTGCAACTAATGTATCTCCCGGAATGGCGAATGTGCTAAATTCTCCTTTGGTGGTATTGTACAAACCATCGCCGCTACGTGTATTGTAAATATAAACTTTAGCAAGCCTTTGTTTGGTTTCTTTATCAATAACCACACCCTGCACAGGCTTAGTTTGTGCAGAGAGCATCGCCGAAAGGCTAATAAAAAAAACTAAGGCAATTAAAAATCTCATTGAAAAACAAAACTACAATTAAAGCAGATAGTTATTGGCCGATTAACATTATTTAACCTTCAATACTTGTCCAAGTTTAATGCCATCTGTAGTGATATTGTTTAAAGTTTTTAAATCTTCTACGCTTAGGTTAAACCTTTTGGCTATGTTATAAAGTGTATCGCCTTTAACAACGGTGTAAGTTCCATCGGCTACAATAGGTTTTGCACCAGGTGGCGGCGTTTCTACAGGTGTAAATTTTTTCTTTTCCAACGGGATGTTTTCATTTATTTCTGAAAAAACCCGATCTTCTCTTGCAATTTTTTGTTTCTCCGTTTCCGATTGGTCGTATTGATACAGTTGATATTTTTCAATGGTGTTAATCAGTAAATCAGGATATTTTGGGTTTGTTGCATAACCTGCTTGTTTTAAACCTAATGCCCAGCTTTTATAGTCGTTTTTATCTAATTGGAATAATGCACTGTAGCGCTTGCGTTTTAAAAATTCTGAATGGTCTTTAAAAGATTCGCGGGCATCTTTGTAAACTCTAAAACAATCGTTTTTTTGGTCGTCATCTCTGAAATAATTTTTTCCTTTCCAATCGGATGTACATTTAATGCCAAAATGGTTATTTGCATACTTTGCCAAATCGCTGTTACCACTGCCCGATTCGAGAATACCTTGCGCCAATGTTATACTTGCGGGAATACCATAGGCATTCATTTCTTCGATAGCCACGGCCTTAAATTCATCAATATAACTTAATGTGTTATAGCTTTTATAGGTGTTATTGTTCGCCTTATTTGCAGCTTTTTCAATCTGTTTATTGTTTTTGCTAAATTTTCTTGATGAACAAGAACTTAAAAACAATATAATTAGGGCAAAGAACAGGTATTTGATTTTCATGTATCTCTTTAGGTATATTTTTACAGTTTAATTTTTTGACCAGGTTTAAGGTTAGCTTTTTTCAAACCATTTTTAATCATTAACGATTTAACAGTTACACCTTTCTTTTTAGCAATAACGCTTAAATTATCGCCGGGTTTTACTGTATATGTTTTTGTAAGACGGCTTTTGGAACTTTTCTTTTTGTAAGCAGATTTATAAACAGGCTCTTCATAACCTTCCGGGCGTTCATCATATTGGTAAAGCTCATGCTTTTTAATCAATGCAATTACCTGGCTTGCCCAACTTCTGCTGTGTGCATAACCCGAGCGCTGTATGCCTCTTGCCCAACCTTTATAATCATATTTATCATACTTTCCAAAAAGGTTATTAAACGGAGAACGGGTTTCCATAATCTCTACAAAATGATTGTAAGATTCTTCAGCACTTAAATAATCCCGATAGGAAGAACGAATTTCGCTGTTGTTATTTGGACCTTTAACTCCAAAGTGATTATTTAAATATTGGGCAATTCTGCTATTGCCAGATGCAGATTCATGTATCGCGACAGCTAGTATTAAACTTGCCGGTATTTTATGTTCATGCATCAGCGTTTGCGCAATAGTTGCATGTTCGGTTATATAATCTTCTGTATTTTGTCCTTTTAGCGTAATTGCGCTTAAAAGTAAAATCCAAAAAGTAAAAATATTTTTCATTCTTATTTCTATTGCCGTCATTGCTTATCAATCGCAATAACGAATATTTTTATTTCTTCCTTATCACAAAAAGGCCATCCCTAACCGGTAAAATTAATTTCTCAACTCTTTTATCTTCAGCTATTTTATCATTAAAGCTAGTTATATTCTGCGTGTCTTTATCTTGCTTTTGTTGCAGTACTTTTCCACTCCATAACACATTGTCCACAATAATAATTCCTCCCGGGCGAACGCGTTCAAAAATCAAATCGTAATATGTGCCGTTGTTTTTCTTATCTGCATCAATAAAAACGACATCAAAAACCTCCTCTAATTGGTTTACTGTTTCTGTGGCATCGCCTAAAATATAGTTGATTTTGTTGTGGTAGGGCGATTTTGAGAAGTTTCGGCGAACCATTTCTTCAAGCTCTACATTAATATCGAGTGTGTAAATAATGCCATTTTCTGTTAAACCTTCTGCCAAACAAAGTGTAGCATAGCCCGTAAAGGTTCCAATTTCTAAAATTCTGTTTGGCGATATCATTTTGCTTAGCATACTCAAAACCCTACCTTGGTAGTGTCCGGATAACATGCGGGGCATTAAAACTTTTAAATTTGTTTCTCTATCAATTTGCTGTAGCAATTCGCTTTCAGGCTCGCAATAATCGGTAAGTAAGTTTTGTAAATCTTCGTTTATCAGGCTCATTTTGTTTGGTTATAAACGGTTAGTTTCCATAAAATATTGTAAAATGATAGTTGCTGCAACGGTATCAACCCTTTCCTTATTTCTCCTGTCTGATTTTTTTAAACCACTTTGCATAATGGTTTGATGAGCCATTTTAGATGTAAAACGCTCGTCTACCCAATACTGCGGAATGGTGGGAAAAGCCTTTTTTAACGAAGTAGCAAAACCTTTAGCATGTTGTTTTGAATCAGAATCTGATCCATCCATTTGCTTTGGATCGCCCAATACAAATGCCTCTACCTGCTCAACAGATAAATATTTTTTGATGTATTCTATCGCATCTTTAGGGTGAATGGTATCTAAACCTGTAGCAATAATTTGCAATGGATCGGTAACGGCAATGCCGATGCGTTTTGTTCCGTAATCGAAGGCAAGGATTCTGGGCATATCAAAATCTAAAACCCAAATTGTAATCAACCGGGCTTGTTAAAAAGCATCAAAGGTAAGGTTTTTTAACAAATAGGTGTTTCGCATAGCGATAAGGGCTTACTATCTATGAGCCTGCTCTCTTCATTTCTTCATTAGCACTGCCGGTAGAGCGTTTAGGTAATTTCAAAGGTTTGCCAAAACGGTAACTAAAACTTAAGAAAAACAAACGGCTATCGCGGGTTAGTTTAAAATATTCTTGCGCTTGCGGAAAATCGGTTAGGCCTTCCATCGCCTGCGTAAAGAAAATATCTCTGGCATTAAACTTCAACGAGCCTTTGCCTTTAAAAATGCTTTTAGAAATGGCCGCCGAAATTTGCCCTGTTGGATAAAGTAATTCTTGTAAATCGTTACGTGCCTTTGTTATGTAAAAACCAGAAAGCTCTGCATTTAATGTTTTGGTAATTGTAAATTGATTGCTCAGGTTAAATTGAAACTGGTTTACCGAGGATTGATAGTTTACGTTTTGGTAACCATCGAGTTGCTTATAATTAAAATTACCTTGACCATTAACTAACCACCATTTTAACGGAGAGATTTGTAATGATGCGGATAATCCTAAATTTTTCATTTTGCCTACATTGCCATCTGTGTAGATTAAAATATCCGAGCCTTCGGATAAAAATAACTGAGAAAAATAATTATTAATTACACTATAAGATACAGTTGTAGTTAGGAGTTGATTGTAGCGATGGCTTAATTCTAAATTCCAGCTGTATTGTGGCAATATGTACGGATTACCCCTTTGAATAGTGTATTTGTTAATAATAAAAGTAAATGGATTTAACTTTTGGTACGGCGGTCTGTCTATTCTACGGCTAGCCGTTAAGGTAAACATATTTAAAGAATCGGCCTGATAACTTATGTAACCTGAAGGGAATAAATTGGCATAACTTCTTGAAAATGAAGAATCGGGTTTAGCGCTATTGCCTAATTGATGCGCATCATAATCGGTGTTTTCGAAACGCATACCAATTTGCGCATTAAATTTGCTGGTTTTATGTTCAAAACTGGTGTACAAAGCATTAATGTTTTCTTTGTACTTGAAATGATTGCTCCGGTTTAAATCAGGCGTTCTTATTAATTCATTAATACTTATAAAATCTGCTTTATTATCTGTTGTTATGGATGATGATTTGAAACCCGATTCTAAAGTGTTGTTTTTACCAAGGCGAATGGTATAATCAGCTTTAGCAGAAAATATTTTTAAATTGGATGGGCTTTGAATATCTGTACCTTGGGTATAACTATTTGCTAAAATTAACCTGTTTGTAAATTGCTGGTTGTTGTTCATGTTATACCTTAGCAAGTCAACATCAACCGATAATTCATGATTTTTTCCAATTAATTGTTTAAAATTAAGATTTGCAGCACCATTTTTTAACTTATAAAAAGTATTACTTACCGTTGATATTGCTGAATCTAAAACACCGTTTGGTTTTTTCCACATAGCAACAGCATCACTGTTCCCATCTCTATTAATTAAAGTTCCACTTGCCGAAAAACCGATAGTAGTAGTTTTTGAAGCATAAAAATCAACACCCGCTTTTAAAAATTTATACCGCATGAGGTTGGCAATTGCAGTATTTTGTTCTAAAACAGCAGTTGTATTCTTATTTTGATCTAAGTAATTACGGTTTGCGTAAATATCAGTAAAGCTGTTGCCTATATTAAAATTTGCAGCTGCAAAAGCGTTTAATTTGCCCTTTTTGTAATTTAGCAACAACCCATTATTATTTTTATAATCTCGGCTCCAGCCGCCTACAATACTTACAGAGCCATTAAAGCCATCCTGATTAAGTTTTTTGGTTTTAATATTTATAATTCCACCATTGCCGCTAGCATCATATTTTGCTGAAGGATTGGTCATCAATTCGATTTGATTAACCTGAGATGAATTCATACCAGCTAATAGATTGGTTAATTCTCCGCCCGATAAATATGTTGGTTTACCATCAATCATTACCAAAACATTCGGTTTGCCTTGTAAACTAATTGCTCCGTCTTTATCAACCATAACTCCTGGAGATTTTTCAAGCAACTCTAAAACGGATACACCTGTATTGGTAATGCCGGCATCAACATTTATTACAATTTTGCCCTGAATGTGCTGTATTGGCGGTTTTTTCCCTTCAACAACAACATCTTTAAGTACCTGACTACTTGGAAGAATTTTTATATTTATGGTATTTAGTACGAAAGGCGATTTAATTTGTATTGATTTTCCATTCTCGTAACCAATAACCTTTGCTAAAAAATAATAGTTTCCTTTAACGGGTTCGCTAAATAACACAGTACCTTTTTTATCTGTTCTCCCAGATTTTACAAGCACATTTTTAGCAGATAAAAGCTGTACGGTAACGTTCTCAAACGGAAGATTTTTCTCATTAAATACAACAACCCGAATTAACTTAGATTTATTTTGAGCAGCGCTCGCCATCGTAAATAGCGATAAAAATAGCCATAATAAAGACTTTAAGCGGTTCATTCTGATGACAAAAGTTAGTTGAGCGTAACGGTTGGGTGTCAAATATATAAAAAATTCAGTCACACTCATGTTACACGGTAGAATTTATATGCCACAGATTTCCCTTTCATTATTTTCATAAATCTTAATTTTTAATGCTAAAAAATTGGGATGGTATCTTAGGATGAAGCAAACTATTGTTTATTTAGGCAGCAGTTTTACTCTTATTTAGAGTGAGAATTATCAAACATTAAGCCAATTTTAAAATTTTAAATCATTGCTTTCCAAGTTGGGTATTTTTTTATTGTTAAATTAAAATCTAAATGCTGATTAACTTTTGATATTTGCTGGCCTGGTTGCAAATAATCAGACCATCGTTTTTCGATAACTGAAATGGCTCATCTGTAATGATATAGAATCGGATAGGTTTTGTTTGGGTCAAAATCTAAGTGGAATTTACCTTATTTCAATTCAAATTCTTATTTTGCACCAAATGCAGTTTAAAGAAATAATAGGACAAGAGCGGATTAAACAACAATTGACGCAAACGGTAAAAGAAAACCGGATAAGTCATGCCCAGTTGTTTTTATCGCCTCAAGGTGCTGGCGCTGTGCCACTTGCCATTGCCTATGCTCAGTACATAAATTGCTTAGATAGAACCGAACAAGATAGCTGTGGTTTGTGTGGCAATTGCCGCAAATATGAACGGCTTATTCACCCGGATTTACATTTTTCATATCCTTTTTTTGCTTCAGCAAGTATAAAAACAGCTGTTGATGTTTTGGAAGAATGGCGAAGTATGGTTTTGAGTGATGCTTATTTTGACATGGATGTTTGGCGCTCAAAATTAGATGCAGGTAATAAACAACCTAATATTCCAATTTCAGAATGCCACGATATTATCAAAAAATTAAGCTACAAAGCTTTTGAAGCCGAAACCAAGGTTTTAATTATGTGGTTACCAGAATATTTGGATAAAGCCGGTAATGCACTGTTAAAATTGATTGAAGAACCGCCTGCAAATACATTATTTATCTTAATTGCTCAAAATCAGGAGCAAATTTTAACTACAATACTTTCGCGTACCCAAATCATTAAAATTCCAAAACTGACCAATCATGAGGTTTCAAATTATTTGTTACAAAACACTAGTGTTAGCGAAAATCAGGCAATAGATTATGCTTTTTTAGCAGATGGAAATCTTATTGAAGCAAAAGCTTTGGCCGCCGATACGCAGAATGATAGCTCCGGCATTTTTGCTTCATGGCTAAGAAATGGTTATAGCAATAAAGTGCCCGATTTAATTGAATTTACAGATGAAGCGGCAAAATGGGGGCGGGAAAATCAGAAGAACTTTTTAAAATACGGAATTAATTATTTGAGAGAATGTTGCTTAATTATCAGCGGAGCTGAGGCATTGGTAAAACTACCTCCACTCACGCTCGAAACAGCAAAAAAGTTAAGTACCCTTGTGCTTACCTTACCAATGGCTGAAGCCATTATAGCCGAATTAGAAAAGGCACATTACCATATTGAAAGAAATGCAAACCCAAAAATTCTCTTTTTAGATGTATCTTTACAATTGGTAAAAATTATCAGGTTTAAAACGCTCCCTACGGGGACTCAATATATATACAATTAGCTATGGGATGTGGAAGTTGTTCTACTGGTGGTGGTTGCACCCCTAATGGATGCAAAAGTAATGGCTCTTGCGGTACCGGTGGGTGCCAAACAATGGAAGTTCACGATTGGCTATCCAACTTGGATATGCCTTCAAACTATAAACCTTTTCAGGTTACAGAAATAAAATTTAAAGGTTCTCGCAAAGAATTTTTCCTTAATACCGATAACATTTATCTGGAAATTGGAGAGCTTGTTGCCGTTGAAGGTCCAACAGGTGGTTTCGATGTAGGGCACGTTTCTTTAACCGGAGAACTGGTTCGGGTGCAAATGAAACGCCGTAAAACCAGTATCGATCAGGTTACTAAAAAAATATACAGAAAAGCTACAGAAGCTGATGTTGAAAAATGGAATGCAGCCAAGGGAATGGAATGGGAAACCATGCATAAAGCCCGTAAACTGGCTTTGGATTTACGTTTATCGATGAAAATTAGCGATGTAGATTATCAGGCTGATAAAACAAAAGCAACATTTTTTTACACAGCCGATGGACGTGTAGATTTTAGAGAGTTAATTAAAAAGATGGCCGAAAGTTTCCGTATTCGTATAGAAATGCGCCAGATTGGTATGCGTCAGGAAGCCGGGCGGTTAGGTGGAATTGGCTCTTGCGGTCGCGAGTTATGCTGTTCTACCTGGTTAACTAATTTTAAAACGGTTTCTACAGCTGCGGCACGTTACCAAAACCTATCTCTAAATACGTTAAAACTTGCCGGCCAATGCGGTAAATTAAAATGCTGCTTAAACTATGAGTTGGATACTTATTTGGATGCCTTAAAGGATATTCCGGATAGAATTGAGAACCTAGATACAGAGGCAGGTTATGCCCGTCATCAAAAAACGGATATCTTTAAAAAGGTAATGTGGTTTAGTTATCAGGGCGATGAAAACTGGATTCCTGTAGCTGCGGCAAGGGTTAAGGAAATCATGGCAATGAATAAAGCCGGTAAAAAAGCGCCAAACTTAAAAGAAGAAGCAGTAAAAATTGCTGCGCCGGTAATTGTAGAAAAATCTTTCGATTATGAGAATGTTGTTGGGCAGGATAGTTTAACCAGATTAGACGAACGTACTAGAAGTAAAAACAACAACAAAAATAAAAAGAATAAAAACAGTCAAAACAGAGGAGATAAGAGTCCGGGTGTAAATCCTAATCAGCGCCCTCAAAATTCAGAGCAAAAACAGGGTGGTAATAAGCCACAAAATGTTCAAAAGCAACAGCCAAATCAAGCACAGAGAGCTCCACAACAGGCTGTGCCTAAGCCTGCTCATGTAAACGGTCCAAAACCTCAGCAAAAAAGTCAAAAGCCCCAAGCAGAACAGAAACCGATTGTTGCTGGCGCAGATGAAACGGCTCAGGTTGACGGTGTTAAAGCTGAGCAAAATAAAAACAGGAATAGAAATAATAGAAGAAAAAACAATAATCGCCGCAAGGAAAATGGCTCAGATAACAAACCAGCTGCTGAATAGGAAATTTCCAATCTTCTTCTGCTTTTTATTAATTGTTATATTTTTTTCCGGGTGTAAACCTGCCGTTGTTGATAGTAATAATGAAATCACCGATCGCAAATGGACTTATAGAAATCGAATAATCACTTCGTTCGAAGTAAAAGATTATACCAAAAGCTATAATTTATATTTCAAACTAAGGCATACAGCAGATTATAAATATTCGAACATTTTCATCCTTGCTCATTTCATCGATGGTAAAAATATTGTAACTAAAAGATACCAGTATAAGCTTGCTAAAAATGATGGCGAATGGCTTGGAAGCGGCTCAGGTAATATTTTTAATTACAGATTACCGCTTTTAACTAAGCATCGTTTTCCAAAAAACGGGAAGTATTCTATAGAAATTGAACAAAACATGCGTGATAATCCATTATTGGAAATCACCGATGCAGGTATTTTGGTCGAAGAGGTGGAATAATTATAAATACTGTAGCAAACTTTCCAGTTTCATCCCTCTGGAACCTTTTAACAAAACAAGATTGTTATTTACAGGATTTTCCTGCAAATAATGGGCGGCTTCAGCAGGTGTTTCGAAGAATAATGCATCTATTTCATCTTTCAAAACATAAAAATACTTTCCTATCAGGATAATTTTATCCAGTCTGCTTTGTTCGGCTTGCTTTGCAATAATTTCGTGTTGCGCAGCAGATTCCGGTCCTAACTCGAACATGTCGCCTAAAATCACCGTTTTTTGTTCAGCAGATAATGTTGATATATTGCTTAAAGCAGCGCTCATGCTGCTTGGGTTTGCGTTGTAAAAATCACAAATCACCGTATTGGTTTCAGTTTTGGTTAATTGTGAGCGGTTATTTTTAGGTTGGTAATTGGAAAGGCCTTGGTTTATCGCTTCTGCATCCATGTCAAAGAAATCGCCAATGCAAATGGCAGCTAAAATATTCTCGAAGTTGTAACTTCCAGTCAGGTTTGTTTTTACTGTTGATGAAACTTCGTGATTTGTCCATCCTACCTCGATAAACGGGTCGCTGTTTTTTAAGCTACCTTTAATTGTGTTACCGTTTTCAGTGCCATAATAAATGAGTTTGCTTAAACCTGCAGTTGCACACATTTCTAGCAAATGTTTATTATCTCTGTTAATAAATGTGTAACCATTTGTTTCTTTGAGATAGGCATAAAGTTCGGCTTTACCTTTTTTTACACCTTCAAATCCACCAAAACCATCTAAATGCGCCATACCTACATTTGTTATAATGCCATGTGTAGGTTGTGCAATGGTACAAAGCAGCTCAATTTCTTTTTGATGATTGGCGCCCATTTCGATAATGGCAACCTCTTCATTGTTAGTTATAGAAAGAATAGAAAGCGGCACACCAATGTGATTATTCAAATTGCCGAAAGTGGCAAAGGTTTTATATCGCTCTGCTAAAACGGCATTTACAAGTTCTTTACTGGTTGTTTTACCATTGCTGCCGGTTAAACCAATTACCGGAATTTTTAATAGCTTACGATGGTGGCGGGCTAAATCCTGCAAGGCAAATAGTACATCCTCAACCAGTAAACAGTTATCATTGGCATATTTTTCTTCATCAACTATAGCATACGATGCACCTTTTTCAATAGCTTGCTGTGCAAATTCATTTGCATTGAAATTGTCGCCTTTCAGCGCAAAAAAGATGCTGTTTTTAGTGATGCTTCTTGTGTCGGTTGATATTGAAGGGTTTGCCTGAAATAAATTGTATAGATTTTCGGTTGTTAACATATCCATCGTAAAAAATGTGCTGTAAAATTAAGCTTTAGCATCAACAAAAAACAAAATTTGTACATTAGGTAAATTTTATTTTAAAATGAAGAAAACCCTAACGCTTTGCTTGTTTTTGCTAAATTCTATTTTATTTGTGTCTGCTCAGGTAAAATCGCCTGATGAATTTTTAGGTTATGAACTGGGCACGCATTTTACTCCTCACTATAAGGTAGCAGATTATTTCAGGCAAACAGCATCTGCTTCTTCAAAAAATGTAAAATTGATTGAATATGGTAAAACCAATGAGGGAAGGCCTTTAATGGTGGCTGTTATTTCATCGCCAGAAAATATATCAAAAATTGAACAAATTCGAAGTAATAATCTTGCAATAGCAACAGGCAAATCCGCAGGTATTGATTTAGCAAGTCAGCCCGGTATATTATGGTTAAGCTATAATGTGCATGGAAACGAGGCAAACTCAACAGAAACCTCAATGAGAATGCTTTACAACCTTGTTTCAGGTACCAATCAGCCCGCCAATGAATGGTTAAAAAATACCGTTGTGATTATTGATCCGTGCTTAAACCCAGATGGAAGAGACCGCTACGTAAATTATTTTAACAGCGTTGTTGGTAAAACACCAAACTCCGATCCTACCTCTAGAGAGCACATTGAACCTTGGCCAGGCGGAAGGCCAAACCATTATTATTTCGATTTAAATAGAGATTGGGCATGGCAAACTCAGCTTGAAAGCAAGCAAAGGTTAAATTTATATAACCAATGGATGCCTCAGGTTCATGTAGATTTTCATGAGCAAAGTTACAACGAGCCTTATTATTTTGCACCTGCCGCAGAACCGGTTCATCAGAATATTACGCCTTGGCAAAGAAGTTTTCAGGTTGTGGTTGGTAAAAATAATGCTAAATACTTTGATGCTGAAGGCTGGCAGTATTTTACTAAGGAACGGTTCGATTTACTTTATCCATCTTATGGCGATACCTATCCTTTATATAATGGTGCAATTGGTATGACTTACGAGCAGGGTGGCATCAGGGCTGGTTTATCGGTTGTTACTAATGATGGAGATACCTTAACGCTTAAAGATAGAATTGCTCACCATTTTACAACAGGGATGTCTACCCTAGAGGTTACTTCCTTAAATCATACAAAGCTTTTGGATGAGTACAAGAAATATTTCCAGCAAGAACTGAGCACTTCTCCAGGCGTTTACAAAAGTTATATTATTAAAGCAACAAATTTATCTCGCTTAAAAAAGCTAGCTGAACTTTTAACTAAAAACAAAATTGAATTTGCTTTTGGTGGCGATAAAGGCGGGAGAGGTTTTGATTATGATACACAAAAGGAAGAGAATTTTACCTTGGGCCGTAATGATTTAGTTGTTAATCTTCAGCAATCGCGAGCAGTTTTGGCAAATGTGCTTTTAGAACCGAAAACGGTTGTAACAGATTCAAATACTTATGATATTACTGCATGGGCATTGCCTTATGTATACGGATTGAAAGCTTATGCAAGTAAAGAAAATATTAAAGGTAAGTACAGTGCAATGCAAGAGAGTGAAATTGTTTCTAATGATTTGGAAAAACCATTAGCCTGGTTATTTAGTTGGGGAACAAGTGAAGATGCACAGGTTTTAAGCGAATTGCAGAAAGAAAATATTAAAGTGCGACAAGCAGACCAGGCCTTTACCGTTGCCGGCAAGGAATATAGCGCCGGAACATTAATTGTGCTTAGGATGGAGAATGAAAAAACAGTTAAGGCATTAAGAGATAAAGTTATTAAAGTTGCTAAGACCGCGGGCAAACCCGTACAAGCCATAACCAGCGGATTTGTTGATAAAGGGAAAGATTTCGGCTCTTCGGTTTATCCGATTTTAAAACAACCAAAAATTGCAATAGTATCAGGTAATGAAGTTTCTTCTTTAGCCTTCGGCGAAGTTTGGTATTATATTGAGCACGATTTGGGCTTATCACCGGTAATTATTAATTCCAGAGATTTAAATAATCTCGATATCAACAAAATTAATACAGTTATCCTACCGGATGGAAATTATGGAACTTTTGTGGATGAAGGCTTAAAAGGTTGGATTAGTAAAGGTGGTAAACTTATTTTAATGGAAGATGCCATAGAAAGCGTAATAGATAAAAAAGGTTTCGACATTAAAAAGAAAGAGGCTATTGTTAAAAAGGATGAAAAACCTGAACCGAGTAAACTCCTTTTTAAAGATAAAGACAGAGATGATTACGAAAACAGCATCCCCGGAGCGATATATAAAGTAAATATGGATGCCTCACATCCATTTGCTTATGGTTTAGGCAAATTCTATTATTCATTAAAAACAGATCGTAAAATTTACGAACCTTTAACCAAAGGCTGGAATGTAGGGCAATTAGCTGATAAAAGCTTAATGGCTGGCGTTGTTGGCAAAAAAGTTAGGGAAGATTTAAAAACAGGCTTGATGATTGGCATTCAGGAATCAGGAAGAGGTAATATTGTTTATCTGGCCAACGACCCTTTATTCAGAAACTTTTGGGAAGGTGGCAAAACGCTTTTTAGTAATATAATTTTTTGCAGTTATTAAAAGGCAACCTTTTCTGCTTTAACTAATTACCTGCTTCTAGCCTATTTGAAATGAATAATTGCGTCATTTTAAATAGGCTATAGTTTTATTAATCACTTTTGATTTTAATGTAACTTTAATGTTGAGATTAGGCTAGCATTATAATTTGAAATGTTAAATGTTAAAAAATGTTAAAGATAAATTTGGTGTTTTTGCCAACTAACTATACATTAGCACTTTATTAACTATCATTAACTAACCTATTTTCAAATTATGAAAAAACTTCTACAAAGTTTGTTCATACTTATGTTCGTTGCTGTAACGGCAATGGCACAAGATCGAACAATCTCAGGTACGGTTACTTCATCGGCAGATAAATTGCCGATTCCTGGAGTAAGTGTGAAAATCCCTGGTGCCTCTGGTGGCGCTGTAACTGGTGCAGACGGAAAATACTCATTAAGAGTTCCTTCATCAGCAACTTCATTAGTGTTCAGCTCTATTGGCTTTACATCACAAACTAGAACTTTAGGTTCTGCAACTACAATCAATGTCGTTTTAGCAGAAGACGCAACAATGTTATCAGAAGTTGTTGTAACTGCATTAGGCGAAAAAAGAGAGGCAAGAGCATTAGGATATGCTGCAACTACTCTTAAAAGCGAAGTTCTAACCGTTGCAAAAAACACTGATATTAGTACTGCATTGGCAGGAAAAGTAGCCGGTGTACAATTAAATGGTTCTCCAAGTTCTTCATTTGATAATGCTTCTGTAATTGTACGTGGTATTAATGGTTTTACTGTTGGTTCACCATTATTTGTTGTTGATGGAACGCCTGCTGATCAAGCTAACGTAAACATGGATAACATTGAAAGTATTACTGTACTTAAAGGTGCTGCTGCTACCGCATTATATGGTCAGCGTGCCTACAATGGTGTTGTAATCATTACAAGTAAAAAAGGAGCTAGAAATGGTGGTACTTCAATCGAAATCAATTCTGGATTAGCTATCGAAAAAACATCTTTATTACCTGATTATCAAAACGAATATGCAGGTGGTTATAGCGGTCAATTCGAAAAATTTGTTTACAATCCTGCAATTCACCCTGCGGCATGGGCAGCTTTTAATGGTCAAAACATGTTAGATTATGGTGCAGATGCGAGTTTTGGTCCAAAAATCGACGGCACCACTTTGTACCGTCCTTATTATAGCTGGTACCCAGGTCAGGATTTCGGAAAATTAGTTCCGCTAACTGCTCAGCCAAATAACATTAAAGATTATTTAAAAACAGGTGGTAGTTATAACAATAGTATTGCTTTTACAACTGGCGGTGAAGGTTATAACCTTCGTGTAGGTTACACAAATCAAACCAGATCGCTTGTGCAAGACAATGCTAATCGTTCTATGAACATTTTAAACGTTAACGGTTCTTACGATGTAAGTAAGAGATTAACGGTATCAACCGATTTTCAATTTGCAAAAGAAAACAGAATCGGTCAACCTTACGAAACTTATCGTAATGATGGATTAAACGTTGTTCAAGGATTTAACCAGTGGTTCCAACGTCAATTGGATATGAACTATATGAGAGATAATCAGGTTTTAGCTGATGGAACAGTTACCTCTTGGAATATTGGAAATCCAAATGGAACTGGCGATTTATCTGAAATTACAACTCCTCAATATTGGGATAACCCTTTCTGGGTAGTTAAAAACAACTACAGAACGCAAAGAAACAACCGTATAGTTGGTAACTTAGGCTTAAAATATGATTTAGGCAGTGGTTTAGCATTAGCGGGTTTCTTAAGAGGAAATATTAATAATGAATCTGGAGATGAGCGCATGGCAACAGGCGGTTTACAACAAGATTATTTTAAAACGAGAAACTGGACAGATACAGAGTTCAACTATGAGTTAAATTTAACTTATAACAAAACTTTTGGCGATTTCACTTTAAATGCTTTGGCAGCTGGAAACATCCGTCATGAGAAAAGAGAAAGAATCAACATGGAAACAGCTGGTGGTTTAAGTTTTCCTAACTATTTCAATATTGCAGCTTCTTTAGCTCGTCCTACAGTTTCAAATGATTATTTCGAGAAAGAAGTAAGAAGTATTTTTGGTAAAGCATCATTAGCATATAAAAACTTTCTTTATTTAGATATTACAGCTAGAAATGACTGGTCATCAGTATTTGCTCCTGACTTAAACTCATATTTCTACCCATCTGTTTCAACATCATTCGTTTTCTCTGAGTTCTTACCTGCAGGTATAAAAAACACCTTATCATTCGGTAAATTGAGATTAGCATACGCACAGGTTGGTTCTGATGTGGATCCATATCGTGTAAATCTTCAATACAATACCTCTCCAGCTTATGGGTCTAATCCTTCATTAGCGATTGGTAACGAATTTAGAGATGGTAGAATTGTTCCAGCTAAAACGAATTCATTTGAGATTGGTACAGAATTGAAATTCTTGAAAAATAGAATTGGTTTAGATTTCGCATACTATGTAAACAAAAACAAAAACCAAATTTTGGGCGTAACATTAAACGGTGCTACTGGTTATACAAGTAACTTAATTAACGCCGGAGATTTAACAAACAGAGGTTTCGAGTTTAGCTTAACAGGTTCTCCTGTTCAATCGAAAAATGTTAGTTGGGATTTAACAGTTAACTTTAGTAAATCAAAAACAATTGTTAACAAAATTACAGACCAACAAACTAACGTAATTTATCAAACAAGTACTTTCTTTAATAACACATTAAACTTACGTGAAGGTCAGGAATGGGGTTACATTTTAGGTCGTACCTGGAATCGTGACGCAAATGGTAATGTGATTATCGCGGCAAGCGGTTTACCAACATCTACGCCAAACCAATTTATAGGTTATGCTCGTCCTAAATTTAATGGTGGTGCTTACTCATCATTAAAAGTGTTCAATTTCGATTTAGCATTCTCTGTTGATTTCCAAAAAGGAGGTTTATTTAACTCTACAACTCGTGCATTCAATATGGGTAGTGGTTTATCACAAGAAACTGTTGGTGTTAATGATAAAGGAATAGATTGGAGATTACCTGTAGCTCAAGGTGGTGGTTATAAATTTGCTGGTGTACTGGCTAATGGTCAACCAAATACCAGATATGTAGATGCAAGTACAGCATTTTACAATGGTATGCAAACTGGTTCAGGTGAATTATTCATGATCAGTGCATCATATTTAAAACTAAGAGAGGTTAGATTAGGTTATAACTTACCAAGCAAAGTATTAGCGAGAACTGGTTTCTTAAAATCAGCTAATTTAGGCTTAGTTGTTGGTAACGCATGGTTAATTTCTGCTCCTGGTAAAAAATATGGTGTTGATCCATCAGAAATTGAAAATTTCTGGCAAGAAGGCGGGCAGTTGCCATCGTCTCGTACATTTGGTCTTAATTTAAGAATTGGACTTTAATTTATAAGGATATGAAAAATATAAAAAAATATATATTTCTAGCTGTTGGGGTGGGTATTCTTGCTTCTGGCTGTAATAAATTTCGTGAGTTTGGCGATACAAATGTCGATCAAACCAGAGTAGCTAAAGCAGCTACAAAAGCATTGCTTACTTTTGCCATGCAGAAAAGCCAGGTTAACGGAGCAACAAACACAAATGCTACTACAACCTTATCTACAACAGGGGCAATTTTTGGGCAGCATATTTCAGAAGGCCCATATTTAACGGTTTCTCCGTTTAATGATGCCGGAAGTACGTTAAACCCTAGTTATTATGGTTTTTATTCTGAAGTATTAAAAAACCTTAACCAAGTAATTACTTTTGCTAGAGCAGGCGCTCCTGAAGCAGATCCTGCCGCGAATGGCTCTATCAACAATCAAATTGCTGTAGCCAGAATCATGAAGGCATACATCTTTTGGAAAATAACTGATAGATGGGGTGATGTTCCTTATACTGAAGCATTAAATAGTGCTAACATTACACCTAAGTTCACAAAACAAGAAGAAATTTATAAAGATCTTTTTAAAGAACTCAAAGAAGCTGTAGCGCAAATTGATGCTGGTGCTGGTCCAACTGGCGACATTATGTTTGGTGGTGATATGGATTCATGGAAAAAATTCGCTGCTACACAAAGGTTACTAATGGCGTTAAGATTATCTAAAGTTTATCCTAATGCAGGCGAATTTGCTGCAACAGAATTTGCTTCGGCAATAAGTGCAACACCTTTAGCTTCGGGAGAAACTTTGAAATACACTTTCCTTGCAGGAGATCCGAACAATTTAAACCCTTGGTATAATAACTATAGCATTTCTAACCGTAATGACTTTGCAATTAGCAAAACTATAGTGGATATCATGAAAAATAACGGTACTGGTACCGATCCAAGACTACCTGTTTATGGTGAGGTTTTGGCAGGTAATCAGGTTGTTGGTTTACTATTTGGTGTTCAAACTCAGGTTAATATCCCTAACAGTTATAGCCGTATTGGTACAGCTTTGCGTGGCGCAGGTTCTCCGGCGTATATCTTTACCGGAGCGCAAGTTCAGTTTGCATTAGCAGAGGGCGCTAAGAGAGGTTGGATTGCTGGTGGAGATGCAACAGCTGCAAACTATTACAATGCAGGTATTGATGCTTCATTAACGCAATATGGTGTAGCTAACCCTGCATTTAAAACTGCTACAGGAATCCTTTATAATCCGGCAACAGCTTTACAGCAAATTGGAACTCAAAGATGGATTGCTTTATACTTAGATGGATGGGAAGCATGGTCTGAATTTAGAAGAACGGGATTCCCTGCTTTAGTACCAGGACCAAATTCTCAAAATGGTACAGTAATTCCAAGACGTGTAGGTTATCCAACTGCAGATCAAACTACAAATAGTGCAAATTACGCTGCTGCTTTGGCTCAGCAAGGTTGGACTACTAACAGTATCAACAATAGAATGTGGTGGGATAAACCATAATCTAAAAATATGTTAAATTTAAAGGAGCCTTATCTCAAGGCTCCTTTTTTTGTTAAATTAGATATTATGAAGAATATATTTAAGTGCTTGGTTGTTATTTTAATAATGACGTCAGGAAATATTGCCTCTGCTCAAGAATTTTTTAGATTGAAAGAATCTATTGGCATGCCATTGAGATCAAGAAATTACATAGATACAAAAGGAACACCATATTTTTTAACTGATTGGAGTGCCGGAGAAATCAAACAAGCTGATGGTAAGATTGATAAAGACATGAAACTTAAGTATGATCAACTTGAAGACGAGTTAATTTTTAAAGATTCGAAAGGAGAAGAACTTGGCTTTGCGATACCCGTTGTTGAATTTAAATTAAATTATACCCTCGATGGTTTACCAAAAACATCATTATTCAGAAATGGCTTCGCACCGTTTAAAGGGTCTACAGAAAAAAACTATTACGAAATTTTACATGATGGGCGAATAAAGCTGGCGAAGAAAAATGTAAAAAGGATTGAGCAATATCGAGAATACAATTCTGCTAGTACAACTAAATCGGTTATTGAAAGGATAAAATACTACACTATTATTAATAATGTTTTAACAGAATTTAAAAGAGACAATAAATCTGTTCAACAAGTATTTGGCGAGAAATCAGTGTTAGTTCTTGATTATATCACCAAGAATAATTTAGATTTTAAAAAGGATAATGATTTAATAAAGGTTTTTGCATTTTACGAAACTTTGTAAGCCATATAATATTATAAGAATATTTTTCAAATATTAGGAATTCTACTTTGTTCACAACTGAGATGTTAGATATAATTTGTAAATGATTAGTCGTTGCCGATGTATATGGAAGTTTACATGTAATAAGTATTGGTTATACGCTGGTAAGTTCTTGTAAATGAGCGAATAAGATGTTTTATGTGTTTTTTGTCATCTAAAAATCACAAAGCTTTGAATTTTAGTTAAAATTTGTTAAAAAATTCATTTGAGCTCTATATTTAGAATTCAAAATTGAACTAATTAATATTTAACTAACAAAAATTTCATGAAAAAACTTCTACAAAGTTTGTTCGTGTTCTTGTTTATTGCATTTTCTGCAATGGCTCAAGATCGAACTATTACTGGTACAGTTACCTCGCAAGAGGATGGATTACCTTTACCTGGGGTATCCGTAAAAGCTCTAGGCAGTGCAGGCGGCACACAAACCGATGGCAATGGTAAGTATTCTATTAAGGTGTCATCAGCAAATTCTTTACAATTTTCTTATTTAGGTCACGTATCAAAAACTTTGAGCATTCCTTCATCAGGATTATTAAATTTGTCGTTGGTACCTGATGCTAACACATTACAAGATATCAACATTGTTCAAGTTGCTTATGGAACACAGCGCAAACAAGACGTTGTAGGTTCATTAACTACTGTTAGCGCAAGTCAATTGCAAAAGCAACAGGTTACCTCAGTAACTCAAGGCTTACAAGGCTTAGCTACGGGTGTATTAGTTATTAATGGTTCCGGCCAGCCTGGTACAAATCCAACCATTCGTATTCGTGGTGTCGCATCAGTAAATGCAAGTGCGGAACCTCTTATTGTATTGGATGGTTTAGCTTATTCGGGAAGCATTAATAGCATTGGCCCAAATGATGTAGAGAGCATGACTGTTTTGAAAGATGCTGCTGCAACATCGCTGTATGGATCGAGAGCAGCAAATGGCGTTATCTTAATTACAACAAAACGCGGTAAAAACGGTGATGCAGCTATAAACGCATATGCTAATTATGGTGTATCTTCAAGAGCAGTTGATGAATATAAATATGTTTCGTCCGAAGATTATATGAAACTTGCATGGGAAGCTCAAAAAAATTATGCTATTGGTTTAAATATACCTAATCCTGGTCAATATGCATCTACTAACCTAATTACTGGTACAGCAAACACTTATGGTTTAAAATATAATCCTTACAATGTTGCAAATCCGATTGACGCTAATGGAAACCTTGTTCCAGGGGCTTCATTATTGTGGGATACTGATTGGGCAAAAGAAGGTAGTAATCCTTCTGTTAGACGTAAGAACGTTGGATTAAATATTCAAGGCGGGTCTGATAAGTTCAGATACTTTTTATCTACGGATTATTTAGATCAGGATGGTACGGTTAAAAACTCCAATTATAACCGTTTAACTACTCGTTTTAATGGTGATGCAAACCTTAGATCTTGGCTAAAAGTAGGTTTAAATTCATCATTAGCAGCTTCAAAAAATAATAATCCAAGCCAAGCTGGAAGTGCATTTAGTAACGCAGTTCAATTTGCTCGTATAGTTTCGTCTATTTATCCACTTTACAGAAGAGATAACAACGGGGCGTTAGTCTTGGATGCAACTGGTGCGCCAATTTACGATTTTGGTGGCTCTGTTGCAGGTCAAACATACAACAGTGGTCGACCAGCGGCTAGTAATACCAACGCAGTAGCACTTCAACAATTAGATAAGAATACTTCTGAGACAATTCAATCGTCATTGAATGCTTATGCAGAAGTTGCTTTTACTGACTATTTGAAATTTAAATCTAATGTCGGTATTAATAGAAATGTTGGATCTACTTTGGTATATGCGAACCCTCTACTTGGTGATGCTGCTCCTGTTGGTGGTCGTGTTACAAGAGGCAGAAACTTATTAACAGACTGGACTTGGAATAACATGTTAAGTTTTGATAAAAGTTTTGGTAAACATAGGTTAGGTGTAATTGCCAGTACAGAAGCTTATGATTATAAGAGTGAGACACTTTCTGCAGGTACAACTGGTTTTCCAGCACCTGGTCTTTATGAAGTATCTCCTGGTTCAACTAAAGAAACAGCAACATCTGGAACTGTTCGTAGAAGAATAGAGAGTTATTTTGCTCGTGCGAGCTACAATTATGATAGCAAATATTTCTTGGAAGGTTCGGTTAGAAGAGACGGTTCTACGCGTTTTGCTGCTGATAAACGTTGGGGTACCTTTTATTCTGTAGGTGGTTCATACGTTATTTCAAATGAAAGCTTTATGGCCAATCAAAAAGTTTTTGATTATTTGAAAATACGTGCTTCTTATGGTGAAATTGGTAATGAAGGTTTATCTAGCTCATTTCCTTATATTAGCTCGTACTCAACTTTATATCCCGATCTAACTAATCCTGGTGTCTACCTAACCACATTAGGAAACCCAGATGTTACTTGGGAAAAACAAGGAACATTCAATGTTGGTTTAGATTTTGCAGTTTTAAAAAATAGAATTTCTGCTTCAATTGAATACTATAATAAAAATACATTTGATTTATTGTTTTCTAGACCTCTGCCTAATTCTAGTGGTTTCACTGCTATTGATGATAATGTAGGTAAAATTAAAAACCAAGGTTTTGAATTCACAGTTGATTCAAAAAACCTGACAGGTGCTTTTAAATGGTCTACTAACATAAACGTAGCAACGCTAAAAAATAGAATAACAGCCTTACCTCAGAATTTTATCATTTCTGGTACTAAGCGTTTAGAAGTTGGTGTTCCACTATATGATTTCTATACTTACGAGTGGGCTGGCGTAAATCCAGATAATGGTAAGCCTCAATGGTATGCAGATGATCCAAATAATCCAGGCGGAACAATCATCGTGAATGCTATTGCGACAGCAAGAAGATCTTTACAAGGCTCTGCGCTTCCAAAAGTAACAGGTGGTATTACAAATACTTTTGAATATAAGGGTTTTGATTTATCAGCCTTATTTAATTTTTCTTTGGGTGGTAAAATATTAGATAGTGACTACATCTCGTTAATGCATGGGTTTTCGAATGTTGGCGCTGCTCTAAGCACTGATATATTAAATAGATGGACAACGCCCGGACAAGTTACAGACGTTCCTGCATTAAAATTTGGAAACAGCGATTACGGAAGCGCTTCAACACGTCATTTATTTAAAGGTGATTATTTGAGATTAAGAAATGTAACTTTGGGTTACACGCTGCCTCAATCGGTTATTGCAAAATCAAGAAATATTCTTAAGTCTATGAGATTTTATGTACAAGGAGACAATTTCTGGACCTTATCAAAACTGAAAAAAGGCGCTGATCCAGAAACTTCAATTGATGGTGTTACATCACAAAGTTCGGCTACGTTTAAAACATTTACATTTGGCTTAAATGTTGGGTTTTAGTATTAATTACAAATAAAGTATTGTTATGAAAAATATAATTAAAAGCGCATTTCTCGTTGCTTTTGCATCAAGTGTTCTTCTTTCGGGATGTAAAAAATCTTTTCTAGAAGAGCCAAAACCAGCTACTGCAGTTTCTGCGGTTGATGTATTTGCTACGGAAGCTGGAGTTCGGGCGAACTTATCAGGTATGTATAGAGTTTTACGAGTTCAATATGGCTCATCAACTGATGTATGGGGTATAGCTTCGGTTAATCTGGCTAGAGAGGCGAAAGGAATAGATGTTGGTTTGCCTGATGGTAATTGGTATAATTTTGACTATTTACAGGATAACAGAGAACCATCATACAGAAGGGTTTCATTTACGTGGAATTTTTTCTATGATCTTATCAATGCATCAAACGTAGTAATTGATGGTGTGGAAAAAAGTACGCTTTCGGCAGTTGCTAAAGCTCAGTTTTCTGCAGAGGCAAGAGCCTTTAGAGCATGGTGCTATTTTGAACTAGTTAGAGAGTTTGCTCACTCATACAGTGAAAATCCGAACGGACCAGGTTTGCCAATTTATACCGTGCCGACTACAGCCGCTACAGCAGGTAATCCTAGGGCCAAAATAGGAGAAGTTTATAAATTAATTTTAAGCGATCTTGAGTTTGCTGCAACGAATGCGGGTACTACAAGAGGTATAAAAGATATTATTAATAAGGATGTTGTTAACGGATTGCTAGCACGAGTTTACTTAGAAATGGGTATGGTTGATAATTCTTATTTAACTAAAGCTGTTGCGGCTTCACAAGCAGCCAGAGCGTCTTACCCGCTAACAGTGTCTGAATTATCGACAACAATGACATCTGATTTTTCAGCTAAGAGAGAGGTAATGTGGGGATTTCCGCAAGCAGCTGACCAAACTATCTATTACGGTACACCTTCAGCGTTTTGGGGAACATCTGGAACGGGGTATTTTAATTTCTTCGTTGACCCTAATTTTGTAACTCAATTTAGTGCAACTGATGTAAGAACATCTAAGTTTGTGACCCCTGCAGGCGCTACGTATGTTGGTGTAAAGAAATTCAAAACAACAAAGTTTGGTACCACAACAAATTTTACTGATTTCTTAGTTATGATGCGAAGTCCGGAAATGTATTTAATCGAAGCAGAGGCTAAAGCTAGATTGAATGATCCAACTGCCGGCTCTGTATTATTTGCTGTTCAGAAAAACAGAGATGCAGCTGCTGTTGCATCAGGAAATACTGGGGCGACTTTAATAAATGAGATTCTACTTGAAAGAAGAAAAGAAATGTTCGGAGAAATAGGGGTAGGATTTTTAGATATAAAGAGATGTAACCTGCCATTTGCAAGAGGTAATGGACATGTTGTAAGTGCCCAAATTAGTTTTCCTGCAAATTCAAACCGACTAACACTTAAGATTCCGCAAGCAGAGTTTGATTCCAACAAATCACTTACTGTAGCTGACCAGAATCCGTAATTCAATTTTATATTTATCAAAATCCCGGCTAATAAAGCCGGGATTTTTTATTGAAATAATTTTTATCACTTTTTTAATCAACTAAGTGATATGCTTTAAATATGAAACATTATTATTTCGGATATATTATATACTATCCCTTCTCAAAATTATGAGCTTGGTAAGTTTTCCTGCGGCAAAAGGTTTTAAATCTTATTTTTTTTAATAAAAGTATTATTACACGTTGAAAAGACTTTGCTCAATATGCAAAAATATCATTTATTGTTATAATGCTAAGTCCTATATGAGATTAAAATGAAATTAGAAAGATGAAAAAAATATGAATTTAACTATTTTGTTTGTCATATTTTAATCATAATATGGGTGATTTCTGTTAAATATTGTTAAAATAGTATTCTTCACGATTATATTCGGGTTTAATTAATCAAACTAACTTAAATTTTATGAAAAAACTACTACTAAGTTTGTTCGTAATGCTATTTGTTGCGGTCAGCGCATTTGGGCAGGAAAGAACAATTACAGGAACAGTTACAGCAAAAGACGACGGACAGCCGTTGCCTGGTGTAAGTGTTAAAATTAAAGGTGCAACAGGTGGCACTACCACTGGTGCAGATGGTAAATATTCTATAAGAGTTGCATCGGGTGCAACATTAGAATTTAGCTCAATTGGCTACACCCCTTCTAGCCGCACCATTGGAACATCCAATACCATTAACATTTCAATGACTCCAAATGAAAATACGCTTACGGATGTTGTTGTTGTAGGTTATGGAACAGTTAGTAAAAAAGATAATACTTCTTCTGTATCAAAAGTAACTGGCGATCAGGTAACCAATGTTTCGATTCCATCTTTTGATAGAGCTTTAGCAGGTAAAGCAACGGGTGTTCAAGTAATTACTCCGTCAGGTTTATTAGGTCAGGCTCCTCAAATTAGAATTAGAGGTGTAAACTCAATCAGTTCTGGTACTTCTCCATTAGTTGTTATTGATGGGGTGCCATCTTTGAGCGGCAATGTCGGTGGTTTTACAAGCGCAAATGCTTTGGCCGATGTTAACCCAAATGATATTGAATCAATTGATATCTTAAAAGACGGAGCTGCAACAGCAGTATACGGATCTAGAGCTGCAAATGGTGTAATCTTAATTACAACAAAAAGAGGTAAAACTGGTACAACCTTTACATATGACGGATTTGCTGCAATAGCAAATGTTTCATCTAAATTCGACCTTTTAAATGCAGATCAATTTGTAGAAATTGCTAATGAGCGTTTTGTAAACGCTGGCCAAACTGCATCAGCCAGACAAACTCCAGATGGGCAAGGGGGCTTTATTAATACAGATTGGCAAGATTACGTTTTCCGTCAATCTGTTCAGCAAAACCATGCAATTGCGGCTTCTGGTGGTACAGATAAAACTAAATATTATTTCTCTTTAGGATATTCTGACCAAAAAGGTGCAATTGTATCAAACTCATTAACGAGGTATACTTTAAGAGCCAATGTAGATCAAAAAATCAATAAATTTTTAACATTTGGTATCACATCGGGTCTTACTTATCAAAATAACTTAGGCCCATTAGCTGGTTCGAATAACCTTTCTGGTAATACATTTGCAGCAATGCGTATGTTGCCAAACGTTGCAGTTTATAATGCTGCAGATCCAACAGGTTACAATATTACACCAGATAGAAGAGCACTAGGCGCAGGCTCAAACTTAATCCCAATTTCTGATAATATTCCGAACATCATGTTCGTGTTGGAAAATAATGTTAGAAAATCACAAACTTACAGATTGTTAGGTTCTACATACCTTGAGGCAACTATTTTACCTGGCTTAAAAATTAAAACACAGTTAGGTGTTGATGGTTCTTATGTGGATGATTTCGTTTTTACAGACCCAAGAGCAGGTGATGGATTAAGTGCTAATGGCTCAATATCTCAGGCTTATTCACCAATTTTTACATGGAATTGGCAAAATATTTTGACCTACACAAAATCATTCAATGGTGCCCACAACTTAGATGTTACTTTAGTACAAGAGCTACAAAAAAGAAGAACATCATTCTATCAGGCCAGCATTTCTAATATATCTGATATTTTCTTTAACCAAAACATTACAACTGGCACATTTGTTACCCCAACTGCTGCTGGTGGTTTAACCTTTAATGGTATTGAATCTTATTTAGCCAGAGTTAGCTATAACTATAAAAGCAGATATTATATTGGAGGTTCGATTCGTAGAGATGCACTTTCAGCATTGCCCATTGCTAACCGCATAGGTTATTTTCCAAGTGCTTCATTTGCCTGGAGATTATCTGAAGAGGATTTCTTTAAAAACTCAGGCATTACAAATGTACTAAGTGATGTTAAATTAAGAGGTTCGATAGCAGAAGTTGGTAATACAGATATTGGTTCTTTTCCATACTTAGGTACTTATGGTGCAGCAGCTTACGGAAATCAAAGTGGTATCGCATTTAACAATACAGGTAACCCTGATTTGAAATGGGAATCACAAAAAACTTATGATTTGGGCTTAGACTTCGGTTTATTTAAAAACAGAATTAATGTTGTTGCAGCTTACTGGAGAAAAGATAATGATGATATCATTCTTTCTGCACCAACTCCACCTTCTATCGGTATCCCAGGAAACAGTATCAGCAGAAATATCGGAAGTATCAGAAATGACGGTTTTGAATTTGCTGTTTCATCAGATATATTCTCAGAAAGCAAAGTAAGATGGAATGCATCTTTAAATTTCTCAACTCAAAGAAACGTTGTAAAAGGTTTAGTTGATGGTCAGGATATACCGGGCGATTATAATATTATTAGAGTTGGAGAATCTATTAGAGCAATTTATGGTTACGATTATACTGGTGTTAATGCTGCAAACGGTAACCCATTATGGAAAAAAGCTAATGGACAAGTTATTCAAGGAAACATTAATAATTCAACCTACTATTTGTACGATGCAAATAATCCAACAGTTTTGGGCACTCAATCTTCATTAAATCCAAATGTTGATCGTCGTGTTTTAGGAAATTCTTTACCTACATGGTTTGGTGGTTTCAATAACACCATTACTTATAATAACTTTGATTTGAATGTGTTTTTACGTTTCCAAGGTGGAAATTACATTATGAACCGTTCTCGTCAGGATTTATTAAACATGAACTTTGTTAACAACGGAACCGAAGTTTTGGGTAGGTGGCAAAGCCCTACAAATCCTGGTGATGGAAATATGCCGAGATTATATGCCTCAAGAAGTGCATTTATAAATTTAGAAAACTCAGCATCAACAAGATTTGTTGAAAAAGGTGATTTCTTACGTTTAGATAATTTAGCATTAGGTTACAATTTCTCTGGAGAAGTAACCAGGAAGCTAGGAATCAGCAAGTTACGTGTGTATGCGTCAGCACAGAATGTGTTCGTTATCACAGGATATTCAGGTTTAGATCCTGAGGTAAATACATCAGGTGCAGGTGTAGATTTTAACGGAAACCCGCAATTAAGAACATTCACATTTGGACTTAATTTAGGTTTTTAAGTTTAATTTATTAACGAAGAAAAAATGAAAAAAATATTTAAAAATATAAATCTAAGTGCAACAACGGCGATACTTGGTGTTGTTTTAGTTGCCTCGTCTTGTAATAAGATTACAGATCTTCAGCCGAATAACAGTTTCTCTGAAGAGTCTGCGTATAGTTCTCCTGCAAGAGTAGCATTAGCTGTAACTGGGGTTTATAGTGCAGCACAGATGGGCTCGTATGCAGGAAGTGTTGATAGGGGTTATCCTTTTGGCGCAGCAAATACCGAACAGCAAGATGCAAGGGGTGAGGATGTAATTGCAGTACCATCATTTTACCTTATTACTTATGAAGGAACTTATAGTCCAACAACTGCGAATAATCAAGGTATGTGGGAAACAAGTTATGCACTTATTAATAGAGCGAATGTTGTAATAGAAGGTGTGAAAAAAGCTGCTGCTGCAGGTGTTATTACACCTGCTTTGGCTACGCAATATGAAGCAGAATCAAGATACTTAAGAGCTTTAGCGCATCATGAGCTTTTAGTTCATTTTGCCAGACCCTATAGCCATACTGCTGGAGCAACACATTTAGGTGTTCCATACAGAACAGTAGCAGCTAGCTCTCCGGCTGGTGTTGACATCAATAAAAGCCAGGGTAGAAATACTGTTAAGGAATGTTATGATAAGCTTTTAGAAGACTTAAATTTTGCTGAAGCTAATCTTCCTGAAAGTTATGCTGCTGGCTTAAAGGTTTCAAGAGCAACCAAAGGTGCTGCAATAGCAATTAAAACTCGTATTTATCTTCACATGGGTAGTTGGGCAAATGTGATTACTGAAGGTAATAAGCTTATCTCTTCAAATGCACCATTTACAAGTCCAATCGGTGGTTATTCATTAACTGCAACGCCATCGGGGCCTTTTATTACGGCATCAAACTTCACAAATAGTGAGTCTATCTTTTCTATTGAGAATTCTACAACCCGTAATGCAGGCACAAATGGCTCTATCTCTACCATGTATACAAAAGCAGCAGGTAGAGCATTGCTTGCTTTGTCTCCAATTATTTATAATTCTTCTTTCTGGTTGCCTACCGATTTACGTAGAACAACGATGACAACTAATGATGGTCGCGGTTATTTCACAACAAAATACCCTGAGTTTTCAACATTTACTGATGCAAATCCAATTATCAGATATGCAGAAGTATTGTTAAATGTGGCAGAGGCAGAAGCAAGAACTACCGCTTTAAGCTCACGAGCACTTGCATTGCTAAATGCAGTTAGAAACAGAGCAGTTACAACTGCTGCAAATCAATTCACTATTGCAAACTTTGCTTCTGGAAACGATTTAGTTCAGGCAGTTTTAAATGAAAGACGTATAGAATTTTTGGCCGAAGGACATAGATGGGGAGATATCCATCGCTTAGCTAACGATGCAAACTTCTCTACAGGAGGAATTCCTTCGAAGGTTGCCTGGACTGGTACCACATTTGCATCTTGGAATCCTTCAGTGCCATATAGCGGCGCCAGAACGGTAAGTGCAATACCTTACACTGATTTTAGATTTATTTGGCCATTGCCACAATCAGAAATCTCTACCAATCCGGTTCTTGCAGCACAGCAAAATCCGAATTATTAATAATAATATGTAATTTTAAAAAGGCTTCGTTTATCGAAGCCTTTTTATTTAACCAAATTTTTATCCTATGAAAAATATTATTACAATTCTTACTTTGCTATTGGGCATTTTCGGTTATCAGGCTAAAGCCCAGTATGTATTTATTCCAGATCAAACCGGAAAACCGTTAACTGATGCCAAATATGAAAATGTTACAGGCTCTCCATACTTGGTAGAAGAGTGGACAAATGCTGAAGTGAAATTAGCTGATAATAACATGATTAAACCCGCTGAGGTTAGATATGACATGGTAAGCGACAAGTTATTGTTTCGCCAGGAAAATAAAGTCTATGAATTTTTTCCTAAAGTAGCGGCATTTACCTTGTTCACCAAATCTGGTAAAAGAACTTTTCTTTTAAAAAACGGAATCAATAACGATAATGGCTATTATGAGTTATTGAATAATGGCAAAATAACACTTCTAAAAAAGGTAAAAAAAGTTGTGTTAGAGGCCAAAGGTTACAATTCTGCAAATGTAGAGAAACTAATAGATGAGAGTAAAAAATACTACATCTTAAACGATGGTAAAGAAAAAGAGGTAAAACTTAATAAAAATTCTCTGGTAAGTGTACTGCCGAATTATAAAGCTCAAATCGACTTATATAAAGGTAAGTTATCAAACGAAAAAGACTTTTTAGAATTGATAACCAGCCTCAATTAAATAGTCTGTTATTTCTATACTTGTAAGTACCATCACATTTAAAGCCTTGATTAGTAATAATCAGGGCTTTATCTATTAAAAGGCTTTATAGGTTGTTAATAAAGTCTACTTAAACACTATACTTTATTTTGGTAATAATTGCATTACAATGTAAAATCTTTTATATTAGATTTTAATTAACCAAACAAAATAATCTTTATGAAAAAACGACTACAAAGTTTGTTCATAATGTTCTTAATCGCGATAAGCGCTTTTGGGCAGGAAAGAACAATTACAGGAACAGTTACCGGAAAGGATGATGGGCAACCAATACCTGGAGTAAGTGTAAAAATTAAAGGAACCAATATTGGTACCACTACTGGAGCAGATGGTAAGTATGCTTTAAAAACTTCCTTAAAAACAGGTACAATCGAGTTCTCATCAATTGGCTACCTAACACAAAGCAGAAGCTTAGCTTCATCTTCAATTAATATAATATTAGATACAGATGCTAAAACTTTAACAGATGTAGTTGTAACGGGTTATACTTCTCAATCTAAAAAAGATGTTACAGGTTCTATTGCAAGCGTAAGCGGTGAGCAGTTGAAAAATGTGCCGGTTCAAAGTTTTGAACAAGCATTAGCTGGAAAAGCCGCTGGTGTTAACATTGTTCAACCTAATGGCGTACTAAACAACCCGCCGGTTTTCAGGGTACGGGGTATCAATTCAATTTCCTTAAGTTCTTATCCGTTAATTATAGTTGATGGTGTACCAGTTTTTACTGGAGACCAATCAACAAATGGTGCAGCTGGAAATGCATTAGGTGATATTAACCCGGCTGATATTGAAAGTATAGATATTCTGAAAGACGCAGCTTCCTCAGCAATTTATGGTTCAAGAGCGGCAAATGGTGTTGTTGTTATTACCACCAAGAAAGGAAAACAAGGTGGCACCAAAGTTAATTATGAAGGATGGGTAGGTACATCAAAAGCTCAAAATCTTAATCCTTTACTAAATGCAGCTGATTATGTGCTTATTAAGAATGAAGCAAGAACGAACATCGGCTTAGCGCCTGCTTTTTTTCTTCAAACCAAATCTGATGGTACTCAAGTAGAAACCAATTGGTACGATTACGCTTATAGAACGGCAACCTCTCAAAACCATGCTTTAAATTTCTCCGGTGCCACAGAAAAGACTTCTTATTTTATATCATTAGGATATAGCAACCAGGAAGGATTTATCATCAACAACTCATTCGAAAGAAAGAATGGTCGTGTTAATATCGACCATAAACTTTTTAAAGGTGTGAATATTGGCGCAAATTTCGCGTATAGTAATACTTTAAACAGAGCGCCTAATACCGGGTCACTTCCAGGTTCGGCTTTTAATACAGGCGGTTTAGGTCGTTTAGCATTCGTGTTGCCACCAAACGTATCACCTTATAATGAAGATGGTTCATTCAATGTTAATGGTTCGGCAGTTGGTTTAGGTGCAAACTTAATTGCTTCAAACTATCCTAATGCTGCCGCTTTAGTTGCGCTTGATAAAAATACTTCGGAGAGCGACCGTTTAATATCAAATGCATACGTTTCTATTCAACTTTTAAAAGGTTTAACTTTTAAAACCAATTATAGTATTGATAATCTAAAATTAGATAATAATGTGTTTGTTAACCGCTTACAAGGTGATGGATTTTCTTACAATGGTGGGGCAACCAGTAACTTTTTGAAGAATAGCCGTTGGAATTGGTCAAACACCTTAAATTATAATGCAACATTTGGAGACCATAGCATAGGCGCATTAGTTGGTGTTGAAGATCAGTACACTAAAGCTTACGGTTATGGTGCAACTCGTCAAAACGTTATCGACCCATTTATTGAAGTTTATCAGGGTACATTCGGCGCAATTACGCCGGCAAACTTGGTTCAATTTAATAATGCATTTCGTTCATTCTTCAGTAACGTTACTTATGACTACAAGAAAAAATACTATTTAACAGGTTCGTTTCGTCGTGATGGTCTTTCAGCGCTATCTACCAATAATAAATACGGTAATTTTGGTGGTGCATCTGCAGGTTGGGCAATTTCTGAAGAAGGGTTCTACAAAGATTCTGAGCTAAGCAAATTATTAACAAGGGTAAAAATTCATGGTAGTTATGGTTTGGTAGGTAACGGTTCGGTTGGTAATTATCCCGCTCTTTACTTATATAATCCAGGTTTATATGGCTCTGATCCTGCCCTATCGTTTTCGCAGGCCGGCAACCCTAATTTGCAGTGGGAAACAAGTAAAAAGGCAGATGTGGGTATTAACTTAGAATTTTTAAATGGGCGCTTCTCAATCGATGTAGATTACTATCATAATAATATTGATGGCTTAATCCAAAATGCGCCACAAGCACCATCTAAGGGTATTCCTGGAAATTCAATTTTAGCAAACGTAGGTAAAATGAATAACAAAGGTTTCGAGTTTACCATAAATACAAAAAACTTCCAGGGTGATAATTTCTCATGGAATACAAGTTTTACCTTTAGTACCTTAAAAAATACGGTTACTGAATTAGGTAATAATAATGCAGATTTATTTGGTGTTACACAATTAGAAACCGCAAACATTACCCGTGTTGGCTATCCTATTGGTTCCCTTTATACTGTGCAAACGGCTGGAGTTGACCCAGCAACCGGCGAAAGAATTTTTGTAAATCGCTTCGGCCAAAAATTAAGGTTTAGTTTTCAAAGAGCAACAGCGGCTCGCTACCAATATTTAGACGGACCAAATGCAGGGCAAAATGCACCGGCAATTGATGCCGCTTTAGATGCAACTATTACTGGTCAGGCTATACCAAAATGGTTTGGTGGTTTAGATAATAATTTCAGATACAAAGCATTTGATTTAACCTTAGGTTTAACATTCTCTGGAGGTAATAAGGTTTATTACGGTTCATTAGCAGGTCTACGTGATCAACGTTTCTGGAACAATGAAGCTGGAATGATAAATAGATGGACTACACCCGGACAAATTACTGATATTCCTCGTGTTGTGTATGGTGATAACGTTTCTAACGGTTCGGCATTTGCGCAATCTCAAAATGTGTTTTCAGGTAATTTCCTTAAAGTTAGAAACCTTGCATTAGGTTATACCCTACCAAAAGATTTTTTAAGTAAAGTCGGAATATCTAGCGTAAGGGTTTATGCGCAATCAAGTAATCTATGGATAATTTCTAACTATCCAGGGCCAGATCCGGAAGTATCTGTAAATGGTAACTCTACTGGTTCTACAAACAGTGGTAACCTGGCGCCGGGTGTAGATAGAAATTCTGTGCCTTCGGCAAGAACATTCACTTTTGGGCTTAATGTTGGATTTTAAAATTGGAGATCATGAAAATTAAATTAAATAATAAAATAAAGTATCTTTTTATTGCGGCGCCTATCTTGTTTGCTACGTCATGCAAAAAAGATTTTTTAAATACCTCACCAGATACAACGCTACCGATTGAGGATGCGTTTTCTACACCTGCACGTATACTATCTCAGGTAAATGGCGTTTATGCAGGTGTGAAATCTGGCAACTTCTATGGCGGTCGATTTTTGATATATAACGACATCAGAGGCGAAGAATTCATTGTAAACAAACCTAATGGAGTAACCAATTTAGATACCTGGCGCTTTAATGTAACCTCAAATACAAGTGAGGTAAATAACCTTTGGGGATCTGCATATGCTGCCATTAATAGAGCTAATCTTGTGATAGAAGGTGTAACAGCCAATGCATCCTTAATAACATCTGCTCAAGCCAAACAATATATTGCCGAGGCAAAATTTTTAAGGGCATTAAGTTATTATAGTCTGTTACAATTATATGCTAAGCCATTCATTACAGATAACGGAGCAAGTTTAGGTCTACCTTTAAGATTAAGAGCCGAAAAAGATTTGACCGGTAACGACTTAAAAAGAAGTACTGTTGCCGAAGTCTATGCTCAAATCTTAAAAGATTTAAACGAGGCTGAACCTGATTTAGCATTAACATTAGCAGCCACCAGAGCATCAAGAAATACAGCTATCGCTTTAAAAACTCGTGTGTATTTATCTATGGGTGATTTACCAGCTGTTGTTACCGAAGCGAATAAAATTGTTTCTGCTACTGCACCATTTTCTGCAAGTACTGGGGTGGCAAATAAGTTAGAGTCAAATATTGCTACAGTTTTTGGAGGAAGTTACGTTGGCACAGAAGCACTCTTAACCTTACCCATGACTGATTTAGATGCGCCAGGAACACAAAACCAGCTAGCTTATTATTATAATATAGAAAGTGCTGGCGGTAACCAGGAATATTTTCTGAATCCTAACGGAATCTTCAGTAACGCCGCATTCGCAGCGGCATCTACCGACGCCCGAAAAACCTTGACTACTGCAGTTGGCACGAACACTTATTTAACAAAATTTAAAAAACCATCGCCTTACACAGATTACGTTCCGGTAATTCGTTACGCAGAGGTTTTATTAAACTTAGCTGAAGCCACGGTAGTTTCAGACCCAACTCGTTCTATTGCATTACTAACAGCGGTTAGGCAGCGGTCAAACCCAGGTTATGTTTTTCCTGCAGCTGACTTGTTGCCGGCAAACCTTAAAAATACAATCCTAACAGAAAGAAGAATTGAATTATTAGGTGAAGGCTTACGTTCGCCTGATGTGATGCGTTTAGGTTTAGGATTTGTGGCAAAAAGCGGCTCTCAAGGATCTGCTCCTGCCATTCCTTTTAACACCGCTGGCTATATTTGGCCAATTTCGGCTACTGAAGTTCAAAACAATAAATTAATAGTTCAGAATTAATCTGAAAGGTCATTTAAATAATAAAGGGTCGGCAATTTATTTGCCGACCCTTTATTGTTTATCAAAAATCTACCTATTTCTTATCTACACTATATTTACCCGGGCCAATAAAAATCAAACTGAAAAATACTATCGCCATTTCTATTGCATGGCTTGCTCCGCCTAAACCATCGCCTTTGCCAAAATGAACCAATGCGGCAATAATCATCGTAAAAACCAATAAAATACAAGCAGGACGATAAAACAAACCAACAATTAATAAAAAACCACCAAAAGTTTCGGTAACAGCTGCCATAAATCCCCAAAATACAGGCATAAAATTAATGCCGATTACTTTCATACTTCCACCCAGGCTTTCCCAACCTTGCGGTCCGCCGGCTAGTTTCGGGAAACCATGAACAATAAACATAATGCCTATGCCTATCCTCAGCAGTAATAAACCCGTATTTCTGTATTTTCCTAAATTATCTAATATCGCCATAGCTTATATATATTTAAATTTTACTTTGTTGTTTTCTACATCTAGCTTAACTTTTGCACCAACTATCATTGTTAAGTTATTATCTATATGCCCGCTTGGGAAATTAAAACATACCGGATAATCGTAATCTTTTACAATATCCCAAATTACCTCGTCGGCCGTTTGCCCGAATGGTATCTTTTCTTCTGATATCTCATTAAAAGCACCAATTATTAAGCCCTTAAGCTTTGCTAATTTACCTGCCCGTTTAAGCATTCTTAACATTCTGTCTATCGAATATTCCTGCTCTCCAACATCTTCAATAAAAAGAATTTTACCATCATAATCTATCTCAGAGGCAGAACCCTCCAGAAAGCAAAGCAAGGTAAGGTTTCCGCCAATTAGTACGCCGGTACTTGCTCCAGATCTGTTTTGAAAGCTACTTTCGTATTCGTAGGATTGCGTTTCTCCAAAAATTGCCTTTCTCAAAGAAAGCAAAGATTCTGGCGTTGCCTCTTCAAATGTATAAGGCATTTGTGCGTGCATCGACTGTGTTTCATATTGTGCAAATATATGAGACAACAAAACCGTAATGTCGCTAAAGCCAATAATCCATTTCGGGCTTTTTTCGAATGTAGAGAAATCCAGTTCATCAATAATACGGATGCTGCCATAACCACCCCTGCCGGCAATTATGGCTTTAATCTCCTTGTCATCCAGAAATTGCTGTATATCTGCTGCCCTCAACTCATCTGTGCCGGCAAACTGATGCGATTCTGCATAAACACTTTTACCAATTACCACTTCAAGGCCCCAACGCTCTAAAAGCGCTATGGCATAGTCAATTGGTTTTGGTAATTTCTTCGCCGGACAAACAATGGCAATCTTATCACCTTTTTTTAAATATGGGGGCTGCTTTATCATGTTCAAAACACTTATCTTTGCCAAAATAAATAATTTGTTTTGGATAATAGTAAAATAAAAAGATATACGGTTACGGCAGCACTCCCTTACACCAACGGGCCGGTTCATATTGGTCATTTGGCGGGTGTTTACATACCGGCAGATATATATGCAAGATACCTTCGCTCCAACAAAAGAGATGTAAAATTTGTATGTGGCTCTGATGAAAATGGTGTTCCGATAACGTTAAAGGCAAAAAGAGAAGGCATTACGCCGCAAGAAGTTGTGGATAAATACCATAAAATTATTGGCGATTCTTTTAAAGAATTTGGAGTTTCTTTTGATATTTACCACCGTACATCATCTTCAACACACCACCAAACGGCTGCCGATTTTTTTGAAACGCTTTACGATAAAGGGGTTTTTACCGAAGAAGTAACCGAACAATACTACGATGAAACGGCCAAACAATTTTTAGCCGATAGATATATTACCGGAACCTGCCCGAATTGTGGCAATGAAAATGCTTATGGCGACCAATGCGAAAACTGTGGCTCAACACTTAATGCAACAGATTTAATCAATCCAAAATCTACCTTATCGGGCAATAAACCCATTTTAAAGGAAACTAAAAACTGGTTTTTGCCACTCGATAAATATGAAGAACGCTTAAGAGCTTATATAGAAAGCCATAAAGAGTGGCGGCCAAATGTTTACGGCCAATGCCAGAGCTGGTTAAATGCCGGTTTACAACCCCGTGCCATGACCCGCGATTTAGATTGGGGCATCCGTGTACCTGTTCGTGGGGCAGAGGGTAAAGTATTGTATGTTTGGTTTGATGCACCTATCGGATATATTTCTGCCACTAAAGAACTTTGTAATTACGCAAAGCTTGATGTATGGAATCCAAAAGCTGAAGAATATTACATCAATAATTATGAAAGTGATAAATGCGGATGGGAAGAATACTGGAAGAGCGATGAAACAAAGTTAGTTCACTTCATCGGTAAGGATAATATCGTATTCCACTGTATCATTTTCCCTGCAATGTTAATGGCGCATGGCGATTATACCTTAGCCGATAATGTACCTGCTAATGAGTTTCTAAATCTCGAAGGACAAAAAATCTCTACTTCAAAAAACTGGGCAGTTTGGTTAAATGAATATTTGAGAGAGTTTGAAGGCAAGCAGGATGTTTTGCGATATGTATTAACCGCTACGGCACCAGAAACTAAAGACAATGATTTTACCTGGAAAGATTTTCAGGCCAGAAACAATAACGAACTGGTTGCAATTTTAGGGAATTTTGTAAACCGTGTTACCGTACTTACACATAAATATTTTAATGGTATTGTGCCCACCTTAATGCAGGTTACTCAGCAAGATCAGGCTGTTATTGACGAACTGGCAACTTTCCCGGGTAAAATATCTGCGTCTATCGAAAACTATCGTTTTAGAGAAGCGCTATCAGAAGTGATGAATGTTGCCCGTTTAGGGAATAAATATTTAGCCGAAACCGAGCCATGGAAATTAATTAAAACGGATGAGGACAGGGTTCGTACCATTCTTAATATTTCTTTGCAAATTTGTGCCAACCTGCAGCTTTTGATTGAACCATTTATGCCCTTCACGTCTGATAAACTAATGAAGATGCTAAACAATGGTAGGCAGGAGTGGTCTGAAGCCGGTTCTTCAACATTGATTAAACGTGGTCATACCATCAATGAAGCGGTACTTTTATTTGAGAAAATTGAAGATGCAGCAATCGACTTCCAGATTGAAAAACTTAACCAGAGTAAAACAGCTAATGCAGTACCAGCGCAAGCATTGCTAGCTAAAGAAAACATCCAGTTTGATGATTTTTCTAAAATGGATATACGTGTAGCAACCATTATTGCTGCCGAAAAGGTAGAAAAAACTAAAAAGCTTTTGAAGCTTACGGTAAATACTGGTATCGATGAGCGCACCGTAGTATCAGGCATAGCCGAATATTATAAACCTGAAGATATTGTTGGTAAACAGGTAAGTATGATTGTAAATCTGGCACCTAGAGAAATTAAAGGCATTTTATCGCAAGGCATGATTTTAATGGCTGAAAATTCAGCAGGAAAACTTACTTTTGTCGCACCTGCAGAACAGTTTACAGAAGGTAGTGTAATACGATAGAAAAGGCTGAAGTTGCGGTAGAAATATTTATATCTAAAATCCAAATTTGTAAATCAGCTTGGCCCCGTAGTTCAACGGATACTTGCCTACCTTTGGTAGGGAATACCTAGCTGCGGCAGGCAGGGAAGTTTCCAAAACTTTAAATATGGATATTTTTATGTTTATGCAATAAAGAGTGAAATAGACGGACGAATATATGTTGGCTTTTCATCTGATGTAGAAAAGCGGTTACATGAACATAATTTTGGTAAAACAAAGTCTACAATGGGATACAAGCCTTGGGTTTTAATTTATACAGAACAGATTAAAGGCAAAATTGCTGCAAGAGATAAAGAAAAGTATTACAAGTCTGGGAAAGGTAAAGAATTTTTAAAATCTTTGTAAATCAGCTTGGCCCCGTAGTTCAACGGATACTTGCCTACCTTTGGTAGGGAATACCTACCTGCGGCAGGCAGGGAAGTTTCCTAAACTTTAGATATGGATATTTTTTATGTTTATGCAATAAAGAGTGAAATAGACGGACGAATATATGTTGGCTTTTCATCTGATGTAGAAAAGCGGTTACATGAACATAATGTTGGTAAAACAAAGTCTACAAAGGGATACAAGCCTTGGGTTTTAATTTATACAGAACAGATTAAAGGCAGAATTGCTGCAAGAGATAAAGAAAAGTATTACAAGTCTGGGAAAGGTAAAGAATTTTTAAAATCTTTGTAAATCGGTTTGGCCCCGTAGTTCAACGGATAGAATAGAAGTTTCCTAAACTTTAGATAGCAGTTCGATTCTGCTCGGGGCTACATTAAAAGACCATCAATCCAATCAGGTTGATGGTCTTTATGTTTTAGATTTAGCTTAACCGACTGGCCTAGCGCTAACAAAATTCCAAGTATTCGCCAGTTTTCTTGTTCGAAAATCTCCTATCTCAGATTTTTTATGCTTAAAGCCTCCAATCCGCCTGCGGCACCTTTACCAAAGCTAAATCGGCACGGGTTCCCAAGTTGGGAATGTATACAGGGCGCTAAATTTCACCCCCAGTTCCCTAAAGTTCGGCAACGCTATTTTAGATATGAAAGAATTCGACTCGCTATCCCATTTGGAGAGTTGGGAGTGGCTTATACTTCACTCCTTTATTCCCGGTTGAATCAAGACAAGTAGCCAAATAAATTTAAAATTTTTATCCTGCCGGGCGTGCCGAATCATCATTAAAATTTCCTTAGCCAATTTTAGTGTTTCTATATTTTAGATAAAGCAAGTATTAATGACAATGTTTTATAAAGCACGCCTTCGGGAATGGCGCTCACTTACTTCAATCCAATACTGGGTTTACCTTTTCACAAATTTATCTTACTTTAGAAAACCAAAAACTAATTAATGCTAGAAGTTACTTGCGCCATCATTTTTAAGGATAACCATGTATTGATTGCGCAACGTAGCGCAAATATGATATTACCTTTGAAATGGGAATTTCCTGGCGGAAAGGTAGAGGCGGGAGAAAGTAAAGCAGCTTGCCTGGCGAGGGAAATTAAAGAAGAATTAAGTCTAGAAATCAGCATTGGAAAAGGTTTAATGGATGTTATACACCACTACTCAGATTTCTCGTTGCGTCTTTATCCTTTTATTTGTGAGTATGAGAGTGGTGAACTTAACGCCATAGAGCACATGCAAGTAAAGTGGGAAAAGATAGCCAACCTTATGGCGTATGATTGGGCAGCGGCAGATGTGCCCGTGGTGAAAGAGCTAATGGAACTATATCAATGAACTTAGGTATATACGAACAGTTAATTACAGGAGTACTTAAGGCGAAGCTTAATAGCTTAGATAGGCAGTCGTTTTATATTAATACCGCCCCGATAGACAAAGAGGAAGCCTCAAGGGTATTGGCCCAACATTTAAGTTCGGCCATGCAGCAGGCATTTAGTTTAATTAAAAAAGATGTTGTTAAGCAGATTGAAATTGCGAATAAAATTATAATTCTTTTACAGCAAGAGATAGCGCAATATGATTTCAAAGATGATATTATAGATGCTGAGGCAACAATCCTAAAGGCCGTTTTTACCACCATAGACAATCAATATAGTGATTTAGACCTGCGCTTAAAGGAGATTACTCCACAGACCAGACTTACACAAAGTGAACTTTTTACTGGTGGCAATGTAGGTTTGTCTTTAGAAAGCGAACTTAAAAAAGAAATAGCTTCAGCAAATCGCATTGATCTATTGGTTTCCTTTATCAAATGGAAAGCCATAGTAATTTTGAAAGCCGCATTTGAAGATTTTACGGCCAATGGTGGCCAGTTAAGGGTAATTACCACCACCTACATGGGGGCTACGGATGCAAAGGCGATTAGAGAATTAGCCAAACTTCCCAACACGGAAATTAAGATTTCTTACAATGTAGATAAAGAGCGGTTGCACGCTAAGGCTTATCTGTTTTACAGAAATTCTGGATTTCATACGGGATATATTGGCTCTTCCAACTTTTCGAGGTCTGCTTTAACCGATGGCTTAGAATGGAATGTAAAGATTACGACTAAAGAGATCCCACATATTATTGCAAAGTTTCAGAAGACTTTCGAATCTTACTGGCAGCATGCAGAGTTTGAACTTTACGATGATCAATTCCATTACGAAAAGCTTAGCGGTGCCATTAAAAACAATCGGATTGGAAAAGCAGAAGAGGGCATCATTAACTTTTTTGATATTAAACCCTACCATTACCAATTGGAGGTATTGGAGAAATTACAAGTAGAACGCCATATTCATGGTAGGTTTAAAAACCTTATTGTAGCGGCAACAGGTACTGGAAAGACCATGATCTCGGCTTTTGATTTTAGGCGGTTTAGGCAGCAAAACCCTAATGCAACTTTTCTTTTTATTGCACATCGAAAAGAGATACTTACACAAGCCCGCCATACTTTCAGAAATATTTTACGTGATGCCAACTTTGCCGAACTTTGGGTGGATGGATTGGAGCTTACTGATAAGAGACACGTTTTTGCCTCCGTACAAACGCTCAACAATCAGTTGGAGGTGATGAAAGTAAGTATAGATTATTACGATTATATTATTGTAGATGAAGGACACCATGCTACCGCTAATAGTTATCGAAAGGCGCTTAAGTATTTCACACCGCAAATTCTTTTAGGGCTTACCGCCACGCCTGAGCGTATGGACGGCGAAAGCATTTTACCATATTTTGATAACCATATTGCTGCAGAAATACGTTTGCCAGAGGCATTAAACCAGAAACTGCTTACACCATTTCAGTACTTTGCTATTGCTGATAGTACAGACTTATCGCAAGTAAGATGGGAAAAAGGAAGATATGTAGCCAGCGAGCTGAGCAAAGTGTATACCGCTAATCATAGGCGTGTGGGTGAGATTATCAGAAACCTACAGCAATACACTAAAGATTTTGAGGATTTGATCGCGATAGGCTTTTGTGTATCTAAAGACCATGCGGTATTTATGAGCGAACGATTTAATAAGGCCGGATTAAAATCTAAAGCTTTGACTAGTGATACCAGTAGCGAAAACCGTAGCCTCGCTTTGATGCAGTTGCGAACTAAGCAGATAAACTACTTGTTTGTGGTGGATATTTTAAATGAAGGCATAGATATTCCAGAGATAGATACGTTATTGTTTTTAAGACCTACAGAAAGCTTAACTATTTTTTTGCAACAACTTGGAAGAGGGCTAAGATTACATGATGGAAAGGATGTGCTTACTGTATTGGATTTTGTAGGTAATGCCCATTCCGAATACGATTTTGAAGGAAAGTTTAGAGCGCTAATAGGTAAGACAAACAGTACGGTACAAAAAGAAATTGAAAACGACTTTCCACATTTGCCTTTGGGTTGTGCAATAGTTTTGGAGAAGCAGGCTAAACAGACAATTTTAGACAATATTAAACGGGCTACTAATCTGAGTAGAAAAAACCTGATCCATAAAATAAAGAGTTATGCGCAACATACCGATTTGCCACTAACTTTAGCTAATTTCTTGCACATCTATAACCTAGATATCAATTTGATTTACGCGAGAAATAGCTGGTCTAAACTATGTGATGAAGCAAACGTAATAGCAAACTATAATCCATTAAACGACAAGTCATATTATGCCATGCTGAAGAATAAGTGGTTAAGCACTAGTTCACATAGCTATTTTTCTTTTTTACTTGATTTAGCCAAAGCGAATTTCGTGATTAAAGGCAAAAAATTCTCCGAAACTGAAGAACTAATGTTATTGATGTTGCACTATGACTTTTGGCAAAAAGCTACAGACAGCAGTCTTATTGATAGCATTGAAGAAATTGGAAGAAATGCAACTTATGTAGCAGAAATGATTTCCTATTTGAACTATCGTTTGGCCCAGACAGATTTTGAGGAATATGATTTAACTAACCTAGCTTATGCACAGCCTTTGAAACTCCATGCTAGGTATACAAGAGACCAAGTATTAGCTGCCTTTAGATTAAGTACTTTAGTAAGTCAATCTAGCAATCGTGAGGGTGTAGCAGAAAACAAAGATTTAAATACTGAATTACTTTTCATAGACCTGACTAAGTCGCAAGAGGATTTCTCTCCCACTACGCTATATGATGATTATGCCATTAACGAGATCTTATTTCACTGGCAATCTCAAAATCAAACCAGAAGTGATAGTGGCAAAGGCTTAACTTATATTAATCACCAGAAGTTAGGTAAAAAGATATTGCTTTTTGTAAGAGAGGCTAAAAGTAACCAATATGGTAATACCCAAGGTTATGTTTTTATTGGAGATGCTAATTTCATTAAATATGAAGGTTCAAAACCCATGTCTATCACATGGGAATTGCAAGAGCCTATTCCAAATTACTTGTGGAAGGATTCGGCCAAATTAGTGAGTGGCTAGTGAGCTCTGCCCCACTTTCATATTGTAATATCAAACTCCAAAATGAATTGATAATTACATGCTTCATTAATGCAATGGTGTTTTTGCATTATTGATTTATCCTCTATAATTTCTGTTCTTGCGCCACACTTCGGGCAAATTGTTGGTTGTTCGGACGCTAAGAATATTTCTGTATTTTCCATCATTGTAATTTTTAACCTTTAAAAACATGCTCCCGATGCCACTCCACAGCTGCAATTTCAGGAAAATGAATGTGTTTATTCGGTAACAGTATTTTTCGCCCGGCTAAATTACCTAAAGCGTAAGTATGTTTATCATTTTCGATAAGGTGTTTAGAAACCATAATGCTGTATTCATTAGAAATGGAAACCAATCCCCTATCAAAAGCCCGGTGTAGATTAGGGCAAAGTGCTAGACCATTGGTCACCTTATCATTGTGGGTTAAGCTGAAAGGCACTATGTGGCAGGCATCAACAAAACTATGCCCGAATGTACTGCTGAGCTGCATGCCTGTAAAACTGCATTGGTTGGCATAAACTTTTGGCACCAGCTTTTTAAACAGTCCGTTTCTTACAAATACATCTTCCTCAGTATTTATAATTACTCTTTTGTATTTAGCCTCAGGTTCATTTAATACGAAACCTTCCTGATCGTGTAGGTAACCTTTGCCCTGCTGTTTTGCCATATTGAAGGCAGCCTTACTTTCTGCAAAATAAATATCAAGCAATAGGTTGGTGGCAATTGCTCTGTTTTGAGCATCGCTCATCAATAAAAATAGCGGAGCATCAAAATAACCAAATGCACAGATTTCGCTCAATCGGGTAACAGATTTAACATGCGCATTAATTTGCATCCCTAAATTAGCTTGTAAAAGCCAGAAGGATTGACCATTTACTTTCTCGCTCTGTAAATAATAAAAAGGTTGCGTAAAATCGGGTTGATGTAAAGTAGGCACCAGTAAAAGCCAGTTTTCTTTAAAGGTGGCCACTAAATCGGCATTTACTTCAAATTGGTTATTCGTAACTAAGCCTTTTTCCATCAGCTCTATTAAGCTTAATAAAAGTACAGGCTTATGTGGTGCTAAACCGTACTTTGTAACACCGCGTTTCAATCTGCCAAAGGCAATAAGGTATTTTTGAAATAACGAGCTCAACGGTTAGGGGATTTTTATTAAATTCTTTTTATTGAAGCTAAAGTATTTAATCCTGTTTAGATGCACAAATTTTAAAGGCTGATCATTGGATAAATAGGCCTGTATAATTCAATATTTCAAATTTTAAGACGCCTCTTATAACTTTTTAAAGGCAGCGATGTACTGAGACAGATTGCTTCTGCCCGCTATGAAGCTTATCTTTCTCAATTAAGAAATTGTGGAACTTGTAGATTCAATGTTGAAATCCAATTTAAAATATTCAAAAAGCTATTCTATATTTGCACAACTATTCAAAAACCTGCTATCTTTTTGTCATCCCGATAGCAACCATTATATTTATTTCTTATCTGGATGACATTTACCGTTTTACACTTCCTAGCTGTTTTTCCGCTAAAGCATTCAGATTAATTTTTTTTTAAAGCATGCTGGTTAGAAAAAACATCACCCTTAAAGGGCTTTTAGAATTTGCAGGTCATCATTTCTGGTGGTTGGTTTCCTACATGTTTATCATCGCTTGGCTATATAAACTTGGCTTGCAATGGATTTCTATCCCCTGGTTGCCTGTATCTTTAATAGGCACCGCGGTGGCTTTTTATGTAGGTTTTAAAAATAACCAGTCGTACGATAGGGTTTGGGAAGCCCGCAAAATCTGGGGTGCTATTGTAAACAGCAGAAGGAGCTGGGCAGTTATGGTAAATGCTTATGTACAGAAGGATGGGCATTCGCCTGCAGAAATTGAAGCCATAAAAACAAAGCTGATTTATAAACACATTGCATGGCTTTACACCCTCCGTGAGCAGTTGCTTGTGCCCACCCAATGGGAGCATGTAAGTTTAAAACATGTTTTTGGTCGCCTGGCGGCACAACGGCAGTAACGCTTCGGCATCGGGCAGTTTCAAAATTTTTTAAGTGAGAAACAGCAGCAAAACTATTTTGGTCAAGAAGCAGAATGGGCTAATGCGGCAAATAAGGCTACTTATATCATCAACTTAAATGCCCAACATCTGGCAGAACTGGAGGCAAAAGAATTTCTACACATGCGCAGGCAGTTAGATATGCAGAACGTGCTGAACGATTTTTACGATCACCAGGGCAGGGCCGAGCGTATCAAGAAGTTTCCATTGCCTCGTCAATATGCCAACCTGAGTTTTGTTTTTAATTGTATTTTCATTTTTCTATTGCCTTTGGGCATTGTGGCCGAGTTTGCTAAGCTGGGCGATGCAGGGGTGTGGCTCATGATTCCCTTCGGCACCATTGTAGGTTGGATTTATGTAGTGATGGAACTGATAGGCGATTACTCTGAAAACCCTTTCGAAGGTTTAGCAACAGATGTGCCCATGCTGTCTATTTGCCGTACCATCGAAATTGATATGCTACAGATTTTAGGCGAAACCGAACTGCCAAAACCAATTCAGCCTGTTAATGATGTTTTGATGTAAACCTTTAAAAAATATTCCTGCTTTAAAATGCATTCTACACTACCTTTTTTCCTGGCGATGGTTGCCATAATTGTATTGTTAAACATGTGGGCGGTTAAACTAAAAATCGCCTACCCCATTTTATTGGTGGTTGGCGGACTGCTCATAAGCTTCATACCGGGTATGCCAAGGGTTCAGGTCGATCCAAATCTTATTTTCTTTATTTTCCTTCCACCTTTATTATTCGAGGCCGCCTGGTCAATATCTTTTAAAGAGATGAAAAAATGGTGGCGGATAATTGGCAGTTTTGCCTTTCTGGTGGTTTTTTTTACTGCACTATCGGTAGCACTGGTTGCCAATTATTATATTCCTGGTTTCACCATTGCCCTTGGCTTTTTATTGGGAGGTATTGTTTCTCCGCCCGATGCAGTAAGTACCGGTGCGATTATGAAGTTTGTGAAAATTCCTAAATCTACGGCAGCGATTTTGGAGGGCGAAAGTCTTTTAAATGATGCATCATCCCTTATTATCTTCCGTTTTGGTTTGGTAGCGGTAGGTACAGGTCAGTTTATCTGGCAAGATGCCGCAACCAGTTTTTTATGGATGGTACTTGGTGGCGCCGCCATTGGCTTACTACTCGGGTGGATTTTTGTAGAAGCACATAAACGCTTACCAACCGAGGCCTCTTCTGATGTTGCACTTACCCTTATTGAGCCCTATTTTATGTATTGGGTGGCAGAACAATTGCATAGTTCGGGCGTAATGGCCGTGGTAAGCGGTGGCTTATTTATGTCGGCAAGGCGATTAATTTTCCTAAACAGCGCCAGCCGCATTATGGGCTACAGCATGTGGGAAAGCTTTGTTTTTATCTTAAACGGTATCGTTTTCCTGTTGATAGGTTTAGAGCTTCCCGAAATTGTAGATGGTTTAAAAACCGATGGCATTCCTTTGGGTACGGCTATTGGTTACGGCGTTCTGGTTACCGGCGTTTTAGTGGCTGCCCGCATCATTAGTTCTTATGCCGCAATGCTGGCAACCTTAATCTTCCGTCCGGGTGCAGCGCCAAAAACCTCTGGCCGGGTGCTTGCGCTAATGCCTTTATTACTCGGGTGGACGGGCATGAGGGGGGGGGTATCACTCGCTGCGGCTTTAGCCATTCCCGTTACCATGGAAAATAATCAGCCTTTCCCCTATCGCAACCTGATTCTGTTTATCACCTTTGTGGTTATATTGCTTACACTTTTGGTACAGGGCCTAACCCTACCCTATTTCATTAAAAGAATGCACTTCCTTAATGCTCTCGTTAGCGAAGAAAATGAAGATTCGACCAGGCTGGCCATGAAACAAGGACTAAAGCAACATGTTTATGAGCAGCTTAAAACTAAATATGAAAACGAATTACAGGGTCATACTGGTATCGAAAGGATATTAAAGCAATGGGAAGAGCGTTCTAAAGCCGCTGATGATAGTTGGATGAATGAGCAAACCAAATCAATTTTCGTAGAAATGCTAGAGAGCCAGCGGCATTACCTTACGGAGTTAAACAAAGACCCAAAAATTAACGAAGAAATTATCCGCCAGCAATTGTACCAGATAGATTTAGAAGAAGAGCGACTAAAAATTATTTAGAAGTAACAATAACCAATGCGCAATTCTTAATATTCAAATTTAAATACCAATAACTAAGTATCAGTAAATAATAGCAGAACACACATCTTAAATGTTCTTATCTGCTTTATAAGTTAAAACATAATTAATATCTTTTTTTGTAAAGCAAGTTCCTGTTTTCCAATTAACGTTCGTCCCGTTCTGCATTTCAAATCCTCGGTTCGCTGCGCTTCCCTGCGGGTTTTCCATTCCGCCCGGGTTTATTTTACATCTGTCCGTTTTCCAATCAGTAGTTAGTATCAAGTGTTAAGAAGCTGGTATCAAGTATTTAGTATCGAGTACTTAGACATAGAGCTTACACTCGCTACTTGGTTGACCTTACATTCCTTAGATGGTGAACTAGTCTTAAGTCGATAGTGCTTAGTATATAGTATTAAGTATCGAGTACTTAGACATAGAGCTTACACTTGCTACTTGGATGACCTTACATTCCTTAGATGGTGAACTAGTCTTTAGTCGATAATGCTTAGTATATAGTATATAGTATCGAGTACTTAGACATAGAGCTTACACCAGCTATTTACATGTCCTTAATTACTTATTTGTACAAACTGTTCCCTTAAAATCTATTTTTTTAAAATAACTTAAGTGACCTTAGCTGCCTTACGTGGTGAAAACTTATGCATTAAGCTTTAAAATCCTTTTCAATCTGCGATATTTAATCTGCGTACATCAGCGGGAAACGATAGGCGCCTTGCAATCACAAGCAACCTAAAACCGACTTACAACGTAGATGACCTTAATTCCTTATATGTACAAACTGTTCCCTTAAAATCTATTTTTTAAAATAACTTAACTGCCTTAGGCGGTGAAAACTTATATATTAAGCTTTAAAATCCTATTCAATCTGCGCTATTTTATCTGCGAACATCAGCGGGAAAGATAGACGCCTTGCAAATACCTGCAACCCTAACCAGTCAACTTACCACAGAAACCCACCCTAAACAAACCAGAATCAAAAAAGTTTCAAATTTTTCTCCCTGAAATCCATGCAGTTACCACTGTCCATCCAAATAAAAGCGGCCCTGGCTTTGCGCAAGCGGATAATTTTCCTACTTTTGCATCCCGCTTCGGAGGAAGGGGAAAAGGTTGAAAAGATGAAATAAGGTTACCGGAATTATTTTCAAATAAAATTTGGTGATTGAGAAAAGTTTTCTACTTTTGCAACCCGCTTCGGAAGGAAGTGGCGCTTTGAAAAGAGCGGTATTGAAAAGAGGGATTAAGAAGAAAAAGGCGACGAAGAAATAAAATTTATTTTATTTGGAAGTTAAAAAAAGATTCTTACCTTTGCACTCCCAACCGAAAGGAAGGGTAAAAAAATCAGAACGGCGGATGTC